>JAGXGW010000062.1 GCA_024636555.1 Paracoccaceae bacterium | reverse complement strand
TTTCCATCGGTTTCGATCCCGCGATGGCCGCTCCGGCGAAACCGGCGAGGGCTACAGGCGGGGTGACGTTGCTGTCTTGTGAATACCAGAAGACGACCAGATGTGCGATGAGGATCGGCAGGCCGAATTCCTCTGTCAGCGCGGGGCCAACGAGGATGATCAGCACGATGTAGGCCGCCGTCACCGGCAGGCCCATGCCAAGGATGAGGCTGGCGATCACCACCAGAAGCAGCGCCAGCAAGAGATTGCCACCCGAGAACGCGATCATCATGGCCGAGAACTTCAGGCCCAGCCCCGTCAGCCCCACGACGCCCACGATGATCCCTGCCACGGCGCAGGCCATGGACACCGCAACCGCGTTGCGCGCGCCCAGCTCCAGCGCATCCAGCGTCAGAATGATGCCACGGCGGCACATCGCGGTGAAACCGGCCCGTGTCGGGCCGGTGGCCGTATAGCTCCACAGCGCCTTGGCCGATGCCGCCGCCATGATCGACAAGATCGCATAGAAGCCGACCCGCATGGGCGAGTATCCAGCCACCAGCAGCGCCACCAGCGCGATCAGTGGCAACAGGAAATGCCAACCTTCGGCCAGCACCTTGCGGGTGCTGGGCAGGTCCACGGCTGCCAGCCCCGTCATGCCCTGTTTGACGGCGGCGATATGCACCAGCAGGTACACCACCCCGAAGTAGAGCACCGCTGGAAAGATCGAGACCAGCACGATGTCCACGTAAGGCATCCGTGTGAACTCGCTCATCAGGAAGGCGCCCGCCCCCATCAGCGGCGGCATGATCTGCCCGCCGGTCGATGCCGCGGCCTCGATCCCGCCCGCCTGCGCGGGCCGGTAGCCGAGTTTCTTCATCAGCGGGATCGTAAAGGCGCCCGTCGTGACCACATTGGCAATTGCACTGCCGCTGATCGACCCCATGCCCGCGCTGGCGATGACTGCCGCCTTGGCTGGCCCGCCGCGCTGGCGACCGGTGGCGGCATAGGCCAGATCGATAAAGAACTTGCCCGCGCCGGTGGCTTCGAGAAAGGCCCCGAACAGCACGAAAATGAACACGAACGTCGCCGCGACCCCCAGCGGGATGCCAAAGATACCCTCGGCCCCCAGCGTCATCTGACTGGCCACACGGTCCAGAGAATAGCCCCGGTGGTTCAGGATACCGGGCATCCAGTCAGCCAGAAAAGGCAGCTCGCCCCGGTTGCCCGCAAAGGCATAGGCCAGAAAGGCCGCGCCAATGATCGTCATGCCAAGCCCGACGGCGCGGCGCGCGCCTTCCAGCACCACGAGGACGGTCAGGATGCCCATCCAGATGTCGATGTCGCGTGGAAAGATCTGGTTGGCAATGATGTCGATGTTCATCGGCACCCAGGCCCCGGCCGCAATCCCGGCGACGATCAGCGTGCCGTCGATGACCCAGCCCAGCCCCCCGCGTGGGCGGTCGCGGCCGAAGACCGGATAGATCAGGAAACACAGCACCAGAATGAAGCCAAGGTGAATGGGCCGCTGAAAGAAGAGGCCCAGCGGCTGCACCCCCGCCGCGTAGAGTTGGAACAGCGACAGCGCGATCCCGATCACCATGATGGCGCGCAGGACGATGCGCGGCTGCGGTGCCGCAGAGGTGGCCAGATCGGTGTCCATCGTCATCAGTCTTCGTTCCTTGTCAGTGAAATCCGCACGCGCTCGCGCGGGGCAACGGCGGACAGGGACACAACCCTGTCACCCACTTGCAGCCGATGATCGACCGGACCCGCGCCCGGCCGCAGCACATAGGCATTGCCCGGAACCGCCTCGTCGATATCAAGAATGAAATAGCCGCCCTGTCCGTCCGACACCTGCCGCCCGCGACCGGGAATGTGATCCAGGCCCGCCGCGAAATCAGGCAGATGCGACCAAGTCAGGACCATTTTTCCGCCCCGGTTCTCGTAGCAGTCGGACACCTCGAAACCCTTGACCGAGTGATGCCAGAGCACGCACCACTCGCCCCCGTCCGGCACGGCAAAGCGCGCGATCTGCCGGCCATCCGCCCTCGTGGCGACCAGAGTCTCCGCCGTGGCAGGGAGAGAGACAGACAGAAGGAGGGCGCCAAGCCCTCCTCCCAGCCATTTCATCACGGGCGCAGGTCGTCCGGAATGGTGGCGCCTGCTTCTTCGTAGTACCGGATCGCACCGGGATGCAGCGGCACGGGCGTGGCGGACATGGTGAACTCGACCGTGGTCTCGTTCGCCGCCGGATGGACGGCCTGCAAGTCCGAGATGTTTTCAAACATCGCCTTGGTGATGGAATAAGCCAGATCATCGGACATTTCCGAGGATACCGCCAGCACGTTGGGAATGCCCAAGACAGTGATGTCTTCGTCGATCCCGGTATAGCTGCCGCCCTTCAGGGTGGTTTTTGCAAAGGTGCTGTCTTCTTCCATGGCCGCGGCCAGCTCTTCCTCGGTCAGCGCGATCATCACGATGTCCTGCGTGGTCGCAAGGTTGAGCACCGATGATGTCGGCGCACCGACAGACCAGAAGCCCACGTCGATATCGCCGTTGGACAGCGCATCGGCGGTTTCGTTGAAGTTCAGCCGCTGCTCGTCAATGTCGTCATAGGAAATGCCATTGGCCGAAAGGATGGCGGCGGTATTGACCTCGGTGCCGGATCCGGGCGCGCCGATCGACACGCGTTTGCCGCGCAGATCGGAAAGGCTCGTGATCCCGCTGCTCTCAAGGGCAACGATATGCACCATGTTGGCATAAAGCGACGCCAGACCGCGCACCATCGGCAGTTGCTGACCCTCGAAGCGGCCGGTGCCGGTGTGGGCCTGCGCCACGGTGTCCGCCAGACCGATGGCCAGGTCCGCATCGCCCGTGGCGATCAGGCCCATGTTCTCGACCGACGCGCCCGTGACCTCGGCCGTTGCCGAATAGTCGTCGACGTTGGCGTTGATGACCTCGGCCAGTCCGCCACCCATGGGGTAATACACCCCGCCGGTGCCGCCCGTGGCGATGGAAAGCTGTTGTTGGGCCAGCGCCGGTGCGCCAAGGCTCATCGCGGCCAGCGCCGCCGTTCCGATCAGGCCCTTTGGCCCGCGAAAAATAGTGTTCAGCATGGTGTCCTCCCTGGACATATTTGTCGTGTCGTCGTCACGCGTTTTCCTCCCGCGATATGCGCAGTCTCGCAGAATTTCGAGAGAAGGTGGATAGATTTCCTGCCGCAAAGGCAAAATTCCATGGCAAGCGCTCGCCACCGCGAAGGCAAGAATTCGCCCTTTGCCCACACTGCGGCCCGGCAAAAGCGGCCCGCCGCCAGCCAAATCCGCTCTGCTCATCCTGATCGCAGCCAATGAGGCTTTGGACGTCCCGCCGTAACGGGAGTTGCTCGATGAGCCTTCAGGCCCGCCTTGATAGGCCTGCGACATCGACGCGCGCCTTGCCCTCCAAACGTTCGGTCGTCCATGGCGCGTTGTTCTGGATTGAACCCCGCCATGAGGTGGGGGGCAACCGGCAAATGGTAGCCACTGCGGCGGTCCACAGGTTGCGGGGCGTTGCCCGCGCCGTTAGTGTCCGCCGCGATGGGCGGCACTCCTGAGCCAACCTGATCATGCGGCAGCTCAAGGCAACGGGTCACGTCATGCGGAACATGTGTCACAGGCGAGTTGGCGCGGCACTGGCCGGCCATAGGCGATCCCGAACAGCGACAAGAAAACGGCAGGCAGCGAAAACCCGATGAGATTGAGATACTGGACGGCACTGATCGTTACTGTCTGCGTTGCTGCGACCCTGTCGTTCCGCGAGGCGCGCCAGACGCAAGTCCCGGTCGATGCCCTGCTCACGCCATCGATAGATGCACCAGACATCGCCCCGCCTGCGGACACCGGACCCGATGGCCCTGAGCCTGCGGAACAGCCCGCCGAAGCCTTGGCAGAAGAGCCACAAGACGCCCGGCCTTCGGACGCAGAAGTTTCCACGGAGGTCTCGAACTGGTCGCGGGCTGTCGAGCCGGGGGAGAATCTCGACGTGCTTCTCGCCGATGCTGGCCTCGACGCGGTTGCCCGCGCCGAAGTGTCCGGTGCGATAGGCTCCGAATTCGACCTGAGGCGGCTGAAGCCGGGCCACACGCTTGCCCTTGAGATCACGGCAGACGGCCGGGCGAAAAATGCGACGCTGGAAGTTGATGACGGCGTGAACATTCACGCGGCGTTCGGTGCAGAGCCCTCTGTGCGCGTGGCGCCGCCCACGCTTGAGAGCATTCGCCAAGCCGGCGAGACCGAGATCGAAAACTCCATATACGCCGCATTGGAAGATGCCGGAATCCCCACTCGGTTCGCCACCGATCTGGAGCTGGTTTTTGCGGGCACGCTCGATCTTCGGCGCGCGCTTGTCGGCGGTGAGCGCATGCGTATTGCCTGGCGAGAGAACCGTTTGGGCGACCGCGTGATTGGCGAGCCGACGATAGACTTTGCCGAACTTGATCTGGGGGAAGAACGCTATGAGGTCATTTGGCCCGAAGACGGGTCCAGCCGCACCAGCATTTTCAAGGATGATGATCTGATCCTGACGTTCGATCAGCCGATCAGGGGCGCGCGCCTCAGTTCCGCCTTCGGCCCGCGCAAGCATCCGATCCACGGATACGTGCGGATGCACAGCGGCGTGGACTTCGCCGCCGAGCTTGGGGCCACGGTCCATGCAACTCAGGCGGGCCGCATCTCGTTCATGGGGCAAAAAAGCGGCTATGGCCTCATGGTCGAGATTGAACACGCGCAGGACATAAAGACCATCTATGCGCATTTGAGTGCAGTGAACGAGACGCTGCAAGTCGGCCAGCGGATCCCGGCGGGGCAGAAAATCGGTGATGTGGGATCAACGGGCACCTCCACGGCACCGCATCTGCACTACGAGGTGCTTGTCGAAGGCAGCCCTGTGCCGCCACTTACGGATACGCATTTGTCGCGGATTGGGGATGGAACACCTCATGTGGATTCCCCTATATCAATCGACGCCGCGCGGGATCAGCTTGCAGCGCTGCTGGCGGCGGCAGACGGATAGCATTCTGCGTTCGTGGCCGTCAGACCCTTGTGCGAACGACAGCCGGGGCAATGGGACGAGAAGGTGAGGGAGAGCGACGATGGCGCAAATGCAGCGCAAACTGCGGTCACTTGCCTTTGATGGGCTGTTCGCACTCTGGACCGGCAGTTTTGCACTCGGCATCCCTTTTTTATGGCTTGCGGGCAGGCCCGCAGGTGCGGTGCGCGCCTTCACGCGACTGTGGGTGAGAGGCGTTGTATTTCTTTTGCGCTTCGTCGTCGGCCTCACCTACACCGAACGGGGGCGTGCCCACCGCCAGCCCGAGGCCGGGATCATCATTTCGAACCATGAATCGACATGGGAAACGCTTGTCTATCTTGTGCTGTTTCCCGATGTCGCAATCGTCGCCAAGAAGGAGTTGCTGCGCATTCCGGTCTTGTCGTGGTATCTGCGGCACTCGCCGATGATCATCATCGATCGGGAAACCGGCTCTGCCGCCTTCAAGATGATGCTCAAACAGGGCCGCGCCGCCCTCGCGGAGGGGCGGCCGCTTCTTTTGTTCCCGCAAGGCAGTCGCATGCTTCCGGGCGAGCCGATCCGTTTCAGGCGCGGCATAGAATTGCTCTATACTCAACTCGGCACGCCCGTTTTGCCGGTGGTGGTCAATTCCGGCGACTTCTGGGGGGCTGCCCACTCTTTCAAACAGCCCGGCACGATCACGGTTTCCTATCTGGAGCCGATTCCGCCGGGCCTGCCCGCAGCGGCGTTTACCCAGACGGTGCAAACCCTTCTGGAGACCGAGCGCCCGAAACTCGGCACGCAGTGAGCGCGGCGAGAGATCCAGCATCTGGACGCATGTGAGGCGTGAATTCGCAGGCGGCCCTCGGCCCTCACGAGGCGGCCTTGGACCGTGGCCGCAGTGCCAGAAACCGGGTAGGGCACCCGGCAATTTCGCCGTGACGGATGCTTGCAACTTGCATGTTGTCATTCGCAGAGGTTTCGTTTGTAGTTGCTGCATGACGGACAATGCTGACCCCGACCCAGATGAGTTGAAGTCGCGGTATCTCGCAGGGATCCAGGGCGATCTGCGGGACTTGCGCGCCTCCTCGGCGGATACGGCAGGCGACCGCCGGCCAGTCGAGCTTGACCAGCAAAGCGTTGGCCGACTGAGCCGAATGGATGCGATGCAGCAACAGGCCATGGCCTCGGCGCAGGAAACCCGTAGAAATGGCCGGATCCGCGCACTCGAAGCGGCCATTCGCCGGGTCGAGACCGAAGAGTTCGGCTGGTGCGTCGATTGCGGGGCGTTCATCGGATTCCGCAGGCTTGATGTCGATCCGACTGCGATCCGCTGCCGCGATTGCGCGATCTGAAACGATCTGGTCACAGCTCAATTGAATCAAAGCGGATTCAGGCCGGTGACGCGCGCCCGCCGCAATATCACCGCCGGTTGTTAATGCCTGAACATCTCGACTGCCGGTGTTTCCTTCAAACCGCATCCGCCTCTGCCACGCGAAAGACGGCCATCTGGCTTGCGCCCCCCAGCGCGGGATGGTGGCCTGCGATGTCGTGGAAGCGGGCGGTGTAGCCTGCTGCCTGGGCCGCGCGCGCGCACCATTTTCGGAAGGTGGCCCGATCCCACTCAAAGCGGTGATCGGGATGGCGCATCCGGTGGGTCGGCACGCCGAGCAGCGGGTTGAACTCGGCATTCGGGGTGGTGATCACGATGTTGCGCGGCCGCATCCGGTAAAAGAGCGCGCGCTCCAGCTTGGACAGATCGCCCGGATCAATATGCTCGATCGTTTCGACAAGCAGCGCGCAATCATACCCGGCCAGATCGGCGGCAGGCTCGGTCATCGAAGCCTCGCGCAGATCGACGCGGGGCACGCGCACGTCGCAGGCCGCCAGTCTGCTGCGCAAACGATCCAGCGAAGCGCGGCACAGATCGACGCCCACAAGCTCTTGAACGTCCTCGCGCGCGACCAGACGCACGAAAAGATCCCCATCGCCGCACCCAAGGTCAAGCACGCGGCGGGCCGGGCCACTGTCGCGCAGGGCCGCATCCACGGCCTTCAGGCGCTCTTCGTGCAGCCAGCTGGTCATGCAGGGGCCCCGCCCGGGGCTTGCATCAACACGACATCCTTGCCCGGCACCTCGCAAGCCCACCCCCAGACATGGGCCAGATGGCGAAAGGTTTGCTCGCGGTAGAACACCACATGCGTCGGATCCTTGCGGTAGTGCCAGTTCGCAAAGTGCGCGTCCTCGGTCTGAAAGCAGGTCATGATGGCAAGCCAGCCGCCGGGGCGGACCAACCCGCGCAGACGTGCAAACTCGCGATCCGGGTAATGGAAATGCTCGGCCACCTCCGTGCAGGTGACAAAATCGTAGAGGGCGCTCAGGGGTGCCGGATCGGGCGCAAAGAAGGGATCAAACAGTGCCACGTCATGCCCCGCATCGCGCAGCATTGCCGCCAGCGCAGGACCGGGGCCGCAGCCATAATCCAGCCCTCGGGACGAGGGCGCAAGCCGCGCGTTCAGCGGGTCTGCCAGTTTGGACAGGAAGCGGCGGTAGCGCGCATCGCCCGGATCGTTTTCGTGTTGCAGGTAATACGCATACTCCGCCTCGCCCGACAGGCGCTGCGCCGGGTCGAGAAAGCGTGCCTCGCAGGTTGGGCAGCGGAAGTAATCTTCCCCCGCGACCGACAGGAAATGCTCAGCGGCCGCCGTGCAGACGGGGCAGGCGTAGATGGCAGTCGTGCGCGCAATATCCGGGCCGGAACGGGTCATTCCTCCTCTGCGCGCGCGCGAGACCTGACTACGCAAAGCTCGGCGGCGTCCGGCTGGTCAAGGACCGCTTCGGCAGTATAGCCAAGGCCAAGCCCGCTGACTACGACATCGACGCCAAGCCGCAGATCGTGCCGGCGGCGCAGGCTAAGCGCGCCGATCGGCGTCGGGCAGTAATCGAGTTCTTCAAAAAGTGCGCTCATC
>JAGXGW010000009.1 GCA_024636555.1 Paracoccaceae bacterium | reverse complement strand
GTTAAACAACCGGGCAGAGAATTCTCACTTGCCATTTCGAAGGCGAGAACGTGCGATGCTCCGCTTTCGACACATGCGATGTTTGCAGAAATTCGCCGCTGTCCACTCCTCGGTTCATAACCATTTCAACCAGGAGCGACACCTTTACTCACGGACCAATTTCAAGCTGAACCGAACCGCTGCTCTCGCCGAGTGGCGCCAGTTGGGCGTGGCATAAGGGGCAGGCTCTCTGTCCTTGCAGAGACTGGTTCGAATTGGTCTGACACCACCGCCATAAAACAGTCAAAGCGCTTCATTTTTTATCTGTGAATAAGAATGGCATGTGCAAGCCGGGCGCGTTCCCGCGGCAAGGGATGCTTGCCCAATCCCGTCAATGTCTGGACCTTTTCGCGCCCGTCAAACCTGTGCACCTGATGTGAGCGGCACTTGGCGGATGGTCGTTTGCATCGAGGTGATTGACAGGAAATTCCGCAGTGCGGGCACCGGAATTATCCGCCGCGAGAAAACGCTCCGAAAATGTGCTGTATTGCCATCCGCACATCAGCGTGGGCGGTGAAGGGGAGCGGGGAAGCCGGGGCGGGCCTATGCCTCCGCCTTCTCCAGCTTTTCCAGCGCCGTCATCCACAGCGCCTCGGCGCGGTCCAGCGCCTCGCGCAGTTCGGCGTATTTCTTCTGCCAGACGACCAGCTCGTCCTTGCGCTCGTCATAGAGCGAGGGGTCGGCCAGTTTCTTGGCCAGCTTGTCGCCCATCTCGTTCAGCTTCTTGACACGGTCCTCGCATTTGCGGACCTCGGCGCGCAGGGCCAGCATCTGGTCGCGGGTGGGTTTCTGCGCCGTTTCGCGTGGCTTGTCGGCCTCCTTGCCCTTGTTGCGCGCGGGCGTGTCCGATTGCAGCAGCATTTTGCGGTAGGTCTCAAGATCTTCCTCATAGGGCCGCACGGTGCCGTCCTGCACCAGCCACAAACGGTCCGCGACCATCGACAGCAGGTGCATGTCGTGGCTGACAAGGATCACCGCGCCGGAATAGGCGGTGAGCGCCTCGACCAGCGCTTCGCGGCTCTCGATATCGAGGTGGTTGGTCGGCTCGTCGAGGATCAGCAGATGCGGCGCGGGCAGGGTGGCCAGCAGCAGCGACAGGCGCGCCTTTTGCCCGCCCGACAGACGACCCACCTCGGTTTCGGCCTGTGCGGCCCCAAGGCCGAAGCCTGCAAGACGGGCGCGCAGCCTCGCCTGCCCCTCGGCGGGGCGTTCGCGCAGCAGGTGTTGCAACGGGGTTTCCTCGATGCGCAACTCGTCCACCTGATGCTGGGCGAAAAAGCCGATCCGCAACTTGGTGGATTGCGTGGTCTTGCCGCCCATCGCCTCCAAACGGCCCGAAAGCAGTTTGGACAATGTGGATTTGCCCTGACCGTTCTTGCCCAGAAGGGCGATGCGGTCATCCTGATCGATCCGCAGGTTCAGACGGTTGAGCACCACCGTCTCGCCGTAGCCGACGCTGCCATTCTCGATCGAGATGATGGGCGGCGACAACTCCTCCGGCTCGGGGAAGGAGAACACGGTGCGCGCCGCATCTTCGGGCGCGCGGATCGTCTCCATCTTTTCCAGCATCTTGACGCGGCTTTGCGCCTGTTTGGCCTTGCTGGCCTTGGCCTTGAACCGGTCGACAAAGCTTTGCAGATGGGCGCGGCGGGCGTCCTGCTTCTTGGCGGCGGCGGTCAGCACGGCGCGTTGCGCGGCGCGCTGGCGGGCGAACTGGTCGTAATTGCCGGAGTAATAGGTCAGCTTGCGGTCTTCGAGATGCAGGATCGCGCCCACGGCGCGGTTCAGGAGTTCGCGGTCATGGGAGATGATCAGCACGGTATGGGGATAGCGGATCAGATAGTTTTCGAGCCAGAGCGCGCCTTCGAGATCGAGATAGTTGGTCGGCTCGTCCAGCAGCAGGTAATCGGGTTGCGCGAACAGCACGGCGGCCAGCGCCACACGCATCCGCCAACCGCCCGAGAAGGCGGAGCAGGGCATCAGTTGCTCTTCGGCGTCAAAGCCCAAGCCCCGCAGGATCGAGGAGGCGCGCGCCTCGGCGGACCAGGCGTCGATATCGGCCAGCCGCGTCTGCACTTCGGAAATGCGGGTGGGATCGGTGGCGGTTTCGGCCTCGGCCAGCAATTCGGCGCGCTCGGTATCGGCGGCGAGCACCGTGTCCAGAAGCGAGACCTCGTTGCCGGGCACCTCCTGCGCGACACCGCCGATACGGGCGCGCGAGGGCAGCGAGATGGAGCCGCCTTCCAGCGGCAACTCGCCCCGGATCAGCTTGAACAGCGTGGTTTTACCCGCGCCATTGCGGCCGATCAGGCCAACCTTGTGGCCTGTCGGGATGGTGGCGCTTGCGGCCTCGAATAGCGGGCGGCCTTCGATGTTGAAGGTCAGATCTGTGATGCGTAACATGGGCGGAGCGATGGACCACGGCCCCGCCCATGTCAATGTCGATCACGGCGGAATGAACGCCGCTACGCAGGTTTTGATTTTATTTCATCAATGTCTCGACACCGTCGACCGGATAGCTCTGAAAGCCGATCGCGGGGCTCTCGCCGTCCAGCGTGAAGACATAGACATGGAAGGCATCGTCATGCACCACGGCGCGGCAAAAGACACCGTCCATCGCGACACCGTCCAGCGCGAGCGTTGCGGGGCAGGTAGCCAGATCGATATGCGGCACTGAGGCCTCGAAGATCGCGTAGGTGAGGGGCATCGCTGCGGGTGATTGCGCTGTCGCCAGCGTGGGTGAAAGCAGCGCGGCAAGTGCGAGGGCGCAGTTGCGCGGCGTCGTCATGGAAGGCAGAACCATTCGTCATATCCTGAAAAGTCGTTTGCTTGTTGGCTTGGATTGCATGGCTGGAACAACCTTACCTTTTCTGTCAGGTAATACAATCGCGAAGCTGAAGCGGCAAAATGTGGCTATATACGCTCTTTCGCCCTGCACACCTGCGTGTTAGAGGCAGCGCCAATATTAACCTGAACACGGGAGTGAGCCACATGGCCATCCAGCGCACCTTTTCGATCATCAAACCCGACGCCACCAAGCGCAACCTGACCGGCGCGATCAACGCCAAGCTGGAAGCGGCTGGCCTGCGGATCATCGCGCAAAAGCGCATCCATCTGAGCAAGGCACAGGTCGGTGTCTTCTACGGCGTGCACAAAGAGCGTCCTTTCTATGACGAGCTGTGCGAGTTCATGGCGTCCGAGCCGATTGTCGTGCAGGTTCTGGAAGGCGAGAACGCGGTTGCCAAGAACCGTGACGTGATGGGCGCGACCAATCCGGCGGACGCGGCAGAAGGCACAATCCGCAAGGAATTCGCGCTGTCGATCGGCGAGAATTCGGTGCACGGTTCGGATGCGGAAGAAACAGCGGCGGAAGAGATCGCCTATTTCTTCTCGGGTCTCGAGCTGGTCGGCTGATCTCGGCAAAATTTTGAGCGAAAGGGGCGCAGTGATGCGCCCTTTTTTATGTTTGCGACGGCCCCCCGCGCGGAATCAAGGCGCAGAGCGCCGCCGCGCGATCGCCGACCCGCCCCCCGGGGCGGCGATTGGCTGAGGGAGCGGTAGCCCGTCGATGTCGGATGATGTCGTCGGGATAAAGTGCCCCAATTTGATGTCGGATCGCCACCCCGCGTGTCGGCGATCACACGCCGGAACTACTGCTGTTGAAGTCTCTCCGGCGCGATCACGCCGATGGCGTCAAGCACCGCTTCGAGATGGCGCAGGTCCGTGTCGCTATGCTGCGCTTTGAGCGCATCGAAGCGCACCCGCAGGGCGGCTTTCTCCGCGCCCTTGCAATCGTTCCACGGGCGGCCCTGCAAGGCCATGACCAGCACATAATAGCCGATGAAATGCGGCCGCTGCCCGCTGGCGAGCAACCGGCCATAGGCAGCATCCGCCCCCAGAGCGCGCAACTCTTCTGCCGAATGGATACCCGCACGGGCGCAGTCCCGCTCCATCGCGGGGCCGAGGTTGGGAATCGTGGAGACGGGCGTGCTCATGGCGCGATTGTGCCAGCACGCTGCCGCGTTGTCATCCGGCCTTCACGCGGTCAGATGCTGGCGAAATCGGTAAAAACCGCGCCTTTGGATGTCTGCTGCTGTGCCACCACGGGTGCGGGGGGCTGTGTCGGACGCGCCAGAGCCGAAAGAAGCGGTGTCTCGGCTTGCGTCTGCGGTTTGGCTGCCTGTGCCATAAGTCTGTTCCTGCCTATATTATTGCCCTCGTCGCCCCTGCCGCATTATGCGATTCTGAAGGCTGCGTCGGATCACACATAGAAATGGGCCGTCAGTCCCGCAAGATGACGACCCAACTCTGTTTCCGGTTGTCGCGGATTTATGCTTTTTCTGCCGCAGTGACGATGATCTCGACACGGTATTTGGGCGCGGCCAGCTTGGCCTCGCCTGTCGCGCGTGCAGGCGTGTGCCCTGCGGGAATCCACGCATCCCATGCCGCGTTCATCTCGGCGAAATCGGCCATATCGGCCAGCCAGATGATGGTCTGCAGGATATGGGTCTTGTCGCTGCCCGCCTGCGCCAGAAGGTCGTCGATCTGGGCAAGGCAATCCTTGGTCTGGTCCGCGACGGTCTCGCCTTCGCCGACCTGACCGGCCAGATAGATGGTGCCGTTATGCTTGACGATGGCGCTCATGCGCGGGCCGGTTCCGATACGTTCGATCATGGGCTGTTCCTTCAGTTGGTGATGGCATTGCCTTGCCGATAGCGGGGCGCGGATGCTGGCGCAAGGGCCGGATCAGCCCAGCGGTACCGGGGTGAGCAGCGGCTTGCCGTCCAGCAGGGCGCGGATATTGTCGCGCTGCAACGCACCCATCGCGGCGCGTGTCTCGATGGTGGCGGTGCCGATATGGGGCAGGGGCAGCACCTGCGGCAGGCGGGTCAGGCGGGGATCGGGGTTTGGTTCGTTGCGGAACACATCCAGCGCCGCACCGCGGATGGTGCCTGCCTCCAGCGCCGCGATCAGTGCGGCCTCGTCCACCACACTGCCGCGCGCCACGTTGATCAGGTGGCCGTCGGACCCGAGGGCGGCGAGGATCGCGGCGGTGATCAGGTTCTCCGTCTCCGCCCCGCCGACGGTGGTGACGAAGAGGTCATCGACGGCCTGCGCCAGTGCCAAGGGGGTGGCGTGGTAGTGCCAGCCCGCGGGCGTGTCCTTGGGGCTACGGGAATGGTAATGCACCTCGCAACGGAAAGCCGCCAGACGCTCGGCGGTGGCGCGACCGATGCGTCCCAGACCGAGGATGCCGACCGCGCGACCGGAGGCCTTGCGCGCCAGCGGCGGGCCACCCTTGGCCCAATCGCCGCTGCGGACACTCGCGATGCCGCGCTCGACCTCGCGCAATAGCCCCAGCCACATCGCGACGGCGAGATCGGCCACGTCATCGGTCAGCACATCGGGCGTATTGGTCACGGCGATCCCGCGCGCGGCGGCTGCGGGCAGGTCTACCGCATCGTAGCCCACGCCGTAGCGGGCGATCAGTTCCAGCGCGGGCATGGCGTCCATCTGCGCGGGGCCGAAAGCTTCGTGGCTTTTGCAGGCGACCGCGCGCACCTGCGACAGACGCTCCGGTGGCAGGCTTCCGAGATCGGCCAGCTTCGGCAAGGCCAGATCACCGAAATCGGCGCGCAGGGCTTTGGCATCCATATCGGCATAGGTGCCGATGATCAGAACCTCGGACATTTGCTTTCCTTTTCGCGATCATCCACGCCCGACAAAGGGCATACTGGTTGCCATCACTGTCACAAATTGAACATTTGCCCCATCCGGCAGGCTGGCCATATGCAGAACCGTGTCAGCAACGACCGAGACATCCATCATCGCCTCCGGTTTGATGCTTCCGTCGGCCTGCGGCACGCCCTTGGCCATCCGGTCGGCCATGCCGGAGATGGCATTGCCGATGTCGATCTGCCCGCAGGCGATGTTGAAGGGCCGGCCATCCAGCGAGAGCGTGCGGGTGATGCCGGTGACGGCATGTTTGGCCGCCGTATAGGCGATGGAGCCGGGGCGCGGCGCATGGGCGGAGATCGAGCCGTTGTTGATGATCCGCCCGCCTTGGGGATTTTGGGCGCGCATCCGGGCAAAGGCGGCGCGGGCGCAGAGGAACACGCCCGTCACATTCACATCCAGCACGGCGCGGAAATCATCCGGCGCGATCCGGTCGATCGTGTCGGCGGCAAGGTTGCGGCCCGCGTTGTTGAAAACCACGTCGATGCGGCCCCAAGCCTGCATGGCGCGGTCGAACAGCGCATCGACCGTGGCCGCGTCCGTCACATCGCCGGGCAGGATCAGCGCGTCCTGATGCCCTTCGGCGCTGTCGGCCAAAGCATCGGCGCGCCGCCCGATCAGGCCGACGCGCCAGCCTTGCGCCAGAAACAGCCGCGCGGTGGCGCGACCGATGCCGCTGCCGGCCCCGGTGATGAGGATGGTCCGGCTCATGCGGGCATCGGAATCGGGCCAACGTCGGTGGGCACCTGATAGCCGCGTTGCACGGCGGGACGCTCGGCCAAGGCGCGATACCAGCGCAGGACGTTGGGAAATTGGGTCAGATCGACCTCGTGCCAGTCGTGGCGCGCGGCCCATGGGAAGATCGCCATATCGGCGATGGAATAGTCGCCTGCCACATGCTCATTGCCCTCAAGCTGGCGGTCCAGCACGCCGTAAAGGCGCTGCGCCTCCTTGGCGAAACGCTGCTCGGCAGGCTCGGACAGGCCACGGTTGTTGCGCAAAAAGAAATGCGCCTGTCCCAGCATCGGGCCGAAACCGCCCATCTGCCACATCAGCCATTGCATGACATTGGCGCGGGCGGCGGGATCTGTTGGCAGGAACAGGCCGGTCTTTTCGGCCAGATAGACCATGATCGCGCCGGATTCGAACAGGCTGAGGCCGTTGTCATGATCGACAATCGCGGGGATCTTGTTGTTGGGCGCGATAGCCAGAAAATCGGGGGCGAATTGCTCGTCCTTGCCGATATGGACGGGGTGAACCGTATAGGGCAGGCCCAGTTCTTCGAGCAGGATCGAGACTTTGCGCCCGTTGGGCGTGCCCCATGTGTAGAGGTCGATCATCTTATCATCCTTTCGGTGTCACATCCGTTTTGTTGCCGCGCGGGCCTATTTGCCAGCTGCAGCGCGTAGTTTGGTGATCGTGGTGCGCGAGGTGATCTGCTCGGGGTCTGTCACCAGTTCCAGCACAGCAGGCTTGCCGGAGGCACGGGCGCGTTCCAGTGCGGGGGCGAAATCCGCCGTCTTGGTCACCCGCTCGGCATAGCAGCCATAACCTTCGGCCATGCGGACGAAATCATGCGTTTTGAGCGTGGTGCCGGACACGCGGGAGGGGTGGTCGCGCTCCTGATGCATGCGGATCGTGCCGTACATACCGTTGTTGAACAGCAGCACGATCGGCGTCCCGCCATATTGCGCTGCCACGGTGAGTTCCTGACCGCTCATCATGAAGCCGCCATCGCCGACCATCGACAACACCAGCCGCCCCGGATGCCGCAGGCTGGCGGCGACGGCGGCAGGCACGGAATAGCCCATGGAGCCACAGGTCGAGCCGATCTCGCGCCCCGGTCTGCCAAAGCGCAGAAAGCGCTGCGCCCAGCCGGTATGGTTGCCCGCATCCAGCGTGATGATCGTATCGGTCGGCAGATCCTCGCGGACATCGCACAACGCCTGCCCCATATCGAGCGCCCAGCCACCATCCGCGGGCCGCGCGGAATCGGCCACATATTCGCCGCGCAACGTGGCGCACCAGTCACCCCATTTGTTTTGACGCGCTAGATCGACCCCGGCCAAGGCATCGGCTGCGGCATCGGTATCGGCGGCAAAGCCCAGATCGGGGCCATAGACGCGGCCAATCTCGTCTGCCTCCGGGTGGATATGGATCAGCTTTTGCTGCGGCTCTGGCGGGCTGATATTGGTATAACCCTTGGTGGTCATCTCGCCCAGTCGCGCGCCCAGCACGAGCACCACATCGGCCTCGGCCAGACGTTTGTGCAAAGCGGCGGCGGTGGCGGTGCCGAATTCACCGACATAGCTGTCAGAGCGGTTGTCGATGGAATCCTGCCGCCGGAACGACGTGGTGACGGGCAGCTTGTTGGACTCTGCAAAGCGGCGGATATTGCGCGCAGCCGCATCGGTCCAGCCGGAACCGCCCAGCAGCAGCAACGGGCGCTCCGCCGTTGCCAGCAGCGCCGATATCTCGGTGATCTGTTCGGGGGTGATGCCGGCGCGCGTGGCCTTGTAGGGGCGCGCATCGGCAACACTCACCTCGGTGGTCAGCATATCCTCCGGCAGGGCCAGCACCACAGGGCCGGGGCGGCCCGACGTGGCAACACGAAAGGCGCGGGCCATATACTCTGGCACCCGTTCGGGGCTGTCGATCTGCGCCACCCATTTGGCAAGCCCGCCGAACATCTGGCGGTAATCCACCTCCTGAAACGCCTCGCGGTCGACCATGTCGCGGCCCACCTGACCGATCAGCAGGATCATCGGCGTGCTGTCCTGCTGCGCGATATGCACACCGATACAGGCATGGCAGGCACCGGGGCCGCGGGTGACCATGGCGATGCCGGGGCGGCCTGTCAGCTTGCCGTAGGTCTCGGCCATATTGGCGGCTCCGGCCTCGTGGCGCGCGTTGATCAGGGTGAACCGGTCCGCCACATCATGCAGCGCATCCAGCACCTCAAGATAGCTTTCGCCGGGCACGCAATAGGCGGTGTCGGCCCCGTGAACCAGCAGTTGATCCACCAGAACCTTGCCCGCCGTGCGGGCCTTGTGCGTTGCGTTTCCCGTCATGGTGTCTGATCCCCCCTGTTTCGGTATGACCTGTCTGGCCCGCGCGGCTGTGCTTGTCAATATTGTTTACAACAGGTCCGCGCCTGTGCATGGTGTGTCGGCAAACCGCAGACCGATGTGCAGCTTTGTGTGATGAGGACACAGCGATGAACCAGACCGGCAGACCGGATGATCCGCTTCTGAATGCCACGATCCGCAAACGCGAGACTCTGGCAGACCAAATCTATGGCCGGATTCTGGAACTGATCGCCTCGGGCCAGTTGGCCGAGGGGGACAAGCTGCCCTCCGAGCACCAGATCAGCGACAGG
The DNA here is from genome assembly GCA_024636555.1 of Paracoccaceae bacterium. Taxonomy (GTDB): domain Bacteria; phylum Pseudomonadota; class Alphaproteobacteria; order Rhodobacterales; family Rhodobacteraceae; genus Seohaeicola. The sequence goes on along the minus strand of JAGXGW010000009.1, from coordinate 20,656 downwards.
TTCGAAGTGTCCCGCCCCGTCGTGCGCGAGGCGCTGGCGCGGCTGCGCGATGACGGGATCGTCTCGGCGCAGCACGGGGTCGGCAGTTTCGTGCGCCGCCGCCCGCCGCAGGGGCTGATCGAGGCGGCAGGCGCGGATGATGTTGCCGGGCTGATGCGCTGCATGGAGGCACGGCTGTCGCTCGAGGCGGCGGCGGCGCGGCATGCGGCCTTGCGGGCCACGCCGCGTGATCTGGCGCGGATCGAGGCGGCGCTGAGCCATATGGAGCGCACGATGCGCGCCCGCAAACCCGTGCGCGAGGCGGATTTCGATTTCCACATGGCCGTGGCCGAGGCCAGCGGCAACGAGATTTTCTGCGACATGCTGAACGCGACGCGCGCGCTGATGATGCAGGCCATCGGCGTGGCCCAGACCCTGACCCGCGCGGGCAGCGCGGCGCGGATCGAGGCGGTGCTGGACGAGCACCGCCAGATCCTCGAGGCGATCCGCAACCGTGACGCCGAAGGGGCGGCCCTGCTGATGAGCTACCATCTGGTGCAGGCCCGCCGCCGCGTCACGGATCAGGAGCGGCGGGAATGAACCGTTCAGTCCTTCAGCGCGGTCACCATCGCATCGAACTGGCGCGCCAGCAGCCAGCTGTCGCCCGCGATGGCCACGAAATCGAAGCCGCGCGCGAAATAATCCCGCGCCAGATCGGTGCCGAAACCAAGGATGCCGATAGGCTTGCCCGCCGCACGGGCCAGCGCGCAGCCCTTGTCGATCAGCGCCTGCACCTCCTGATGGCCGGAGGCCCCCAGATGCCCCATCGACGCGGACAGATCAGCGGGGCCGATAAAAACCGCATCCACCCCCGGCACGGCAGCGATCTGGGGGATCGCGGCAATCGCCTGCGGGGTCTCGACCTGCACGATCAGGCACAGATCGTCGGTATAGCTGGCAAGATAATCGGGGTTGCGCCCGTAGCTGTTGGCGCGTGTGGTCATCGATACGCCGCGCATGCCCTCCGGCGGATAGCGGGTGTAGCTGACCACACGCGCCGCATCCTCGGCGCTGTCGATCATCGGGAACATCAGACTGCGCGCACCCAGATCGAGCAGGCGCTTGACCATCACAGGCTCGGCCAGCGGCACGCGCACCACGGGCTCCACAGGCCCCGCCATAGCGGCGCGCAGGTGGTGGCCGATATGCGACAGCGGGGTGGGCGAATGCTCCATATCGATCAGCAGCCAGTCCGCGCCGGAGCCTGCGGCGATTTCGGTGGCGGCAGGCGCGTCCAGCGAGAGCCAGATACCCGCTTGGGGCTGTTTCTCGGCAAAGCCGGATTTCAGACGGTTCGGTGTCATGTCGCCTCCTCTTGCTGACGTGCCAGCCATACCCCGCCCTTTGACCGGATGCCAAGCGGCACGGCCGCACGTTTCACATTCAAGACCCGATGGAGCCTGACATGACCAAGACCGCCCCGAGGACCGCCCGAAAGACCCCGGACAGCCTGCGCTCCGCCCGCTGGTTCGCGCCCGATGATCTGCGCAGCTTCGGCCATCGCAGCCGGATGATGCAGCTTGGCTATGCCGAGGAGGAGTTTCGCGGCAAGCCGATCATCGGTGTGCTCAACACTTGGTCCGAGATCAATTCCTGTCACGGCCACTTTCCCGAACGCGCTAGGGAAGTGAAGCGCGGCGTGTTGCAGGCGGGCGGCTTTCCGGTGGAGATGCCGGTGCTGTCGGTGGACGAGCAATTCACCAAGCCGACCTCGATGATCTACCGCAACATGCTGGCGATGGAGACCGAGGAGGTGATCCGCTCGCATCCCTTTGACGGCGTGGTGCTGATGGGTGGCTGCGACAAGACAACGCCCGCGCTGATCATGGGGGCAATTTCGGCGGGTGTGCCGTTCATCTTCATGCCGGCGGGGCCGATGTTGCGGGGCAATTATGCGGGCAAGATATTGGGGTCAGGCTCCGACGCGTGGAAATACTGGGACGAGCGGCGCGCGGGCAATATCACGGATGCGGAATGGCACGGCGTGCAGGGCGGGATCGCGCGCAGCCATGGTGTGTGCATGACGATGGGCACCGCCAGCACGATGACCGCGATTGCGGATTCGCTGGGGCTGACGCTGCCCGGTGCCTCAAGCATTCCCGCAGTCGATGCCAATCACAGCCGCATGGCAAGCGGGTCGGGCCGGCGCATCGTCGATATGGTCTGGGAGGATCTCACGCCGGACAGGATCGTGACCGACGCGGCGGTCCGCAACGCGGCGATTGTCGCCATGGCGACAGGCTGTTCGACCAATGCCGTGGTGCATCTGATCGCGATGGCGCGGCGTGCAGGCGTGCCACTGGGGCTGGATGATCTGGACGCCTTGGGCCGCAGTACGCCGCTTCTGGCCAATATCCGGCCCTCAGGCACCAGCACCTATCTGATGGAGGATTTCTATTACGCGGGCGGGCTTCTGGCGATGATGAAGCAGATCGCCGACCGGTTGGATACCTCCTGCCTGACCGTGGCGGGCACCACCGTGGCCGAGAATATCGCCGAAGCACAGGTCTATAATGACGATGTGATCCGCCCCCTGTCGAACCCTGTCTACAAGGAGGGGTCGCTGGCGGTGTTGCGCGGCAACCTGTGCCCTGACGGGGCGGTCATCAAACCTGCGGCCTGCGATCCGAAGTTCTATAATCACGAAGGCCCCGCGCTGGTGTTCGACAGCTATGCCGAGATGAAAAAGGCCGTCGATGACGAAAACCTCGAGGTGACGCCCGACCATGTGATGGTGCTGCGCAATGCCGGGCCTCTGGGGGGGCCGGGCTTTCCCGAATGGGGGATGCTGCCGATCCCCAAGGCGCTGATCAAGCAGGGACACCGTGACATGCTGCGGATCTCGGACGCACGGATGTCGGGAACGTCTTACGGTGCCTGCGTGTTGCATGTGGCACCCGAGGCGTTCATCGGCGGGCCGCTGGCCCTGCTGAAAACCGGCGATATCGTCCGGCTCGATCTGGCCGCGCGAAAGCTCGACATGCTGGTGGACGAGGCCGAGATCGCGGCGCGGCGCGCGGCCTGGGTCGCGCCCGAACCACGCTACCAGCGCGGCTGGGGCTACATGTTCTCGGCCCATGTCGGACAGGCCGATACGGGCTGCGATTTCGACTACCTGACGCGCGATTTCGGCAAGGCCGCAGGCGAGCCGGACATTTACTGAGAAAAGGTCGAGACATGGAAGATATGGCACCACAGGCCCACAACCTTGATGCGGCGTTGACGGGCATTTCGGGGATACTGGTCACGCCCTATGATGCGGATGGCGAGATCGCGCCCGCAAGGCTGGCCCCGATCATCGACCGCGCGTTGGGTGCGGGGATGCATATTCCGGTCGTGAACGGCAACACGGGCGAGTTCTATGCGCTGACCACCGACGAGGCCTGCGCCATGGCGCGCGAGGTTGTGGCCATGGTGGATGGCCGCGCCCCTGTGCTGGCGGGCGTGGGGCGCGGGGTGCGCGATGCCTGCGTTTTGGCGCGGGCCTCCGCCGAGGCGGGTGCTGCGGCGCTGATGGTGCATCAGCCGCCCGATCCCTTTGTCGCGCCGCGCGGAATCGTGGATTATCTGCACGCGGTCAGCGATGCCTCGGGCGGTCTGCCGATGATGCTGTACCTGCGCAACGATGCTATCGGCACGGCGGCGATCGCGGCCCTGTGCGCCGTACCCGGTGTGCGCGGTGTGAAATGGGCGACACCCAACCCGATGCGGCTGGCCGAGGCCAAGGCGGCCTGTGATCCCTCAATCGTCTGGGTCGGCGGTCTGGCCGAGACATGGGCGCCTGCGCTTTATGCTGTCGGCGCGCGGGGCTTCACCTCCGGCCTGATCAATGTCTGGCCCGAACGCTCGATGGCGATCCATGCGGCACTGGAGGCGGGCGATTATGCCATCGCCAACGCCCTGATCGCGGGAATGAAGCTGTTTGAAGATATCCGCGCCGAGGAGATGAACGGCACCAATGTCACCGGCGTCAAGGCGGCGTTGCTGGCGATGGGGCAGGATTGCGGGCCGACGCGCCCTCCCTCGGCATGGCCGCTCACACCACCGCAGCAGGGACGGCTTGACGCCTTTCTGCGCGACAATGACCTGATCTGAAGGAAAGACGATATGACCTATACCCCGCACGGCAAGCACCTCATCGCTGGGGAGTGGACCCTTGCCGACACCACGTTCCGCTCCGATCCCGCGCACGGGCCATCCCACGCTTACGGCGAGGCAACCCCTGATCTGGTGGACCGCGCCTGTCAGGCTGCCGAGGATGCGTTCTGGAGCTATGCCGAGACCACACGGGCCGAGCGTGCCGCCTTTCTGAACGCGATTGCCGACGAGATAGAGGCGCGGGCCGCAGCGATCACCGCACTGGCGACCCAGGAAAGCGGCCTGCCGCAGGCGCGGATCGAGGGCGAGCGCGGGCGCACCACGGGACAGTTGCGGCTGTTCGCGTCGCATATCCTGAACGCCGGCTATCTTGATATCCGCATGGATCCCGCCCTGCCGGACCGCACTCCCGCGCCGCGCCCCGAAATCCGCATGATCCAGCGTCCGCTCGGTCCGGTGGCGGTGTTCGGCGCGTCCAACTTCCCGCTCGCGTTCTCGACAGCAGGCGGTGATACGGCCTCGGCCCTTGCGGCGGGCTGTCCGGTGGTGCTGCGCGGCCATCACGCGCATCCCGGCACGGCAGAGATCGTGGCCGAGGCTGTGCAGGCCGCGATCACAAGCTGCGGCATGCCTGCGGGCGTCTTTTCGCTGTTGCAGGGCGGCGGCAATACCGTGGGCCAGGCGTTGGTCAGCCATCCGCTGATCCGCGCGGTCGGCTTTACGGGAAGCCTGCGCGGCGGGCGGGCCTTGTTTGACCTGTGTGCGGCAAGGCCGGAGCCGATCCCGTTTTTCGGCGAGTTGGGCAGTATCAACCCGATGTTCCTGCTGCCCGAGGCGATGGCCGCGCGCGGCGAGGCGATTGCGCAGGGCTGGGCGCAAAGCCTGACGATGGGGGCAGGGCAGTTCTGCACCAATCCCGGCATCGCCATCGCGCTGGACGGGCCGGAGGCGGAAGCTTTTGCCACAGCCGCGCAGGCCGCGCTGGAGGGCGTGGGCGCGCAGGTGATGCTGACCGACGGGATCGCCAAGGCCTTCCGGCAGGGGCGCGATACGGCCTGCGGGGTCGGCGGGGTCCAGACGCTGGCGGCAGGCACGCGGGCAGACGGGCGCGAGGTGCGCCCGGTGCTGTTGAAAACCACCGCCGCCATCTGGGCCGCCGATCCGGCGTTGCGCCACGAAGTCTTTGGCCCGCTGGGGATACTGATCATCGCGAAAGATGCCGACGAGATGCTGGCGCTGGCCCGCGATCTGGAGGGGCAGTTGACCTGCACGCTGCATCTGGACGCGGGCGATACCGTGCTTGCGCGCCGCCTGATGCCGGTGCTGGAGCGCAAGGCCGGAAGGCTTCTGGCCAACGGCTTTCCTACAGGCGTCGAGGTTTGCGACGCGATGGTGCATGGCGGTCCCTATCCCGCCAGCACGAATTTCGGCGCCACCAGTGTGGGGACCATGGCGATCCGCCGGTTCCTGCGCCCCGTGGCCTATCAGAACATGCCCGGCGCGCTGCTGCCGGACGACTTGCGGAAGGGATGATCCGGATGGACAAAAATGTGCGTGACCTGTTGGCGGGCGTTTCGGTGGCGACACTCGCCACGGTGCTTTACAAGCGCGGCCTGCGCAATCAGGTGATTCAAGGCGTTCAGCCTGTGGGGCACAAGGGCCGCAACATGGTCGGCCCCGCAGTCACCTTGCGCTATATTCCGGCGCGCGAGGACCGCAACGGGATCGAGGTGTTCCGCCGCCCCGATCATCCGCAGCGGGTGGCCGTGGATACCTGCCCTGAGGGCGCGGTGCTGGTGATGGATTGCCGCAAGGACCCGCGCGCGGCTTCGGCGGGCGATATCCTTGTGACACGGCTCATGATGCGCGGGGCGGCGGGTGTGGTGACCGATGGCGGCTTCCGCGATGCCCACGAGATCGCGGAGTTGGACATCCCCGCCTATCACAACCGCCCCTCCAGCCCGACCAACCTGACATTGCACGAAGCCTATGACCTGAACCTGCCCATCGGCTGCGGCGACGCCCCGGTCTTTCCGGGCGATATCATCGTGGGCGATGCCGATTGCGTCATCGTGATCCCGCAGGAGATTGCCGCCGAGGTGGCATCGGAAGCGGTCGAGATGACCGTCTACGAAGATTTCGTGGTCGAACAGGTCAAGGCGGGCGCGTCGATCATCGGGCTTTATCCGGGCACCAAGCCGGAACATGCCGCGGCTTTTGCCGCATGGCGCAAGGGACGCGGGCGGTAGGGAGGAGCGCTTCTTCGCGCGGAATCAAGGCGCATAGCGCCGCCGCGCGATCGCCGACACGCCCCTCGGGGCGGCGATTTTGCGACAGTTGCGGCAGCCACCCAAGGCAAAAGATGATGCGGGGATAAACTGCCCCTCACCAGCCGTGTTTAACGCCACCCCGCGTGTCGGCGAGCGCACGGCTTGCAAAGCTCGCTTGGCCGGGACCAGCGACTCAGCCGCCCCGGACAGAGCCCGTCCGCCCCCCGGGCGGGCTCTTTTTTCAGGTTCGGGCATATCGCGGCCTTGGATGATGCTGCTTGATAAAAAGCCAGATCAAGAGGGTGTTACGCCCACCCGCGGACGGGCTCTCGCCGTGGCTCAATCATTCTGACGTCGATAAAGCCGGAGGTTCGCACCTCCGGCTTTTCTCGATACCCAAACCAGCCGCTACCGCTGCGCGCGTTCGGCAGCCTCGGCCTTGAGGGTCTGGGACAAAGGCACCCGCGGCTCGTCGTTTTCCTCGTCCCACGCATCCGACCGCTCGCGCCGGTTCAGAAACAGCGCCAGCAGGCCGAGCGACAGGCCGACCGTATCGGTCACCAGGCCGGGGTTGATCAGCGTGAGCGCCGCCGCCACCAACAGTAGCCGTGTGATCCAGCCCGTGGGCCGCAACAAAAAGCCCGCCAGACCGGCCGCAAGGAAAGTGACTCCCATCGTGGCGGTAAAGGCTGTCAGGGCGATCACATGCCATTCGCCGATCATCAGCAAGGAGGGGCCGAAGACGAACATGAACGGGATGATATAGCCCGTCAGCCCCAGCCGCACCGCCAGCATCGAGGTGGCCATTACAGGCGATTGCGCCACCCCGCAGGCCGCATAGACGGCAATCGCCACAGGCGGGGTGATCGCCGACAGAATCGCGTAATAGAACACGAACATATGCGCCGCGGGGATCGACACGCCCATGTTGACCAGCGCGGGCACCAGCAGGGCGACCTGCACGATATAGGCAGGCGTGGTGGGCATTCCCATGCCCAGCACGATCCCCGCCATCATGGTCAGGATCAGCGCGAAGATCAGCTGCTGTCCGGCTGCGGCCTTGACCAGGCCGGTAAAGGTCAGCCCCAGCCCTGTCTGCGCGATCACACCGATCACGATACCCGCCGTGGCGCAGGCCAGCGCCACCGCAACCGAGTTGATGGCACCGATACGCAGCGCATCGACCAGTTTGGGCAGGGTGAATTCATGCCGTGTGGTTTTGCGCAGCAGCACCACCGGCACGACGGACAGGATACCGCTGAGGGCCGAGAACGGCGCGGAATAGCCGCTCATCAGCATCCCGATGATGACGACCAGCGGCAGGAACAGGTGGCCCTCGTCCTTGAGCACCTTGCCGACGCGGGGCAGATCGGACTTTGGCAGCCCCTTCATGCCGCGTTTGCGTGCCTCGAAATGCACCGCAAGGAACACAGCGAGGAAATAGAGCAGGGCAGGCATCAGCGCATAACCTGCAACGGTGAGATAGCTGACGCCCATGAACTCGGCCATCACAAAGGCCGCAGCCCCCATGATCGGCGGCATGATCTGCCCGCCGGTAGAGGCCACAGCCTCGACCGCCCCGGCAAATTGCGGACGATATCCGATGCGCTTCATCAGCGGGATCGAGAAAGTGCCCGTCGTCATGACATTGGCGACAGCCGAGCCGGAGACCGATCCGAACAGGCCGGAGGTAACCACGGCCACCTTGGCAGGCCCGCCCGCCGCATGGCCGGTCAGCGCCAGTGCGAAATCCATGAACAGCTTGCCGATGCCGAAGCGTTCGGCCAAAGCGCCGAAAATCACGAACAGCACCACATAGGTAGCCGAAACCTGCGCGGGCACGCCGAACAGCGCATCGGTGGTCATGTACTGGTATTCCAGCAGGCGCACCAGATCGGCATTGGTAAAGAACACCTGATAGCCAAGGAAAATCAGGGCTGTGAGCGGCAGGATGAAACCGATCGCGCGCCGCGTCGCCTCCAAAATCGTGACGATCATCATCACCGCGAAAATCTGGTCCATCACCGAGACCGGCCCGACATAGGCCATGCGCGTGTTGAAATAGGTCTGGTTGATGATCGGATAGCTGGCGGCGGCAAGCGCGGCGAGCATCAGGGTCAGGTCGATAACGCCCGGCCCTTTGCCCACCCGTCCGGCAGTCATCGGCAGGGCCAGATAGGCCAGCGCAAGGGCAAAGCCGAAATGCGTCGCCCGCAGGGTAAAGGCGTTTGGCGGACCGAACCAAGCCACGTAAAGGTGAAAGAGGCTCATCGACACCGCAACCACAAGGGTCAGGCGCCGCAGCCAGACATCTACTGCCAGCATGGGAAACATCCGCTCGATCTAAGGGTGAGGCTCAAGGCGGGCCGCTGTGACAAGCGGCCCGCCCCGTATCGGCTTACTGGTTGGCGTCGTAGAACGCCGTTGCCGCCGGATGGAGCGGAACGCCGCCTTCATCACGCATCTTCTCGATGGTCAGATCACGCATCGCGGCACTGATTGTGGCCAGATCGCCCTTGGCTTCCCACATATCCGTCAGCAGCGCGGTCACGACGGCATCGTCCAGATCGCAACGCCCGATCAGCTGGGTCATGTAGCCCACAACGGTCACATCCTCATCCTGTTCGGGATAGGTGCCCGCCGGAATCGTCAGCGACGCGTAACCGGGATTGATCTCGTCGCGCATGCGGCCGATGAAATCCTCTGTCAGCGGGATCACGTTGAGGTCTGTGGAATTGGCCAGATCCATGATCGCCGAAGCGGGAATCGTCGTACCGGCGGTGAAGACGTCCGAATTGCCATCCTGTACAAGGCCGACGCCGTCCGAATAGGAGACGTAATCGACGCTGCGCATATCGCTGTAGCTCAGCCCGGCGGTCTGCAGGATCGCGCGTGTCACCTGTTCGGCGGTGTTGCCGACCGGCTGTGTCACGATACGCTTGCCCGCGAAATCCTCGACCGTGGCGATACCGCTGTCGGCTGGTGCCACCATCTGGAAATACTGCGGATAGAGCGTGGCCATCAGGCAGATATTGTCGGCCTTGCCCTGAAATGGCTCGCGCCCTTCCAGCGCATCCACAACCGAGATCGAGTTGCCGAAGGCCAGATCGGCCTGACCGCCCTGCACACCCTGCGCGTTGGCGACACCGCCACCCGGCATGACCTGCACGCTGATACCGTCGTCTGCCAGCATCGACTGGATCGCCCCGCCGAGCGGATACCATGCACCGCCCTGCGGACCCGTCATGATGTTGACCTGCTGGGCATTGGCATGACCTGCCATTGCTGCCGCCGCGACGGCCCCCGTCAAAAGATATTTACGCATCAGTTCCTCCCTGTCAGCGTTATGCCGTCACTCCGTCCTGCCGGGTTGGTTCCGGACATCGCAGTCGCGCGGACTTCTCTTTTCGGACCCGGACACTCCTCTGTCCGGCTCCCACCGGATCACTCGAACAGATCGGGATTTTCTTGTCAATTATATTTACAAGCCACATGACAACACCGGCGGGCTGTCGCTGCGGGTCACCTGCCGGATCACGGGCGGGTCCGGGGCGCGAATTGCGCGTAACACCCCAAAGCTATAGGGTTTCCGTCAAGTTGCTCACTTTCGAGATCTGCGGTGCGCAAACGATCCGGGGTTCCCGCCCCCTGCGCGAAGATGCGCCAAGATGATATGCCAAGGAGATGCCGATGCCGTCCAGTTCAGCGCCGCAAACGCACAATCTCACATCGCTGCGGCAAAGCACGACCGATTCCGACACGGTGAAAACCTATTATGACGATTGGGCTGACACCTATGATGCGACGCTGGCACAGTGGCAATACCGCGCCCCCGACGATGCCTGCGACCTGCTGGTGCCGCATCTGGCCGACGAGATGCGGGTGCTGGATGTCGGTTGCGGTACGGGGCTTCTGGGGCGCGCCCTGTGCAAGCGCGGTCACTTCGCGGTCGATGGAATCGACATTTCCGCAGAGTCTCTGGCGCGGGCGGCGCAGCGGCAATGCTATGCGGCGCTGATCCCGCATGATCTGCAGGTTCTTCCACTGCCGTGCGAGGCCGATCACTATGACGCCGCCGCCATCGTGGGGGTTCTGAGCTATATCGAGGATGCCGAGGCGCTAATGCGCGATCTGTGCCGCTGCCTGCGGGCAGGCGGGATGATCACCTTCACCCAACGCACCGATTTCTGGCAGGCGCGGCGGTTTGCAGACATGATCGCGCGGCTGGAGCAGGACGGCCTGTGGCGGGTGGTGCAGATCACGCCGCCCTTGCCCTATATGCCCGGACATCCGGAGTTTACCGACGAGATCAAGGTGATCCACAGCCTGTGCCGCGTGGTTTGAGCCACCAAGATTGCGCTGACTCTCCCTGTGCGGGGGTGGCATCCTATCAAGCCACCCCTGCAAGCCACCCCTTGAAAGCGCCTAAACGCGGGCGTGCCTGCGGGTCCGCTCGATCAGCTTGTCAAGTTCCAGCACCAGCAGCACCAGAACGCCCGCAGCGGCGCATTGTGCCAGTTCCGGCAGGCCCAGCGCGCGGGTGTCGAACAGGGCCTGCATCGGCGGCAACCATGTGAACGCGGCCTGCAACACCAGTACGGCCCCCACCGCCAGCAGCACGGCAGGTGTGCCCTTGACCCCTTCGGGCGTCAACACGTTGCGGATGCGGAAGCGGATCGAGAACAGGTAGAACACCTCCATGGCGACCAGCGTGTTCACCGCCATGGTGCGCGCCACCGCCACCGTCTGGCCCTGTGCCAGTGCAAGCTGGAACTGCCCGTAGATCCCGATGGCGAACAGCGCCGAGACAAGCGCCACGCGCCACAGGATGAACCGCGTCAGGATCGGCACATCGGGCTTGCGCGGCGGGCGCTGCATCACGTCACGCTCCGGCGGCTCGAAGGTCAGGCTCATCGCCAGCACGACCGAACTGACCATGTTGACCCACAACAGTTGCAGCGGCGTGATCGGCAATGTCAGCCCGAAAAGCACCGCGATCATCAGTGCACCGGATTCCCCACCGTTCACGGGCAGCAGGAAAGAGATCACCTTTTTGAGGTTGATATAGACCGTGCGCCCCTGCCGGACCGCCTCGGCGATGGAGGCGAAGTTATCATCCGCCAGCACGAAATCCGACGCCTCGCGCGCGGCCTCCGAGCCTTTGAGACCCATCGCGATTCCGGCTTCGGCGCGTTTGAGGGCAGGGGCGTCGTTCACGCCGTCCCCTGTCATCGCCACCACCTGACCACGGGCCTGCAAGGCTGTGACGAGCCGCAGCTTGTGCTCGGGGCTGGTGCGGGCAAACACATCCGTGGCAAGCGCGGCCTCTTGCAAGGCGGCATCGTCCATTGCCTCGATCTCGGCCCCCGTCAGAACGGTATCGGTTAGTCGCAGGCCGATCTGCCGCGCGATGGCCTGCGCCGTGCCCTTGTGGTCTCCGGTGATCATCTTGACGTCGATCCGCGCCGACTGGCACTCCGCCACGGCGGCCGTTGCTTCCGGGCGCGGCGGGTCGATCAATCCGGTCAGGCCCAGCAACGTCAGCCCGCCCGACAGATCATCATGATCCACGGTGTCGCCAGAAAGGGGCATCTCGGCCAAGGCCAGAACCCGCAACCCGTCATTGGCAACAGCCTCGGCTTGCGCGGTCCACCATGCCAGATCAAGCGGCGCGCGCCCCGTCTCTGTCATCTGGTGGCTGCACCGCCCGAATACGGCTTCGGGCGCGCCCTTCAGCAGAACCAAGCGGCCCGCATCGGTCTCGTGCAGCACCGCCATGTAGCGATAGCGCGCGTCGAACGGGATCGCCGCCAGCGCGCGTGGGCGGTCATCATGGGGCTGGCCCAGCTTGGCGGCAAGCGCCAGCAGCGCCCCCTCCATCGGGTCACCCTCGACACGCCAGCCACCCGTGGTGTCGCGCAGTTGCGCGGTGTTGCACAGGGCTGCAGCCCGCGCGAGCGCGCGGTGCACCGCATGCGGGGGTACATCCGCGCCGTTATGGCGTAATGCGCCGTCGGGCGCATAGCCGTCGCCTGTGACCTGCAACACATCATCCGCCGTCACCAGCGTGGTGACAGCCATCTCGTTGCGCGTCAGCGTGCCGGTCTTGTCGGTGCAGATCACCGACAGCGCGCCCAAGGTCTCGATCACCGGCAAGCGCCGCACGATGGCGTTGCGCTTTGCCATCGCCTGCACGCCGATGGCCAGCGTCACCGTCAGCACGGCGGGCAGCCCTTCGGGGATCGCGGCGACGAACAGCGCGACCACGATCATGAACGCCTCTTCAAACGGGATGCCGCGCCACAGCACGGTATAGGCAAGGATCAGGACCGACACGATCATGATAAAGCCGGTCAGCATCTTGGCGAAACGGCCCATCTGCGCCACCAGCGGCGTGGTCAGCACCTCGACCGACTCCATCAGGCCGCCGATGCGGCCGATCTCGCTATCGGCCCCTGTGGCCGTCACCACACCTTTGGCTGTGCCGGTCGCGACCAGCGTGCCGGAAAACACCATCGGGGTGCGGTCACCCAGATCGGCACCGGCATCGACGGGCTTGATTCCTTTCTGGACGGGCACGGATTCGCCGGTCAGGATCGCCTCTTGGACGGTCAGGCCGGCGGTCTCGATCAGGCGCAGGTCGGCGGGGACCTTGTCGCCCGCTTCCAGCAGAACGATATCACCCGGCACAAGCTCGACCGCCGCCACAGCAGCGCGCGAGCCACCGCGCAGGACATTGGCGCGCGGGGCCAGCATGTCGCGTAGGCTGTCCATCGCGGCCTCGGCCTTGCCCTCCTGCACAAAGCCGATCACGGCATTGATCACCACGACCGCAAGGATCACGGCGGTATCGACCCAATGCTGCAAAAGCCCGGTAATGACCGCCGCCGCGAGCAGCACCAGAATCAGCAGGTTGTTGAACTGGCGCGCAAACCGCCGCAACGGACCGGCGCGGGGTGTGGCGGGCAGGCTGTTGGGGCCGTGCTGCTTTTGCCGCCGCTGCACCTCTTCCAGCGTCAGACCCTTGGATGAGGCCTCCAGCGCCGCCAGAACCGTGCTTGCCGGGGTCGTCCAAGGGAGTTCGCGTAGCCGCGCCTTTTCCTGCGCGGCACTGTCTTTGCTATCCACGGGCGCCTTTTGCGGCGTCTTTCGTGTCGTCATTGCGCGGTGTAGCCCCCGTCAACCAGATGGTAGCTGCCAGTGATAAAGCTGGCGCGGTCCGACAGCAAAAAGCAAACCAGCGCCGAGACTTCCTCGGAGGTGCCGATCCGCCCCACCGGATGCTGCGCGGCCAGACCGTCCAGCATCTCCTGCTCTAGGTTGTTGGTCAGCAGGGGGGTGGCGATAAACGCCGGTCCGACCGCATTGATCCGCACATGCTCGCCCGCATGATCAAGCGCTGCGGCCCGTGTTAGCCCCAAAAGCCCGTGTTTGGCCGCAACATAGGCAGAGGCCCCGCGAAACCCGACGCTGCCCAGAATGGACGAGACATTGACGATACTGCCGCCACCCGCCGCCGCCATCGCCGGAATCTGGTAGCGCATCCCGTAAAAGACGCCGTTCAGGTTGATATCGATCACCTTTTTCCAGCCGTCCAGCGGGTAGTTCCCGCAAGGCTCCATCGGGCCGCCGATACCGGCATTGTTGACGGCCAGATGCAGGCCGCCACCGGTCTTGACCGCAAAATCGGTGAGGGCTTCCATAGAGGCTGCATCGGCGACATCAGCCAGCTTGGCATGCGCGGTGCCGCCGCTGTCGCGGATCTCGCGCACAACCTGATCAAGCGCGTCGGCGTCCACATCCGCGGCGATTACCACAGCCCCGCGCGCGGCCAGTTCGGCGGCGATCGCGGCCCCGATGCCGGAGGCGGCTCCTGTGACGATGGCGGTCTTGCCGGTGAAATCTTGGTGGGTCATGTCAGTCTCCTCAATGGTCCTGAATGCAGGGGTCCGGAACGCAGGGTGATGTATCGCGGGTCTTGCGGGCGGCATTTGCCACCGTGCCGCCCGCGCCGGACAGCACGCCGCATCATCTCTCAAGGATAGGATTCAGGCGGTTGCATTTCACTGATCTGGATCAAGGCCGCGCGCGATTGCTATGCCTATGGTTGCAATTGACGAGGTCCATTGTCCGTGGCCCTGCGCAGCGCAGGCTGCACGTCAAGCGATGCGTGCAGCACGCGCGGGACCCAACAGGTCAGCCTGTCCCGCCGCATGCGGCGCGATTGTCTTTGTACCTGTTGCCCTGGATAAACACCCAGCCGGGAGGCCATGATGACGCGAGCGTCAAGAAAACCAAAGCCCTTTGCCGTCCCACCGAAGGAGGCGCCTGTGCCCGTGGTCATTGCAAAGGCAAAAGCGGCCCCGTCCGATCAGGCGCATCCGCACCAGAATCTGGATCGTGCGGCCCGTGCGGCTATGGCGCGGTTGAGCGGCGGTGTCTCGACCCATTCCTTCACCGAGGCATGGAACGACTGGGCGCAGCATCTGGCGCGCTCACCCGGACGGCAGATGGAACTGGCCGAGCGTGCGGTGCTGAATGCGTGGAAACTGATGGGCATGGCCACCGCGCCCGGTGCGGGCAGCCCCTATGCGCCCAAAGCCCATGATCACCGCTTCGATCACCCCGACTGGCAAAAGCTGCCCTTCAAACATCTGCAACAAGGGTTTTTGGCATGGCAGGACTGGTGGGACCATGCCACCGCGCCGACACGCGGCCTGCGCCCCGAAGATGCGGAGCGAACACGCTTTCTGGCCCGCCAGATGCTCGATGTGGTCTCGCCCTCCAACTTTCCGATGCTCAACCCCGAAATCATCGGCCAGACCGTGAAAACCGGCGGGCGCAACCTGACCGAGGGGGCCGCGCATCTGATGCATGATGCGGTCAAGACAATGACAGGCGGGCGCGATCCGGCACCGGAGGGGTTCGAGATCGGCAAGGAACTGGCCTGCACGCCCGGCAAGGTGGTGTTCCGCAACGATCTGTTCGAATTGATCCAGTATACGCCGCAAACCGCAAAGGTGCATGCCGAGCCGATCCTGATCGTGCCCGCATGGATCATGAAATACTACATCCTTGATCTGTCGCCGCATAACTCGATGGTGCGCTATCTGGTGGCGCAGGGCTTTACCGTGTTCATGATGTCATGGTGCAACCCGACAGCCGACCAGCGCGAACTGTCGCTGGAGGATTATCGCAAACACGGTGTGATGGCGGCGCTGGAGGCTGTCTGCGCGATCATGCCGGAGGTGCCTGTCCATGCTGTCGGCTATTGCCTTGGCGGCACCATTCTGGCGATCACGGCGGCCACCATGGCGCGCGATGCCGATACGCGGTTCGGCACAGTCACCCTGATGGCCGCGCAGGTGGATTTCGCCGAGGCGGGCGAGTTGCTGCTGTTTCTCGACGAGAGCCAGATCGCCTTTCTCGAGGATATGATGTGGGAGCAGGGCTATCTTGACCGCCCCCAGATGGCGCGCGCCTTTGCCGCGATCCGCGCGGAGGATCTGATCTATACCCGCAACGTGCAGCGCTACTTTCTGGGCCGCGACGATCTGCCCAGCGATATCGGCGTGTGGAACGCGGATAGCACACGCATGCCGGCGCGGATGCATTCGGAATACCTCAGAGGCCTGTTTCTGGAGAACCGCCTGACAGCGGGACGTTTCGCTGTGGAGGGACGGGTGATCGCGCTCAAGGATATCTCGGTGCCGCTCTTCGTGGTCGGCACCGAGACCGACCATATCGCGCCGTGGCGCTCGGTCTACAAGACGCAACTGTTCACCGATGGCCCCCTGACGTTCGTGCTGACCAAAGGCGGCCATAACGGCGGTATCCTCAGCGAGCCGGGCCATGCGCGGCGACACTACCGCATCGCGCACCGCCCTTCCGGGGCGCTCTATATCAGTCCGGATGCGTGGTTCGCGCAGTATGATCCCAAGGAGGGGTCGTGGTGGCCGGAATGGACGCAATGGCTGGCGCGCCAAGGCAACGGGATGGTGTCACCCCCCGAGACCGGCGCGCCGGAACGCGGCTATGCGCCGCTGTGCGATGCACCGGGGGAATATGTGTTCCAGCCGTGACGCGTCCTGCGCCTTGCGCCTGTGGCGCGACGCGGCTTGCGTGTTACCCCAAAGCATGAGCGGGCACCCCTTGCCGCGAAAGGGTGCCCGGTGTGCCATGGCGACAGCCCTGCGCTTCTTCAAAGCACGCGGGATCGGTTACGCAGGCGCAAAGCCGGCTTCGGTCAGGGCCGCCGCGATCTGGTCGCGACTGGCCTGCGTGGTCACATCGACGCGGCGGCTGGGTGGGTCAGCCTTGACGGTGGCAGTCGGATCGACCCGCGCGATGGCCTTGGTCACGCCGCGGACACAACCGCCGCATGTCATCGTCTCAATGTGGAACTGCATCGGATTCTCCGGAAAATATGTTTCGCAGGTCTACAGATGGGGCTTCCAAGCATGGGAAGGTCAATAGCAGATTCGACAAAACTTGCCCTTGACCTTCCCATCATGGGAAGGCTTATCTGAAGAAGCGAAACATGCTTGAACTGATCGGAACGGTCGCCATGAATACCACGTTTTCGCCTCCCGAAACCACCCGGCTGTCCCTGCCTGTCGAGGGGATGACCTGTGCCTCCTGCGTGGGGCGGGCCGAGCGCGCGCTGGCGGCGGTGCCCGGCGTTCTGTCGGTCTCGGTCAATCTGGCCACCGAACGGGCCGAGGTGATCTCTGCCGCCCCGCTCGACAGGGCGCTTCTTGTGGAGGCTGTCGAGAATGCGGGTTACGAGGTGCCGCAGCACGATCAGGACATCGCGATCGAGGGGATGACCTGCGCCTCCTGCGTCGGGCGGGTGGAGCGTGCCTTGGCGGCCGTGCCCGGCGTTACGGCGGCAACCGTCAATCTGGCGACAGAGCGGGCAACCGTATCGGGGACAGCGGATAGCGCCGCACTTGTCGACGCCATCGAGGCGGCGGGCTATGACGCGCATCCGGTGCAGGCCAGCGCTGGCGCCGATGACGCGGCGACCGAGCGCAAACAGGCCGAGGAGGCCGCGCTGTGGCGCGACCTGATGCTGGCGGCGGCGCTGAGCCTGCCGGTTTTCGTGCTGGAGATGGGCGCGCATATGGTCGTGCGTTTCCACCATCTGATCATGGCGACCATCGGGATGCAGACAAGCTGGCTCATCCAGTTCGTGCTGACAACGCTGGTGCTGGCGGGGCCGGGGCGGCGCTTTTATCTCAAGGGTTTTCCCGCGCTGTGGCGTGGTGCGCCCGATATGAACTCGCTGGTCGCTGTCGGCACGAGTGCGGCCTATACCTATTCGCTGGTGGCGACATTCGCACCCGCGCTGCTGCCTGCGGGCACCGTCAATGTCTATTACGAGGCGGCGGCGGTCATCGTCACGCTGATCCTGCTGGGCCGCTATCTCGAGGCGCGCGCCAAGGGCCGCACATCTCAGGCGATCAGCAGGCTGGTCGGCTTGCAGCCGCGCACTGCCCGTATCCGGCGCGATGATGTGGTGGTCGAGGTGCCGATCGCCGAGGTGCGGGCTGCAGATGTGGTCGAATTGCGTCCCGGTGAGCGGGTGCCGGTGGATGGCGAGGTTGTTGCGGGCAACAGCTGGATCGACGAGAGCATGATCACGGGCGAGCCTGCCCCCGTAGCAAAAAGCAGCGGCGCTGTCGTCACCGCCGGTACGGTGAACCAGAACGGCGCGCTGACCTTCCGCGCCACCGCGGTGGGCGAGGCGACCATGCTGGCGCAGATCATCCGCATGGTCGAGGCAGCACAGGGCGGCAAACTGCCGATTCAGGCGCTGGTGGACCGCATCACCTTGTGGTTCGTGCCCGTGGTGATGGCGATTGCCGCGCTGACCTTTGTTGTCTGGCTGCTGCTGGGGCCAGCGCCTGCGCTGACCTACGGGCTGGTCAACGCGGTGGCCGTGCTAATCATCGCCTGTCCCTGCGCGATGGGGCTGGCCACGCCCACATCCATCATGGTCGGCACGGGGCGCGGGGCGGAGCTTGGGGTGTTGTTCCGCAAGGGCGAGGCGTTGCAGGCCTTGCAGGGCGTCAGGGTCGTGGCGCTGGACAAGACCGGCACACTGACCGCCGGAAAGCCCGCCCTGACCGATCTGGTCCTCGCGCCGGGCTTCAACCGCGCCGATGTTCTGGCCGCTGTCGCCTCGGTCGAGGCGCTGTCGGAGCATCCCATCGCGCAGGCCATTGTCACAGCGGCGCAGGCCGAGGCGCTGGACCTGCACAAGGTAGAGGATTTTGCCTCAGAGACCGGGTTCGGTGTGCGGGCGAACGTGGCAGGGGCCACCGTCCATATCGGTGCGGATCGCTACATGGCGCAGCTTGACCTTGACGTCGGCCCCTTCGCGCAAGAGGCGGCGCGCATGGGGCAGGAGGGGAAATCCCCCCTCTATGCCGCACTGGACGGACGGCTTGCAGGCATTCTGGCGGTGGCCGATCCGGTCAAGCCGACGACGCCCGCCGCCATCCGCGCACTGCATGATCTGGGCCTCAAGGTTGCCATGGTCACCGGCGACAACGCCGTGACGGCACAGGCCATCGCGCGCCAACTCGGCATTGACGAGGTGGTGGCAGAGGTCTTGCCCGGCGGCAAGGTCACCGCGATCCAGTCTTTGCGCGCGGCGCATGGGACGCTTGCCTTCGTCGGGGACGGGATCAATGACGCGCCCGCACTGGCCGAGGCAGATGTGGGCATCGCCATCGGCACCGGCACCGATATCGCCATCGAGGCCGCCGATGTGGTGCTGATCTCGGGGCGGCTGACCGGCGTGCCGGAGGCCATTGCGCTCAGCCGCGCCACCATGGGCAATATCAAGCAGAACCTGTTCTGGGCCTTTGTCTACAACGCCGCATTGATCCCCGTTGCCGCAGGGCTGCTCTACCCGTCCACCGGCATCCTGCTGTCGCCGGTTTTCGCGGCAGGCGCGATGGCCCTGTCGAGCGTGTTCGTGCTGGGCAATGCCCTGCGGCTGCGGCAGTTCCGGCCAACAAGCCATGAAGAAGGGGCTTTGACATGAACATCGGAGAGGCCGCCAGCGCCTCGGGCGTTTCGGCAAAGATGATCCGGTATTACGAGCAGATCGAGTTGATCCCGCCCGCGGGCCGCAGCGCGGCAGGTTACCGGATCTACAGCGGCACTGACGTGCAGATGCTGCGCTTCATCCGGCGCGCCCGCGATCTGGGGTTTCAGGTCGATGCGATCTCCGAACTGCTCGCCCTCTGGCGCGACCGCAGCCGCCACAGCGCCGATGTGAAACGGCTGGCGCAGGCGCAGATCGCCGGCCTCAGGCTGCGGATCGCCGAGATGGAAAGCATGGTCGCGACGCTGGACCATCTCGCACAGGGATGCTCCGGCGACGACCGCCCCGACTGCCCGATCCTCGCCGACCTCGAAAGCGACGCCTCCCGCTTAGCACCAGCCAGCCATAGCGGGCCGGGGTTCAAGCGGTAGGGGGGTGGTGCGGCACGCGTTCGTTGATTTTTTGCTTGGATTAAGGGGCTTTGAGCCCTGAGCGCACCGTCAACGCGCCGCGCAACGTCGGGCCGCGGTGCGGCGATTCCACCTGTCAGTATGGCAATTTATGCCTGCCAAATCCGCCTGACCTTTAGACCTGCGACTGCATCTGCCAAATCGCCGTGCCGGGGGGCGGCCCGGCGATGCGCGGCGGCGCTTCGCGCCTTGTTCCGCGCGCTGGCGTATCAACGCGACAGAGAGTATCGAAGGGTCGCGGTCGTGCGATCCAACGCATCAGTCTGGCAGTTTATCTGACAACGACATCCACCCTGGGGGTCTGGCACTCACGGCAGCCAAATCGCCCGGCCGGGGAGCGGCCATGCGATGTACGAGCCGCTGCGGGGCTGTTCCGGGCGGGGGGCAGGTACAGAACGCTTGGTGTGATTTTGGAGCGGGTGAAGGGAGCCGAACCGGCCTTTCGTCACCGTTCACAAGCCGCCATAAACCCTATATTTTAAAGTCACTTACCGTTTTTTCTTGTTCACTGCCTTTCATTGCCTTACCTTGCAGAATATGGATAAGGGCAGAATGAAGGGCGGGACAATATGCCACCACGGGCAAAGGAACTGACGCCGACGCAGATCAAAGGCTTGAAACACCCCGGCGGAGAACGTCCGGTCAGGGTAGCAGTGGGGGGCGTATCCGGGCTGCACATTCAGATCTGGCCCAGCGGGGCGAAGTCTTGGGTTTTGCGG
>JAGXGW010000061.1 GCA_024636555.1 Paracoccaceae bacterium | reverse complement strand
CCTGCCAATTTCCTCGACGTCGGCGGCGGTGCCACCAAGGAAAAAGTGACCGAAGCGTTCAAGATCATCACCTCTGACCCCAACGTCAAAGGCATCCTCGTGAACATCTTCGGCGGCATCATGCGCTGCGACGTCATCGCCGAAGGCGTGATCGCCGCGGTGAAAGAAGTAGGCCTGAAAGTGCCACTGGTCGTGCGTCTGGAAGGCACGAATGTGGACAAGGGCAAGGACATCATCCGCAACTCCGGTCTGGATGTGATCGCGGCAGACGACCTGCGCGATGGCGCGGAAAAGATCGTCAAAGCGGTAAAAGGATAAGACCATGGCAGTTCTCGTAAACGAAAACACGAAAGTCATCTGTCAGGGCTTCACCGGCTCGCAGGGGACGTTCCACTCCGAACAGGCCATCGCTTACGGCACCAAGATGGTTGGCGGCGTGACACCGGGCAAAGGTGGGACAACCCATCTGGACCTGCCGGTCTTCAACTCGGTCCACGAGGCGAAGCACAAGACCCAGGCCAATGCCTCCGTCATCTATGTCCCGCCACCCTTCGCGGCGGACAGCATCCTTGAGGCGATCGACGCCGAGATGGAGCTGATCGTCTGCATCACCGAAGGCATTCCGGTGCTCGACATGATGAAGGTCAAGCGCGCGTTGGAGGGATCGAAATCCCGCCTGATCGGGCCGAACTGCCCTGGCGTAATCACGCCCGGCGCCTGCAAGATCGGCATCATGCCCGGCCATATCCACAAGCGTGGCTCTGTCGGCGTGGTTTCCCGCTCCGGCACCCTGACCTATGAGGCGGTCAAGCAGACCTCCGATTCCGGTCTGGGCCAGTCTTCCGCCGTTGGCATCGGTGGTGACCCGATCAAGGGGACCGAGCATATCGACGTGCTGGAAATGTTCCTCGCCGATCCCGAGACCCAGTCGATCATCATGATCGGCGAAATCGGTGGCTCTGCCGAGGAGGAAGCGGCGCAGTTTCTCAAGGACGAGAAAAAGCGCGGCCGCTGGAAGCCGACGGCCGGTTTCATCGCGGGTGTAACAGCCCCCAAAGGCCGCCGCATGGGCCATGCCGGTGCCATCGTGGCTGGCGGCAAGGGCGATGCGGAAAGCAAGATCGAAGCGATGAAATCCGCAGGGATCGTCGTGGCTGACAGCCCCGCAGGCCTGGGCGAGGCCGTACTGAAGGCAATCGGCTAAGGCCCAAATCAACAGCCCCGGCAGCATATTGCCGGGGACTTTCCACGTTCAGGTGACATCATGACCGAGCAATCCCCGACCGACATTTTCCACGCCTCCAGCTTCATGCAGGGGCATAACGCGGAATATCTGGAACAGCTTTACGCCCGCTACGCGAGCGACCCCAATGCGGTCGACGAGGCATGGCAAGCGTTCTTCAAGGCGATGGGCGATACCGATCGGGATGTGCAACGCGAGGCACAGGGACCAAGCTGGGCGCGCGCCGACTGGCCGCCCTCCCCCTCGGACGACCTGACCTCCGCACTGGACGGGCAATGGCCCGCCCCTGCCGAAACCCGCGCCGCCGGGCAGAAGATCGCGACCAAAGCCGCGGAAACCGGCGTGAAGGTCAACGACGAGCAGATCAAGCGCGCGGTTCTGGATTCCGTGCGTGCCCTGATGATCATCCGCGCCTACCGGATCCGTGGCCATCTGGCCGCCGATCTGGACCCGCTGGGCATGCGCGAGCCTACCCCGCATCCCGAACTTGACCCCAAATCCTATGGCTTCACCGAAGCCGACATGGACCGCCCGATCTTCATCGACAACGTGCTGGGGCTGCAGATCGCCTCGATGCGGCAGATTCTGGATATCGTGAAGCGGACCTATTGCGGCACGTTCGCGCTGCAATACATGCATATCTCCGATCCCGAACAGTCATCATGGCTGAAAGAGCGGATCGAGGGATTCGGCAAGGAAATCACCTTCACCAAGAATGGTCGCCGCGCCATCCTGAACAAGCTGGTCGAGGCGGAAGGTTTCGAGAAATTCCTTCATGTCAAATACATGGGCACCAAGCGTTTCGGTCTGGATGGCGGCGAAAGCCTGATCCCCGCGATGGAACAAATCATCAAGCGCGGCGGCAGTCTGGGCGTTGAGGAGATCGTGATCGGGATGCCGCACCGCGGCCGTCTGTCGGTTCTGGCGAACGTGATGAGCAAACCCTACCGCGCGATTTTCAACGAGTTTCAGGGCGGCAGCTTCAAGCCCGAGGATGTGGACGGCTCCGGTGATGTGAAATACCACCTCGGCGCCTCCAGCGACCGCGAGTTCGACGGCAACGAGGTGCATCTGTCGCTGACGGCCAACCCCTCGCATCTGGAAGCCGTGAACCCCGTGGTTCTGGGCAAGGTCCGCGCCAAGCAGGCGCAGATGAACGACACGAACCGCACCAAGGTTTTGCCCGTGCTGCTGCACGGCGATGCGGCCTTTGCAGGGCAAGGCGTTGTGGCGGAATGTTTCGCGCTGTCCGGTCTGGTCGGTCACAAGACCGGCGGCACCATGCATATCGTGGTGAACAACCAGATCGGTTTCACCACCGCCCCGCATTTCAGCCGCTCCAGCCCCTATCCCACCGATAACGCGCTGGTCGTCGAGGCACCGATTTTCCACGTCAACGGCGATGACCCGGAGGCTGTGGTCCATGCCGCCCGCGTCGCAACCGAATTCCGCCAGTTGTTCCACAAGGATGTCGTGCTGGACATCATCTGCTACCGCCGCTTCGGACATAACGAAGGCGACGAACCGATGTTCACCAACCCGATCATGTACAACAAGATCAAAAAGCAGAAGACCACGCTCAGCCTTTATACCGAGCGTCTGGTCCGCGACGGCCTGATCCCCGAAGGCGAGATTGAGGATATGAAAGCCGCGTTTCAGGCCCATCTGAACGAGGAATTCGAGGCGGGCAAAGACTACAAACCCAACAAGGCAGACTGGCTGGACGGGCGCTGGTCGCATCTGGATCGGCGTGACCAGAAGAAATACCAGCGCGGCAAGACCGCCATGAAGCCCGAGACCATGAAAGAGATCGGGGAGGCCCTGACCCGCGCGCCGGAAGGTTTTCCGATGCACAAGACGGTCGAGCGTCTACTGGAAACCAAGAAAAAGATGTTCGACTCCGGCGAGGGCTTCGACTGGGCCACGGGCGAGGCTTTGGCCTTCGGCTCGCTGGTGCTCGAAGGCTATCCGGTGCGCCTGTCCGGTCAGGACAGTTCGCGCGGTACTTTCAGCCAGCGGCATTCGGCCCTCATCAATCAGGAAACCGAGGAGCGTTACTATCCGCTCAACAACATCCGCGAGGGACAGGCTCGCTACGAGGTCATCGACTCGATGCTGTCGGAATATGCGGTGCTGGGTTTCGAATACGGCTATTCGCTGTCCGAGCCCAACGCGCTGGTGATGTGGGAAGCGCAGTTCGGCGATTTCGCCAATGGTGCGCAGATCATGTTCGACCAGTTCATCAGCTCGGGCGAAAGCAAATGGCTGCGCATGTCCGGTCTCGTCTGCCTGATGCCGCATGGCTATGAAGGGCAAGGCCCGGAACATTCCAGCGCGCGTCTGGAACGGTTTTTGCAAATGTGCGGCCAAGACAACTGGATCGTCGCCAACTGCACGACACCGGCCAACTACTTCCACATCCTGCGTCGCCAGTTGCACCGCACCTACCGCAAGCCGCTGATGCTGATGACGCCGAAATCCTTGCTCCGCCACAAGATGGCGATCTCGGACGCGGCGGATTTCACCACCGGGTCGAGCTTCCACCGCGTGCTTTGGGATGATGCCGAAAAGGGCCATTCCGACACCAAGCTGGCTGCCGATGACAAGATCAAGCGCGTCGTCATGTGCTCGGGCAAGGTCTATTACGATCTGCTGGAAGAGCGCGACTCGCGCGGTATCGACGATATCTATCTGCTGCGCATCGAACAGTTCTATCCCTTCCCGGCCATGTCTCTTGTGAAAGAACTGGAACGCTTCCCGCAGGCGGAAATGGTCTGGTGTCAGGAAGAGCCTAAAAATCAGGGCGCGTGGACGTTTATCGAGCCGAATGTCGAATGGGTTCTGGGCCGCATCAAGGCCAAGCACCAGCGCCCCGTCTACGTGGGCCGTGCCGCCAGCGCCTCTCCCGCGACAGGACTGGCCTCGACGCACAAAGCACAACAACAGGCGCTGGTTGACGAAGCGCTGACCATCAAAGGGAACTAACCCATGACAACCGAAGTCCGCGTCCCCACCCTTGGCGAATCCGTCACCGAAGCCACGGTGGCCACATGGTTCAAGAAACCGGGCGATCCTGTTGCCGCTGACGAGATGCTGTGCGAGTTGGAAACCGACAAGGTCACCGTCGAGGTTCCTGCCCCCACCGCTGGCGTGATGGGCGAGATTGTGGCCGAAGAAGGGGCCACCGTGGGCGTCGATGCGCTGCTGGCCACGATCACCGAGGGTGAGGCCGCTGCCAAACCCGCCGCCAAGGCCGACAAGACGGAAAAAGCCGAAGCGCCCGCCGCGGCCCCTGCCAAGGCAGCAAAATCCGACAGCATTGACGTGATGGTGCCCAGCCTTGGCGAATCGGTGTCAGAGGCGACTGTCTCGACGTGGTTCAAGAAGGTGGGCGACACCGTCGCGCAGGACGAGATGCTGTGTGAGTTGGAAACCGACAAGGTCAGCGTCGAGGTGCCAAGCCCCGCCGCCGGCGTTCTGGCTGAAATCGTCGCCTCCGAGGGCACAACCGTGGATGCCAGCGCGAAACTCGCCGTGATCTCCTCCTCGGGTGCTGCTCCCGCGGCCAAATCCGATGACAAGGCCGAGGCCGAGGCCCCCAAGGCTGAAGCCGCTGCGTCGGGCAAGGATGTTGAAGACGCACCTGCCGCCAAAAAGGCCATGGCCGAAGCCGGATTGAACCGCGACGCGGTGACAGGCACAGGCCGCGACGGGCGCATCATGAAAGAAGACGTGCAAAAGGCCATCGCCGCAGGCACATCCGCGCCCGCCCCTGCATCTGCCCCGCGCGCGCCTGTCGCTGCGGATGACGCAGCGCGCGAAGAGCGTGTCAAGATGACCCGCCTGCGCCAGACCATCGCCCGCCGCCTCAAGGACGCGCAGAACTCTGCCGCGATGCTGACCACCTATAACGAGGTGGATATGAGCGCGACAATGGATTTGCGCAAGGAATACAAGGACCTCTTCGAGAAGAAGCACGGCGTGAAACTCGGCTTCATGTCCTTCTTCGTCAAAGCCTGCTGCCACGCTCTGCGCGAAGTGCCCGAAGTGAATGCCGAGATCGACGGCACCGATGTGGTCTACAAGAACTTCGTCCATATGGGCGTCGCCGTCGGCACGCCGTCCGGTCTGGTTGTCCCCGTCGTGCGCGACGCCGACCAGATGAGCTTTGCCGCCATCGAGAAAAAGATTGCCGAACTGGGTCTGCGCGCCCGTGACGGCAAGCTGAGCATGGCCGAAATGCAGGGCGGCTCCTTCACCATCTCGAACGGTGGTGTTTACGGCTCACTGATGTCCTCGCCGATCCTGAACCCGCCGCAATCGGGTATTCTGGGGATGCACAAGATCCAGGACCGCCCCGTCGCGATAAACGGTCAGGTGGTGATCCGCCCGATGATGTATCTGGCGCTGTCCTATGATCACCGGATCGTGGACGGCAAAGGCGCGGTGACCTTCCTCGTCCGCGTCAAGGAAGCGCTGGAAGATCCCCGTCGCCTGCTGATGGATCTGTAATCCGGCCGGAACTCTCCAAGGGCGCGTGATGCCGCGCGCCCTGTTTGCCCCGCGTTTTGGCGGGGCGCTTTATCTTATTCTCTGGTGAACCCAATGCCCGCCGCCGCATCAGAAAAGACAGCCCTCGTCTCCTGTATGCGTAACGAGGGGCTGTTCGTGCTGGAATGGCTGGCCTATCATCAGGTGATTGGCTTCGATCATGTCACGATCGTCAGCAACGATTGTAGCGATGGCTCTGATCTCCTGCTGGATGCACTCGCCGATGCAGGCCACCTCACCCATATCCGGCAAATCGTGCCGCCGGGCACCCCGCCGCAGGACAGCGGCATGGATCTGGTGCTGGACTGGGCGCGCGCGCAGAATGTCACATGGCTGCTGCACATCGACAGTGACGAGTTTCTCAACATCACCGCAGGCGCCGGCCACCTCTCGGACCTCATGGCCAACGCGTCAGAGGCGGATGTGGTCGCGATCCCGTGGCAGCTGTTCGGCGATGCGGGGATCACCGAATGGACCCCCGGCATGGCCGTCCTGCCCAGCTTCACCCGTGCCGAACCCGCGCCGGAGCCGCGCGTGACTAAATCGAAATGCCTGTTCCGCGCTGCCAGCTTTGCCGCCGCGACCGATCATAACCCGCGCCAACCGTTGGTGGAGAACCCCATGGTGGTGAACCCCGACGCCGCGCCCCTGCATGCCGCCAGCCTCCATCAGGACCGCTCCAGCCGCTTCCGCCCGCATGATCTGGCAGCGGTCAACAGCACGGCACGGATCAACCATTACGCGGTCAAATCGCGTGACCTGTTCATGATGAAGAACGACCGTGGCGACGGTCAGGGCAAGCAGGACCAGACCAAATACCACCTCGGCTCGAACTGGCACCGCTCCGCCAACAAGAACGATATCGAGGACCGCGCCATCCTGCGCCATTGGCCCGAAACACAGGATCGGCTTGCCACCTTGCGCGCCGTACCCGCCATCGCCGCCGCCGAGCAGGCCTGTTTCGACTGGTTCACCACCCGCAAATCGGCCATTCTGACGCCTGAAGCGCTCGCCCTCTGGACCCGCCGCGAAAGGCAACAGCCATGATACATGACATGACCATGACACCCGAACTGACAGCCCTGACCCTCGCGGGCCTGCTGCAGGTTGTGCAATACGCGCTGATGTCGATCCCCGCAAATCTGGAGCTGGGGCCGGGCAAGACCCTCGGGCCCCGTGATCCCCAAAGGCTGGGCAAGCCCCTGATCGAACAGGTCAGCCCGCGCACGGGGCGGCTGTTCCGCGCACTCGACAACCATTTCGAAGGGCTGATCCTTTTCACCCTCGCGGTGGTCGTCGTCACCCTGTCGGGCCAGTCCAACGCGCTCACCGCCGCCTGTGGATGGATTTACCTCGCCGCCCGCGTCCTTTATGTTCCCGCTTATGCCTTCGGCCTCGTGCCGTGGCGCTCGCTGATCTGGATGACAGGCTTCGCCGCCACCACTGTCATGCTGCTGGCGGCCCTTTTCTGATGCGTCTTCTCGCATCAAATATCCGTTCTCATCCCACGGCCTCAAGGAGACTTCCCCATGGCAAGCTATGACGTGATCATTATCGGTGCAGGCCCCGGCGGCTATGTCGCCGCCATCCGCTGCGCCCAACTGGGCCTGAAAACAGCTGTTGTCGAAGGCCGCGAGACTTTGGGCGGAACCTGCCTGAATGTGGGCTGCATTCCGTCCAAGGCGATGCTTCATGCCAGCCACATGCTACACGAGGCCGAGCACAACTTCGCCAAGATGGGCCTCAAGGGCAAGTCCCCCTCGGTCGATTGGAAACAGATGCAGGCCTACAAGGACGAGACCGTCGAGGGCAACACCAAGGGCATCGAATTCCTGTTCAAGAAGAACAAGATCGACTGGCTCAAAGGCTGGGGCTCCATCCCCGAGGCCGGCAAGGTCAAGGTCGGCGACGAGGTCCACGAGGCCAAGAATATCGTCATCGCCACCGGCTCCGAGGCCGCCAGCCTGCCCGGCGTCGAGGTGGACGAGCAGACAGTCGTCACCTCCACCGGCGCGCTGACGCTGGCCAAGATCCCCAAAACGATGGTGGTCATCGGTGCGGGCGTGATCGGGCTGGAGCTTGGCTCTGTCTATTCCCGTCTCGGCACACAGGTCACTGTGGTCGAATACCTTGACGCGATCACCCCCGGCATGGACGCCGAGGTGCAAAAGTCCTTCCAGCGTATCCTGACCAAGCAGGGGCTGAGCTTCATCATGGGCGCGGCTGTCTCCGGTGTCGAAACCGCCAAGGGCAAGGCCAAGATAACGTACAAGCTGCGCAAGGACGACAGCGAGCATCAGCTCGACGCCGATTGCGTGCTGGTCTCCACGGGCCGCAAACCCTTTACCGACGGGCTGGGACTGTCCGATCTGGGCATTGAGGTGTCAAAACGCGGCCAGATCCAGACCGATGGTCACTGGCAGACCAATGTCAAAGGCATCTATGCCATCGGCGATGCGATCGACGGTCCGATGCTGGCCCATAAGGCCGAAGACGAGGGCATGGCCGTGGCCGAGGTGCTGGCGGGCAAACATGGCCATGTCAATTACGCCGTCATCCCCGGCGTGATCTATACGCATCCCGAAGTGGCCAATGTCGGCAAGACCGAGCAGCAACTCAAGGAAGAGGGTGTTGACTACAAGGTCGGCAAATTCTCCTTCATGGGCAATGCGCGGGCCAAGGCGATGTTCCAAGGCGAAGGTTTCGTCAAGATCCTCGCCGACAAGCAGACAGACCGTATTCTGGGCGCGCATACCATCGGCCCCATGGCGGGTGATCTGATCCACGAGATCTGTGTCGCAATGGAATTCGGAGCATCCGCACAGGATCTCGCGCTGACCTGCCACGCGCATCCCACCGTGTCCGAGGCCGTACGCGAGGCAGCACTCGCCTGCGGTGATGGCCCCATCCACGCGTAAGACACCGGAGCTTGAACCACTAAGGGGGCCACGCGGCCCCCTTTTTTTATGCTTCGCATGATCCGCAGGCCGCTACCGGACGCAGCGCCTACCTTTCATTGTTCCTTAAATACTCAAAACCGCGCCCTCACCACAAGGCCGCCAGCGAGCGTTTTTGCCAATCCGCGTCGAAATCGCCGCCGCCCAACTCGCCTGCTGTCACATCCGCCAGAATCTCGCCCAGCGTCGGCAGGCCTTCGCTATCGTCCCGCGTCCAGATGCCCGAGCGCATCACCGCGCGCGAGCATTGGGCATAGACCTCCTGCACGCGGATCACGATGACCGTTGCGGGCAACACGTCCTTGCGCGCAAAGCTGGCCCGCAGCGCATCATCCGTCGTCAGCTTGGCCGTGCCGTTCACCCGCACCATGATCTGCGATCCGGGCACCAGAAAGATGGCCGACAGCCGCCCGTCCGTCACGATATTGCGCAATGTATCCAGACGGTTGTTGCCGCGCCAGTCGGGCATGGCCAGCGTCAGAGGGTCCAGCACGCGCACTACGGGGCCATCGTCACCACGCGGGCTGCCATCGGTGCCGCCCTCCCCGACCGTGGACAGGATGCAGAAGCGCGCGGCTTCGATCCAGTGGCGATAGCTCGGCGTCAGGTGCTGCGCGACCTTGCGCTGTGACCCGACCGAGGCGGGACCGTAAAGCGCCTCAAGCGCTGCGACCTTATCCAGAAATTCCATGCACGTTCTCTCCCAAACTTGCGCGGGCCTCTTCTACCAGACGGTCAGAGGCATCCTCGACCTCCGTCTCAAGCTGCTCCATGAATGCGCGCATATCCATGCCTGCCGGAATGACGGGCAGGAACTCGACCACGGCCAGCCCCGGTTTGCGGAAAATGCCCATGCGCGGCCAGAACACGCCGACATTGGTGGCGACAGGCACGCAATCCTGCGCCAACTGGTTGTAGAGCACCGCCGTGCCGACCTTGTAGGGCGCTTTGACACCGGGGGCGACGCGCGTGCCCTGACTGTAGATGATCAATTGGCCCGGCTCCAACTGTCCGACGGAGACATCCGCGAGCATCTTCTTGATCGCCAAACCGCGTTTGCCACGGTCAACCGGAACGCAGCCGATACGATAGGCATATAGCCCGATGATCGGAGTCCAGAGGATCTCGCGTTTCATGATAAAACGGGCGGTGGGAAGCGTGTTGAAGATCATCAGGATATCGAGGAACGACTGGTGCTTGGCCGCGACCAGCACCTCCCCGTGGGCGGTGTGCCACGCACCTCGCAGCGCAGGCCGATCATCCACCGCGCGGTCCAGATCACCCAGCGACAATAGGCCTTGCAGGCACGCCGTGCGCCGTGCGGTTTGAGCAGCGCATAGGGCAGGAAGACGATCCCGATCACCAGCATCGCCAAATAGATCTGCACCACAAAAACGAAAGACCGCAACCATCGCCACGCATAAGCCATCACGACAACTCCCGCAGCGTGCGGTGGGCCGCTTGGCGCGTCGCGGCAAAGCCGACCAATGCGCCCAGCGGCGGGATCGCAAGCGGCCAGATCCAGTGCCAGCCCTGAAAGCCCAAGCCCGTCAGAAACCCTGCCTCGACCTGTGCGGAGGGCAACAGCAGCACCGCAACCATCCCTGCGACAGTTCCGATCGCCGCCCCCGTCAGGGCGCGCAGGGTGAAGCGCCGGACAAAGGCCCGCGCGATATAGGCATCACGCGCGCCCACCAGCCGCAGCACTGCGATGACCTGCGCGTTGGCCGCCAGCGCCGCTTGTGCGGCCAGCGTGATCATCGCCGCCATCGTGGCCCCGATCAGCCCGATCGACAGCCACCCCAGCAGGCGCAACCTGTCCGCCGCCGTCACCAGCGGGCGCCGCCAGCGGGTATGATCATCCAGCACCGCTCCCGGCACCTCGGCACTGAGCCGCAGGCGCAACCCTTCCGCATCATAGCCCTCGGCATCCTCGATCACCTCGATGAGTTGCGGGATCGGCAGCGTTTCGACCGGCAGATCGGGGCCGAACCACGGCTCCAGCAGGGCGCGCTGCTCTGCCTCGTCCAAGGGGCGAGCGGAGGCCACACCCGGCGTGGTTTCCAGCACCCGCAAGGCCGCCGCCGTCTGCGCCGCGCGCTGATCCATCGGGGCTGAAATCCGTAAAGTGGAGGCGCGTGCCAGCTCGTCGCTCCAGCGATCCGCCAGACGCCCCGTCGCCAGCGACAGCGCCAGCGCGAAGACCGCGAGAAACGCCATGGTACCGGCGGCGAATACGGTAAGCCTTGCAGTAAAGCCGGTGGGCGGCACCATCCGGTCCGCCTGCACATCACCAACGACAAAGGCCGTGATCCGGCTGAAGAAAAGCGTCACAGATCGGCTCCCGCTGTTTGCAGGCGGCGTTGCGAGATCCGCAAAACCCGCGCCTGCACTTTGGTTTTGGCCGCGCGGATCAGGTTCATGTCATGCGTGGCGATCATGATCGTCTTGCCCATCCGGTTCAGCTCGACCAGCAGTTGCAACAGCCGTTGCGACATCTCCCAGTCGATGTTGCCCGTGGGTTCATCCGCCAAAATCACCTCCGGAGACATGATCACCGCGCGGGCCAGTGCGGCGCGCTGCCGCTCGCCACCGGACAGCTCGGCAGGCAGGGCATCGGCGCGATTACTCAGGCCGACCCAGCTCAGCAATTCGGTCAGGTTCTGCGCCTCTTCCGTGCGGTCACGCCCGGCCACGATCAGCGGCAGCGCCACGTTGTCGGCCACGGGCAGGTGATCGAGAAACTTGACGTCCTGATGGACAACGCCGATCCGCCTGCGGGTCAAGGCCACGTCATCGCGCGACATCGCGCGCAAATCGGTATCGAACAGGCGGATATGGCCTGCTGTGGGCAGCAGCGCACCGTAGCACAGTTTGAGAAATGTCGTTTTGCCCGAGCCCGAAGGACCGGTCAGGAAATGAAAAGATCCCGGCGACAGGGTCAGGGAAATATCGCCCAGCAACTCCCCTCCGCCATAGCTCATGGCGACTTGTTCCAGCTCGATCACGCGCGGTCCCTTTTTTGCCTTGCCACCCTCTTGCCCCAATGTGGACAGTGTTGCAATCCGGACGGTCTTTCAAGCTTGCCAAAGCTTTGCACTTTTCCGCCAGAGGTTTACACCATATGGTAGATCTGCACAGGATTGGACAGGGTAACAGGTCTTCCACAAGGCGCAGCAGGGGAACAGATGCGGTTAATTTGTCCAAATTGCGGGGCGCAATACGAGGTGCCCGAAAGCGTTATCCCTGAAAGCGGGCGTGACGTGCAATGCTCAAGTTGTGGCAACACGTGGTTCCAGCACCATCCTCTTTACGCCAACGCCTCCGAAGAGGAGGCCGTTTTTGACGAGATCGAACCGGAATGGGAAGATGACGAACCGTCAACGGAGACCGGTGACGACCAGTTCGGGACGGAATCCGCAGCAGATGAAGACCCTGCGCCCGCCCCTCGCATGACGGGTGACGCGGCGGAGAACTTTGCGGATGACGACCTTGGCGATGACGACAACGCCGATGACGAATGGCAGGGCTTTCCGACCGACCCGGGCTTGAGCGATACGCCGCAAAGCACCAACAGGCTGGTACGGGACCCTGAAGATCCGGCCTCGCCGGTGTCGCGCCTACCAGAGGTTGAGGAAGACGATTACGAGGAAGATCCGGCCCGTGACCTTCCCAGGCCACGCCGCAGCCTTGACACATCGGTCGCCGATATGTTGCGCGAGGAGGCCGAACGCGAGGCACGCGCCCGTGCAGCCGAGCGCGGCTCGGGGCTGGAAAGCCAGCCCGATCTGGGCCTTGACACCGGCCCTGCCACGCCGCCGCCTGCCCCGTCTTCGTACGCTCAGTCCTCGCCACCCCAGCCGCATCGCGGTGAAGAAACACGACAACCCAGCGAATACGGCACACGCCAACCGGGCAGCCCGTATGCGGAACAAGAGACAGCGCCGTATCCGGCCAGTGACGCACAGCCCCGGCACAGCAGTGTTTCACCCCGGAATGCACCTCCTCCGCGTGATCCGGTACCGGATGCACAAAAGAGCGCCGCGGCTGCATCCGCCGTGGCGGATTCGCGGCGTGCGCTGTTGCCTGACATCGAAGAGATCAATTCGAGCCTCCGCTCCACATCTGACAGGCGGCCTGCCCGGGCGAATGATCATGAAAGCCCCGGTGGCGGGTCTGATACCGGCACGGCGCGGAACGTCCGGCAAAAAGGGTTCGGCCGCGGGTTTTCGATCACGCTGTTGATCGCGGTGCTCCTGCTGGCGCTTTATGTTTTTGCGCCGGCTATTGTCGAGGCAATACCGGCTCTGGCGCCGGCGATGGAGGCCTATGTCGCTGCGGTGGATGCGTTGCGTATCGCCCTGGACGCGCAGGTGCAGAACCTGTCGGCTTGGCTGGCCGAGATTGCTGGCACAACCGGCTGACACGAGGGTTTCACGTCAGAATCGTTCGAGCAGGCGTTTGAGATAATCCAGTTCTTCCTCCGGACGCGCCCCCTCGCCCGAGCGGCGGCGGATCTCGTCGAGAAGATCGCGGGCGCGGCGGTAGACATCCTCGCCCTGAAGCAGGTTTTCGTCGGTGCCGGTCTGGCCTGATGTGCCGCTGTCGCGTCCCAGAGGATCGCGGCGCTCGCCACCTGCGCGTCCCGTTTCCTGACCCTGACCGCCACGCTGCTCGCGCTCGGCCTCGGCCATCGCTTCGCCCATGTTGCGTATCCCGTCGCGTAGCGCATCCATTGCTTCGGCCTGCTGGTCGATCGCCTCGGCCAGATCATTACCGCGCAACGCCTGCTCCGCGCCGTCCATCGCGCGGCCTGCACGGTCCAGTGCCTCGCGTGCGGCCTCGCCAGCCTCTCCGCCGACATTGGGCAGGTTGCGGCTCTGACGGTCGAGCTCATTGCGCAGTGCGCGCTGCCGCTCGGCCAACGAGCCTTGCGCGTCACCCTGACCGTCGCCCTGCCGGTCGGCACGGTCCTGTCCCTGACCTTGTTGCTGCCCCTGCCCTTGTTGCTGGCCCTGCCCTTGCCCTTGCTGCTGGCCTTGGCCTTGCTGCTCGCCGGGCTGTTGGCCCTGTCCCTGCTGCTGGCCCTGATCGCCGCCGGGATTGAACTGTTCCTGAAAATCGCGGAACGCCTGATCGGACAGCCCCTGCTGGTCGCGCAGGGTCTCGGCCAAGCCTTCCATCGCCTGCTGGCCCGGCGACGGTTGCCCCTGCCCGCCCTGACCCTGTGCGATCTGCATGTTCTCCATCAGCCGCTGCAATTCCTCCAGCGCCTGCTGGGCCTCGGCCATGCGGCCCTCTTCCATCAATTCCTGAATGCGGTCCATCATGGCCTGCAGATCGTCCTGACCCATCTGCATGCCGCCTTCGGCCATGTCCTGACTGTCCTGCATCGTGCCGTCACGCATGGCCTGTTGCGCAAGCTGGTTCATGTAATTGTCGGTGGCGTCCCGCAATTCCTGCATCAGCTCGGCGATTTCCTGATTTGAGGCGCCGTTTTTCATCGCCTCCGACAGCCGCTCCTGCGCGCGTTGCAACCGCTCAAGCGCGTCGTCGATATCGCCTTCCTCCAGCAGCAACGCCAGCTCCCACATCGCCTGCGCGATCTCGTCCCGCTGTTCCGGCTCAAGGCCATATTCCGTCATCGCCTCCAGCCGCCGCAGGATCACCCGCAGACGCAGATAGCTGGTCTCGGACCGGAACAGCCCTTCTTCGGGACGGTGCGAGATCGTGCGGATCACCTGCGAGACGCGGCGCGCATTGTCGCTGTTCCACAACAGATCACGGCGCTGCTCGATCACCGCATTGGCCAATGGATCGAAAAAGCGCCTTGCGGGCAGGGTCATCTGCGCAGCACTGCTGCTGCCCTCAAGGCCCGCTGCATCCGTAACGGAAAGCTCCACCCTCACCGGCAGGTTCGCCCAGGGATGCTGCGACAGGTTATCGATCAGTGTCTCGGTAAATTCCGTACGGCTTCCGGAAATCGGCATCGGCAGGTCAAGCATGATCGCCTCGCGCGGTTCTGGGTCAAGCCGCAGACCGTGACGCCGCGGGATCGTCTCCAGATCCAGAGTGATGCGCGCCTGCCCTGCGACAACGCCGTAATCGTCGCTGGCGGTGAAGGGCAGGCTCATCTGCCCCTCGGCACGGGCCTGAGCGAGGGTCTGCATATCGGCCAGACTGGCTTGAGCGGGATCACCGAAAGCCACGCGCGGCGGCGCGTCCGGGCGCATCGTCACGTCCCATTCGCGCCCGCCGGGCCCGTCAATCGCCAAGGTGCCAGAGCGCGTCACCGTCAGATCCTGTGCCGGTGCGGCGGGATCGGGTGCCTCCGCGCCGACCGTCTCGGCGAGATCCTGCGTCACCCGCAGCGCACCCAACTCGCCATAAAGCCGCAGGGTGATGCGGCTGCCCTGTGGCACCTCGATGCTCTCGCCGCGCTGATCGGCCAGATAGAGCGTTGGTTGTCCGGTATAGGCCGGCGGTTCGATCCAGCCTTCCCACGTCGGCCCCCCCATCGCGGCCTGCGTGGTGCCCGGCGTCATTTCGACCACGGACCCCACGCGCAGGATCGACCCGAACAGGATCGCCACCGCCAAGGCGAGCAAGGCGACATAGCGCGTGGCAAAAGGATCGCGCGGTGCCATGTCGAGATCGGGCGCGACCGCCCGCGCCTTTTCAGCCTGCGCGGCCATCCGCGCCTGATGCGCGCGCCAGACCGCCACCGAGGCCGTATCCGAGCCGCCGATCGCCTGCTGGTCGAGCACAGCTGAAATCGGACGTCCGGGCAGGCTGGCGTCCAGCCGCGCCAAGGCCTCTATCCGTGTCGGCCAGCGGAACCGCATGAAACCGCGCGCCACCGCTGCCAAAGCCCCCAGCCCGGCCACAACCATGCCTGTCCAGACCGCCTCGATGGGCAGGCTGTCATGCAGGCCCAGCATCAGCGCGGCCAGCACAAGCACAATCACCGTCCAGAGCGGCCAGAACGCCTGCCAGAACCGTTCTGCCAGCAATCCGGCACGGGTCAGGAACAGCGGCCCGCGCAAGCGTTTCAGAAGGTGGCCGGGGGTTTGCGTCATTCGATCATCCCGCGGCCCGACGCGGGGATCGCATCAGAGCCATTGGGGGATGGTATCGCGATTTATCATTTCGTCAAAGGTCGGGCGCCGGCGGATAACCGCGAATTGATCTCCCCGCACGAGAACCTCGGGAATCAGGGGCCGCGTATTGTATTCGCTGGCCATGACCGCGCCGTAAGCGCCCGCAGAGCGGAAGGCGATCAGATCACCGGCCTGCACAGGGGGCATGGCGCGCTGGCGGGCAAAGGTATCACCGGTCTCGCAAACCGGTCCCACAACGTCATAAACGCGGTTCTCGGTGCCCGGCACTGGTTCGATGACCGGCACGATATCGTGATGCGCGTCATACATGGCGGGGCGGATCAGATCGTTCATGGCGCCGTCCACGATCAGGAAATCGCGGCCCTCGCCCTGCTTCACATAGAGCACCTGCGTCACCATGACACCTGCGTTTCCGGCGATCAGACGGCCGGGCTCGATCTCGATCTCGCAGCCCAGATGCCCCAGCTCCTCGCGAATCATCACGCCGTAGTCCAGCGGCAGCGGCGGTGCCGCATTGCTGCGCTCGTAGGGAATGCCAAGGCCGCCGCCCAGATCCAGCCGGATGATCTCGTGTCCGTCGGCGCGCAGCAGGTCGCACAGTTCCGCGACCTTGCGATAGGCTTGGCGGAACGGCTCCAGATCGGTCAGCTGGCTGCCGATATGCACGTCGATCCCGACGACCCGCAGACCGGGAAGCCGCGCGGCATGGGCATAAACCTCGCGGGCCTTGGCAATCGGAATGCCGAATTTGTTCTCGCTCTTGCCGGTCGCGATCTTGGCATGGGTCTTGGCATCCACATCCGGATTCACCCGCACTGTGATCGGGGCCACCGTGCCCAGTTCCAGCGCCACGCGGTTGAGCACCTCCATCTCCGGCTCGCTTTCCACGTTGAACTGGCGCACGCCACCCTCCAGCGCCAGTCGCATCTCGGCGGCGGTTTTGCCCACGCCGGAAAACACGATGCGGTCGCCGGACACGCCTGCCGCCTTCGCGCGCAGGTATTCGCCGCCCGACACCACATCCATGCCCGCGCCCAGATCGGCCAGCACCTTCAGGATGGCGATATTGCTGGCCGCCTTCATGGCGTAGCAGACCAGATGGTCCATCCCGGCCAGTGCCTCGTCGACCAGTTTGAAATGCCGTTCCAGCGTCGCGGTGGAATAGCAGTAGAAGGGCGTGCCGACACTGGCCGCAATCTCGGCCAGCGGGACATCCTCGGCATAAAGCGCGCCGCCCTGATAGAGAAAATGATCCATACCGAAAACCCCTGCTGCGTCACCGCCTCATAACAGGTCGCGCGCGCCGTTCAATGCCGCGCTGGCCCCTGTGTCATCTTGCCGAAAATACTCAAGCCCCGCTCAGACGGGCCGCGTCCGCAGGAACAGATAGAGCGGCAAGCCGCAACTGACCCCGATGCAGAAGGTCGCGGGGATCGCGATCAGCCCCAGCCAGTTGCGCCGGACAGCAACTTCCGCGATGATCCAGACCGTCAGAGTGATCGCCGCGATGGTCAGATCCCATGTCAGACCAGTGGTGGAGGCGTTCACATACCACGCGTCGATCAGGCCGGACAGGCCGGTGCCCGTCTCCATCATATAGGTCACGAACCAGTACATCGGATGAATGGCGCCCCAGATGGCCAGCGCCAGATAGATCATACGCAACACCGACATTACAGACCCACCCTTATGCTGACCGGCCCCTGCCGGACGCCAACCCCGACCGACGGGTGAATCCCGCCCTGCGAAACGGAGACACCCGCATCCAGTGACGGACGCAGGGGCGGGCCTTCGACTCCGCAGGCCGCCAGCAAACCGGCAGACACAGAGCCCAGAACCAGCAACCTTAACCCGTTTGATCTAGCCATCGCTTGCTTTTCCTCAATTCAACGTGCGCGTCACGCCCACGCGTGCCGAGCCGGAGATGCTGACAGTCGGTTGGGACGGCGCTGTCTGCATGCCTTGTGCGGGGGCAGACATATCCGCCACCGGCGCGCAGGCGGTCAGCGCCAGCAACGCCATGCTTACGACAGCCGCTCTGGTGGTCGCTCTGGCAACGCAGTTTCCGGCCATAACCGTCGCTGTCATCTTTATCATCCCAGACGTTCCTTCCACCGGGTCACCTGCGCGCGCACCTGCGCGGGCGCCGTGCCTCCGTAAGAGATGCGCGAGGCGACGGAGTTTTCAACGCCCAGCACGTCAAAGACATCCGCCGTGATCCCGTTGTGCACCGACTGCATATCCTCAAGCTCCAGATCCGGCAGATCGCAACCGCGCGCCTCGGCCATGCCCACCAGCGTGCCGGTTACATGATGCGCCTCGCGGAACGGCAGGCCAAGCGCGCGCACCAGCCAGTCAGCCAGATCGGTGGCTGTCGAAAAGCCCGCGCCTGCCGCCGCTGCCAAAGCAG
The DNA here is from genome assembly GCA_024636555.1 of Paracoccaceae bacterium. GTDB lineage: Bacteria > Pseudomonadota > Alphaproteobacteria > Rhodobacterales > Rhodobacteraceae > Seohaeicola. Next base: position 196,634 of record JAGXGW010000061.1, on the reverse strand, counting down.
GACGGTTGGCGGTCATATCGCCCACCATGCCCGTCATCGCCGCCAGCGCCAGTATCAGGTTGTCGGCTGCATCAAAGACCTGCTCCTTGTCTTCCTGCATGTCCTTGGAATAGGCCAGCGGCAGCCCCTTCATCACCATCATCAGCGCAACATTGGCCCCGAAAATCCGCCCGATCTTGGCGCGGATCAGCTCTGCGGCGTCAGGGTTGCGCTTTTGCGGCATGATCGACGACCCCGTCGACCATTTGTCCGACATTTTCACAAACCGGAACTGCGCCGAAGACCAGATCACCAGTTCCTCGGCAAAACGCGACAGATGCATCGCGCAGATCGAGGCGCAGGACAAATATTCCAGCGCGAAATCGCGGTCGCTGACGGCATCCAGCGAATTCGCCGTGGGACGGTCAAAGCCCAGCGCGCCCGCCGTCATGTCGCGGTCGATGGGAAAGCCGGTGCCCGCCAGCGCGGCCGAACCCAGCGGGCTTTCGTTCATGCGGGCCCGCGCATCGGCAAAGCGGCTGTGATCGCGGCCCAGCATCTCGACATAGGCCATCATATGATGGCCCCATGTCACGGGTTGCGCTGTCTGCAGATGGGTGAAACCCGGCATCACCCAATCGGCCCCCGCCTCGGCCTGCGCCAGAAAGGCACGCTGAAGTGCTGTGATCCCTGCCATGGCCGCATCCATCTGGTCGCGCACCCAGAGGCGGAAATCGGTGGCCACCTGATCATTGCGCGAGCGTGCCGTGTGCAGACGCCCCGCCGGCTCTCCGATCACCTCTTTCAACCGCGCCTCCACATTCATGTGGATGTCTTCCAGAGCGGTCGAGAAGACAAACGTCCCCGTCTCGATCTCTGACAACACCGTGAGCAGGCCTTCCCGAATGGCCGCCGCATCGCTATCACTCAGGATACCCGTTGCCGCCAGCATCTCGGCATGGGCTCTCGAACCGGCAATATCCTGCGCCGCCATCCGCTGGTCGTATCCGATCGAGGCGTTGATCGCCTCCATGATCGCATCAGGGCCAGCGGCGAAACGGCCACCCCACATCTGGTTCGAGGTTTTGTCGGTCATATGTTGCACCTTGGAGGGAATATGCGAATTCTGCGTCAGATCGTCCTTTATACGGCTCTTGCCCTTGGTGCAAACACCGCCACCGCCGATGTGGCAGCCCTTGAGGCGCTGCGCGACGGCGATATGAAAAAGCTGACTTTCCACAGCGAACCGCAGCCGGTCTCGGCGCAGCCATTCAACACGTGGGACGGGGGCGAAGGGTATCTGGCCGATTACGCGGGCAAATATGTCGTGCTGAACTTCTGGGCCACATGGTGCCCGCCCTGCCTGAAGGAAATGCCGCATCTGTCCGAATTGCAGTCCGAGATGGGCGGCGCCAGTTTCGAGGTTGTCACAATCGCGACAGGGCGCAACCCGCCACAGGCGATGCAGCGGTTTTTCGAGGATATCAACGTGGACAACCTGCCCCTGCATACCGATCCGCGCCAGACCATCGCGCGCGAGATGGCCGTGCTGGGCCTGCCGATCACCGTTATTCTGAACCCCGAAGGTGAGGAAATCGCACGCATGCGCGGCGATGCAGACTGGTCGTCGGACAGCGCCAAAGCGATTGTCGCCGCATTGATCGCGGGCATGTAATCAGCCCAGCCGCGCCACGGCGGCGTGGCACGGGCAGCCTGTCAGATGGTCATTGACCATGCCCGACGCTTGCATGAAGGCATAGGTGATCGTCGGGCCGCAGAACTTGAAGCCTTCTTTTTTCAGATTTTTCGACAATCTGACGGAAATATCTGTCTGCGCCGGAACCTCCGCCATCGAGGTGAAACGGTTCTGCAAAGGCCTGCCGCCGACATGCGCCCAGATCCATGCGGCAAAACCCTCCCGCGCCTCGATCCGCTCGTAGGCACGGGCGTTGCCGATCATCGCCTCCACCTTGCCCTGATGCCTGATGATGCGCTTATCGGCCATCAGCCGGGCCACGTCCTCTGATCCCCACTGCGCAATTATGTCTGGTATAAACCCCTCGAAAGCCTCACGAATACCCTCGCGCCGCTTGAGTATGGTGATCCAGCTCAACCCCGCCTGAAACCCCTCCAGACAGAGCAATTCCCACAGCGCGCGACCATCCCTTTCAGGCACGCCCCATTCGGTATCGTGGTAATCGAGATAGATCTGGTCCGGCCCTGCCCAGTCGCATCTGCCCTGCATTGCATCCCCCTTTTCGGAATTGAAACCCATTCTAAGAAAATTAGAACAAAAAGGGAATATTAGCTCTTTGGTAAGGCTCCTGCGCCAGTTTGAGCATCAGATTTAGTCAGGGGGCCGAAAATGCGAAAGCGTAAAGGCAAATTCGCGGATATGGAGAGAAGCGATGTGTCACCGCTGGACTATGCGGTGAACGCACGGGATCACAACGCCCTGATCATGGTCGCCGCAGCGCTGCGACACAAGGAGGCGATGCTGGCCTTTCAGCCGGTGGTGCAATCGCGCAGCCCTGACAAGATCGCTTTTTATGAGGGTTTGATCCGCGTGCTGGACGATACCGGACGTGTGATTCCGGCGCGAGACTTTATCGATGCGGTCGAGGCAACAGAGACAGGTCGCATTCTGGATTGTGTGGCCCTGGAACTCGGCCTGAAAACACTCCGGCAGAACCCGCATATCCGGCTTTCCATCAACATGTCCGCGCGCTCTATCGGCTTTCCGCGATGGGTGCGCAGCCTGCGCCACGGCCTGCAGGGAGACCCGACAATCGGCGAGCGTCTGATCCTCGAGATCACAGAGCGCAGCGCGATGACCGTGCCGGAACTTGTGGTGCGATTCATGTCCGACTTGCAGAGGCGCGGAATCACCTTCGCGCTGGACGATTTCGGCGCAGGATTTACATCGCTGCGCTACCTGCGCGATTTCCAGTTCGATGTGATCAAGATAGACGGTGATTTCATCCGCGGGGTCCATTCCAATGCAGACAACCAGATCCTGACGCGCGCGATGGTCGACATCGCGCGCCAGTTCGACATGTTCACTGTTGCCGAAAACGTCGAGAATCAGGCCGACTCGCTCTGGCTCGGCAAGATCGGTGTGGATTGCCAGCAGGGCTATTTCTTTGGTGCGCCGACGGTTCACCCGCCATGGAACGGCCCAACCGCCCCCCCGGAACGGATAGATCGGGCCGGTTGACCCATCACCGCTGTTGCCGCTCCGCGGATCATCCAGTATCACTTTTGCCAAGGCGGGGAGTCCGGTACCCGCAACGCTTGCGTGCCGGGCGATCCTCGATCTTTGAATTTGGTGGAGGATATACATGACCAATGTCGTAATCGCCTCGGCGGCCCGTACCGCTGTCGGCTCTTTCGGGGGTGTTTTTGCAAACACGCCCGCCCATGATCTGGGTGCCGCCGTGCTTGAGGCTGTCGTGGCCCGTGCCGGCATCGACAAGTCGGAAGTGTCCGAGACCATTCTGGGGCAGGTTCTGACCGCCGGACAAGGCCAGAACCCCGCCCGTCAGGCCCATGTCAATGCAGGCCTGCCCATCGAATCGTCCGCCTGGTCGATCAACCAGGTCTGCGGTTCCGGCTTGCGCGCCGTGGCCCTGGCCGCGCAGCACATCCAGCTTGGCGATGCCGCGATTGTCGCCGCCGGCGGGCAGGAAAACATGACCCTCAGCCCCCATGTCGCGCATCTGCGCGCAGGCGTGAAAATGGGCGACGTTTCCTATATCGATTCGATGATCCGCGACGGATTGTGGGATGCGTTCAACGGCTACCATATGGGCCAGACCGCCGAGAACGTGGCCGAGAAATACCAGATCAAGCGTGAAGCGCAGGATGATTTCGCGCTCGCCAGCCAGAACAAGGCCGAAGCCGCGCAAAAGGCCGGACGCTTCGATGACGAGGTGATTGATTTCATCGTCAAATCCCGCAAGGGCGATGTCACCGTCAACAAGGATGAATACATCCGTCACGGTGCCACGCTGGAGGCGCTGCAAAAGCTGCGCCCCGCCTTTGCAAAGGACGGTTCGGTCACAGCCGCCAACGCGTCCGGCCTGAATGACGGCGCGGCGGCGGTGCTGCTGATGTCGGCGGATGATGCCGAAAAGCGCGGCATCGCACCTCTCGCCCGCATCGCCTCCTATGCCACGGCAGGTCTTGATCCGTCGATCATGGGCGTCGGCCCGATCCATGCCAGCCGCAAAGCGCTGGAAAAGGCCGGCTGGTCCGTCGACGATCTGGATCTGGTCGAGGCGAACGAGGCTTTTGCCGCTCAGGCCTGCGCCGTGAACAAGGAAATGGGCTGGGATCCGGCCATCGTGAACGTGAACGGCGGCGCCATCGCCATCGGCCATCCGATCGGTGCATCCGGTTGCCGCATCCTGAACACGCTGCTGTTCGAAATGCAGCGCCGCGATGCCAAGCGGGGCCTTGCCACGCTGTGCATCGGAGGCGGCATGGGTGTCGCCATGTGCCTCGAGCGGGTGTGACCGCAAAGGTCTGACGCAAACATCAAGGGGCGCTGCAAAGGCGCCCCTTTTGCTTAGCGCGCGGGAAAGTTTATTGTCACGCGAGCACAAAAGGCTACGCAACATTCTTGCGCATCTATGCCTTTCAAAGTAACCAAGTTACCAAAGCTAGCCAAATTGGAGGATATCATGGCAAGAACAGCACTCGTCACGGGCGGATCACGCGGAATCGGCGCGGCCATTTCCATCGCATTGCACGATGCGGGCTATTCCGTCGCGGCCACCTATGCCGGCAACGACGAGGCCGCCGCGGCATTCACCAAAGATACCGGCATCAAGACCTATAAATGGAATGTCGCCGATTACGACGAATGCGCTGCGGGAATCGCAAAGGTCGAGGCCGAGATCGGGCCGGTCGACGTGCTGGTCAACAATGCCGGCATCACCCGCGATGCACCTTTCCACAAGATGACCCCGCAGCAGTGGCACGAGGTGATCGACACCAACCTGACCGGCGTGTTCAACATGACCCATCCGATCTGGCCGGGGATGCGGGAGCGCAAATTCGGGCGCATCATCATCATCTCGTCGATCAACGGGCAGAAAGGCCAGTTCGCACAGGTCAACTATGCCGCGTCCAAGGCGGGTGATCTGGGCATCGTCAAATCGCTGGCGCAGGAAGGCGCGCGTGCAGGTATCACGGCAAATGCGATCTGTCCCGGCTATATCGCCACCGATATGGTCATGGCCGTGCCGGAGAAAGTCCGCGAGAGCATCATCGCGCAGATACCGGCAGGCCGCTTGGGCGAACCCGAGGAAATTGCCCGCTGCGTCGTCTTCCTTGCCTCGGATGATTCCGGCTTTATCAACGGCTCGACCATCTCGGCCAACGGCGCGCAGTTCTTCGTCTGATCGAACCATCCATGAACACAAAGCCCCCTGCCCTCCGGTCGGGGGTTTTTTCTTGGCTTCACGAGGCTTCATAGGCCCCATTGTGCGGTACTGCACAGAATACGCGCCACGATACGGGTTTTCTGCGCGGTGCTGCAGCGCATATTTCCTGTCAAAAGGAGAACCGATATGCTGACCCAGATCAACGGACTGCACCATGTGACCTCGCTCGCCAGCGGGGCACAATCCAACAATGATTTCTTCACCAAGACGCTCGGACTGCGCCGCGTCAAGAAAACCGTCAACTTCGACGCACCGGAAGTCTATCACCTCTACTACGGGGACGAGATGGGCACACCCGGTTCAGTGATGACCTATTTCCCCTTCCCCGGCGCAAAGCGCGGCCGTCCCGGCGCAGGTGAGGTCAGCGTGACAACCTTCGCGGTGCCGAAGGGATCCCTGCCATTCTGGGCGGACCGTTTGGCGACATTCGACGTCAAGAACATAGCGCCGCACACCCGCTTCGGCGAGAACCGGCTGCATTTCGACGGCCCTGACGGAGACGGCTTTGCCCTTGTCGAGACCGAGGATGATCGCGCCCCGTGGGAAGGCCAGGGGATCAGCGCCGACCATGCGATCCGCGGTTTCCATTCCGCCGACATGCGTCTGCGCGACGCGGGTGCCAGCGCCGAATTGCTCTTCATGGGCTATGAGCAGGCCGATACCGAGGGTGACGTGACCCGCTTCCACATGCCCGGTGGCAACGGCGCCGATGTGATCGACATTGAAACGCTGCCCGGGGCGGCGGCCGCGCAACAGGGGGCCGGTTCGGTGCATCACCTCGCCTTTTCGGTCACCGACCGTGCCGCGCAGGTGGAGGTCCGCAAGGCGCTGCTCGATACGGGCTGGCAAGTGACTCCGGTGATCGACCGCGATTACTTCTGGGCGATCTATTTCCGCACGCCGGGCGGTGTGCTCTTCGAGGTTGCCACCAACGAGCCGGGTTTTGACCGTGACGAAGACAGCGCCCATCTTGGTCAGGCGCTCAAGCTGCCCTCGCAGCACGAGCATCTGCGCGAAAAGCTGGAGCAGCGCTATCTGGAGCCGATCCGTGACTGACGCACCTTATGTTTTCGCCGAGACACGCGGGCAGGCCGGTGCGCCTTTGCTGCTGACCTTTCACGGCACGGGCGGGACGGAGCACCAGTTTCACGGCTTCGCGGAAAGGCTGATCCCTGGCGCGCATATCGTCTCGCCACGGGGCGATGTATTGGAAGGCGGTATGAGCCGCTACTTCCGGCGCACCGGGGAAGGCGTTTATGACATGGTGGATCTTGCCCGTCGCCGGGACCGTATGGCCCGCTTCATCGCGGCGCAAAAAGCGCGGACCGGAGCCGGCCAGATTGCGGCACTGGGCTATTCCAACGGGGCCAATATCCTGATGGCTGTGGCCCTCGAATATCCCGATCTGGTGGACCGCATGGCCCTCATGCATCCGCTGATCCCCTGGTCCCCTGAGGCGCAGCCGGGATTGGCGGGGCGTCATATCCTGATCACCGCCGGCCAGCGCGATCCGATCTGCCCCGCGCCCCTCACGCAGGAACTGGCTGAATATCTGATTGCGCAGGGCGCGCATGTGCAGATGGAATGGCATGCCGGTGGCCACGAAATAACGCAGGGCGAGGTGCAGGCTGTCACCGATTTTATGGCGGCGGCTTGAGTGTCGCTGTGTCAGCCGCCTTGGCGGCTGACCGGTTTTCAATGTGACCTATCGAAAAAGTCGGATTCTATGCCATGCCCTTACGGGTCAGGCACTGGCGCTCAAGCGCTCAATCTCTTCCTTTATACGGAGCTTTTGTTTTTTGAGTTGCGCGAGTTCAGTGTCACTGACACTCGGCGCGCGCTGCGCCTCTTCAACCTTGTCCGCGAGTTTGCGGTGTTTTCTCTTCAGTTCCTCGACATGCGAACTCAAACTCATATAAAGTCTCCTCTCTGATGTAACGTCAGTATGACAAGTGCACCACAGAATCCGTCTCAAGTCACGCTGCACTCGCAGCTTATGGCAAACAATTTCCTAACAGACGCGACGGTCGATGCTTGTGCCGTTCAGAACGTCAAAGCCGCATTGTCGCGCAGCACGCCACGCACCAGCGCGGTATAGTCGTCGCGGTCACTATCGTGGCTGACACCGTCATGCATCAGCACCGAATCGACGAGACGGAAAGCAGCGCGCCCGCCCTTGCGGCCACGGATCAGCACAAGCTGGGCATCACGCCCCCGCCGCGGGATCAGCGGCAGCACTGTCACGGACCCGAGACGCGCGCTCATCAGCCCGATCAGTTCGGGCAGGCGCTCGGCCCGCTGGATGAAGGTGACATGGCCGCCATCGCGCACACGACGTGCGGCGACAGCCACCCAATCGGCCAGAGATGTCCCTTCGCCCAGCGCCATCTCCCGCCCGGCATCCCGGGCAGGGGTGCTTTGCGCGCGCCGGAAATATGGCGGGTTGGCCATGACATGGTCAAACTGCTGCTGGCGCAGGGGCGGTGGAAGCGCTGAAAGATCGGCCTCAACCACCTCGAGCGGCAAACTGGCCGCGGCGGCATTGCGGCGCGCCAGATCGGCATAGGCGGGCTGGATCTCGACCCCGGTCAGGTGCAGGCCCGGCACACGTCGCCCGAGGCACAGTGCCGCCACACCGACCCCGCATCCCAGTTCCAGAACAGACTGGCCCGGCAGGGCGGTAACAGCCGCCGCCAGCAGAACCGGATCGACCCCGGCCCGATATCCCTGACGCGGCTGCAATATCTGCAAACGCCCGTCCAGAAAGGCGTCGCAGCTTAGCGCGGCCTCATCCATCGGGTCCCATGCCGTTATCGGTGATAACCCGCAGCGCCGCGTCATAATCGGCCTCGCGCACCATCAGGCGGCGCGGCAATATGCCGATGCTGCCTTCGAGGACGCTCATGTTTACGTCGATTTCAAAGCAGTCTATACCCTCGCCTTGAAGCAAGGAGGTCGCCATGGCCATCGATACCGGGTTATTGGTGCGCATCAGTTGTTTCATATGGGCAGATAACGGCATGGGATACGACTTGTCGAGCCATGCAGCAGGGAAAACATGAGCCTCGATCGCGCAGATATCACCGCCGCCACCAAGCCGCACGAGCAACTGGCCCTCCATCTGGCCGAAGGGATGGAGGCTGTGAACGCGCTGATTGCCAAGCGTATGGAATCAGAGCACGCCCCGCGAATCCCGCAGGTCACGGCGCATCTGGTCGGCGCGGGCGGCAAAAGGCTGCGTCCGATGTTGACGCTCGCCGCCGCTGAACTCTGCGGTTACGACGGCCCCTACCACATCCATCTGGCGGCAACGGTGGAGTTCATCCACACCGCGACGCTGCTGCATGACGATGTCGTGGACGAAAGCCAGCAGCGGCGCGGGCGGCCTACCGCCAACCTGCTCTGGGACAACCAGTCCTCTGTTCTGGTCGGCGATTATCTGTTCGCACGTGCCTTCCAGCTGATGGTGGAGCCGGGCAATCTGCGAGTGCTGGAAATTCTCTCCAATGCCGCCGCCACCATCGCGGAGGGCGAGGTGCTGCAACTGACCGCCGCACAGGATCTCAAAACTGACGAGAGCGTCTATCTCAAGGTCGTGCGCGGCAAGACGGCGGCGCTGTTCTCGGCAGCGACTGAGGCGGGCGGCGTGCTCGCCGGAGCCGAAGCCGAACAGGTGCAGGCGCTTTACGATTACGGCGATGCGCTGGGGATCGCCTTCCAGATCGTCGACGATCTTCTGGATTACGCCGGCGATACCAAAGACACCGGCAAGAACATCGGTGACGATTTCCGCGAGCGCAAGCTGACCCTGCCAGTCATCAAGGCTGTCGTCAAAGCCGACACCGATGAGCGCGCTTTCTGGGTGCGTTGCATCGAGAAGGGCGACCAGCGCGACGGAGACCTTGAGCATGCCATCGCCCTGATGACGCGCCACGGCACGTTGGAGGCAACACGCGCGGATGCCCTGCATTGGGCCGCCCGCGCCAAGGAGGCGATGCAATCGCTGCCCGACCATCCCTTGCGCCAGATGCTCACGGACCTCGCCGATTACGTCGTCGCCCGCCTGCGCTGAGCCTGCTTCTGCTTGCCTGAAATATCCCCGCCGGAGGCTCCGGCCTTGGGCCTCTGCCCGCCGTGCTAGGTCAGGCGCACCGCATGCACCCACCAGCCGGGCCGTGTCAGTTTTTGCTGCGCCGCATTGGCGCGGGCGGCATCAGCGTAGAGGCCGAAACAGGTCGCCCCTGATCCGGACATACGCGCCAGCAGACAGTCATCCGTGGCCTCGATGGCGGCAATCACCTCTGCGACGACAGGGGCTTGCGCGATGGCGGCAGGCTGCATGTCGTTGCGCTGCCCGCGCAGCCATGCAGCCAAGCCTGCTGCGTCATGCCATACAGGCAGATGCGCAGGCATCGGCGGATTATCCTTGCGGTCAAGGCTGCCGAAGATCTGCGCGGTGGAGACCGCGACACCGGGATTGACCAGCACCGCATGCAAAGGCGGAAATCCGGCAACCGGGGTGACACCCTCGCCAATGCCGGACATGCGGGCCGCGCGCGCTGTCAGGCAGACCGGAACATCCGCGCCCAGCGACAGCCCCGCATCTGACGGCAGAGCCTGCCCCTGCGCCAGTGCCACGGCCCCCCGCAACACCGCCGCCGCATCCGAGGAACCGCCCCCTATGCCTGCCGCTGCGGGCAGGTGTTTCTCCAGCCGGATGTCCATGCAAAGGCCCACCGCACGGGCGGCGCGCAGCACCAGATTGTCGTCGCCCGAAGGCACGCCAGCGGCCATCGGGCCCGAGACCGTGAGGCAAGGCGCGTCGGACAAGGCCAGGCTCAGCCGGTCGCCGATATCGGCAAAAACCACCAGACTGTCGAGCAGGTGGTAGCCGTCATCGCGCTGTCCGGTGACGTGCAGCGTCAGATTGATCTTGGCAGGAGCAAATTCGACATGGAGGCCGGAATGGCCACCCTGTTCAGTTGCCATTGGCGACCTGTGACAGAGGTTGCGCGCCTTCTTCTTCCAGCACGACGTCCAGCCCGACTTCCAGCTTGCGACGGATGCGGGCCGCGTCCTTGTCTTCGGGATCGAAGGACAGCGCGCGCGTCCATTGGAACTGCGCCTCGCGGGTGCGCCCGACCGCCCAGAGAACATCGCCCAGATGGTCGTTCACGATCGGGTCCACCGGCATCAGCTCGGCGGCGCGCTCCATATGGATGATGGCTTCCTCGTAACGACCCAACCGGTAGAGGACCCATCCGAGGCTGTCGACGATATAGCCACTGTCGGGACGGGCGCCGACCGCGCGCTCGATCATATCCAGCGCCTCGTCAAGCTTCACCTTCTGTTCCACCAGCGAATAGCCCAGATAGTTCAGCACCTGCGGCTGATCGGGATTGAGCTCCAGCGCCATGCGAAAGTCCGCCTCGGCCTCGGGCCAGTTGTTTTGCCGCTCGTAGGAGATGGCGCGGGCATAATAGATGAACCACTGGTTGGCTTCCGGCCCGTCATACAGCGCAAGCGCCTTGTCATAGGCACGCACCGCATCGTCGAACCGTTCCAACTGACGCATCAGATCGCCAAGGCTCACATGCACAATCGGCAAGGAACTGTGGGTGCGGGACAGTTGTGTCAACACCTCCTCTGCGGTTTCCACACGGTCGAGTTTGCGCATCGCCTCGGCGCGGCCCAGTTCTGCGGCATGGAAGGATGGATCCTCGCGCGGCACCTTTGCATAGGTGGCCGCCGCCAGTTCAAGCCGATCCATCGATTCCAGCAGGGTTGCGCTCAGCAAAATCGTATCGGTGTGATCCCGGCGCAGATGTTCCGCGACCCGCGAAAACAGCAAGGTGTACTCATCGCCCGCCTCGCGCCGCAGGAAGGTCGCGACAACGTGGAACACCTCGGCAATGCCATCGGCAGGCGTGGTGATCAGATCGAAGGGCAGCAACGTACCCTCGGTCAGCGCTGTGCGAAGCGCGGCCAGAGCGGGATCAAGATCGGAGCCGAACATCTGGTCAAGCATTTTCACCGCGTCTTCGTCGCGGTCAAGCTGGCTCAAGATCTGCGCCCGCGCGATGGCCGCACGCCGGGTCATTTGCAACGGACCGCCCGCTTCGGCCGCGAACAGGGCTTCGGCAGCCTCGAAATCTCCGACGAGCGCAAGTGCCAGCGCCTTGTTGTAATAGGCGAAAGGCCCGAGGTCGCTTTGCTCGGCCAGCCTGTCGAAGGCGGCCAGTGCGGCGGCAACCTCGCCCTTGCCCATATAGGCCCAGGGAATGGTCAAACCATCGACCAGCGGCCCCATTCCTCGCTCTTCGGCCATGCGCGTCAGAATGCTGTCAAAGTCACCGGCCAGCACCTCGGCCGCCGTCAGCACCATGCTGGCGGCCTGACTTTGCACGCCATCGGCCTCCATCCTTTGTGCAATGGGCAGCGCGCGATCCAGATCGCCGAGTGACAGAAATGACAAAACCGCGTTCTCCAGCAACATCGGGTTGCCGGGATCGCGTGTCAGGGCGCGGGTGAAATTGTCAGCCGCCGCCTTGTAATCGCCCATGATGATGGCCTGACGCGCTGCCAAGTAGGCGCCGGTATTGGGCGCAGCCGCGAGAGGTGCCGACAGTCCGGCCCCCAACAAGCTTGCACATAGTGCAACAATCGTTGCGCGCCCTGCCACATATCTGCCCGCCACTGCACGTCCTCCTGCCAGATACCCGTGCCCGATGCCGCAGATTGATCCACGGTTCCTCAAACACAAAACCGACCCTAGCGCTTCCGCGCATAAGTGCAATGCGAGGTGCCGTTTCCCCGCCCAGATCGCGGGAAAATGATCAGGTTTGCGCCGCTTCACCGTGCAGGGTGCCTGTTTGCCCCGCGATTACATATTGGGGTAGTTCGGCCCGTCACCGCCCTGCGGGGTCACCCATCTGATGTTCTGGCTGGGATCCTTGATGTCGCAGGTCTTGCAATGGACGCAGTTCTGGAAGTTGATCACAAAGCGCGGATCTTTCCCCTCCTCCGAGACAACCTCGTACACCTCTGCCGGGCAATAGCGCTGCGCCGGTTCGGCATATTTGGGCAGGTTCACCGCGATCGGGATCGACGGGTCGAGCAATTGCAGGTGACACGGCTGGTTTTCTTCATGGTTCGTCATGGAGAAACTGACATTGGTCAGCCGGTCGAACGACAGCTTGCCGTCAGGCTTGGCATAGGTGATCTCTTTGTGCTTGTCGGCGGGCTCTGTCGCTTCGGCATCGGATTTCCCGTGACCAATGGTGCCCAGCAGTGAGAAGCCCAGCGTGTTGGTCCACATGTCCAAACCGCCCAGCACAAGGCTGGCGGAGAGGCCGTATTTTGACCAGATTGGCTTGACGTTACGCACGCGCTTGAGATCCTTGCCAATAGCGCCGTCACGGACCTCGGTCTCGTAATCGGACAACTCGTCGCTGGCGCGCCCTTCCTGAATCGCCGCATAAGCGGCTTCCGCTGCCGCCATGCCGGAAATCATCGCGTTGTGGTTGCCCTTGATGCGCGGCACGTTGACCATCCCGACCGTGCAGCCCAGCAGCGCGACGCCGGGGGCCACCATCTTGGGCATCGACTGGTAGCCGCCTTCGGTAATCGCCCGCGCGCCGTAAGCCACGCGCTTGCCGCCCTTGAGAAGCTCGGCGACCATCGGATGATGCTTGAACCGCTGGAATTCCATATAAGGAAACAGATGCGGGTTGGCATAGTTCAGGTGAACCACAAAGCCGACATAGACCTGATTGTTCTCGAGATGATAGATGAACGAGCCGCCGCCCGCATTCTTGCCCAACGGCCAGCCCATCGTGTGGGTCACGGTGCCCTCGCGGTGCTTGTCGGGGTCGATCTCCCAGATTTCCTTCATGCCGAGGCCGTATTTCTGCGGCTCCTTGCCTTTGGACAGGTCGTATTTCGCGATCACCTCTTTCGACAGAGACCCGCGCACACCCTCTCCGAGGAAGACGTATTTGCCGTGCAATTCCATGCCCGGCTCGTATCCGTCACCGATGGAGCCATCGGGGTTGCGGCCGAATTCGCCTGCAACCACGCCTTTGACCTCGCCATTGTCGCCGTAAACCAATTCGGAACAGGACATGCCGGGAAAAATCTCGACGCCCAGTTCCTCGGCCTGTTCGGCCATCCAGCGGCAGACATTGCCCAGCGAGACAATGTAGTTTCCGTGGTTCTTCATGAGCGGCGGCATCGGCCAGTTGGGGATACGGATTTGACCGCCCTCGCCCAGCAGGTAAAAGTTGTCCTCTTTCACCGGCACATTCAGCGGCGCACCCTTTTCTTTCCAATCGGGGATCAGCGCATCCAGCCCGCAAGGGTCAAGCACCGCGCCCGACAGGATATGCGCGCCCACTTCCGAGCCTTTTTCCAGCACAACCACGTTCAAGTCGGCATCAAGCTGTTTCAAACGGATCGCCGCCGACAGGCCCGCAGGCCCGGCACCAACGATGACGACATCGTATTCCATTGTTTCGCGTTCGATATCCGACATGGCTGGCCTCTTTTTTAAAGTGCGCGCAATATTGTTGCTGCGATGGTTACCGCGCCGCAGCATCGGGCGTCAATTGCGACACAACGTTATAGAGCGTTGAAAGGTTGCGCAAACCGGTTTGGGGTTGTTGCGCCGCAACCTGCCTTCTCCTATTGCAAAGCTTGTATCGCCTAGGGCAGGGTGTAGCGCACCAAAACCTGATTTCAAACCGGCCACCTTCCCACAGCTCAAGAATACGGAACCCGTTGATGGAAAAAATACCTATGACCCGCGCCGGGCATTCTGCGCTGGAAATCGAGCTTAAACAGTTGAAATCCGTCGAACGCCCCGCGATCATCAAGGCCATTGCCGAGGCACGCGAGCACGGCGACCTGTCGGAGAATGCCGAGTATCATTCCGCCCGCGAGAAACAGTCCTTCATCGAGGGGCGCATCAAGGAACTCGAAGGCGTCATTTCTCTGGCCGAGGTAATCGACCCGAAATCCCTGTCCGGTGCGATCAAGTTCGGTGCCACCGTGACGCTAGTGGACGAGGATACCGAGGAAGAAAAGACATGGCAGATCGTGGGAGAGCACGAGGCCAGCATCGAAAAAGGCCTGTTGAACATTAGATCGCCCATCGCGCGCGCGCTGATCGGCAAGGAAGAGGGTGATTCCGTCGAGGTACGCACACCGGGTGGAGAGAAGTCTTACGAAATTCTCAAAATCTCGTATGTTTAAGCCTTCTTGAACGGGAAAATCAGGCCCATGGTCGGCAAACAGGACGGCAATTCCACTCCGCCGGGGATTTATGACCGCACGCGGTCATCGCAGATGACGTCGATCGAAGTGATTGCCATCGCACTGTCGCTGCTGTGGTTGCTGGGGTGCGGGCTGTTTTTCCTGTTCACCCCTGCGAGCCAAAGCACCGATGACAGCGGTGCGCTGCGGTTTATGATGACGGTTTTGGCCATCTTCATGCCGGTGGCCATGATCTGGGTGGGCGCTACGGCCGCCCGCGCCAGCCGCATCATGCGCGAGGAAAGCCAGCGCCTGCAGGCCGCGATCGACGCGATTCGCCATGCCTATGTGTCGCAGTCGCAGGGCCGGGCATTGTCCTCGGAGCCCTCTGTCGCCCGCAAACTCGACGAAATTGCTGCCGCCACGCGCAAAACCGAGACAGCGCTGGCCAAGTTCACCTCCATCCGCCCGCAAGCAACACCGATGCGCCCCAAGCCGGAGGCTCCCGCGCAATCGGGTGCCGAGCATCAGGCCGCCCTGCCCCTTGGCACACCCGCCGAGGAGATGGGTCCGCCCCTGTCGCGGGAGGATTTCATCCGCGCGATGAACTTTCCCGAAACAGCAGAGGATGAGGAAGGCTTTGCCGCGCTACGAAAGGCCCTTCGGGACCGTCAGGCGGCACAGCTTGTGCAGGCCAGTCAGGATGTGCTCACGCTGCTGTCGCAGGATGGCATCTACATGGACGATCTGCGCCCCGATATGGCCCGCCCTGAAATCTGGCGACGCTTTGCAGGTGGCGAGCGGGGCCGCGCCATTGCCGCTTTGGGCGGTATCCGCGACCGTTCGTCGCTGGCGCTGACGGCGGGGCGGATGAAGCAGGACCCGATCTTCCGCGATGCGGCGCATCACTTCCTGCGCCGTTTCGACAAGATATTCGCCGCTTTCGAAGCCGAGGCGACCGATGCCGAAATCTCCGATCTGTCCAACACACGCACCGCCCGCGCGTTCATGCTGCTGGGCCGCGTGGCGGGGATCTTTGACTAGCGGGTCGCGCTAGCGCCGCCCCATCACGAAAGCGTCCCACGTGGACGCTTGCCACGCGCGGAACAAGGCGCAAAGCGCCGCCGCGCATCGCCGGGCCGCCCACTGCGGGCCGTCATAGGGCATCTTGTGTCAGGTGGCGAACACTAGCCCCGACCCGATCCCAGACCCAGATCGGACAGGATGAAATCCGCCACGCCTGCGGTATCGTCCAGATCGAATCCGGTGCCGTGCCAGCCCTGTTCCGGCAGGCCTTGTGCCACATCGCTCGCCCCCGCGCGCACGGTCGGATCATCCAGCGCCACAAGCCTTTGCCCGGTGGCTGCGCGATGCGCCTCGATCTTGGGATGGCTGTCGCGTTTGTAGCCCTCGACCAGTACCAGATCGACGGGCGACAGCCGCGCCAGAAGCTCCGCCAGCGGCGGCTCTGTCGCGGGGTCGTTCTCATGCATCAGCACCCAGCGATGACGCGAGGCCAGCAGCACCTCGCCCGCCCCTGCCTGCCGATGGCGGAAACTGTCCTTGCCGGGCTGGTCGATATCAAAGGCATGATGCGCATGTTTGATACTGGACACGGTCAATCCACGCCCGCGGCATTCCGCGATCAGGCGCTCCATCAATCCGGTCTTGCCGGAATTCTTCCAGCCGATGACGCCGTAAACCCTCATGAACCCTGCCTTTTGCGATAAAGCTGCTGCACCTGCGCCAGATCGTCCGGCGTATTGATGTTGAAAAACGGGTCCAGCGCGCCTGCCTGCGGAAACCTGACCGTCACCGCGCCCTGCGCCTCGGCAAATGCCGCGACACGGCGCGTGCCACTGTCCAAGGCCTGCGCCAAAGCCCGCGCAAGCGACACATCCCACAAGGCAAAGACCGGATGCGGCCTGTCGGTCGCGGCCATTGCCACGCGCTGTCCCGCACGGCTTTCGGCCAGACGCGCCACCAGATCGGCGGGAAAGAAAGGCGTATCACCCGCCACGGTCACGACGGCACCGTAGCCCTGTGCCTGCGCCCAGCGCATCGCTGCGAGAACGCCCGCCAAAGGGCCTGCATCCGTGACCGTATCCGGCAGAACCGGCAGGGTTGACGCGGCAAAGCGGGACGGATCACCATTGGCGTTCAGCGCCAGACAGGCAACCTGCGGGCTGATCCGGCTGACAATATGCTCCAGCAGGGTTTCATCGCCACCCAGCGAAAGCAGGCATTTGTCCCCGCCGCCCATACGGGTCGCCTGCCCTCCGGCAAGGATCACGCCTGCCACCTGATCTATCGGCAATTGAATCTCCTCATGCCACCGCTTAGGGGTGTCTCACCCCTTGGTACTAAAGGCACAAGATGACTGTCTCCACCACCAATTCCGCCTATTGGAAGGGCGTGCGCGACGGCGCGCCCTTTATTCTGGTTGTCGCGCCTTTTGCGCTGCTGTTTGGTGTTGTTGCCACCGAGGCCGGGTTGAACGTGTGGGAAACACTGGCTTTTTCGATTGTCGTCATCGCCGGAGCGGCACAGTTCACCGCCCTGCAACTGATGCAGGAAAATGCGCCCACCGTGATCGTGCTGGCCTCGGCGCTCGCCGTCAACCTGCGGATGGCGATGTATTCCGCATCCCTGACGCCGCATCTGGGGGCGACGCCGGTCTGGCAGCGGGCACTGGCCGCCTATATGATGGTGGACCAGTCCTATGCCTGCTCGATCCTCGCCTACGAGCGCAACCACGACTGGACGCCCGCGCAGAAGATGGCCTTCTATTTCGGCGCCGTCACCCCTGTGATCCCGGTCTGGTATGCGATGACCGTGGTCGGCGCGTTGATCGGCAGTGCCATGCCCGCCGGGCTGGCGCTGGATTTCGCCGTGCCCATCACCTTCATCGCGATGATCGCCCCGGCGCTGCGGACGCTGGCCCATATCGCTGCCGCGACAGCCTCGGTCATTCTGGCGCTGCTCTTCGTCTTCGTGCCCTTCAACCTTGGCCTGATCATCGCGGGGATCGGCGGCATGGTCGTCGGCGCACAGGTCGAGCTGTGGACGAGCCGGAGGGCGCAGACATGACCGATCCAGCCATTGCCAAAGGTACGCTCTGGACCGTGATCATCCTGCTGGGTCTGGGCAGTTTCGGCCTGCGCTTCATCTTTCTGGGGCTGATCGGGGACCGCCCGATGCCCGACTGGGTGATGCGCCACCTGCGCTACACCGCCGTGGCGGTGCTGCCGGGGCTGGTCGCGCCGCTGGTGGTCTGGCCGACGGCCACGGGTGGCGTTCTGGACATGCCGCGCCTTGCGGCAGCGCTGACCACGCTGGCCGTGGGCTATGCCACCAAGAACGTGCTGGCCGCGATTTTCAGCGGCGCGGGCATGCTTTATCTGATGCTGTACCTTTTGGGTTAGTGCTCGCCACCGGATACAAGATATCCTGTCTCTGCCTAGCGCCCTGAGCGCAGGGTCAACGAGCCGTGCAGCGCGGGGCCGTGGTGCGGCGATGCCATTTTCCGGTATGGCAGTTTATGCCTGCCAAATCCGCTTGACCTTTAGACCTGCGACTGCATCTGCCAAATCGCCGTGCCGGGGGGCGCGGCCCGGCGATGCGCGGCGGCGCTTCGCGCCTTGTTCCGCGCGTGAGCAGACTTGAACGGCGGAAATGTCCCACATAGCTGCTTGTCGCGACCCCATCGCCATGACGCGGGAACCTGTCGTCAGGTGGCGAACACTCTAATCGAACAGAGCCGCCGTGGACGGCGTCTCTTCCGATGCGGCGCGGGACGCTCTGACGCGATCCGCATCGAATGCTTCGAGCGCCTTGAAACGGTCCGCATCGTCGTACTCGTAAAGCTTTTCGGTGGTGGCGCCGGGCAGACGTCCGAACTGACCGGCCAGGTTCTTGGGGAACCATGTCTTGCGGATCGGCCCGCCCAGCCCCGGTACATCACCAAGGATCGTCGAGGTGCTCAGCGCGCATTGCGCCTTTGGCACAGGCCCCGTCGCCAGCACACGACGCAGGATATCCTCCGCCACCTCTGCGCTGACGTCGACCTCCTGAACGATCACATGGAATGTCTCGCGCGCATGGAAGCGCGTGTAGGTGTCGGCCATCATCGGCGTCACACCGAAAACAATGTCGTTTTTCGCGGCAATCCGCGGATGCCGGAACGACCCTGCCGGATCGAAAATCACCCGCTGGCTGCCGTTGACCATGAGCGAGGTATGCGCGCCTGACCCGTTGGCGTTGTTGATCATTGTGAACAATGTCAGCTTGGGCGAGCCATCGTGGCGATAGGCCGCCGCCGCGATCTCCGCATCGGGCATGGACTGGGAGGGTTCGGGCTTGGGCGCACAGGCAGAGAGGCCTGTCAGAACCATGACAGCCAGCACGAAGCGTGACAAATGCATCAGCTACCCTTTACCGCAACCGCGCTGGCCTGTGATGATCAACTGTTGAACAGCGCCAGAAACAGAAGGATGCCGATACTCACGACAACGCCCCACACGGAAACACGGACAAAACCCTCAAAGGTCTTTTCCTGTTGCGTCGTGTCCATTTCGCCATGCTTGTTCTCGGCCATCGGAATATTCCTTCTCAGCAAACGCGTGCCGTCAGACACAAATTCACAGACCGCATATCGCATTGCGGCATCCCTGTCATCCAGTCAAAACACCGCAGACACATGATTTTTACCTATTTTCCAAGTCGCGTTTCTCAGTGCTGCGTTTGCCAGAGCCACGCCCCGTCCGCACGCCTGACGCGCGACACCTGCCCCAGTTTGTGCAGATGATTCAGATGCGCCACCGATTCGACCAGCGCCAGACCATAGGTTCCGGCATCGATCTTGCGCTTGAACAGCGGCGCGAAACACTCCGCCGCGGTGCAGGGTTGTTTCAGATGCGAAAGCAGGCGGCGCAGCGCGCCATGGTGGTTCTCGATCAGTTGGCGCATGCGGAACGGCAATCCGGTAAAGGGCAGCTTGTGCCCGCCCAGCACCAGATGATCCTCGCGCGCAAGGCCTGACAAGCGCTCGCAGGCCTCGAGCCAATCGGCCAGCGGATCGGCTTCCGGCTCTGCGGGATAGACGCCGATATTGGGGCTGATCGATGACAGGATCTGATCGCCCGACAGCACAAGATTGCAGTCGCGGCTCCACAGAGTCAGATGCTCCGGCGCATGGCCCGCCCCGATATGTACATCCCAGTCGCGCCCGCCGGCGCGGAGCACATCGTCCTGTTGCAGCCGCGTATAGCCGACCGGCAAGGGATAGGCGATATCGGCAAAGTTGAAGGGTCGTTCCGCCGCGCGTTTGGCATAGATCTCCGGGTCCATCCCGGCGCTTTGCCAATAGGTCAAGGCTTGCGGGCTGGGCTTTTCCTCGACATCGA
Source organism: Paracoccaceae bacterium (assembly GCA_024636555.1). Classification (GTDB taxonomy): domain Bacteria; phylum Pseudomonadota; class Alphaproteobacteria; order Rhodobacterales; family Rhodobacteraceae; genus Seohaeicola. Next base: position 176,548 of record JAGXGW010000061.1, on the reverse strand, counting down.
GGATCAACATACGCGCCATCAGAAAGGCCGTGCGCGTCGTCCACAGCGTGGCCCCCTGATGCTCCATCAGCCAGCCCGCCATGCCCACATGGTCAGGATGATGATGCGTCAGGATCACCCTTCCAACGGGCTTGCCGCCCAGCACTCCGGCCAGCAGCGCCTCCCAGATCGCCACGGATTTGCGCGAATGGAATCCGGTATCGACGATGCTCCAGTGATCGCCCTCGTCCAGTGCGTAGATATTGACGTGGTCCAGCGCCATCGGCAGCGGCAACCTGATCCATAGGACACCTTCGGCAACCTCGATCGCCTGACCATTCTCGGGCGGTGCCTCCCATGGGTAGCGGATGCCTGCGCCCGCACCGTCCCTCACGCGCACAGCTCCTTGTCCGTCATCGCGTAAAGATCCTCCGCACCCGCCATGGCCTGCGCCAGCAAGGTGCCATGTTCGGGCAGCAGCCGGTTGATGTAGAAGCGCGCCAGCTTGACGCGCGGGCCCTCGCCGCCTTCGGCCTGCGCCGCCCGCAGATGGAAATGCGCGCCCAGCACACGGGCAAAGGCCCGCAAGAACGGCACCGATCCCGCGAAACGCGTGGTCATATCGGATTGCGCGGTAAGCCATTCCACCGCCTCGCGCAGCGTTTCCGAGGCTTGCCAGACCTTCTCGGCCATATTGGGATTCGTGGCGCGCGCCTTCTCGGCATGGGCCTCGATCTCGTCCAGCAGCCGGTACGCCGCCTCGCCGCCATCCATCATCTTGCGTCCCACAAGATCCATCGCCTGAATCCCGTTGGTGCCCTCGTAGATCGCGGTCACCCGCACATCCCGGCTGAACTGCGCGGCACCGGTATCCTCGACAAAGCCCATGCCGCCATGGACCTGCAAGCCCATCTCGGCAACGGCAATGCCGGTATCGGTCCCGAAAGCCTTGGCGATGGGCGTCAGAAGCGCAGCCCGCGCGCGGCACTCGGCCTTACCCGTCGCAGTGGTCATGTCGATCGCCACCGCGCAGGCCAGCGCGATGGAACGCGCCGCAAAGGTCTCGGCCTTCATAGTCAGCAGCATCCGGCGCACATCGGCATGATCGAGGATCGAGCCCTTGCCGTCACCCACAGGCGTACGCCCCTGCTTGCGATCTGTGGCATAGGCCAGCGCATGCTGGGTCGCCGCCTCGGCCACACCGATGCCCTGAGAGCCCACGCCAAGCCGCGCGTTGTTCATCATCGTGAACATCGCGGCCATGCCGTCATGCTCTCCCCCGATCAGCCAGCCTTGCGCGCCCTCGTATTGCATCACGCATGTCGGGCTGCCGTGCAGGCCCATCTTGTGTTCCAGACTGACAACCTTGAGCGTATTGGCCACGCCGGGATTGCCATGCGCATCCGGGATGAGCTTGGGCACCAGAAACAGGCTGATCCCCTTGGTGCCGGGCTTGCCGTCCGGCAGGCGTCCCAGCACCAGATGGCAGACATTGCCGCTGAAATCGTTGTCGCCCCAGCTGATATAGATTTTCTGCCCTGTAATCGCATAGCTGCCATCGCCATTCGGCACCGCCTTCGTGCTGAGCGCGCCGACATCGCTGCCCGCTTGCGGCTCCGTTAGGTTCATCGTGCCACACCATTCGCCGGTGACCAGCTTTGGCAGATAGATCGCCTTGATCGCGTCGCTGGCGTGATGCTCCAGCGCCTCGATCTGGCCCTGTGTCATCAGCGGGTTCAATTGCAACGACAGGCAGGCCCCGCTCATCATCTCGTTCACGGCGGTGGTCACGGCCATCGGCAGACCCATACCGCCGAATTCGGGGCTCGCGGCAATCGCGACCCAGCCGCCCTCGGCAATCGCGCCATAAGCCTCGGCATAGCCCGGCGTGGTGCGGACCTTGCCGTTTTCCAGACGCGCCGGATGCTGGTCTCCCGCGCGTTGCAACGGGGCAAGCTTGTCTTCGCACAGCTTGCCGGCCTCGATCAGGATCGCATCGGTCACATCCGCAGTCGCATCCGCGAAACGTTCCGTGGCGATGACGCGGTCCAGATCAGCGACGTGGTTGAAGATAAAGCGGAACTCCTCGACAGGGGCGCGGTAACTCATGGCATGTCTCCTCCCGGTCCCACGGTCGCGCCAGATGGCCCTTAGGGCCGGATACTTGGCAATGACGCAAGGCGCAGGTATGCAGTTAATACTTTCAAGGTGACGCGATCCGGTGCCGCCTTCAACAAAAACGCGGCGTCATTGGACTTTACAGGATGATCAGCACAGAAACGCTCCGGCCCGATGCGGCGGGAATATCCCGTGCGGCGGGGTACCTGGCACAGGGTCGTCTCGTCGCTTTTCCGACCGAGACGGTCTACGGCCTCGGCGCGGATGCCCGCAACAGCCTTGCCGTTGCCGGAATATTCGAGGCCAAAGGCCGCCCGCGTTTCAACCCGTTGATCGTGCATGTCGGCAGCGCCGATCTGGCGCGCCGCTACGTCACATGGTCCGATCAGGCCGAGGCGATGGCCCGCGCCTTCTGGCCCGGCCCGATGACGCTGGTGTTGCCCCTGCGCGCCGATGCGGGCCTGTCCGATCTGGTCACGGCGGGCCTTCCCAGCCTTGCGATCCGCGTGCCTGCCCATCCGCTCGCGCAAGCCCTTCTGACTGCATTCGACGGACCCGTGGCGGCGCCCTCCGCCAACCCTTCGGGCCGGATCAGTCCCACCACGGCCGCGCATGTCCTTGCCGGGCTGGGGGGGCGGATCGCGGCGGTTCTGGATGGCGGCCCTTGTACGGTGGGGCTGGAATCCACGATTCTGTCCCTGACTGGCACGCCCACCTTGCTGCGCTATGGCGGCTTGGCCATAGAAGCGATCACCGCCTTGCTCGGCACCCCTCCGGTGCAGGAAACTTCACCGCACAGCATCACCGCGCCCGGCCAGATGGTATCGCATTACGCCCCCGACGCCCCCGTACAACTGAATATGGACACCGCGCCCGAAGGGGCCGTGATGCTCGGCTTCGGCGCGGTCGAGGGTGATCTCAACCTCTCGCCCACAGGATCCCTGACCGAGGCCGCCGCGAACCTTTTCCCCCATCTGCACAGGCTGGACGCGCTGAACGCCGCCATGATCGCGGTCGCTCCGATTCCCGAAACCGGGCTTGGCCGTGCCATCAACGACCGGCTGCGCCGGGCCGCGGCACCCCGCCCCTGAAGGCGCGTCTGCTTCTTCTTGCTACAAATATCCCCGCGCGGAGCGCTGCTGCCGCAGCTTCAGGCGCGCCCGGCGGAGGGGGAAAGCGCCAGCGCCTCCACGCCGAGACCGCGCAGCGCCGCTTCCCATTTGCCGCCGTCCGGCGTGCCGAACACCAGATCGGGGGTCGCGTCCACGGTCAGCCAACCGTTCTGCGCGATCTCGCCCTCCAGCTGCCCCGGCCCCCAACCGGCATAGCCAAGTGCGACAATCGCGCGGTCCGGTCCGTGGCCCGACGCCAGATCCTCGAGCACATCCACCGTCGCGGTCATCCCGAACGGTCCGGCCAGTGCCAGCGTGGTCACCCGCGACTGATAATCCCCTGAATGCAAGACGAAGCCACGCGCATGTTCGACCGGTCCGCCAAAATGGACAGGCCGGTCCGGCATGTCAGCGGGGATCGTGATCGACACCTGCTCCAGCAATTCACGCAGGTTCAGCTCGGTAACCGGTTTGTTGATGATCAGCCCCATAGCCCCGTCTTCGGAATGGGCGCACATGAATACGACCGACCGGGCAAAGCGCGGGTCGTCCATCGCGGGCATGGCGATCAAAAGCTTGCCGGTCAGGTCCAGACGGTCGTCCGCCGGATCTGTTCTGTCCGAATCGTCCAGTGGGTCTGAATCGCTCATGCTTATTATATATGTCGCTTTGGAATTGTTGCCAGAAGCTGGCACCAGACTGCACCCCGCATTGCCGCTGTGCAAGGCCAGTCTCTAAAGCACCGTAGTAAACAGGCGGTGAGCGTAACAGACCATCTCCGGAATGTGAGTTGTCCTTGATCCGCGTTTCGCGCATGACTTTTGCCGATGATATACTCGTGCTTTTCAAATATACGCGCTTTGCCGCTTGGTCTGGTCGCCGGTCTTTGCCTTGCCGCAGCAGCGCCCGAGCAGGCCCGGTCCGATGCGAATTCGGCGCGGCAGGCAGGCGGTCAGATCGTCTCGTCCGACGATATGGTGCTGATCAGGGTATTGCCGGGATGGATCACCGGCGATGGCAGCCACATGGCGGCCCTGCATCTGGATCTTGCCCCCGGCTGGAAAACATATTGGCGCGCGCCGGGCGATGCGGGAATTCCGCCCGCTCTGGATCTGAGCGGATCACGCAATCTGTCGCATGTGACGCCGGTATGGCCAACACCTGAGGTGTTCAGCCAGAACGGGATGAAAACCGTGGGATATGACCGTGAACTGATCCTGCCGTTGCATGCCGTGCCGCAGGATGCCGGACAGCCGGTCAAAATATCGGCGCGGATGCAGATCGGCGTCTGTTCGACGATCTGCGTGCCGTTGGAATTCAACTTCACACTGGACCTGCCCGCCGCCGGTTCAGACCCGCAGCAAGCCATGATCCGCACGGCTCTGGCCGATCAGCCGGTTACCGCGCGCGCGGCGAACGTCGGCACAGTTGCCTGCACTTTGGCGCCGATCCGCGATGGTCTGAGCCTCAGTGTCTCGATCGACATGCCCAGCGCGGGCAAGTCCGAGACGGTGCTGATCGAATCCTCCGATCCGCAGGTCTGGGTCGCTGAAACAGAAAGCAGCCGGTCGGGAGGGCGTCTGAATGCCCGCACGGAACTGGTGCACGTCTCCGGTCAGGCCTTTGCGCTGGACCGCTCCGGGCTGCGGTTCACTGTGCTGGGTTCGGATCACGCGGTGGACATTCAGGGCTGCACAGGCCCCTGAGCGCTGTTGCGGCGCACATCTGATCGCCTTTTGACCTAGCTTGCCACTCGGCGGCGCGGCCTTTGCAGCATCACGGCCAGCAACGCGGTCGCAACACACAGGATCGTTCCGGCCAGAAACAGCCCGAAGGCCGCCAGCATCGGTGCGTCCTGCGCCAAGCTGGGCACGAGCCGCGCCAACGCGGCGGGCAGCGCCCCGGTCACGGCCACCCATCCCGTCGTGACAGCCATCCACACCAACCCGCCCGCCAAAGCAAGCCGCAGCGCCAGCGCGCTGCGCCGGACCCGCAGACCGCGCCGCAGGGCCACGAACTGTCGCGCCAGGTCATGCTGCATCGCGATCAGTGCAGGGACCACCAACAACACCAGCACCATGCCGAAGCCCAGCCCGTAGACCAGCGTGATCACCGTGGGCTTGAGAAATTGCGCCTGCGACGATGTCTCGTAGAGCAAAGGCGCCAGCCCCAGCACGGTGGTCAGCGTCGTCAGCATCACCGCGCGCAAACGATCTGCAGTACCGTCGATAATGGCCGGGACCAGACCGCGATCACGGGCATGCGAATCAATCGTCGTCACCAGCACGATGGAATCGTTGATGATGATCCCCGTCATCCCCAACAGCCCCACCACGGTGAACATCGACATCGGCACATCCCACAGGGCATGCCCCCAGATCGTGCCCACCAGCCCGAACGGGATGACAGCCATCACCACCAAGGGGCGGCTCCAGCTTGCGAAAATCCATGCCAGCACAAGATAGATGCCGATCAGGCACAGGATCAGGCCGGACCGCGCATCCGACAGGAACTCGCTTTCCTGTTCCGACAATCCCGCCTGCCTGTATTCAAGCTGCAACTCGGATGCGATCTGCGGCAGGATCTCGGTTTGCAGCGCCTGCATCACCTCCGCCGCGCGGGCCGGATCATCCTCGGAGATGTCGCCGGTCACGCTGATCACCCGCAGCCCGTTCTCGCGCCGCACGGTCGAAAAGCCCGCCCGCGCCTGCACGCTGACGATATCGGCCAGCGGCACATAGGTTCCCGACGGGGCGCGCAACTGCGTCCGCTCCATGAAATCGGCGGTCAATTCGCCCTCGGGCAGTTCCACACGGATCGCCGCGCTACGCGGCCCGTCTGGATAGGTCGCGGCCTCGATCCCGTTGAGACGGTGGCGCAGCACGCGGCTCAACTCCTCGATGGAAAAACCCATTGCCTGCCCCTGTGGCGTCAGGTCGAGGATCAGTTCTTCCTTGTCATAGGACAGTGTATCCTCGACTGCCGAGACTTCGGGGAACGGTGCAAGTGCCGTCTTCAATGCCTCGCTCGCGGCCTTCAACCTTTCGGCGGTTGCGCCGTAAAACTGAACGTTCAACGCTTCTCCCGCCGGACCGGACCGCCAGCCCCGGAAACTGACCGTCTCGGCCAAGGGATGCATTTGCACCGCTTCCTGCAAATCCGCGACAAAAGCGAAGGCGGAATAGGGCCGCAGGTCAGCGTCGATCATCTCGATCGAGATACCGCCCAGCAGTTCCGCCTCGGTCTCCTCGGCGCCGGGCAGGGCGCGGCCCGGATTGCCGCCGATCTCGGCGATCACATAAGCGACGGGGTTGCGCCCGTGCTCGGCCTCGTAGCGCGCGCCCACCTCGGCGGTGGCGCGCTGCATCTCGCGCATCATCTCCATCGTATCGGCGCGGCTGGCCCCCGGCAGCATCGCGAAACTGCCCGTCACGCTGCCCTGCTCGGGCGGGTTGAAAAACCGCCATGGCACATCGCCGCGCACCAGTGATCCGACCTGCACCGCCAGCAGCAGGATCACCCCCGCCAGCACCGGATAGCGGGCGCGGATCACCAGAGCCATCAAAGGCCGGAACCCGTTGTCACGCAGCCAGTCGAAGCCACGGTTCACAAAACGGCTGGGTTTGTCATACCAATGCTCTTTCACCGAATGGGCCAACGCATGCGACATGTGGTTCGGCAGGATCAGGAAACATTCGACCAGCGAGGCGGCCAGCACCGCGATAACGGTCAGCGGAATATCCGCGATCAGGCCACCCATCCGCCCGCCGATCACCACCAGCCCTAGAAAGGCGATCACCGTTGTCAGCATCGCGGCGAATACGGGCATCGCCATGCGCCGCGCGGCGTTCTCGGCGGCAACGACAGGGGGTTCACCCATCCGGTGGCGGGCATCGGCATGTTCGCCCACCACGATGGCATCATCCACCACCAGACCCAGCGTGATGATCAGCCCGAACAGGCTGATCATGTTCAGCGTCAGCCCGAAAGCATACATCAGCGCAATCGCCGCCAGCATCGCCACGGGAATCCCTGCCGCCACCCAGAAAGCGGTGCGCGCGTTCAGGAACAAAAACAGCATCGTCACCACCAGCACCAGCCCGGTCAGACCGTTGCTCACGAGCAGGTCAAGCCGCCCGGTAATCTGTTCGGCCCGCGTACGGATCAGGTCCACCGTCACGCCCGCAGGCAAGGTCGCCTGCAAACTGGCCGCTGCCGCCTCCACCTGCGCCTGTGCGCGGATCGCGTCACCGCTGGCAGAGCGGTCCACCCGCACCGTCATGGCCGGATTGTCACCGACGAAATAGCCGCGGTCCCGGTCTACGCCCAACCGCTCTACCCGCGCTACATCCGACAGCCGCAGCACCGAGCCGTCCAAATTGGAGCGCAGGATGATCTGTGCGATCTGGTCGGGGCTGGTGCGCCCTGTCCCCGTCCTGACCCGCGCATTCGCGCCCGTCACATCGCCCGCCGGATCGGCAGAGACTTCGGCGCGGATCGCTGCCGCGATCTCGGCCATCGTGATATCATGCGCCATGAGATTGACCGACGCGACCTCGACCAAGGTTTCAGGTGCCGCCACACCGCGCACCGTGGTGCGGGTGATCCCTTGCGCAAAAAGCCGCGTCACCAGTTCATCGGCAAAACGCGCCAACTGGTCCACGCCGACGGGCCCCGTGATGACCACATCGGTGACCCTGTCACGCCACGCCCCGCGCTGCACGCGCGGCTCTTCGGCCTCATCCGGCAGGGTCGTGACCTGATCCACCGCCGATTGCACATCCTCGGCGGCGCGGCCCATATCCCACTCCGGCTCGAACTCGAGCTGGATCGTTGCGCGCCCTTCGCGGCTGGAGGCCGAGGAGGAGGCAACCCCCTCCACCGCCAGCAAGGCCGGCTCCATCACCTGCACGATGGCGCGGTCCACATCCTCGGCCCCCGCGCCCTGCCATGTGACACTGACAGAGACGCTGTCGATCACAACATCGGGGAAAAACTGCGCGCGCATGTTGGGCGCAGCGAACAGCCCCGCCACGACCATGACCACCAGCAGCAGGTTCGCCGCCGTGCGGTGACGCGTGAAATAGGACAGCAGGCCGCCTGCCGTCCGGGGAATGTCACGCGCCATCCCGCTCAACCCCCGATCCGCTGTTCAAGCCGCTGCACCACGTCGGCGGGCACACGATCGGCCTGAAGCTGCGTCAACAGACGCGTGCGGACATCGTCGGGCATCCGGTCGTTGGCCTCGACAAATGTGATCAGCCGCGCGCGCCGCTCGCTTGTCAGTTCCAGCAGATCGGGCCGCGTTTGCATCGCATCCGCCTGATCATCCTTGTCTGGCCCACGCAGCGGGCTGACCCTGATCCCCGCGCCCAGCAGCGGCGAGCGTTCCACAACAACTTCGCGCCCTTCAAGCGCCTCTCCCCTTACCAGAATGTCGTTCCCCTGTCGGCGCATCAGCGTCACCGGTAGCACTTCCAGCCTGTCATTCTCGCCAAGCACCAGCACGGTTTCGGAACTGTCCATCGACGATCCGGGCAGGCGCACGACCTGCTCCAGCGGTGGTTCCTGCACCTCGACCGTAACGAAATCACCGGGCTTCAGACCGGAGGGATCAGCGATCGTCGCATAGAGCAACCGCCCCGATTGCCCCTCGGCCACAGCCGCGCTGGCACGGCTCAACCGCCCTGCCCGCTCCATATCCGCACCAAACATATCCAGCCGCACCCGCAGCGGCAGATCGCGCAGGCGTCCCGCATCATCCAGCAGGCGCAGATACTGGCCCGTGGAGACGCGAAAGGCCACTTCCAGCCGGTCGGGATCAATCAACTGGCCAAGCTGTTCATTGGCCGACACCAGCCCGCCCTCCACCAGCGTCACACCGCTCAGCATACCAGCAAAGCGTGCACGGAGCACCGTATCCTCCAGCCGCCGCTCCGCCTCGGCGAGCGCGATCTCCGCGCGGGTCTGTGCCGTGGTGGATTGCGCCAGCCGCGCCTCGGCCTGCGCCAGCGCCTGACGCCGTGCCAGAATGGACTGCCGCGCGGAACTGGCAGACAGTTCTGCCAACTCGACCGCCGCTTCCGAACCGATCCCGCGCGCCGCAATATCACGCTGTCGCGCCGCCGCACGCTCCTGCAAGGCCGCCTGCTCTTCGGCGGCGGCGACCTCTTCGCGTGCCAGTTGGATGGCCTGCGCCGCATCACGCGCCTCGGCCGTTGCATCCGTCAGATCGTTCTCTGCGCGTGCCAGCGCCGATTGCGCATCAGCGGGATCAAGACGCAACAGCACCTGTCCCTCGGTCACTGCGCCACCTTCGACAAATGCGGGAGCCAGCTCCATCACGCGCCCACCGACAGCGGGGCGGATCTCCAGCATCCGGCGGCTTTGCACCTGCCCGAAGGCCGTGAGCACGGGGCTGACCGTCTCGAAACGCGCCTCCACCACATTGACCGAGAAAATACGCTCCTGCACCGCAGGCATTCTTGCCTCCCGCGCCATCCGGTCCTGCACCGCCTCGCGGATCGTCTGGCCCGCCATGGTCAACAGGGCCAGCGTCAGGAGTGTCAGGAACAGGCCAGTCAGGCTTTGGCGCAGAAACCGCATCGTTATTCAATCCTTGAATGGGGGCGCGCCCCGGCAGCATAGCCTAGCGGGATGGCGCGATTTGCCAAACCACAAGGCTGTGACGAACTGTGTTGCGGATTAATACGCGCGACCCGCCTATTTCCGTCGTTGATGTTCATCAAGACGCGGAAATATTTCGACAAAGTTGCAGGGCCGGTGACGGTAATCGAGTTGCGGCGCCAAAATCTCGTCCCATGCATCGCGGCAGGCACCGGGGCTGCCGGGCAAGGCGAAAAGATAGGTACCGCCAGCAACACCTGCCGTTGCACGGCTTTGCACCGCGCTCGTGCCGATCTTCTGCATCGAGACGATGGTGAAGACCGTACCGAAGGCGTCGATCTCTTTCTCGTAGACATCGCGATGCGCCTCGACCGTCACATCACGTCCCGTCAAGCCGGTGCCACCGGTGGAGATGATCACATCTATTGCGTCATCCGCAATCCAATCGCGTAATTGTTGCGCGATCTCGCCGCGCTCATCACGGATGATTGCACGTTTTGCCAGATGGTGCCCTGCAGCGGTCAACCGCTCCACCAGCGTGTCACCCGATCTGTCATCCTGCTTCATGCGCGTATCCGACACGGTCAGCACCGCGATCCGCACGGGGATGAAGTCCTTGGTCTCGTCGATCTTCATCGCTCACCCTTTCTGCATCAGCGCCAGCCGCAGGGCCAGCGCTGTGAAAATTCCGGCGCTGATCCATCCCAGCAGCCGCGCCAGATGCAGATTGTCCGCCATCCGCCCCGCCGCCCCTGCGGCAAAAACGCCAACCGCGCCGTTGACCGCAAAACCGCCCAACGACAGCACCACGCCATAGATCAGAAACTGCCCGAGGACCGCGCCGCGTGCAGGGTCCACGAACTGCGGTACGAAGGCCAGCACGAAGAGGATCACCTTGGGATTGGTCAGATTGACCACCAGCCCCTGCAAGAACGCGCGGTGCGCCGCGCGGGGACGAACCTGTCGCGCCATGGCGGTGCTGACGGGAGTTGACCGCAAAGCCTGCACCGCGAGATAGAGCAGATAGGCCACGCCGATCCAGCGGATCACGTCCAGCGCACCGGGCACGGCGGCGATCAGTGCGCTCAGGCCTAGCCCGGCGATGGCGGCGTGAAACACGCCGCCAAGGGCAATGCCTGCGCTGGCCGCGACCGCAACCCGCGGACCGGCCCGCAGGCCTTGCCCCAGACAGAACATCATATCCGCCCCCGGCGTCAGGTTCAGCGCCAGCGCGGCAGGCAGAAACGCCAGCAGGATGACCGGATCAACGATCAAGCCCGCCTCCGGTCGAGCCAAGCCTTGCCTGCACCTCCAGCAGATCGGCCCATGCCTCGCGCTTGGCCGCCGGATTACGCAGCAGATAGGCCGGATGGGTCATCGGCATTACGGGCAACCCCACGGCCTCGGCCCAAACGCCGCGCAGTCGTAGAATTCCTTTACGATGGAGCAGGGCATCGCAGGCATGGTTGCCCATCAGGATCAGCAGTTCGGGCCGGGCAAGGGCGATGTGACGCTCCAGAAAGGGGCGCATCATCGCGATTTCCGCCGTTTCGGGGTCACGGTTCTGCGGTGGCCGCCATGGCAGAACATTCGTGATGTAAACCGCCTGATCCGGCGCAGGCGCCTCCCGCGCCAGCCCGATGGCGGCCAGCATCCGGTCCAGCAACTGGCCAGCACGCCCGACAAAGGGTCGCCCCTCAAGATCCTCCTCACGCCCCGGAGCCTCGCCCACGATCATGACGCGCGCGCCCGGCAGGCCATCGGCAAAAACGAAATTCCGCGCGCCGCGTTTCAGGTCTGAATGGGCAAACGCCTCCATCGCGGCGCGCAATGTGGCAAGATCGGTGGCCGCACCCGCCGCATGCTGCGCCTCGGCCACGGCATCGACCTGAACCGGTGCGATGATCTGCGGGCGCGACGGTACGGCCTGTTGCTGCGGCACCGGTGCAGCGGCGGCCTTTCGAACCGAAACGGGAGCAGCGTCAGGCAGGTCATAACGGTTGACCGGGCTGTCCTGAATGCACTCGTCCGCCCCAAGCTCGATATGCCAGTTCAAAAGCGCCCGTGCGCTGCGGTGATCCAGTGTCGATTCCATACCGTGACACTATCGCGCCCAGATCGACTGCGAAAGCACCCACGCGTCCTTGCCCCAAGGGCGGCAGCTTTCTATAAGCGGCAAAGAGACCGAGGAGACTTGCATGAGCTTCGCCCAAAGACATTTACTGGGGATCGAACCGCTGGCCCCGTCCGAGATCACGACCCTGCTGGATCTGGCGGATCAATATGTCGCGCTGAACCGCCGCGATGTGAAACATGGCGATGTGCTCGCGGGTCTTACCCAGATCAACATGTTCTTTGAAGCCTCCACCCGCACACAGGCCAGTTTCGAGCTGGCGGGCAAACGGCTGGGCGCGGATGTGATGAACATGTCGATGCAGGCCTCTTCCATCAAGAAGGGCGAGACGCTGATTGACACGGCCATGACCCTCAATGCGATGCACCCCGATCTGCTGGTCGTGCGGCATCCGCATTCCGGCGCTGTGGACCTGCTGGCCCAGAAAGTGAACTGCGCCGTGCTGAACGCAGGCGACGGGCGGCACGAGCACCCCACGCAGGCGCTGCTGGATGCGCTGACCATCCGCCGCGCCAAGGGTCGCTTGCACCGCCTGAACATCGCGATCTGCGGCGATATCGCCCACAGCCGCGTGGCGCGCTCCAACATCCTGCTGCTCGGCAAGATGGAGAACCGCATCCGCCTGATCGGACCGCCCACGCTGATGCCGGCGGGCATCGCGGATTTCGGTGTCGAGGTTTATGACGACATGCGCGCTGGCCTGCAGGATGTGGATGTGGTGATGATGCTGCGCCTGCAAAAGGAACGGATGGACGGCGGCTTCATCCCCTCCGAGCGCGAATATTACCACCGTTTCGGTCTGGACGCGGAAAAGCTGGCCCATGCCAAGCCCGATGCCATCGTCATGCACCCCGGCCCGATGAACCGCGGGGTCGAGATCGACGGCACTTTGGCCGATGACATCAACCGCTCGGTGATCCAGGAGCAGGTGGAAATGGGCGTCGCCGTCCGCATGGCCGCGATGGACCTGCTGGCCCGCAACCTGCGCGCCGCGCGCCGGCAAACCACGGGCGGAGTTCTGGTGTGACCGCGAGACTGAGCATCCATTCCGAGGAACGCGGTGTTGTGCGCGTTTTTGCGGTCAATCTGCCCGAGGCACAGGTCGCTTTGATGCTGCGCGAGGCGGAGGCCCCCACGACAGCGCTTGGCGAACTGCCGGAGGTTCCCGCCGCCGCCGATCTGCTGGGCTGGCCCGATCTGGACACGCGCCATACCGAACTTTTCGCCGTCAAGGATCTCACAGGGCTGGGCCTCACCGGCTATCTGACCGAAGGGCTGGGGCTTGAGGATGACCAGATCGCGCCCGACCGCGCGCGGTTGTCCGCGCTGGACGGATACGTGCTGCTCGTGATGTCGCGCGCCTTTCGCGGGCAGGATGTGACCGTGCATGTGCCGGATGCCCTGACGCTGGTCGGCAGCTACAAGGAAAAATCCGCGCCCGTGACATTCGAGCCCCTCCCCGGCGCTGCGGGGCAAGCGACGCTGACCGGCCCTGCGCCCACCAGAGCACCCGATCAGGCGCGACGCATCTTGCGGGTAGCGGCGCTGGCGGCGCTGATCCTGATGCTACTTGCGATCGGCATGGTCGCCATCCTTGGAGGTTATGTCGAATGAACGGGTCCATGATCCCTTCGATGACGCCCACGGCGACCTTGCAGGACGGCGAGACAGTGCAGCAGAGCTTCACCCCCGACCGGAGCACCTACTGGCGCGATCATGCCGGTCTGGCGGCGGTGGCCATGGCGCTTGGCATGGCGATCCTGTGGCTGATGGGCAATCCGCATATCTGGACAGGTGCCGTGGGCGGGCTGGCCGCCGTGGTGATCCGTGGCGGCTATGTCGCCTCGGACGAACTCAGTGTGCGCTGGGATCTCACTGACCGCCGCCTGCTCGGCCCCGGCGGCCGTGCGGTGCGGCTGGGCGAGATCAAGGCGTTGAACCGTCTGGGATCGGCGGTGCAGGTGATCACGCATACAGGCGACAAACATCTGATAAAATGCCAAAAAGACGGCACCGCGACCCGCGCGCGGATCGAACGGGTGATGGCTGGGAGGAGGGGCTGAAAGGGGGGGAAGAACTCCTTAGCCCTGAACAGCCGCGCCAGCGGCCCGGGCAGCGACAGGGCACCGGTTCACCCCGAAGCAGCCAAAGATCACGGCTTTGGTTCTCTCTCGCACCGCAACCCCGCTGGACCGGCGGCGCGACGCGGGGTAAGACGGCGCATCAGCCATGAACCGGGGGCCGCATGACCACCACGCTTTTCCACAATGCCCGCCTGATCGATCCCGAAGGCGGCGAGACCAATGGCGCGCTTATCGTGCAAAACGGCCTGATCTCGCGGCTGCTGTCACCGCAGGAGGCGGCGGGTGATCTGCCTGGAGCCACGCGGATCGATTGCGGCGGGCTATGCCTTGCGCCCGGTATCGTCGATATCGGCGTGAAGGTCTGCGAGCCGGGCGAGCGTCACAAGGAATCGTTCCGCTCTGCCGGCCTCGCCGCAGCCGCAGGCGGGGTCACCACCATGGTGACCCGCCCCGACACCACGCCCGCCATCGACAGCCCCGAAACGCTGGAATTCGTGACCCGCCGCGCCAAAGAGGCCTCCCCCGTCCACGTGCTGCCGATGGCCACCCTCACCAAGGGCCGCGCAGGCCGCGAGATGACCGAGATCGGCTTTCTTCTGGATGCCGGTGCCGTGGCATTCACCGATTGCGACCATGTGATCACCAACACCAAGGTGCTGTCCCGCGCACTGACCTATGCCCGCAGCCTCGGCGCGCTGGTGATCGGCCACCCGCAAGACCCGGGCCTGTCGGAGGGTGCGGCCGCCACCAGCGGCAAGTTCGCATCGCTGCGCGGCCTGCCCGCCGTCTCGCCCATGGCCGAGCGAATGGGGCTGGACCGCGACATCGCCCTGCTGGAGATGACCGGCGCGCGCTACCACGCCGACCAGATCACCACCGCCCGCGCCCTGCCCGCCCTGATGCGGGCAAAGCGCAACGGTCTGGACATCACCGCAGGCACATCGATCCACCACCTGACGCTGAACGAATTGGACCTTGCCGATTACCGCACCTTCTTCAAGGTCAAGCCGCCGCTGCGGGCCGAGGATGACCGGCTTGCCGTGATCGACGCCCTGCGCGAGGGCGTGATCGATATCCTGTGCTCCATGCACACGCCGCAGGACGAGGAAAGCAAGCGCCTGCCTTTCGAGGAGGCTGCTTCCGGCGCGGTCGCGCTGGAAACGCTGCTGCCTGCGGCCCTCAGGCTCTATCATTCCGGCGATCTGACCCTGCCGGAACTGTTCCGCGCGCTGGCGCTGAACCCCGCCAACCGACTGGGCCTGCCACAGGGACGGCTGAGGGCGGGTGCGCCCGCCGATCTGGTGCTGTTCGACCCCGATGTGCCCTTCGTGCTGGACCGTTTCACCCTGCGCTCGAAATCCAAGAACACGCCGTTTGACGGCGCAAGGTTGCAAGGTAAGGTGCGGGCAACCTTTGTGAACGGTTCCTGCGTGTTCGGAGACTTGTAATGCCCTTTATCGAGACCGCCCCCGCGCTGCTGATCCTCTGGGCCGTGATCGGCTATCTGCTGGGGTCTATCCCCTTCGGCATCGTGCTGAGCAAAGCCATGGGGCTGGGCAATCTGCGCGAGATCGGGTCGGGAAATATCGGGGCCACCAATGTTTTGCGGACGGGCAACAAGCCTGCCGCCGCAATGACCCTGCTGCTGGACGGGGCAAAAGGCGCGGTTGCGGTGCTGCTGGCGCGTGCGATGGCGGGCGAGGATGCGGCGCAACTGGCAGGGCTGGCCGCCATGCTGGGCCATTGCTATCCGGTCTGGCTGCGTTTTCAGGGCGGCAAGGGTGTGGCCACGTTCATCGGGCTGGTCCTTGCGCTGGCCTGGCCTGTCGGTCTGGCGGTCTGCGCGACATGGCTGGTCGTGGCGGCATCGACACGCGTGTCGTCACTGGCCGCGCTTGCTGCCGCGGCGGTATCAACCGTGTGGATCGTCCTGTTCGGCGCCGGTCAGGCCTTGTTTCTGGGCATCGTCCTGACGCTGCTGATCTTCTGGCGGCACCGCAGCAATATCGCGCGGCTGCGGGCGGGCACCGAGCCGAAGATCGGGCAGAAATGAAGCGGGCCGACGCAGGGGGCTTTCGCCCCCGCATCCCTGCGGGACGCTCATCCAAGGATATTTAAGGCAAGAAGAAGCGCGCGGTCGTCCGAAAAAGGCCGGATCAGTAGCTGTATTCGGCGTAGATCCGGCTGAGATCACCGTTCCAGTCGCCATGATACCGCTCCAGCAGTTCATCGGCGGGGGTTTTTCCCGTCTCGATGCTTTCCTTGAGCGCGTTGAGGAAATGCGTCTCGTCCGGCACCAGCCCGCCTGCCCCGGCGCGCGCGCGCGCCTTGAGACCGGCCTCGGAGAGCGCGAGGACCTCGCGGGCCAGATCGTGCATGTGGATATCGCCGACGCGGGCTTGCAAGCCGTCAATGCTGGCGGCGACGCGCAGGCCTTCGCGGGTTGCCACGTCCCAGCCTTTGGCGATATCCCATGCCGCATCCAGCGCGGACTGGTCATACATCAGCCCCACCCAGAAGGCAGGCAGCGCGCAGAGCCTGCGCCACGGGCCACCATCGGCACCGCGCATTTCCATGTATTTCTTGATCCGCGCTTCGGGGAAGGCGGTGGTCAGGTGATCGGCCCAGTCAGACAGGGTCGGCGTCTCTCCCGGCAGGGCGGGCAGTTTGCCAGCCATGAAGTCACGGAAAGACTGGCCCAGCGCGTCGATATACTGCCCGTCGCGGTAGACGAAATACATTGGCACATCGAGCGCGTAATCGGCATATTGCTCGAAACCGAACCCCTCTTCGAAGACGAAAGGCAACATGCCGGTGCGGGTCGCGTCCAGATCGCGCCAGATCCGGCTGCGCCAGCTTTTGTGGCCGTTGGGCTTGCCCTCGAAAAACGGCGAATTGGCAAACAGCGCCGTGGCCACGGGTTGCAGCGCCAAGGCCACGCGCAGCTTTTGCACCATGTCGGGTTCAGACGCGAAATCGAGGTTCACCTGTACGGTGCAGGTCCGGTACATCATGGATTTGCCCATGGTGCCGACCTTGTCCATATAGGAGGTCATCAGCTTGTAGCGCCCTTTGGGCATCTGCGGCATCTGCTCGTAGGTCCAGATCGGGGCCGCGCCCAGACCGATGAAGCCCACGCCCACCTTGTCGGCCACATCCTTGACCTCGCGCAGGTGCTGGTTCACCTCGTCGCAAGTCTCGTGGATGGTTTCGATGGCGGCACCCGACAGCTCCAACTGCCCGCCCGGCTCCAGAGAGACATTCGCCCCGTCCTTTTCCAGACCGATCAGCTTGCCCGCCTCCTCGACAGGGGCCCAGCCATGCGCGTCGCGCAAGCCTTCCAGCACCGCCAGCACAGAGCGCGGCCCGGCATAGGGGATCGGCTCCAGCGTATCCTTGCAATAGCCGAACTTCTCGTGCTCGGTTCCGATCCGCCAGTCCGCCTTGGGTTTGCAGCCAGACGCGAGGTATTCCGTCAGTTGCGCAGGATCTTCGATCGGCCCGCCGCCGGACTGTGGGATGGACATGCTGGGCTCTCCGGCTGTTATCGCTTTGCTATCGGGCAGAAGTGCCGTGTCAGCGCGGCAGTGTCAATCGCGCAGGCGCAGTGTCGCGCTGCCAGATCACCGCGACTTGCGGGCCGCGGCCTTCGCGCATCTGCGACAGCAACCTTTCTGTATTCAGACCGGGAAGGGACGAGAAAACATCGAACAGCGCGCCTGCGTTTTCCGCCGTCAGCGGGATCGACAGAACCGGCTGGCCCGGTTGATGCAACAGCCAATGCGCCGGTTTGCCGCTATGGTCGATCTCCAGCCGGCCGAGTTCGGACAGCGCCACGACGCCGCCCGTCAACGGTCCGAAATAGGCGATCTGCCCCTCGGTGATCGTCACCACGCCGGGACCGCCGCGCCCGGTGACGAAACGCATCCTTTGCGCGCCGGTAAAGACGAGCGCCGCGCCCGCCGCCAGTACCGCCCAGCCGATCCAACCCAGCACACCGCTGCTGATCACGATCCACCACAGGCCCAAGGCGGCAACCGCGATGCCGATGATCACGCCTTGCCAGCGCTGCAGGACAGCCCGGACTTCGGGGCGGATGAAACTCATCGCGCCGCCCCCGCTGGACCGGACCAGTCGCCCAAGGCCTGCTGCCACAACGTCAGCGCCGCAACCGCCGCTGTATCGGCGCGCAGGATGCGGGGGCCAAGACGCACCGGATGGGCAAAGGGCAAGGCCCGCAGCTTTTCGCGCTCGGCGGGGGAAAAGCCCCCCTCCGGCCCGATGAGAATGGCCCATGGCGCAGGCGGGGTTGCGCGATCAAGGCCCGGACGGGCTGCGAAGCCATCGCCGTTGCCGCCTTCGGCCAGCGCCTCGTCGCAGAACATCAACTGCCGCCCTTCGGGCCATTCCGCCAACACCTTGTCCAGCGGCATCAGGTCGGTCACCTGCGGCACATAGGTTCCGCCGCATTGCTCTGCCGCCTCGACGGCATGGGCTTGAAGGCGGTCCTGCCGGATCCGGTCGGCATTGGTGTATCTGGTCTGCACCGGCATGATCCTTGCCGCGCCCATCTCGGCCGCCTTCTCGACGATGAAATCGGTGCGGGCCTTCTTGATCGGTGCGAAGACCAGCCACAGGTCCGGCGGCATCTGCAGCGGCCGTGTCTGCGTCTTGCACAGCACAACGCCGCCGCGCTTGCCCGCCTCGGCCACCTGTGCCAGCCATTCGCCATCGCGCCCGTTGAACAGCAGGACGCCCGCCCCCACCGACAGCCGCATCACCGAGAACAGGTAATGCGCCTGATCACGCTCCAGAGGAACGGTTTGCCCCACACCCAAGGGATGGTCTACATAAAGGCGGATTTTTGCATCACTCATGAGGCTGACCATATGACCGCGCCGGACCAGATGCCAGAGGCCAAGATAGCACCGCAGCAAGGGCAAGTGGCCGATGCCGTGCGCGGCAACTGGGTGGACCGGCTGGCTCCGCCCGCGACACGGCCCTATCTTCGGCTGAGCCGCGCCGACAGGCCCATCGGGACATGGCTGTTGCTGCTGCCCTGCTGGTGGGGGCTGGCGCTGGCGATTCTTTATGACGGGCAGGCGGGGCTGTTCGATGCATGGATTTTCGCGGGCTGTGCGCTGGGGGCGTTTCTGATGCGCGGCGCGGGCTGTACGTGGAACGACATCACCGACCGCGAGATCGACGGATCGGTGGCGCGCACCCGCTCAAGGCCGATTCCCTCCGGTCAGGTGAGTGTGCGGCAAGCCGTGGCCTGGATGGTGGCACAGGCGCTGGTGGCCCTGTGCATCCTGCTGAGCTTCAACATGGCCGCCATCGTTCTGGGCATCATCGCGCTGTTGCCGGTGGCGGTCTACCCCTTCGCCAAAAGGTTCACATGGTGGCCACAGGTTTTTCTGGGGCTGGCTTTCAACTGGGGCGCGCTGCTGGCTTGGACCGCGCATACCGGCTCTCTGGGATGGCCTGCGGTGATCCTCTATCTGGCGGGGATCGCGTGGACGTTGTTCTACGACACGATCTATGCCCATCAGGATACCGAGGATGACGCGCTGATCGGCGTCAAATCCACGGCGCGGCTGTTTGGCGATGCCAGCCCTGCATGGCTGACAGCGTTCATGTTCGGCTGTACCGCGCTGATGGTGCTGGCCGTGCTCGCAGCGACCCGCGCCGTCGGTGCGGACATGCTGACCACCGTGATCGCGGTGCTGGGGCCGCTGGCGATGCTGGCGCATATGCGCTGGCAGATGTCGCGGTTCGATCCGGCCGATATGGGAGGGCTTTTGCGGCTGTTCCGGTCCAACCGCGATGCCGGTTTGCTGCCCCTGCTGTTTTTCGCCTGTGCCGCATTGGTATGATTGCGCCTGCTCGGCCAGCACCATAAGACAGAGCCAACGACGACCGAGTCTTGGGGTTCCATGCGCCTGTCCGCCATTGCCATCGTGACACTGACCTTTTTTTCCGCCGCGGGCCTTTGTCTGGTCGCTGCCGGATTCGCAGTGAAGGCGGTTGAGAGCAACTCTGAATCCGGCGTCCGGATGGCACTCGATGACAACAACCTCCCTTGGGCCGAGGTTCAGGCAGACGGTTTGCAGGTTCTGCTGACCGGCACGGCCCCGTCCGAGGCGCTGCGCTTCAAGGCGCTTTCAACAGCGGGGGGGATCGTCGATGCCGCACGCGTCATCGACGGAATGGAGATCAAGGACAGCGGCACCGTCAAGCCGCCGCGTTTCTCGGTCGAGATTCTGCGCAACGAGAGCGGCGTGTCGCTGATCGGGCTGGTTCCGGCGGCGACGGACCGCGAGACGCTTGTGAGCCGTCTTGCCACTGTCGCAGGTCAGGCGCAGGTGACTGATCTTCTGGAGACTGCGGATTATCCCGTTCCCGATCAATGGGGGCGGGCGCTGGCCTTCGGCGTCAAGGCGCTCGAAAGCATGCCGCGTTCGAAAATCTCCATCGCGGCGGACCGTGTCTCGATCACCGCGATGGCGGACAGCGCCGAGGCCCGCCGCCAGCTTGAGGTCGATCTCGCGCGTAGTGTGCCCACCGGTGTACGGCTGGTGCTGGACATCTCCGCTCCGCGTCCGGTGATCACGCCGTTCAACCTGCGTTTCCTGATCAGCGAAGGCAGGGGCCGGTTTGACGCCTGCTCGGCTGATACGACCGAGGCGCAGACACGTATCCTTGCCGCCGCGCGCAGCGCTGGCATGGAGGACAGAGGCGCGTGCACAATCGGTCTGGGCGTACCCTCGCCGAACTGGGCGCGGGCAGTTGAACAATCCATCGCCGCTCTGGCCGAGATCGGCACAGGCTCGGTCACATTTACCGATGCAGACATCACCCTGCTGGCAGAGGAAGGCACCGATCAGGCGTTGTTTGATCGCGTCGTCGGAGAACTGGAAAGCCGTTTGCCCGATGTCTTTGCGCTGAACGCGGTTCTGCCGGTGCCCGAGGTATCGCCAAGCGCAGGCGAGATCACCTTTACGGCTGTCCTGTCCGAATCGGGCGAAGTGCAATTGCGCGGCCGGATCGGCGACGACACCAGCCGCAGTATCATGGAAAACTTCGCCAAGGCGCGGTTCGGATCGGATGCGGTCTTATCGGCGGTGCGCAGCGACGAGGCCCTGACAGACAGCTGGACCGTGCGTGTCCTGGCGGGGCTCGAGGCATTGTCGAAACTGTCCAACGGCGCCACGCGGGTCACCGAGAACACGCTGTCGATCAGCGGCACCACGGGCAACGAGCGGGCCAGCGGCCTGATTGCAGCCCTTCTGGTAGACAAACTTGGCGAAGCCGCCGATTTCACGATCGAAGTCACCTATGACGAAACGCTGGACCCGATTGCGGCGCTGCCCACGCCGGAGGAATGCATCGCGCGGATCAACAAGATCATCGAAACCCGCAAGATCAACTTCGAACCCGGCTCCGATACGCCGGATGCCGCAGCAGGCGGGATCATCAGCGATATTGCCGATGTGCTGAAAAGCTGCGGTGAATTGCCGCTGGAAATCAGCGGTCATACCGACAGCCAGGGCCGCGCCGAGATGAACCAGCGCCTGTCTGAGGCGCGCGCGCTGGCCGTGCTGAACGCGTTGCGCACACGCCGCGTGCTCACCTCCACGATCACATCGGTCGGCTACGGGATGGAGCAGCCCATCGCGGATAACGACACCGAAGAGGGGCGCGAGGCCAACCGCCGGATCGAATTCCGTTTGCTGACCACCGATGAAGAATCGCAAGAGGGTGGCGAAGACGGGGTTGCAGATGACGCGCAAACCCCGCAGGAAGAAGATGCCGTAGAAGATGCGGATGACGGGGACGAGGCGAGCGAGTGAGCAGAACCGAATTTATTGTTGCGACGGCGGTTATCCTATTTGTCGCCTTCGCGATGGGCTGGTTTGCGAACTGGCTTATCCATCGTTTCACCCGTGTGTCGAAATCCGATATCGGCGAGCTTGAGAAGATGGCGCAGGAACTTCACGAAGCCGAAGAAACGCGCGATCAGGCAATCACCTATATGCAGCAGCGCGAGGCCGAACTGAGCAATCAGCTGGCCCAGACCGAGGCGGAGCTTTCCGCCACGATGGAAGGGCTGCGCGAAGCGCGCCACGAGGCCGAAGAGATGCGCGCCTATATCGAGCGTATGGCCAAACCCTGAATGCCGGACGCCGGGGCGCTTTTGCCCCGGGCGGATGATCCTCAAAGATCAATTGCGAAAAAATCGCGGCAAAGCAACGCCCAGGAACGCGGCGCGCCATGTCTAGTGCATCGTCCCGCGTTATCGCGTGAAAATCGCGCTGACTTTGAGGGCGCGTTGCAGGCTGCCATCAACCTTGAGCTTGCCGGTCATATAGGCCGTGGCCGGGTTCTGATCACCCGACAGGATCGCGCGGAACACCTTTTCCGAGGCGGTCAGCGTCACATCCGCCTCCTGCCCGTCGGCGGCGCGGGCACCGTCTTTGTCCAGGATAACGGCCCCCTCGTCCTTCACGAAAAGCTTGGCCCTCCCCTGAAGCCGGCCAGCAACACGGGGACCAAGAAACGTGATGAATTCTTCCAGTACGGCGGACATGGCGCGGCTTCCTTTGGGGAACATCTCAGTAGAAATAGTTGATTTTCGTTCAACCCAAAGTATAGCGCTTTGCCAAGAGTGACCTTGCGTCAGCTTGGCGCCAAGTTGTGACGCGATTTGCGGGTTCAGGCTGACGGTGCGCCGCCTACCAGCGGGTGAGTGCATCCTCGTCCTCGTCACGCGCTGCAACCCAGCCCGCGCCCGAGGCCGCTTGCTCCTTCTTCCAGAATGGCGCGCGGGATTTGAGGTAATCCATAAGGTATTCCGCCGCCTCGAACGCGTCCTTGCGGTGGCGGGCGGCTGTTGCGACCATCATGATCTGCTCGCCCGGACGCAGGCGACCGAAGCGGTGGATCACCAGAACGTCTGACAGCGACCAGCGGGCCTGCGCCTCGGTGGCGATCTGCTCCAGCGCCTTCTCGGTCATGCCGGGATAATGTTCGATCATCATCTCCTGCAACGGGTTGGACGGATCGTCGCGCACCACGCCGCTGAATGTGACAATGGCCCCCATATCGCTGCGCCCCGCCGCAAAGGCATTCACCTCCGCACCGGGATCAAAGGCGTGTTCCTGCACCACAATACGCATGCACGCCCTCCGGTTCAGCCACCTGTCATCGGTGGAAAGAATGCCACCTCGCGCACCCCTTCGAGGGAGGCGTCAAAATCGGTCAGATCCTGATCCACGGCCACACGCAGCGCCGACAGATCGGAAAATGCCAACGCGTAACGTTCCTCGCGCCCGCGCAATTCGTCCACCAACGCGGCCACTGTGCCGGCCTCGGTCTCGACCTGTTCACGGGGCAGGCCGATCCGCTCACGCACCCAGGCGAAATAAAGAACGTCGATCATTTGCCTTCTCCCAGCAGCGGCAAGGCTTTGCGGAAGTAGTCCATCCCCGTCACAAGCGTCAGCGCCGCAGCAATCCACAACAGCGTCAACCCGATATTGCCAGCCCAGACCATGCCCTGCAACTTCCAGCCAAGCCCGTGCACATCGGGCATACGCCCCTCGATCACAGCCATGACCATAGCCTCGTCCATGCCCTGTACGATTGAACCGAAATAATGCTCGAACACGCCTTGGGCAAACAGAATGGCGATTGCCACCATCTGTGCGGTCGTCTTCCATTTGGCGAGCTTCGTGACTTTCAGCGTGCCCGACTTGTCGCCCAGAAACTCGCGCAAGCCGGACACAAAGACCTCGCGGAACAGGATGACGGTTGCAGGCAGCACCAACCATGGCGACATTGAGGAATAGCCCACGATCACCATCAACGCGATCACCACCATCGCCTTGTCGGCGATCGGGTCGAGCATCGCACCCATGCGCGTTTCCTGCTTCCAGCTGCGCGCCAGATAACCGTCAAACCAATCCGTTATCGCCGCTGTGACGAACAGAACCAAGGCGAACCAGTCCGCATAGGGACGTGTGAAATAGAGAAACATGATCGCGACACCGGGTGCGGCGAGCAATCGTCCCGCGGTCAGGATATTCGGCAAGGTCCATTTCATGCCTCATTCCTAGCGGGTCTTTTTCACCGTGGGAAGGCGATAAGTCGGGGACGTGCGAACAGTTCTTACAGGGCGGACGGGTATTTGTGGAGCGATGAAAAGCGCCTGTCAGGATTGCGGGCGCTCTGCCCAGCCTGCAAAGATCTTTTCCAGCGCGACCACAGCGTAATAGAGCACGATCCCCAGCACGGCGAGCGCGATCAGCACCGCGAACATCAGCGGATAGTCGCCGTTCGTCTCGCCTGATTTGAACAGCGCCCCCAGCCCGCGCCCGTGCGGAGACACGATCTCGACGAGATTGGTGCCGATGAAGGCAAGGGTGACCGACACCTTCAGCGCGCCGAAAAACTCCGGCAGGGTCTTGGGCAGGGCAATCTTGCGGAAGATGGTGACCTTGGAGGCGCCAAGGCTGCGCAGGATGTCGCGGTATTCCGGCTCCAGCGTCGACAGGCCGATCCCGACCGAGACCGCTATAGGAAAGAACGAGATCAGAAAGGCCATCAGCACCGTGTTAAAATCGTGCTGCCCGATGAACAAAAGCGCGATTACCGGAACCAAAGTCGCCTTTGGGATCGCATTGAACCCCACAAGCAACGGATAAAGCGCATCGCGCGCAATAGCGGAAAAGCCCATGGCCATGCCCAGCAAAGTACCCACCAGCACGGCCAGCCCTAGCCCTGCCACGGTGCGCCACAGGGTCTGCCAGCCCATTTCAATGAACAGGTGGCTGTAGCGCGCGAATGCGGGCGGCAGGTCAGAGGGCGAAGCCATCTTGTAGTTCGGCCAGTCGTTCACCCAGACGATGAATTCCCAGAACAGCAGAAAGGCGATGATCGACCCCACCGGCACAGCGATTTTCTTGAGCGTTTCCATCAATGCAAATCTCCGTCGCGGCCCTGTGCGATGCGGATCTGCTCGCGCAGCAGATGCAGCATCTCGGTCGCCTCAGGCGTGTAGAGGCTGTCGATGCGGCGATCCGCTGGCAAGGTCACATCCAGCACATGTTGCGTGCGGGCAGGACGGCCTGACAACACGATGACCTGATCGCCCAGAAACACGGATTCGCGCAGATCATGGGTGATCAGCACGCAGGTAAATGGCTCTGCCGCGCGCAGGTCGCGCATCGTCTGCCAAAGATCCTCGCGCGTGAACGCATCCAGCGCGCCGAACGGCTCGTCCATGATCAGCACATCGGGCTTGTGCACGATGGAGCGGCAAAGCGAGGCGCGCTGCCGCATCCCGCCGGACAGCTCGGACGGGCGCTTGCGCTCGAATCCCTTGAGGCCGACCATCTCAAGCAGATGCATCGCGCGGGCCTCGCGGTCCCGTTGCGGCATCCGCGGAGCGACAATCTCCAGGGGCAGGATGACATTGTCGATGATCGTGCGCCACTCCAGCAAAACCGGATTCTGGAAGGCCATGCCCACTGTCTTGCGCGGCGATGTCACGCGTTCGCCGTGTAGCCAGACCTCACCCTGATCGGGCTTCATCAGCCCCGCCACCAGACGCGTCAGGGTGGACTTTCCGCAACCCGAGGGGCCAACCACGGCGCAGAATTCACCTTCAGGGACCGAGACATTCAGATTGTCCAGCACCGGCAGAGGCCCTGCCTTGGTGCGGTAGGCATGTGTGACGCCCTTGATCTCGATCAGATTGGTCATGCGGCGGTCCGGTCCTCAAATCACAA
Source organism: Paracoccaceae bacterium (assembly GCA_024636555.1). Classification (GTDB taxonomy): domain Bacteria; phylum Pseudomonadota; class Alphaproteobacteria; order Rhodobacterales; family Rhodobacteraceae; genus Seohaeicola. The sequence goes on along the minus strand of JAGXGW010000061.1, from coordinate 150,703 downwards.
AAAAGGCGCTCCCCGTCAGGGAAGCGCCAGATCACGGATTACAAATATCATTCCAGCATCAGACTGCCATCGGACGGCAGATAGGCATCGGTGAAGTAAAGCGCTGCATCAGGCGCGTTCTGGAAATCGTAGACCGATTTGGTCTGCTCGATTGCCAGCGCCATCCGGTCACTGTCGATATTGCCCATGCCGTTTTCCTTGACCCAGTCGGTCAGGACATTCGCCTCGACCGCCATTTCAAAGCGGCGCTTTTCCAGAGCGGCATCCGCTGCGGGGTTGCGTTTGATCAATGACTCGATCGCGGCATTCGGTGCTGCGATGGCATCTTTCCAGCCCATCGCGATCGCACGCAGGAAGCCGGTGACCGCTTCGGGATTGGCCTCGGCGAAGTCGGTATTCACGATAACCGCATTGCCGTAGAGGGCGACACCGTGATCGGCCATCAGCAGGATGGTCAGATCATCCTCCGGCACGCCCAGACGGATCAGGTTCAGCGAGGCGGAGAAAGAGAAGCCGGTGACGGAATCAACCTTGCCCTCGGCCAGCATCGGTTCGCGCACGGGAAAGCCCACAGGCTCGACGGTGATATCCGCCATGTCGAGATCGTTCTCGGCGGCAAAGATCGGGAACTGCGCCCATGCGCCATCGGGGGGCGGCGCGCCCAGAATGCTGCCTGCCAGATCGGCGGGTGTCTCGATTCCCTGCGACTTGCGCCCGACCACCGCAAAGGGCGGCTTGTCATAGACCATCATCGCCGCGATCACCGGCGCGCCGGGGTTCTGGTCGAGGAATTTCATCAGGCTGTTGATATCGGCGAAACCGACGGGGAAAGCCCCCGTGGCCACTTTCGGGATCGCGTCAAGCGAGCCGGCGCCTTCGGACACTTCGACGCTCAGGCCCTCGGCCTCGAAAAAGCCTTTGTCCACGGCCACGAAATAGGGCGCGGCGGGGCCTTCGAATTTCCAGTCCAGCGCGAAGGGCATCGCGGTCTGTGCGGCCAGCGATGTGGCAAGGGTCAGGGTCGCCGCAGCGGCGGCAAAGGTTGTTCGGATCATCGGTCACTCCCGTTGGATGTTTGCGCCAGTTCTGCACCGCCAAGAGGGCCATGCACATCATTCACGCACAAATGCCCCGCTCAGGCCCTGCGCCGGCGTCACTATGCCCAAATCCTAAGCCCTCAATAACGCGGTGTCTACAAATTAGGCTTTTCTGAAAGCGCGTTTTCAGCCCTTTTCGTGGAAATACGCATAGATGGTTTCCGCCATCGCTTGCGAGATTCCCGGCGCGGCCTTGAGGTCTTCCAGCCCCGCGCGGCTGACAGCCTTGGCGCTGCCGAAATGCGACAGCAGCATCCGTTTGCGCCCCGCGCCCACGCCCGGCACATCGTCGAGCGGGGTGGCCCCCACGGCCTTGCTGCGTTTGGCGCGGTGCGTGCCAATGGCGAAGCGGTGCGCCTCGTCGCGCAAACGCTGCACGAAATAGAGCACCGGATCATTGTGGCGCAGCGCAAAGGGGCGCTGGCCGACGCGGTGGAACTCCTCCTTGCCCGCATCGCGGTCCACGCCCTTGGCCACCCCCACCATCGGGATATCCTGCACGCCATGTTCGGCCATGATCTGCGCCACCGCACTCACCTGCCCGGCCCCGCCGTCGATCAGCAGCAAGTCGGGCCACAGGCCAAGCGTGCGGTCAGGATCTTCCTTTTGCAGGCGTTTGAAGCGGCGGTGCAGCACCTCTTTCATCATGCCGAAATCGTCGCCAGGTGTCAGGTCGTCCCCACGGATGTTGAACTTGCGGTACTGGCCTTTCATCAGCCCGTCCGGCCCTGCCACGATCATCGCGCCCACCGCGTCGGTACCCTGAATATGGCTGTTGTCGTAAACCTCGACCCGCGCAGGCGGCGCGGGCAACGCAAAGGCTTCGGCCAGCCCTTTGAGCAGCTTTGTCTGTGTCGCCCCTTCCGCCATGCGCCGCGCGAGGGATTCGCGGGCATTGCGCGCAGCGCCTTCCACAAGCTCGGCCTTCTCGCCGCGCTGGGGCACAAGGATCTCGACCTTGCGGCCCAGCTTCTCGGTCAGGGCGGCCTGCATCAGATCGGGATTGTCGAGCGGATGCGACAGGATCAACTGGCGCGGCGGCTCCTTGGTGTCGTAGAACTGGCCGATAAAGGCCTCCAGCACCTCCGGTGCCTCGATATCGGCACCGATGCGGGGGTAGAAATCGGCATTGCCCCAGTTCTGATGCGCGCGGATAAAGAACACCTGCACACAGGCCTGTCCGCCTTCCATATGCAGCGCGATCACATCCGCCTCGGCCACGCCGCGCGGGTTGATCCCCTGCACTGTCTGCACCTGCGTCAGCGCGCGGATGCGGTCACGCAAGGCGGCGGCGCGCTCGAACTCCATATTGTCGGAGGCTTGCTGCATCTGCTCCGCAAGCGTTTCCTGCACCGCCGTGGAGCGGCCCGAGAGAAAGCGCGCGGCATCCGCCACAGTCGCGGCGTAATCCTCCTTGGAGATCAGCCCCGTGCAGGGGGCCGAGCACCGCTTGATCTGGTGCAGCAGACAGGGCCGCGTCCGGCTGGAAAACATGGCATCCGTGCAGTTGCGCAGCAAGAACACCTTTTGCAACTGGCTCAACGTCCGGTTCACCGCACCCGCGCTGGCGAAGGGGCCGAAATACTGGCCCTTTTCCTTGCGCGCGCCGCGATGCTTGGTGATCTGCGGAAAATCGTGATCGCCGGTGATCAGGATGTTCGGGAAACTCTTGTCGTCCCGCAGCAGCACGTTGTAGCGCGGCTTGAGTTGCTTGATCAGGTTCTGCTCCAGCAGCAGCGCTTCTGTCTCTGTCCGGGTCGTCAGGAACATCATCGCCGCCGTCTCGGAGATCATCCGCGCGATCCGTCCGGAATGGCCCGAGGGCCGCGCATAGTTCGACACGCGCGCCCGCAGGTTGCGGGCCTTGCCGACATAAAGCACGCGGCTTTGATCATCCAGCATCCGGTAGACGCCGGGCGAGCCGTCCAGCGTTTTGAGGCAATCCTGTATCAGCGCATGGCCGGTCAGGCCGCGATCGGAATGGGGCGTTTCAGTCATGACAGCACAGGTATGATTCTTTGGGCGTCGCTGCAATCTTTGCAGGGCCGGGGCAAGGATAAACATGTCCACGTTTTCTGTGGATAAGTCTGCCGATAAGTTTTCGCCATCTGGAAATTTTCCTTAGTTCCGGCCCGCTTCTCTGGTCTGCCTAAATTTTAGGCAACTACGCAAGCGCCTGATAACTAACGATATTATTTTACCATGCCACAAAATACTGAAAACATTGAGATTTTTGTAACAGTGGCATGACGGCGGCGTGAACAGTGCAAAACTTTGACGGGAATACGCCTTACGGTGGTCACAACATCACTCGACACCCAGCACATCCGGCGTCTGCCAGCCTAGATGCTGGCCTCCGTCGACGCACAAAAGTTGCCCTGTGACAGCCGGAGCATCCAGGAAATAACCCAGAGCTGCTGTGATATCGTCAGGGTTCGCGCCGCGCCCCAGAACCGTCGATGCGCGCTGGTCGGCAAAGTGCTGTGCGGACTGCCGCGCGCCCTGCAAGGTCGGCCCCGGCCCGATCGCATTGACACGGATACGCGGTGCCAGTGCCTGCGCCGCTGTTTGGGTCAGCGCCCACAGGCCCATTTTGGCCAGCGTATAGGTCATGAATTCGGGCGTCAGCTTGCGGACGCGCTGGTCGATCATATTGACCACCAGGCCCTGCGCCACAGGCTCCCCCGCCGCATCACGCGCGGCATCGGCTATATTGCTTGCCATGATCTGCGTCAGAATGAAGGGCGCGCGCAGATTGCTGTCAAAATGACGGTCCCAGCTTGTCCTGTTCGCTGACTCCAGGCTGTCATATTCGAAGATGGAGGCGTTGTTGACGAGACAGGTGACAGGCCCGCCCAGCGCCTCCATCGCGGCGGGGATCAGCCCGTGCGTCGCCGCTTCATCCAACAGATCGGCCTGAAGGGTCACGACGCGGCGGCCCTTGGCGCGGATCAGGTCGGCAACTTCCCCGGCGGCGTCACCGGAGGCTGCATAATGCACCGCCAGATCATAGCCGCGATCTGCCAGATAAAGGGCCATGGCACGGCCAAGGCGCCTGCCCGCCCCGGTCACCAGCGCAATTTTTTCCATAGCCGTCCCCTTCCGTCCCGTCAGAGCAATACGGTGAGCAGATAGGCCACGTAGAGCAGGATCAAGACGACACCCCAGACGCGCCCGATATTCTGGCGCAGAAAGACGAAGGGGATCAGCAGGATCGATGCGCCCAGCATCACCCAAAGATCGAATGTCAACAATGAGGGGTCTACCGGAATCGGGGCGACCAGCCCCGCAACACCGATGATGGCCAGCAGGTTGAACAGGTTGGAGCCGATCACATTGCCCAGCGCCACATCGGCCTGACGGCGGATGGCCGCCATCACCGTGGTCGCAAGCTCTGGCATGGATGTGCCGACAGCAACCAAAGTCAGCCCGATCACCGTCTCGCTGATCCCGAAAGTCCGGGCGATCACCGTAGAACTGTCCACAAGAATTTCGGCCCCCAGCGGCAGGCCGATCAGCCCCAAGACAAGGAACAGGATAATCTTCCACCACGGCATTTCGGGGTCTACGCCCTCGAGGTCTTCGAGTTCGTCAATCTCTGCGGCATCGGCGGCAGCTTTCGCACGATGCGCCCGGGCCTGCCGGAACATATCACCCAGCGTCAACAGCAGTGCTCCCAACAGGACCAGCGCGGCGCTCCAGTCGAATACACCGCGGAAGGCCAGTGCGATAAACAAAATGGAGGCGGCAATCATCACCACATAGCTGCGGCGCGTGTTGTGCTCACTTGTGTGCATCACCGCGATCAGGGCCGGAACACCCAGAACCAGCAGGATATTCGCGGTATTCGAGCCGACCACATTGCCCATGGCAATCCCCGGCACACCGGCCATCGCAGCCTGCACCGAGATCAACATCTCCGGCGCGGACGTTCCAAAGGCCACGATGGTCAAACTGACGATCAGCGCCGGAATACCGACCCTGAGCGCGAGATTGACGGCCCCTTTTACCAGCGCGTCACCCGCAAAAAGAAGAATCACCAGCCCGAGGGCTGCCATAAACCAGACCATGCCTTATCCTTTGTGACCGCACGAGCAGGGCCCGCGCCCGATCCGGTAGCGACGGCATGAAGGGCAGCGCGCCGCTTGCAGCCGTTTCTGACCGGGTAATTTCAGTTTGCCGAACATGGCCAGAACACCCATACCGACCAGGAACAGGACCACGATTTTCAGGATCACGTCACAACCCGAAACGCGCGAAAGCCGCGCGCTCCTCTATCCCTGCCAGCGCGTCTTGCGCCAGGGTTGCGCCGAAACGCTGGAACAGGCTGCGTTTGCGCCCGTAGCGGACAAAGCGGGTTTTCTCGCCGTAGAGCTCTTTCAGCTTCGGTTCCAGATGCCCGATCCCGTCGATCAGACCCAGATGATGTGCCTGCATGCCCAGCCAGAAACGCCCCGTGAACAGATCGGGATTGTCGGCCAGCTTGGCGCCGCGACGCGACTTCACATAATCCACGAAGGTCTCATGCAGGCCGCCCAGCAAATCTTTCAGCCGCGCCACATCCTCGGGCTTTTCAGGCAGGAAAGGGTCCAGCATGCTTTTGGACTCCGCCGAGGTATAGACCCGCCGTTCCACCCCTTGCCGGGCCAGCGCGACATGCGCGCCGAAACCTGCCGAGATGACGCCGATAGAACCTACGATCGAACCTGTATCGGCCCAGATGTCATCGGCGGCGGCGGCCAGCCAATACCCGCCAGACGCCGCCACATCCTCGACAAAAGCGTGAACCGGAAGTTTTTTCTCTGCTGCCAGACGCCGGATACGGGCCGCGATCAGCGCCGATTGCACGGGCGAGCCGCCGGGCGAGTTGAGCACCAATGCGACAGCGGCAGGCTTGCCACGCCGGAACGCGCGTTCCAGCACGGGGCCAATGGCCTCGTCGCTGAGCGGGCTGCGGGCGCCGGAGCCGATGCTGCCGGACAAGCGGACGACAGCGACCACAGGATCGGGTGTCATAAAGGGGATAAATCTTTTCATGAACAGCATGTAGAATGCGCCTTGCAGACAAACAAGTCAGGCGCGTCAATCTCTGACGGCGCTGAAGCCACCGGGCGGGCTCCGGAGGCTCTGGAAGGCAAGAAAATTTCGGCATTCGACAAGTTGCGACACGCTGGCTACTGTTACGAAAGTGTCGGATCATGAGAAAGCAAAGGCATGCCCTACCCCAAACGAATGAACCACGATGCCCGCGCAGAGACACATGACGACAATGCCGCTCTTGAAGCAGAGAATGCAGCACTCAAGAAGGAGATTGCTGCGCTTCGCGCGGAACGCGATACGAATGTGGCCAACACAGCCCGTGACGAAGCCATCCGTGGTGCCGTGGACCGCGAGACAGAACGCGGGAGAAAAGACCGCGCAGAGCTTACCGCGCAACTCGACGCCTTGCTCCGTTCCTCCTCGGAGGTGCGTTACCGTCTGAACGCGGACTGGAGCGAGCTTGCGCAACTGTCCGGCGGCGGGTTTATCCCCGATACCTCCGCAGGAAACGCCAACTGGTTGGAAGAATATATCCCGGATGAGCACCGGGACCTCGTTCGCAAGGAAATCCGGCGCGCTATCGCACAGAAAGATACCTACCATATCGAGCACAAAGTGAACCGCGTCGACGGATCGGTGGGATGGGCATTGTCCCGCGCGGTGCCGCTGTTTGACGAAGCCGGCGAAATCACAAGCTGGATGGGAGCCGCCTCGGATATCAGCGATCGAAAGAACGCCGAAGAATTTCAGAAGCTGCTCAACGATGAGCTCACGCAACGGATGAAAAACATCTTCTCGATGGTGCAGGCCATGACCACGCAGACGCTCCGCCAGTCCCGAAGTCTTGAAGAGGGCCGCACGGCCGTCAGTGCCCGGCTCGGGGCGCTTTCGCGCGCACAGGACATTCTGACCGGTTCAAGCTATGCGGCAGCGGATATTTGTGGCGTGATTGACGAGGCACTCGCCCCGCACCAAAACGGGTCAGATCGGATATCCTACGCCGGTCCTCCCATGCTGCTTGCCTCGCAACAAGTGCTTGGTCTTTCACTGGCCATCCATGAACTGGCGACGAATGCGGCCAAATATGGAGCCTTGTCGAATGAGACCGGCCGCGTTTCGATAGCATGGGGTGGCCCGGAGAGCGCGTTTTTCTTCGAATGGGTTGAAGCTGATGGACCGCGTGTCGAAGAACCGACACGACACGGCTTCGGGTCGAGATTAATCAAGGAGATCGTGGCGTCCTATTTCGATGGCAATGCCTCTCTGGACTTCCATGCGGAAGGCGTGCGCTTCCGGCTGAACGGCAAAGCAAGAGCCTAGTCACAGGGTTTTGCCATGCAACGCGACCGCGTGCCATGGATCGTCATTTCCCGCCGCGAACGGTGCCCGCATCGCGCACCGCCAGCGCACCGAACAGTCTAGCATCAGCCTTTCAACCGAGCGAGCCAGCCCTTTTTCTCGGACTCTTCCCCTGCCGCCCCGGCCTGATCGGCTTCGGCGCTCTCTTCGGTATTTTCCACGTCAGGGCCTTCGACCGTGTTCTGGAAATTCTCGAAAAACTGATCCGCCATTTTCTTGGCGAAACCGTCAATCAGCCTGCTGCCAAGCTGCGCCAGTTTACCGCCAACCTTGGCCTCGACATCATAGATCAGCCGCGTTCCGTCAGCGATATCCTCAAGCCGGACTTTCGCCTCTCCCTTGGCAAAGCCCGCGGCACCGCCCTTGCCCTCTCCGGACAGTGTCAGGCTTTCCCCCTCGACCATATCGGTCAAGGTTACCTGCCCTTTGAACGTGGCCTTTACCGGACCAACCTTCTGCACAACCGTCGCCTCGAACCCGTCTTCGGGGCTGCCCGTGACCTCCTGTGCCCCGGGCACGCAGTCCTTGAGGACATCCGCACTCAGAAGCGCCGCCCATACTTCGGAGCGAGGGGCCTTTATATCGCGTTGGTCATTCATCTGCATGGATGTTGGCCTTCCCTCGGCCGCATTCTGGCATGTCGTGCACGACAGGTTAAACCAGCCTTGACGCCACGCCAAGCGATCCTTTCGGAGGGCTGGAAAATCGTGCTGGCACCTGTCCGTGTGCGGGGATAGGCATGACATCTGAAGGAAAGGCCCATCATGCGCGCTCCTCTTGTCACCGTCCCGCAAAACGCCGCTGCCGCCGTCGGATTCGTGCTGGCAGGCGTGGCGGCGATTTCGGTCAACGACGTGCTCATCAAGCAGCTTTCTGGTGGCTATCCTCTGCATCAAATGGTGTTCATCCGTTCGGCCATCGGCATCATCTTCAGCCTGATGCTGGTTCAGGTGGAGGGTGGTTTTGCCATCCTGCGGACCCGCACGCCCGGATTGCACCTGATGCGCGGCGCGCTGGTTGTGGTTTCGAACCTGACCTATTTCGCGGCCTTGGCCGTGATCCCGCTGGCCGAGGCCACAGCCCTCTTTTTCGTGGCGCCGCTGATGATCACGCTGCTGTCCATCCCGCTACTGGGCGAGAAGGTCGGCCCGCTGCGGCTGGCCGCTGTCAGCGTGGGCTTTGCCGGTGTCGTGCTGATGATGCGCCCGTGGGAGAGCGAAACGGAGGTGTCGCGGATCATCCTGTTCCTGCCGGTGCTGGCCGCGCTGACCTATGCGCTGAACCAGATCCTGACGCGACGGTTGGGAGCGACAACACGCGCCTCCGCCTTGGCGGTCTATATTCAGGGCACTTTCATCGTTGTGTCGCTCGCGTTCTATCTGGTGGCGGGCGACGGGCGCTATGCCGTCGGGGTCAAGAACGGATCGCTCCAGTTTCTGCTGCGCGCATGGGTCTGGCCCGAGGGGGGGGACCGCTGGCTGTTTCTGGGCCTTGGTCTGAATTCCGCGATCATCGGCTTTGCCCTGGCGCAGGCCTACCGGCTGGCGGACGCCGCCGTGGTTGCGCCTTTCGAGTATATCGGCCTGCCGCTTGCGATCTTCTGGGGTTGGGTGATCTGGGGCGACGTGCCGACGCCGGCGGTCTGGGCAGGCAGCGCGCTGATCCTTGGATCGGGGCTGTTCGTGTTCTTACGCGAGAAGTTCAAAAGCCGCCGCCTGCCCCTGCCTGCGGGCGAGGGGCGGCAGTAGGAGCTTGGGACTCTACACAGATAGAAGCCGCGCGATCGCCGTCACGCGGGGCGGCGATCCACCCTTAGTTTGGGGCACTTTATCCCCGCTTCATCATCTGACATTCCACAGTGCCGCGACAGTCGCAAAATCGCCGCCCCGGGAGGCGTGACGGCGATCGCGCGGCGGCGTGTGCCGCGCCTTGATTCCGCGCGGGGTGCACCAAATAACCCGTTTTTCCCTATTCTGCAAAACGAAGGGCAGAGGTTGCCCCCTGCCCCGCAACTCATCCCGAAAGGGCCTGAATCACCCCCGCCCCGACAGCATCGGAACGGTCATGTCCTTGGCATAGGTGATGGCCTGCGCCAGATAAGCGTCATAGCTTTCGCGCACGCGGGCCACATCCTCGCTTGCGGCGGTTAACTCGTCCTGCACCTCAAGCCATGCCGCGCGCATACCGTCCACGATCTCGTCGCTGAACTGAAGGAACTGCACACCATCGGCCCGCAGGCTCTCCATCGCCTGCGCATTGTAATAATCGAACTGCGCCTGCGTCTCCAGCGCGGCGGATTGCGCGGCCATCTCGCAGATCATCTGCAGATCGGGGCTGAGTTCGGCCCATGCATCGCGGTTGAACACGATGGCAAGGCCTGCACCCGGCTCGTTATAGGCGGGCAGATAGCACAGCTTGGTCACCTTCTGCAGACCAAAGGCCTGATCCAGCATCGGCCCGACCCATTCGGCCGCATCAATCGCGCCCGACTGCATCGACTGGAAAATTTCGGGCGGGGGCATCAGCACAGCGTTGACGCCAAGCTTGCGGTAGATCTCGCCACCCAGACCGGCGATCCGCATGTTCAGACCTTTGAGGTCTTCCAGCGTATTGATCTCGTTCTTGAACCAACCGCCTGACTGGGTGTTGGAATTGCCGCAATAGAACCCCTTGAGGTTACGCTGGGCATAGACATCATCCCACAGCTCCTGCCCGCCGCCCCATTTCAGCCAGGCGAAATGCTCGTTCGAGGTCATGCCGAAAGGCACAGCGGTGAACCAATGGATCGCGGGGTTCTTTCCGGCTGCGTAATAGGTCGGGCCATGGCCTGCGGGCGCGTTGCCCTGCTGGACAGCATCCTCCACCGCGAAGGGCGGCACCAGTTCGCCGCCACCATGCACGGTAAAGTTCAGCCGCCCGTCCGACATGGTGCTGACCATCTCGGCAAAGCGGGTGACGTTGGTGCCCACACCCGGTGCGTTCTTGGGGAAAGCGGTGGGCAGGTTCCATGTGATATTGCCCTGCGCGATGGCCGGGCTGGCAAGAGCCGTGGCGGCCGCGGCAACGCCGGCCCCGCTGGCCAGAAAGTCACGTCTTTTCATTGTTTTCCTCCTCAAGTGATGATGTTTTGGATCAGAACAACACGCCGGGCAGCCATGTGGCCAGCGACGGGAATGCCATGAGCATAGCAAGCCCGATCAATTGCAGCACGACAAAAGGTGCGACGCCGACATAGGTGTCACGCGTGGTGATCTCGCGCGGGGCGACCGAGCGGAAATAGAACAGCGCAAAGCCGAAAGGCGGGGTCAGAAACGAGGTTTGCAGGTTCATCGCCAAAAGCACCCCGAACCAGACCGGGGAGATGTCTCCTCCCAGGATCGGCGGCCCCAACAGGGGCACGACGATATAGATGATCTCGATCGCTTCCAGCAGGAACCCCAGCAGGAACACCATGCCCAGAACTATGAAGAGCGCACCCCAGTCACCGCCGGGCATGTTCTGCATCAGGTGGCCGACCGTCTCCTCGCCACCGAAACCGCGAAAGACCAGCGCCAGCATCGACGCCGCGACAACGATGCCGAACACCATTCCGGTGATCCGCAACGTCTCGTCACTGGCCGCAGAAAGTACGCCAGCGCCCCAGAGCTTTATCACAGACACGACCAGCCCCAGCACCAGCAGGACGACCATCGCGACGGCCAGCCCCGTCATCACCGGCCCCGCCCGCCCGTCACTGAACATCCGCAGCATCAGCAGGGCGAGCGCCGCCAGCGCGCCAAGCCCCACCAGCCAGCGCCCGCGACCCGGACGGTGATAGCCCGCCAGCATCAGCGCGCCCACCGCGCCCAGCCCTGCCGCCTCGGTGGTGGTGGCAACGCCTGCAAGGATCGAGCCGAGCACGGCGAGGATCATGAGCAAGGGCGGCGCGAAACTATTGAGGATCACCCCGAGGGGCGGTGACGCGGGCCGCACGACCTTGGGCGCGCCGCGCGCTGCGATGGTCAGCACGGCAAAGGCATAGAGCGCATACAGCCCGACGAGCATCAGCCCCGGCAAAAGCGCCCCGGCGAAGAGATCGCCCACCGAGACGGAATCCGGCGCGAAATTTCCGGCGCGTTGCTGCGCCTCGAGATAGGTATTGCCGATCTGGTCCCCCAGCAGCACCAGCACGATGGAGGGCGGGATGATCTGTCCCAGGGTGCCGCCCGCACAAATCAGCCCCGAGGCCAGAGGTTTCGGCACACCGGCCTGCAACATGGCGGGCAAGCTCATCAGCACCAGCATGACAACCGTGGCCCCGACAATGCCGGTGGAGGCAGCGATGATCGCGGAAAACAGCAGCACCGACACCGCCATGCCCCGCGCCGATCCGCCCAGCATCTGGCCCAGAACCTGCAACATCCGCTCGGACACGCGGGATTTTTCCAGCAGCACGCCCATCAGAACGAAAAGCGGCACGGCCATCAGCAACGGGTTGGACATGATCCCGTAAACGCGGGCGGGAAAGAACTTCAGAAACCCCGGATCAAACGCGCCGACCAGACTGCCGAGCAGCGCCACCACAAAGGGCACACCGGCAATCGCGAGCATGGCAGGAATGCCGCTGAGGATGCCGCCCGCCAGCCCGAGACCCAGAAGTATCAGAAAGATTTCTTGCAATGTCATGGTACGGGTCCGGCAAGGGGAGGTGCTGCTTCCGGCGGCTCAGGGCGCAATACGGCTGCGATCCCCTGCACGATCATCAACAGCCCCGATACGGCAACCGTTGTCTTGACCAGATAGGCACCGCCCAGCCCCCGGTTTCAATCGCCCCTTCGCGAATGGCCCAACTGAAACGCAGATCGGGCAGGAAGGCCAGGACCATCAGCCCGAAGACCGGAATGAGGAACGCCAGCAGCGCGGCCATATCGGCGCGGCGCAGATAGGCGGGCGGCAGGCGCTCGGACAGCACATCCACCCGCACATGCCCGCCCCGCGCCAGACAATAGGGCAAGCTCAGGATCAAAAGCACCGCGAAAGCATAGCCCGCGAGATTCTGCAGCTTGATGAAGCCCATATCAAAACCGAAACGCAAAAGGACGATGGCCAGCACCGTCGCGACGAGCACAGCCAGCGCCATGGCGCAGGCCAGCGTCGTGATGCGGTCGCACCAGTGCGCGAATGTCAGGAAGATGTCGCGCATCGGCTTCTCCTTCAGTGCTTGATCGGGTGTAGAGGCTGTTGCGCCCATTGCCAAGACTTGGCGCCTGCTGCCCGCGCGGATGCCTCCGGCGGGGATATTTCGGGCAAGAAGAAGCGCGCGCGCGAAGCCTCTTTCGCGGCGGCGGATTTCCCGCGATAGTCACGGTCATGATAGACAAACTGGAAATGTTCATCGCGCTGGCCCGGGAACAGCATTTCGGACGGGCGGCAGAGGCTTGCGGCGTCACGCAACCCAGCCTGTCGGGGGCGATCAAGCAGCTGGAGGACCAGTTGGGCGTCATGCTGGTCTGGCGCGGATCGCGGTTTCAGGGCCTGACGCCCGAAGGTCAGCGGGTGCTCGAATGGGCGCGCCAGATCGTCGGCGACACCCGTACCATGCGCGAGGAAATGCGGGCCGCCAAGCTGGGTCTGTCGGGCAACCTGCGGCTGGCGGTGATCCCGACCGCGCTGACGCTGGTCTCGGCCCTGACAACGCAGTTCAGCCGCCGCCATCCCAATGTGCGCTTCACGGTACGCTCCTCGACCTCGATCGAGATTCTGGCGATGCTGGAGAATTTGCAGATCGACGCGGGCATCAGCTATCTGGACAATGAACCGCTGGGACGGGTCACCACGGTGCCGATCTATGCCGAGCGCTATACGCTGGTGCTGCGGGCCGATGATCCTCTGGCGGGGCGCAACAGTCTGCGCTGGGCCGATCTGGCCGACCTGCCTTTGTGTCTTCTGACGCCCGACATGCAGAACCGCCGGATCATCAACCTGCACATGGCAGAGGCAGGCGTGAGTGCGGTCCCGATGGTGGAGGCATCCTCGGTGATCGTGCTGATCAGCCATGTCCTCGCAGGCGGCTGGGCAACGGTTCTGCCCCTCAAGGCGGCCGAGATTTTTCTCAAGGGCGGAGATCTGGTCGCCGTGCCGCTGACCGAGCCTGAGGCCAGCCATGCGGTCGGGCTGATCGCCCCCTACCGCGAGCCGCATACGCCGGTGCTGGCGGCACTTTTGCAGCAGGCGCAAACGATGGCGGAGGTGCGGGTGGTTTGATAGGACAAGCCTATCAAACAACCGTAATGCGATATTGAATGGCCGCGCAACTCTGCGATGATGGCCGCCGTAGCCGTCACGCCGGAGTTCCGTGTCATGCAAAAGCCCAACCACCTGACACCCGAAGAGGTCCGGTGCCGGACCGAGGAGGTTCTGGCCGCGCATGCCGGTCTGGAAGGGCCGTTGTTGCCCATCCTGCAAGCACTGCAGTCCGGCTTTGGGTTCATCCCGCAGGAAGCGGTGCCGCAGATCGCCGAGGCGCTCAATATCGGGCGCGCCGAGGTGCATGGCGTAATCACCTTCTACCACGATTTTCGCGATGCGCCCGCTGGCCGCCACGTGGTGAAGATCTGTCGCGCCGAGGCCTGTCAGGCACAGGGGGCGAATGCTCTGGCGGATGCAACGCTCGCGAAACTCGGTCTGCAATGGCACGGCACAACAGCCAATGGTGCGGTGACGGTGGAGCCTGTCTATTGCCTTGGCCTGTGCGCCTGTGGCCCCGCCGCGATGGTGGACGGACAGGTTGTCGGCCGCGTTGACAGCGCGCGAATGGATGCCTTGTTAGCGGAGGCGGGTGCATGAGGGTCTATGTCCCCGGTGATGCGGCCGCGCGCGCTTTGGGCGCGGATGCTGTGGCACAGGCGGTGCAGGAGGCTGCTGCCGCGCGCGGCGTGGATCTGACGCTGATCCGCAATGGCACACGCGGGATGATCTGGCTGGAGCCGCTGGTCGAGATCGAGACGCCGGAAGGGCGGATCGGTTTCGGCCCACTGGATGCAGCGGATGTGGCGGGACTGTTCGACAATCCTGCAAACCACCCCAAGGCGCTGGGGCTGGTCGAGGCTTTGCCGTGGATGGCACAACAAACGCGGCTGACCTTTGCCCGCTGCGGCGTGATCGACCCGCTGTCCCTGGAAGACTACGCGGCGCATGGCGGGCTGTCCGGTCTGCGCCGTGCACTGGCGATGGATGCTGCGGCAATCGTGGCCGAGGTGACGCAAAGCGGTTTGCGCGGGCGCGGCGGCGCGGGCTTCCCGACGGGGATCAAATGGGAGACCGTGCGCGGTGCCGTCGCGGATCGCAAATACATCGTTTGTAACGCCGACGAGGGGGATAGCGGCACTTTCGCCGACCGGATGATGATGGAGGGCGATCCCTTCACCCTGATCGAGGGCATGATCATCGCGGGGCTGGCTGTGGGCGCGACCAAGGGCTTTGTCTATCTGCGCTCGGAATATCCCGACGCGATCAAAGTGATGGGACGCGCGGTCGAGATTGCCCGCGCCAACGGCTTGCTCGGCGCGTCGGTGCTGGGCAGCAGACGCGATTTCGATATGGAAATCCGTGTCGGTGCGGGCGCCTATGTCTGCGGTGAGGAGACAAGCCTGCTCAACTCGCTGGAAGGCAAACGCGGCGTGGTCCGTGCGAAACCGCCCTTGCCTGCGCTAGAAGGTTTCATGGGTAAACCTACGGTCGTGAACAATGTGATCAGTCTGGCCACCGTGCCAGTGATCTTCGAGCGCGGTGCCGCTTTCTATCGCGATTTCGGGCTGGGCCGGTCGCGCGGCACGATCCCGTTGCAGATCGCGGGGAACGTCAAGCGGGGCGGGCTGTTCGAGACCGCCTTTGGCCTGAGCCTTGGCGAGATCGTCGATAACATCGCGGGCGGCACCCTGACGGGCCGCCCCGTCAAGGCGGTCCAGGTCGGCGGACCGCTGGGCGCTTATTTCCCGCGCGCCAAGTTCGACACGCCCTTCGGATACGAGGAATTCGACGGTCAGGGCGGGTTGATTGGCCATGCCGGTGTCGTGGTGTTTGACGAGACCGCCGATATGCTTGGTATGGCGCGCTTTGCCTTTGAATTCTGCGCCGTGGAATCCTGCGGCAAATGCACCCCCTGCCGGATCGGCGCGGTGCGCGGCGTGGAAACAATGGACAGGATCGCGCGCGGCGATGCAGATGCCATCCCGCTGCTGACCGACCTGTGCGAAACGATGAAGGACGGATCGCTTTGCGCGCTGGGCGGCTTCACACCTTATCCGGTGATGTCGGCCCTCACCCATTTCCCCGATGACTTCGCGACCACCAGAAAGGCCGCCGAATGAAAGATTTCATCCTGCCACCCAAAGCCGGACAAGACGACCGTGACATGGGCACGCCCGCGTCACGTTCCACCACGATGGTGACGCTCAAAATCGACGGGTTCGACGTGACCGTGCCCGAAGGCACGTCCGTGATGCGCGCCAGCGCCGAAGCGGGCATTCAGGTGCCCAAGCTTTGCGCCACAGACAGTGTCGAGGCGTTCGGATCATGTCGTCTCTGTGTGGTCGAGATCGAGGGGCGGCGCGGCACGCCCGCCTCCTGCACCACCCCGGTGACCGAGGGCATGGTCGTGCAGACGCAATCCGCCAAGGTCCGCAAGATCCGCAAGGGCGTGATGGAGCTTTATATCTCGGATCACCCGCTGGATTGCCTGACCTGCTCGGCCAATGGCGATTGCGAGTTGCAGGACATGGCGGGAGCCGTGGGCTTGCGCGATGTGCGCTACGAGGCGGTGGATACCCATTTCCAGCCCCGCCAGAACGGCGAGGCGAACCCGAACTTCATCCCCAAGGACGATTCCAACCCCTATTTCACCTATGATCCGGCAAAATGCATCGTCTGTTCGCGTTGCGTGCGCGCCTGCGAGGAGGTGCAGGGCACTTTCGCCCTCACCATCACGGGAAGCGGCTTTGACAGCCGCGTCTCCGCAGGGGCTGCGGGCGATGATTTCATGTCCTCCGACTGCGTCAGTTGCGGCGCCTGTGTGCAGGCCTGCCCGACGGCCACGCTACAGGAAAAATCCGTGATCGAGCTTGGCACACCGGAACGCTCCGTCATCACCACCTGCGCTTATTGCGGTGTGGGCTGCTCGTTCAAGGCGGAACTGAACGGTGACCAACTGGTGCGTATGGTCCCTTATAAGCACGGCAAGGCGAACCGTGGCCATTCCTGCGTCAAGGGCCGCTTTGCCTATGGCTATGCCAGCCATACAGACCGCATCCTGAACCCGATGATACGCGACCGTATTGACCAGCCGTGGCGCGAGGTCACGTGGGACGAAGCGTTCAGCTTTACCGCCACCCGCCTGCGCGACATTCAGGCGAAACACGGCAAACAGGCGATCGGCGGCATCACCTCAAGCCGTTGCACCAATGAAGAAACCTATCTGGTGCAAAAGATGATCCGCGCCGTTTTCGGCAACAACAACACCGATACCTGCGCGCGGGTCTGCCACTCGCCCACGGGATATGGCTTGCGGACCACCTTCGGCACCTCGGCCGGTACGCAGGATTTCGACAGCGTCGAGCATACCGATGTGGTGATCGTGATCGGCGCGAATCCCACGGATGGCCATCCGGTCTTTGCCAGCCGCCTGAAAAAGCGCCTGCGCCAGGGTGCCAAGCTGATCGTGATCGACCCGCGCCGCATCGATCTGGTGAAATCCGCGCATATCGCGGCATCGCATCACCTGCCCCTGCGTCCCGGTACAAATGTCGCCGTCCTCACCTCCATCGCGCATGTCATCGTGACCGAGGGGCTGGCGGATGAGGATTTCATCCGCACGCGCTGCGACTGGTCCGAATTTGCCGATTACGCGGAATTTGTCAGCGACCCGCGCCACGCGCCCGAGGCGACCGAGATGCTCACAGGCGTGCCCGCCGCAGAGCTGCGCGCCGCCGCACGGCTGTTTGCCACAGGTGGCAACGGCTCCATCTACTACGGTCTTGGCGTAACCGAACATTCCCAAGGCTCCACCACCGTGATGGCCATTGCCAACCTTGCGATGATGACCGGCAATCTGGGCCGTCCCGGCGTGGGCGTGAACCCGCTGCGCGGCCAGAACAACGTGCAGGGTGCCTGCGACATGGGCAGCTTCCCGCATGAATTGCCGGGCTACCGCCATGTCTCGGACGATGCCACCCGCGCCGTGTTTGAAAAGCTCTGGGGTGTGACCATCGATGCAGAGCCGGGCCTGCGTATCCCCAACATGCTGGATGCCGCCGTCGAGGGCACGTTCAAGGGCCTTTACATTCAGGGCGAGGACATCTTGCAATCCGATCCTGACACCAAGCATGTTGCCGCCGGTCTGGCTGCGATGGATTGCGTCATCGTGCAGGATCTCTTCCTGAACGAGACAGCGAATTACGCGCATGTCTTCCTGCCCGGTTCGACCTTTCTTGAAAAAGACGGCACCTTCACCAATGCCGAACGCCGCATCAACCGCGTGCGCCGCGTCATGGCCCCGCGCAACGGGCTGGCCGACTGGGAGGTGACACTCAAGCTGGCAAATGCGATGGGCGCGGGCTGGGCCTATACCCACCCGGCCCAGATCATGGACGAGATTGCCGCAACCACACCCAGCTTTGCCGGTGTCTCCTACGAGATGCTGGAAGAGAAAGGCTCGGTCCAGTGGCCCTGCAACGCGGCAGCGCCCGAGGGTACACCGATCATGCATGTGGACGGTTTCGTACGCGGACGCGGGCGTTTCATCACGACCGAATATGTGGCCACCGAGGAACGCACCGGCCCGCGCTTCCCGCTGCTGCTGACCACGGGTCGTATCCTGTCGCAATACAACGTCGGCGCACAGACGCGGCGCACCGAAAATGTCGCGTGGCATGCCGAGGATGTGCTGGAGATCCACCCGCATGACGCCGAGGTGCGCGGTGTGAAACCGGGCGACTGGGTGCGGCTCGCCTCCCGCGCGGGGGAAACTTCGCTCAGGGCGGAGCTGACCGATCGCGTCTCGCCCGGCGTTGTCTATACCACCTTCCACCATCCGGTGACGCAGGCCAATGTGATCACCACCGATCACAGCGACTGGGCTACCAACTGCCCCGAGTACAAGGTCACGGCGGTGCAGGTCGCCCTGTCCAACGGGCCAAGCGAATGGCAGCGCGACTATGCGGACCACGCCGCGCAGTCACGCCGCATTCTGCCGGCGGCGGAGTAGCAGGTGATGACCCGCAGCCCTCTCCTGCCAAGCCGCACAGGCTCTGCCCAGCCGCCCGTCACAGACCGCCCGCTGGCCGAGGAGGTGCCGCTGGCGCTGGTCTATAACGGCACGACGCTGGCCGTGATGATGGGTACTCCAGACGATCTGGAGGATTTCGCGACAGGTTTTTCGCTGTCCGAGGGGATTGTCACCCGCCCCGCCGATCTGGGCGACATCGAAGTGCTGCATCATCCCAACGGGATCGAGCTGCGGATGTGGCTGCCCAACAACCATGCGCAGAAGCTGGCGGCCCGCAAGCGCGCCATGACAGGGCCAGTCGGCTGTGGCCTTTGCGGCATCGACAGTCTGGATCAGGCCATGCGCCTGCCGCCGCCCTTGCCCGCCGACCATCTGCATCTGACCGCCGCCGATATCGGCGCGGCGATGGACGGCCTGCGCGCCTCCCAACCCCTGCATGACGAGACCCGCGCCGTCCATGCGGCGGGATTCTTTGTGCCCGGACGGGGTATCATCACCGCGCGCGAGGATGTGGGCCGCCACAACGCGCTGGACAAACTTTGCGGCGCGTTGGCGCGCGGCGGCATCGCGCCGCAAACCGGCGCCATCGTGCTGACCAGCCGCGTCTCCGTCGATATGGTGCAGAAATGTGCCATGTTCGGCGCACCCTGCCTGATCGCTGCCTCGGCCCCCACCACCGCTGGCGTAGCTCTGGCCGAAACTACGGGCATCACGCTGGCCGCCCGCGCCAAATCGGGCCGCGCGCAGGTCTTCACGCATCCCGCCCGCATCCTGACAGGAGGCAAGCAAGGACAGCAACTCCCGCCGAGAAACTGGTCAAGATGGCCAACCAGATCGCGATCTTCTTTGACAGCCAACCCGGCGATGCGGCCCAAGGTGTGGCAGGCCATATCAACGAGTTCTGGGAGCCGCGCATGCGCGAGGGGCTTCTGGCCCATGCTGCCACGACCACTGCAAACCTCAGCCCCAGCGTGCTCAAAGCCCTGCCGCTGATCCGCCGCGCGCCGCAGACGGCCTGACCGCGCCGCCTGTTTCTTCTTGCTTCAAATATCCATTGCTCCCGCGCGTTTGATCACGCGGGTTGCTTTTCCAGTGCGAAGCAGGCGGCATATCCCGTGGGCGTCTCGACACGGTGCGGTGGATCGACCTTGCAGCGCGGCATCACCAGCGGGCAGCGCGGGTGGAAGGCGCAGCCTGACGGCGGGTTGATCGGGTTGGGGATTTCTCCCTCCACCGGCTTGCGCCGCCGCCCCGACAGCGCCAGATCAGGCACCGCATCCAGCAGCATCCGCGTGTAGGGATGCTGCGGCTCGGAAAACAGCTTCTTGCCATCCGCCACTTCGACCAGACTGCCAAGGTAAAGCACGCCGATCCGGTTCGCCATATGGCGCACCACCGACAGGTCATGGCTGATGAACAGATAGGTCAGGCCCATCTCGTCCTGCAAATCCTTCATCAGGTTCAGGATCTGCGCCTGCACCGATACGTCCAGCGCCGAGGTTGGCTCGTCGCACACGATGAACTCGGGCTTGGAGGACAAAGCCCGCGCAATGGCAATCCTTTGGCGCTGGCCGCCGGAGAACTCATGCGGGAATTTCTCGGCATCCTTGGCCGACAGGCCCACCGTATCGAGCAATTCGCCCACCCGGTTCGTGACCTGCGCCCCCTTTAGCAGGCCGAACGTGTGGATCGGTTCCGCGATGATATCACCCACACGCCAGCGCGGGTTCAGGCTCGCAAAAGGGTCCTGAAAGATCATCTGGAATCGCCGCCGCAAATCGCGCATCTCAGCGCCGGCCGTGCCGGTCATGTTGTGGCCGTCAAAGGTGATCGTGCCCTCGGAGGCACCGATCAGCCCCACCACCATCTTGGCGATAGTCGATTTGCCCGACCCGCTTTCCCCCACCAGCGCGAAAGTCTCGCCGCGCTTGATCTCGAAACTGACATCGGCCACGGCGGTCAGAAATTGCTTCTCCTCGCGCTCCAGCATGCGGTTGAGCCAAGGCTTGGAGACATCGAAATAGCGGGTCAGGTTTTCGATCTTCAGAAGCGCATCAGACATTGGCCTTCTCCTGTTCCACAGTGCTGACCTCGTCATAGAGCCAGCAGGCAACCCGCCGTCTGTCGCCCCGTCGCAACGGCTCTGGCCGTTCGGCAAAGCAGCGGTCAAAGGCGTGCTCGCAGCGCGGGTTGAAGGGGCACCCTTGCGGGATCGCATTCAGACGCGGCATCGCGCCCGGAATAGCCACCAGCCGCGCATGGTCTTGCGTCAGCGTGGGGATCGAGCCCATCAGACCCACCGTATAGGGATGCTCGGGCGCGGTAATCACCTGCGTCACCGGTCCGATCTCTGCCATGCGCCCCGAATAAAGCACCGCCACACGGTCCGCCGTTTCCGCGATCACGCCCATATCATGGGTGATCAGCATCACCGCCGCGCCGCGTTCGGCACAGATTTCCTTGATCAGGTCGATGATCTGGCTTTGCACCGACACGTCCAGCGCCGTGGTCGGCTCGTCCGCGATGACCAGTTCCGGCTCGGCACACAGCGCCAGCGCGATCACCACGCGCTGCCGCATCCCGCCCGAGAAGTGGTGCGGATAATCGTCGATCCGCCGCTTCGCTGCAGGAATGCCAACACGGTCCAGCAAGGCCACGGCGCGTTTGCGCGCCTCGGCTTCCGAGATATCCGCATGGGTACGGATCGTTTCGATCAATTGCTGTGCCACAGTATAAAGCGGGTTGAGGCTGGTCAGCGGGTCTTGGAACACCATCCCGATCCGCTTGCCCCTGATCCGGCGCATCGCCTCGGCCCCCAGATTGTCGATCCGCTGGCCTTTCAGCAGGATCTCGCCCCCCGCGATACGTCCGGGAGGCTCCAGCAGGCCGATGATCGCAGCCCCCGTCAGGGATTTGCCCGCACCGGATTCACCCACCACACCCAGCACTTCACCGGGCATGATATCGAAAGACACGTCGTCAATCGCGGTCAGCACGCCGCGCCTTGTGGGAAACTCGACCCGCAGGTTGCGGACGGAAAGCAGAGCATCGGTCATGAGCTTACCTCAGCCTTGGGTTCAGCGCATCGCGCAGCCAGTCACCCAGCAGGTTGACCGACAGCGCCAGCAGCAGCAGCGCGATGGAGGGGAACAGCAAAATCCACCATTCGCCAGAGAAGAGATATTGCTGGCCGATACGGATCAGCGTGCCAAGGCTTGGCTGCGTCGGCGGCACACCCACGCCCAGAAAGGACAGCGTCGCCTCGGCGATGATCGCCAGCGCCAGACCGATGGTCGCGATCACCAGAACCGGCCCCATCACATTGGGCAGGATATGGCGCAGCACGATCCGCGCCGGATGCACCCCGATCACGCGTGCCGCCTGCACATATTCCTTGGATTTTTCGACCATCGCGGCCCCGCGCACAACGCGCGCATATTGCACCCAGTCCGACAGACCGATGGAGACGATCAGCACCCAGATCGCCACCTCCTCGCGCATCGACGGCGGGATGAACCCGCGCGCCACGCCGAAGATCAGCAGTGCGATCAGGATCGACGGGAAAGACAGCTGCACATCGGCCACCCGCATCAGCAGGCTGTCCACCCAGCCGCCGCGCCATCCGGCCAGCAGGCCAAGACCGATCCCCAGCACCATGGCGAAGATCACCGCCGCAAAGCCCACGAACAACGAGATCCGCGCGCCGTACAGGATCGTCGAGAAGATATCGCGGCCCTGATTGTCGGTGCCCATCAGATAGGTGTTGCCTGTGAAGGCGTTCGGCTCTCCCGGCGGGGTGAACCCGTCCATCAGGTTGAGCGAGGAGGGATCGAACGGGTTATAGGGCGCAATCCACGGCGCAAACACGGCCGCAAGAATGATGATCAGCGCCATCGCAGCGGCGACGACGGCCACGGGAGAATGGCGGAAGGACCAGGCGATATCGCTGTCCCACATGCGACCAAGACGGTTCATCGGCAGGCTCCTTAATGACGGGTCGCGGCGCGGTCGACGCGCAGGCGCGGGTCCACGACATAATACAGCAGATCGACGATCAGGTTGATGATCACAAAGACAAGGGCGATCATCATCAGATAGGCCGCCATCACCGGCACATCGACAAAGCGGACCGAGTTGATGAACAGCGCGCCGACACCCGGCCACTGGAACACCGTTTCGGTAATGATCGCAAAGGCGATGATCGAGCCAAGCTGAAGGCCCGTGATCGTGATGACCGGGACCATCGTGTTTTTCAGTGCATGACCGAAGTTCACCGCGCGGTTGCTCAAGCCACGGGCACGCGCGAATTTGATGTAGTCGGCACGCAGCACCTCCAGCATCTCGGCCCGCACAAGGCGCATGATCAGCGTCATCTGGTACAGTCCCAGCGTGATTGCAGGCAGCACCAGCGAGGCGCGTCCCGAAGGGGTCAGCAGACCGGTGGGCCAGTCGCCCACCATCACCACATTGCCACGCCCGAAACTGGGCAGCCATTGCAGCTCGACCGCGAAAACCCAGATCAGTAGCACACCGATCAGGAAGGTCGGCAAGGACACACCCACAAGCGAGACGGTCATGATCGTATTGGACAGCCAGCCGTTGCGGCGCAACGCGGTATAGACGCCAAAACCCACGCCAAAGACGAATGCCAGAACACCCGACACCATCGCAAGTTCAAGCGTGGCCGGCAGGCGCGACAGGATCAGCTCCATCACCGGCTCCTGCAGTCTGTAGGAGATGCCGAAATTACCCTGTGCCGCGCGCATCACAAAGGTGGCAAATTGCGACAGGAACGGATCGTTGAGCCCCAGTTGCTCGCGCAGGGCATCACGGTCGGCGATCGTGGCCTCCTGTCCAACCATGGAACTGATCGGATCACCCACGAAGCGGAACAACGCGAAAGACACCAGCGCCACGACGAGCATGACAAGCACAGATTGTGCGATCCGTCTTAAAATATAGGCCAGCATGGCAAGAACCGCCTTGTTCAAGGTCTATTAAGTCAGCTTTGCTGCCCTAAAGCGTTTCATTCCTGTGGTGAAGTCGAAAAACGCTTCAGGGGTCTTTTGACGCGGGGTCGACCGCAAAACGCGATCACAGGTTGACCAAACCGCTTCAAAGCAAAAACGCCCGCGCAGCCTGAAACTGCACGGGCGCATCAGGCGAGCCGGATCAGTTACCGAAGGTAACCGTGGCCATCTTGGGCTGATTCTCCGGGTGAACATCAAGGTTGATGTTGTCCTTCATCGCATAGGCCAGCATCTGGTTGTGCACGTTCAGGAAGACACGGTCCTCCATCACTTGATCCCAGATTTCCGCGATCAGCGCATCACGCGCCTCAAGATCGGTCATCGTCTCCAGTTGCTCGATCTTCGCATCCACTTCGGGGTTCGAATAGCGCGATCCGTTGAAGCTGCCATAGCTGCCTTCGCGGGTATGGACGAGGAAGTTGAAGACATAGGCGGAATCGAAGGTCGGCACGCCCCAGCCCAGCAGGTAGAAATCGGTTTCCCAATTCTCGATCAGCGGGAAGTGCAGGCTGCGCGTCTGCGACACCAGATTGGCGTTGATATTGGCACGGCTCAGCATACCCACCATTGCCTGACAGATCGCCTCGTCGTTCAGATAACGGTCGTTCGGGCAGTTCAGGTTAACCGTGAAGCCGTCGGGGTATCCCGCCTCAACCACCAGTGCCGCCGCCCGCTCGTAATCGGGTGCGTCATAGGAATTCATCTCCTCGGTCCAGCCGTTCACGAAAGGCGGCAGCGGTGCAGCGGAGGGCTGCGACTGGCCACGCATCACGACCTGCTGGATCGCGTCACGGTCCAGCACCAGCGCCATGGCTTCGCGGACTTCGGGCTTCTTGAACGGGTTATCCTCGGCATCGGATGACAGCAGCTTGTCCGACGCCACATCGTAGGCGAAGAAGATGTTGCGGTTTTCCGGACCCGTGGTGACCTTGATACCATCGGTCTGTTCCAGACGGGCGATATCCTGCACCGGCACGTCCTGCACCACGTCCACCTCACCCGACAGCAGGGCAGCCACGCGGGTCGCAGCTTCAGAGATCGGGGTGTAGATGATCTCGGTCACGGCGGGCGCTTCATCCCAATGACCCTCGAAATGCGCCATCACGGTCCGCACCTCGGGATCGCGCGAGACCAGCGTGTATGGCCCGGTGCCGTTGGTGTTGCGAACGGCGTAGTTCTCTTCACCGGCGGCGAAGTTCTGCGGCTCGACAACGTTGTTCTCCTCGGCCCAGCCCTTGTCCATGATGAAGGTGTTGGTCAGGTTCTGCACATAAAGGGGCGACGGGCCGGACATTTTCACATGCACCGTGTAGTCATCCACCATCGAGACGCTTTCCACGGCGGAATGCAGCGCCTTGAATCCGGAGCTTTCGGCGCGCGCACGGTCAAGCGAGAAGACAACGTCCTCGGCGTTGAACGCGGCGCCATCGTGGAAGGTGACGCCCTCACGCAGCTTGAACACCCAGACGGAAGGGTCTTCCTCGGAGATCGCCCACTCGGTCGCAAGACGCGGCTCCAGCGTGCCGTCGGTCGCGCGGCCCACAAGCGTTTCATAGATGTGGTGCAGCAGTGTCGAGGTCGGGCCTTCGTTCTGCGAATGCGGGTCCATCGTCAGCGCATCGGCAACGCGCGCCCAGCGCAGCGTTTCGGCGTTTGCGGCTGTCATGGTCAGCGCCAATGCGGCGCCTGCCATCAGAACGGCATGTCCCGTCCGCGCCACGGCGGCGGTTTGGAATTTCGAATACATGGATCATCTCCCGTTATAAGCCGGGTGGGTCAGCCTCGGCAGCCCCCCGTTGTGTCAGTCTGTCGTGCCCGCTGAGCGGGTGGTGCGCGCAGCTTAGCTGCGTCGCTTTGTCTGACGCAACCAGTTTCGGCAGGCTATCGCTACGTAAGGTTGATCAAAGCGCCTCCCGGTCGCCCCTATTTTGCAAGTGCAGCGACGGTATCGAACATCGCCCCGATCCGCTCCGCCGATGCTGCAAGGGCGTCCTGCCTTCGCTGGAGGAACGCTTCTGTCCGCTGCATATCGAAGCGTTGAGCCAGAACATTGCGTTGGTCCGCCACGGGCAGGTTGATCCAGCCTTTTTCCAGCAAACAGGCCTCGGCCAGCCCCGTGTCGTGCAAGAACCCCTCGACTTTCGCGGTGTTGGAGGGCAGGGCACACACAGGCCGCCCCGCGCAAAGTGCCGCGATCAACCCATGGAAGCGCCCGGTCACCCATGTACGGGAGGCCAGCACATCGGGCAGCTGCAGCACCCTTGGTCAGACAGGGCCGGAGCGCGCCGCCACGTCCTGCCGCATCTTTCGCAGGTTGCCCAGTGGCATGGCGAACATCGGCAGGCTTTCCTGTTCAGCGAACCGCAGCAAAGCGTCAGAGATTGCGGGAACAACGCTGTCTATCACCGCGAGGTCGTGTACCGGCGCGGACTTTGCCCCGCAGAGCGCTTGCAAGAACAGATGGATCGACACGTCGGGGGTGACCTGCGCGAGACTGTCAGCGGGTAAGGCGGCACGGGACAGGCTGTCGCGCACATGCACGGCATCGGCCTTGGCAAGGGTCGCGGCCATCGCATCGGAATTGCGCTCCCATACCGTGTTCACGACCGCAACTCGCAGTCCCATGTCCTTGGCCCGGGTGCAGATCGCCAGCAGTTCCACCGCGCGCGGCGCGCTGTGATGCAATGTGCCCTCGCCATTCAGAACCACGAGCGCCGGTTTGCGCGCGGCTTGGGCCAGCACCTTGTCAAAGCCAGCGCCTCCATTGGCCCAGCCAATCTCGGTCAGGCCCCGCTGGCCGAGGTTTTGGCGAATAGCGGTGCAAGCCGACACCTTCCCCATATGATAGCCCCGCCCAAATCGTCCGGTATCGTTGAGAAGGATGTAAGCGGGCTTATCCGACTCGCGAACGGACTGCATAGGCCAAGACAAAGGCGAAGCGTCCTCGGCCGGAGAAAGATAATTCGGCCAGAGGTTTCGGGTTTGTATCCGCGACAGCCGATGGAAAACTGTGTCTGCCGACAAGATGCGGCTGATGATTTCTCGCCCGATCCGTCCGGCCAGCATATCGGGCTGCAATGTCCGGTCCAGCCTTTGCACCATATTGGCGATCATGTTGTCACGTCCTGGCATGAAGGCCGTCATCCCGTCGAAGAGCGGCGTCCGCCCCTTAATCCGTTCGGGGTCGGCACAAGTCGGAACGGACATCAACCGTTCGGTTTCAGTCAGCTTCAGTGTGTTAACGAAGAGATTGACGAGAATGCCGATATGCTTTTCGCAAGGGTCGGTGGCCTGATCGCAGATCGTATCACAAGCCGAGACGAGCCAACGCGTGTCGAGAAGGTCCAGCAATATATCAGCATGTTCCGCCCAGAGTTTGCGAAAATGTCCGTACACAATCCGCGTTTCCATTTCGCGGCGTATCAGAACACTCAGAATGGAATGCACCAGTTTCAACCGTGATTGACCGGCAAATTCCTGCTCCAGCATATCAATATGCTGCTGCAGGTCCTTATGCGCCCCGAAGGATGGCGCATAAGCGACCCCGCTCACAATCTCATGGCGTAGCCTGTCGAAATCAAGCGGTTCTTCGGACAGATAGTCGGAGAGACTGGGATACATGGGCAACTCTTGAACAACATAAAAACAACCTGCCTCGGCCTGCCTGTCAGGCCCATTCGCCCTTGCGGAACACCGGGACGCGGCGGCCATCGGCGTGGACGCCGTCGATGTCGATCTGGTCGGAGCCGATCATCCAGTCGATATGGATGGCGCTGCTGTTGCCGCCCTGTGCTGCGACCTCTACGGGGGCCATCTTGTCGCCGTTGCGGAAGCATTTGGAGTAGCACTGGCCCAGCGCGATATGGCAGGCGGCGTTTTCGTCGAACAGCGTGTTGTAGAACAACAGCCCCGATTGCGAGATCGGCGAGCCATGCGGTACCAGCGCGACCTCGCCCAGCCGTCTTGCGCCCTCGTCCGTGTCCAGAACGCGGCGCAGTACTTCCTCACCCTTGGTGGCGTGGGCCTCTGTGATCCGCCCGCCCTCGAAAGTGACGCGGATGCCGTCGATCAGGCTGCCCTGATGCGACAGGGGCTTGGTGGAGGAGACATGCCCCTCGACCTTGAGCGCATGGGGCGTGGTGAACACTTCCTCGGAGGGGATATTCGGGTTGCAGATGATCCCGTTGCGCGACAGTGACGCGCCGCCCATCCATTCATGCCCGTCGGCCAGCCCGACACGCAGATCGGTGCCCGGTCCGGTGAAATGCAGCGCGTCGAAAGCCTGACCGTTCAGCCAGTCCGACCGCTCGCGCAGCCGCGCGTTGTGATCTGTCCATGCCGCAACCGGATCGGCCTGATCCACGCGGGAAGCGGCAAAGATCGACTGTGCCAGCCGTGCCACGGCTTCATCTTCGGTCAGGTCAGGAAACATCAACTGCGCCCAGGCCTTGCCCGGCCACGAGATGATATTCCAGTTGATGTTAAAATTGGTAATCCGCTCCCGCGCAGGCGTATAGGCGAGCGAATTGGCCTTGTTGGCGCGGCCCACCTTGTCGGGGTCTTCATTGGCCAGCAGCATCGGATCGTCGCCGACAATGGCCAACCGCGCGGTATTGGCGTCGAACGCCTGCCCCATACCGTCATAGAGCCAGCCCGCCGCCTTGTCGAAACTGTGATCCGCAGCATGACGATAGCGGGCCAGCGCCACTTCGGGATCGGAAAAGAGCGGCGTGACCAGCCCTGCCCCCGCCTTGTAGGCATGCGCGGCCACCCGCCGCACCAGCGGCAGCGCCTCGATCGGGGCGGTCAGCAGAAGGTCCTGCCCCGGTTGCAGGTTCAGGCCCACCTTGACCGCCAGTTCTGCCAGACGGTCAAGGCTCGCCGCATCGATCGGGCCGACTTTGGGTGTCTCGTGGCGTGTCATCGCATTTCCTCCGCGCTGTTCTTCCCGAACCATAGCGGCGGGCCCGTGGAGGTCAACGGGCTGCGGGACTCATGTCTGGCCGTCAGCCTCGCGTTCGGCTTCAGCCTGTTCGGCCGACCATGCACCCGCTGCCTCCACCGCCAGTGGTGATGCGGTGGGCAGCACGCCAAGGTAGCTTTCCGTCTCGCCCGCCGGTGCGGCGGAGCGTTGGGTCATGCGGTAGAGCGCATAAAGCGCGATGGCCACAAAGGTAGCCCCCAAGACCAGCCAGAAGGCGAAGGGGCCGAACCCCTGCATCGCCCAGCCCGCGATCAGCGGCCCCAGAATGGCACCCAGCCCGAAGGTGAAGACAAGCCCGCCCGAGGCGGCGGCCATATCCTCTGCCGCAAGGGAATCGTTGGTATAGGCCAGAAACAACGCATAAAGCGGCGTCGTCACGCCACCTGCGAAAAAAGCCGCGGCCATCAAGGGCCACAATCCGCCGCCGGTGATCCAGCCCAGCATGCAGGAGGCCGCCCCCAAAACGGCCGCACCGAAGATCAGCTTGCGGCGGTCCATTCTGTCGGACAGCCAGCCGACAGGGTATTGTAGCAGCAAGGCCCCGGCAAAGAGCATGGCCACGAACAGGGCGATCTGATTTGCGCTCATCCCGATCTGGCTGCCGAACACCGCGCCCATGCCTGATTGTGTCGCATACACGCCGCCCAGCAGGAAGATCCCCAAGGTGCCCAGCGGCGAGGCCACGAACAACTGGCGCAAGGACATGGGGCGCGCCACTTCCGTTGTCGGCACCGGCGTGGCGGAGAGCAGGATCGGCGCGAACGAGATGGAGACAAGGATCGACGCCCCGATGAACAGAACCGAGGTTGACGCATCGCCCAGCGTCAGCAATCCCTGCGCCCCGATGATGCCCAGCGTCTGCGCGATCATATAGGCCGACAGCACCTTGCCGCGCGTCTCGTTGGTAGCGGCATTGTTCAGCCAGCTTTCAGCGGCGACATAGATGCCCGACATGCAAAAGCCCACAAGCAACCGCAGCACCGCCCATGCCCACGGCTCGGTCAGCAACGGAAAGGCAATCAGCCCCGCCGACATGAAGCTGCCCAGCGCCGCGAATACACGCACATGCCCCACCCGCCGGATCAGCACGGGGGTGTAGCGCGCCCCCGACAGGAAGCCGAGAAAATAGCCCGACGTGACGATGGCCAGTTCGGCGGCAGAGAAACCTTCGATCCCGCCGCGCAAGCCGATGAGGGTGAAGTGCATGCCATTGCCCAGCATGATCAGAACGATCCCCAGCAACAGGGCCCAGACTCCGGACAATACCTGAAACATGACGTGTCCTTTCCCAAACCGGGGCCATTACGCCCCTTTTTCCACCTCTCATGATGCGCCTGCCGATGCCTTCGCTGCAACGCCGCATGAACGCGTTTTTGCGACAAGGCGTGAAATGAATATCCTCCGGGCCGTGGCATTGGCTGCAACAGGCTGTTAAGTCTCCAACTCCGGACAGATCGAGGCGGGCGGGTTATGATGCACGGGACAGCAATCGAGGGCGGACGGACGAAGCTGGCAATCCTGACGATCTGCGGCGGCGTCGCGTTTCTGGCCACAAACGACGCGATCGCCAAGACATTGGTTGAGCGCTACGATCCGATCCAGATCGTGTTTGTCCGCAATCTCATCGCTTTGCCGATGGTGGCGGCCATCGTGCTCTACATGATCGGCCCTGCGGGTTTCCAGACATCGAACCTGCGTATCCATGCTTTGCGCGGCCTGCTGATGCTGGGCGGCGCCTATACGTTCTTCAAGGCACTCGAAACCCTTGCACTGGCCGAGGCGACGGCTCTTGTTTTCTCTGCGCCGATTTTCATCACGGCCCTGTCCGTTCCGCTGCTGGGAGAGGCCGTCGGCTGGCGGCGCTGGATGGCCGTTCTAGTGGGATTCATCGGCGTGCTCATCATCGTGCGTCCCGGCGCAGACACATTTCAGCCCGCGTCCCTCTACGTGATCGGCACGGCAGTGCTTTATGCGCTGTTCATGATCAGCGCCCGCCTGCTTGGCCCGCGCGAGAGCATGTGGACGATGATGTTCTTCGTGATGCTGTTCCCGATGGTCTACGCGATCCCCTTCGCGGTCGCCGTCTGGGTGCCTGTGGGCGCGGCGGACCTGCCGTTTTTCGTGGCGCAGGCGGTGTTCGGCGCGTTGGGAATCACGCTGATCGGGCAAGCGTTCCGGATGGCACCTGCGGCGATTGTGGCCCCGTTTGACTATACCGCCCTGATTTGGGCATCGCTTCTCGGCTGGCTGATCTGGGGCGATACGCCCGGCGCATGGACATTGGCGGGCGCTGCGGTGATCGTCCTCAGCGGCATATACATCGTGTTCCGGGAAAGCCGACAGGAACAGCCCCGCTGACACGCCCTGCGCCATTTGCCCCCTAAAGATCCCCTCGGCTGACCGCGCGGCATGTACACAACTTGGAACCCCGCGCGTGACGACTGGTTGTAGTCGGGCACCGCTGGCGGATGGCCAGCGCGGAAGACCACCTGCCAGACGATAAGGAGGAACGCATGAACATCGTACACCCGGACAAGCAGTTCACTGGGCTGGACGAATATCCCACCCGCCTGAATGGGCCGGAATCCATGACAAAACGACGCGATCCCGTTATGTGGAAGCAATGGGACGAGAGCGCACCGATTGCGCGGCATGAAGCAGAGCATTACGCGGAAAAAGGCTATTTGATCCGCAATGATCTGTTCTCCCAGCAAGAGATCGCGCAGTTGATCGAGACATCGGCCGCGCTGCGAAATGACGGGCAAAGCATCCGTTCCGAGGATCTTGTCGTGGAACCCGGCTCGGATGCCGTGCGGACGATCTTCCGGCTGGACGAACACAGCGCCGTTTTTGCCCGTCTCGCGGCTGATGCGCGTCTGGCAAATGTGGCGCGGTTCCTGCTGGGTGACGAAGTCTACCTCCATCAGAGCCGGCTCAACTACAAGCCGGGGTTCACGGGCAAGGAGTTTTACTGGCATTCCGACTTCGAGACATGGCATGCGGAAGACGGCCTGCCGCGGATGCGTACCGTCTCGGCCTCGGTGCTGCTGACGGACAATTCCGCGCTCAACGGCCCGCTGATGCTGATCCCGGGATCGCATAAACAGTTCATCGCCTGCCACGGCGAGACGCCCGACGCCAATCACAAGTCGAGCCTGCAAAAGCAGGAGATCGGCGTTCCGTCGCGCGAGGTTCTGGAAAAGCTGGCAACGCAAGCGGGGCTGGATGCGGCGACGGGTCCGGCGGGGACGGTAATCTTTTTTGAGTGCAACACGCTGCACGCGTCCAACGGAAATGTGACGCCCTTCCCGCGGTCCAATGCATTCTTTGTCTACAATGCTGTCTCGAACACGCCGTCGGCACCCTTTGCAGCGACCAAACCGCGCCCGGCATTTCTGGCCAATCGGGAGAACTTCAAGCCGATTGAACCCGTGACCGGAAACCTCTGCGACAGTTGAGCCTCTGCCGCGCGGCGCATGGCCTTCGCGGCAGGCGCGACAAGCAAATTGGAACAGAATGCAAGCTGAGGCGTTCTAATGGGCCAAGCCGCACAAGCGGCACGCTTTCAAAGGAGTATCCCGATGTCGACTTCGAAACTTTTTGCGGCCATTATTGCACTTGGTGCGCTGGCCGCCTGCGAAACCGTTCAGGGGGCTGGACAAGACATCTCCACTGCAGGACAGACAATCTCGGCTGAATCGCAAGCTGTGCAAGACGATCTGTAATACGAAACGCGTCTGGAGCCATTTGCTCCGGACGCGCATCGGCAGCCACTGTGGGCAAGGCGCTTACAGGGCGCGCACAGCGATCAAAGGCTCAGGGATAGAGGGGACAGGGCTTTCGGACAGCCCTGAACCTTATCTTTTCTTCGCTTTACGGGCGGCATAGCGGCGGTCACGTTCCGCTTTCAGTTCTGCCTGATCTTTTACAACGCGGGAAACCATGTCTTTTTCGGCCTGCTCGCGCGCATCCTCTTCCGCCCGTGCCGCGGCTACGGCCTCTGCGGCTTCGGCCTCGGCGCGCTGTTCCTCCTCAAGTTTCACCCTTGCGGCTTCTGCCTGCCGTTCAGCCCGCGCCTCTGCGGCCGGAATCTTTGCCTCCTCCCGCGCGAGGCGTTCTGTCTCGGCGGCGGCCTTGCCGGAGCGGTGCGCCTCAAGAAGGGCTGCTTTTGCCTCGGAAGCACTGTTGCGTCGGCTGGCGTGATCGTCGTCTTTGTTGTTTCTCATATCCGTGTTCCGTTGAAGATATCATTGATGTCAGCACCGATCCGTCTCGACCTGCTGGATTGTTGGGTGTTTCTAAAACTGGTGCCCCAGTGACAGGTTGCGGCGCGGAGTCAAACCCTTTGTGCCCTTAGAGTTGTAAGGTTGAGCCTCGCCAAGTGCGGGGCCGGCAGGCGCTGTAGAGGTTTGGCGCCTGCCCGCATATCATTGCGGCGCGGGTGATGGATCGCCTTATTCCGCAACACAATCCGCGAAGTAGTGGATCGCGCCGTCCTCGCCTGTCTCCTGCACAAGACCGTGGATATCCGTCTCGAAACCGGGACATTCCTTTGCGAAGGCGCGGTTGAACTTGAGATAATCAACGATCTTTTGATTGAACACCTCGCCGGGGATCAGCAGCGGGATGCCCGGCGGATAGGGCGTGACAAGGCTGGTCGTGATGCGTCCTTCAAGCTGGTCGATCGGCACCCGCTGTGTCGTGCGCCGCGCGATATGGGCATAAGCGTCGCTGGGTTTCATCGCCGGTGTCAGATCGCTCAGGTAGATTTCGGTCGACAGGATCGCAACATCGTGTTTGGCATATTGCGCGTGCACATGCTGGCACAGATCGCGCAGGCCCATATTCTCGTAGCGCGGCTGTTTGGCACAGAATTCAGGCATGGCCCGCCACATCGGCTGGTTCTTGGCGTGATCGTCCTTGAACTGTTGCAACGCCGTCAGCAGCGTGTTCCAGCGCCCCTTGGTGATGCCGATGGTGAACATGATGAAGAAGCTGTAAAGACCCGTCTTTTCGACGACGACACCATGTTCCGTCAGATATTTCGTGACGATGGAGGCGGGGATGCCGGTCTCTTCGAACCGGCCATCCAGATTGAGGCCCGGCGTGATGATCGTGGCCTTGATCGGGTCCAGCATGTTGAAACCGGGGGCCATATCGCCGAACCCGTGCCAGCTGTCCTCGCCATCCGAGGGCTGCACACCATCGGCATCGGTGCGTTTGAGCACCCAATCCTTGGTCTGTCCGATCCCCTCCTCCGACAGATCATCCGGCCCCCAGACCTTGAACCACCAGTCGTCATCACCGTACTCTTCGTCGATCTTGCGCATCGCGCGCCGGAAATCCAGCGACTCCTCGATGCTCTCCTCGACCAGAGCAGTGCCACCCGGCGGCTCCATCATCGCGGCGGCCACATCGCAGCTTGCGATGATGCTGTATTGCGGGCTGGTGGAGGTGTGCATCAGATAGGCCTCGTTGAACAGATGCCTGTCCAGCGGGGTATCCTGACTGTCCTGCACCAGAACGTGGCTGGCCTGACTGATCCCCGCCAGCAGCTTGTGCAGCGATTGCGTCGCATAGGTCACGGAATGTTTGGGCCGTTCGCGTTTGCGTCCCATCGCGTGGAAGTTGCCGTAGAACGGATGGAACGATGCATGCGGCAGCCACGCCTCGTCGAAGTGCAGGTTCTCGACGTAACCATCCAGCAGACCCTTGATCGTCTCGGTATTGTAGAGCACGCCGTCATAGGTTGATTGCGTCAGCGTCATGATGCGCGGCTTTACCGTATCGGCATCGACTCCCGCGAGCAAAGGATTGGCGCGGATCCGCGCCTTGATCGCCTCGACCTCGAAAGCGCTTTGCTGGATCGGCCCGATGATGCCGTAATGGTTGCGCGTGGGCTTCAGGAACACCGGAATAGCGCCCGTCATGATGATGCTGTGCAGGATGGATTTGTGGCAGTTGCGATCCACCACAACCACGTCGCCGGGGGCAACGGTGTGGTGCCAGACCATCTTGTTCGAGGTGGAGGTTCCGTTGGTCACGAAAAAGCAGTGATCGGCGTTGAAAATCCGCGCGGCGTTGCGCTCGGACGCGCCGATGGCACCGTTATGGTCAAGCAACTGGCCCAGTTCCTCGACCGAGTTGCAGACATCGGCGCGCAGCATATTCTCGCCATAGAACTGGTGATACATCTGCCCGATGGGGCTTTTGAGAAAGGCAACGCCGCCGGAATGGCCGGGGCAATGCCACGAATAGGACCCGTCCTCGGCGTAATCCAGCAAGGCCTTGAAGAACGGCGGCTGAATGCCCTCCAGATAGGATTTCGCCTCGCGGATGATGTGGCGCGCCACGAATTCCGCCGTATCCTCGAACATATGGATGAAGCCGTGCAACTCCCGCAGAATGTCATTGGGCAGGTGGCGGCTCGTCTTGGTTTCACCATAGACATAGATCGGCACATCGGCGTTTTTCCAGCGCACCTCCTCGATGAAGTTCCGCAGGTTCACCACCGCGGGGTCAAGATCCGGACCGGGGCTGAACTCCTCGTCGTCAATCGACAGGACAAAGGCACTGGCGCGCGATTGCTGCTGCGCGTATTTGGACAGATCACCGTAGCTGGTGACCCCGAGCACTTCAAAGCCTTCCTTTTCAATCGCTTCAGCCATGGCACGGATGCCAAGACCGGACGAGTTCTCGGACCGGAAATCTTCATCAATAATCACGATGGGGAAGCGGAAGTTCATGCTTTGCTCCTTGGGAGGATAACGGGGAAACACGTATCAGGTAGGACGGCTTCCGCCGCAGGGCGCGGGATGTCTGGGCGCGGGATTCTTGCATTGCCTTGCAGCCGCCGTTGTTTCTACTGAGAGCCGCCCCGTCAAGGGGAACTGCACGATGCAAGCGCCGCAGCGCGCATCCTCGCGGCAATGTCACTCCTGCGACATCCGTGCGGAGATAGAGTTCAGCTCCGCCCCCAGCAGCACGACAAAGGCCGAGATCCAGAGCCACAGCAGCATCACGATCACCCCCGACAGCGCCCCGAAACTTTCGTTGTAGGACCCGAAGTTGCCGACATAAAACGCAAACCCGCCCGAGGCCACGACCCAGAACAGACAGGCCACGGGCGCACCCGGTGTCATCCAGTTGTAGCTGCGGGTGTCGGAGTGATCCGGTCCGAAACGGTAGATCAGCGACAGCCCCCCGAAGGTAAAGACCAGCAGCACCGCCCAGACGATGGCAAAACTCACAACACTGCCATATTGACCCAGATCCACGAAGGACAGGATGATCGGCACCGCCATGGTTGCCATCATGCCGAAGATAACCCCAAAAACCACCAGCAGGGTCAGCACCAGTGTCACGGCTTTCAACTTGATGAATCCGCGCGTTTCCTTCTCGCCATAGGCGACATTCATGCCTTCGATCAAAGACGCCATGCCCCGCGATGCGGACCAGACCGCAAAGCCGATGCCCAGAACTGCGGCGAGGCCCAGACCACCGGACCGGCTGCCCGCGATCTCCGACGCCTGCCCGACGATGATCGTCATCACCTGCTCGGGCACGATATCCGAGAACTGCTGCAACTGGTCCACGATCTCGCCCGGCTGCACAATCAGCCCGGCGATCGACATCATCGCGGTGATGGCGGGGAACAGCGCGAGCAAGGCATAGAAGGCGACGCCGGCAGCGATCAGCCCGACGTGGTCTTCACTCACTTGTGTCCAGAGCCGTTTGGCAAACTCCTTTCCACGAGTGAACCTGGAACCCTCTGGTACGGCATTGCTGCGCGTTGTGGACATGAAAACACCTTTTGTCAGTCTAACCGGCTTAACGTGCTGGTGGCCATCAAGGTTCCGAACGGCGGGACCGGCACGCGGAAAAAGTCTGAAAATATAAAGTTCGGCAAGCATGTGGAAACAGCTGTCATCGGGTGTGAGATGATGTGCCAGCCGTATAGGTCAACCGTCGCTGCGATGCGCGCGTTCTCCGCCGCCGCGAGAATGCCCGGCAAAACCGTTCGTATGACAGGGTCGGGTTGTGGGCAGCGTCGGTCAGGAAACGCGCCCCCGGGTCAGCCTTGCCAGCCTTGCCAGCCTCGCTTACCCTCTGGCTATCGTCCTTGTCCTGTACGGCTCTTGGCCTATGCCGTTCCATTGCAGGAAGTCGCATCAAGCCGCTACGGAAAAGACATAGCCGCGGCCTTGTGGCGTGCCGCAGGGCGGGACGGCGCAAGAAACAAACATCCGAAAGATGCAAATGACACAGACCAGCCTTTTTGCCCCCTACACAATGGGCGACATCACACTTTCCAATCGCATCGTCATGGCCCCGCTGACGCGCAACCGCGCTGCGGCGGGTCTTGTGCCCAGCCCGCAGGCGGCGGAATATTACACGCAGCGGGCCTCGGCGGGGCTGATCATCTCGGAGGCGTCGCAAGTCTCGCAGCAGGGTCAGGGCTATCAGGATACGCCGGGGATCTATACACAAGAGCAGATCACGGGCTGGCGGGTTGTGACGGATGCAGTTCACGCGGCGGGCGGCAAGATCTTCATGCAACTGTGGCATGTGGGCCGGATCTCGCATGTCGATTTGCAAAAGGACGGGGCGGCACCCGTCGCGCCGTCTGCCATCCCCGCCAAGGGCAAGACCTTCGTCAACAACGGCTTTGTCGAGGTCTCTGCCCCCCGTGCGCTGGAATTTGAAGAACTGCCGGGGATCGTTGAGGATTTCCGCAAGGCGGCCGCCAATGCGATCATGGCGGGGTTCGACGGTGTCGAGATACATGGCGCCAACGGCTATCTGCTGGACCAGTTCGCAAAGGACGGTGCCAACCACCGCACCGATGCCTACGGCGGCTCTATCGAGAACCGCGCGCGGCTGATGCTGGAGGTGGCGGCTGCGGTGGCCGGAGAGATCGGGGCCAATCGCACGGGCATCCGCCTGTCGCCCGTCTCCCCCGCCAACGGGATCTCCTGCAGCGAACCGCAGGCGCAATTTGACCATATCGTGCGCGAACTCGACAAGCTGGAGCTGGTCTATCTGCACATTGTCGAAGGATCGACAGGCGGCGCGCGTGACAATGCACCGTTCGATTACGACGCGCTGCGCGCTGCGTTCCGCAACACCTATATCGCCAACAACGGCTACGACCTGCCCCTTGCCAAGCAGCAACTGGCTGACAACAAGGCGGATCTTTTTGCCTTCGGGCGGCCCTTCATCGCCAATCCCGATCTGGTCAAACGGCTTGAGACGGGGGCGGCTTTGGCAGAACCGGACAGGGCCACGATGTATGGTGGCGGGACCAAAGGCTACACGGACTATCCCGCCCTCGCCTGATCCTTTCACAACATCCGGCACAACAGCAAGGACACACACTTTGACCAGCGAAGCCGCCACCCCGCCGCAAGCCCACCGTCTTTTGGCGGCACAGCGTGCGGCCTACCGCCGTGACGGGGCGCCGACCCTTGAGGCGCGCCGCGCCGATCTTGCTAACCTGCGCGCGGCGGTTGTTTCCAACCGCCGCCGCATCGAAGCCGCCATCGACGCGGATTTCGGGCATCGGTCCCACATCGAGACGAGCCTGACAGAG
This sequence comes from Paracoccaceae bacterium, assembly GCA_024636555.1. Lineage (GTDB taxonomy): Bacteria > Pseudomonadota > Alphaproteobacteria > Rhodobacterales > Rhodobacteraceae > Seohaeicola. The sequence goes on along the minus strand of JAGXGW010000061.1, from coordinate 112,341 downwards.
ACCGCAAGCGTTCTGAGCGGGATCGACTATTTGCACAAGAACCTGCGGCGCATGATGCGGCCCGAAAAACGCCATGTCGCGTTGCAGATGCGTCAGGGTGCAGCGCGGGTGGAATATCAGCCGCTTGGCGTGGTGGGTGTGATGTCGCCGTGGAACTATCCGCTGATCCTTGCGCTGATGCCGCTGGCCACGGCGATGGCCGCAGGCAACCGGGTGATGCTCAAGCCGTCGGAATTCACGCCAGCCATAAATGCGTTGCTGGAAGAGATCATGGGCCAGCTTTTCCCGTTGGATCAGGTTGCGGTGGTCAATGGCGATGCGGATGTCGGGGCCGCCTTCTCGGCGCTGCCGTTCGATCACCTGATCTTCACCGGCAGCACCGCCGTTGGCCGGAAGGTCATGCAGGCCGCCAGCCGGAATCTGGTGCCCGTGACGCTGGAACTGGGGGGCAAATCGCCGGTGATTGTCGAAAAGGGCCACCCGATGGATCACGCCGCAGCGGGAATCGCGTTCGGCAAGCTGATCAACGGTGGCCAGACCTGCATCGCGCCGGATTACGCACTGGTCCACGAGGACGATCTGTCCGCCTTTCTGACCAGCTATGATGCGGCTGTCAAAACAACCTACCCGGACGGTCCCGCCAGCAAGGATTACACATGGGTCTTCAACGACAGGCATCTGTCGCGGCTGAACGGCCTGCTGGAGGATGCCGGCACCAAGGGGGCAACCGTCCGCAAGGTGGGCCATTCCGCGCAGAGCGCGCCCGCGCGGGCGATGCAGCCGACCGTCGTGCTGGGCGTTACCGATGCGATGGATATTGCGGAAGAAGAGATATTCGGCCCGATCCTGCCGGTCTTTACCTATGGCTCGCTCGAACAGGCCGTTGCCTTTGTCGATGCGCGCCCCCGCCCCTTGGCGCTTTACTATTTCGGCCATGACCAGACGTCGCAGCGGCGCGTACTGGGGGGCACCACATCGGGCAATGTCACGATCAACGGCACCTTGGTCCATTTCGCACAGGACGATCTGCCATTCGGCGGCGTGGGAGCCAGTGGCATGGGTGCCTATCACGGCACCGAAGGGTTCCGCCGTTTCAGCCACGCCAAAGGGATTTTCGAGCAGGGCCGCTGGAACGGCGCAACCCTGCTGCGCCCGCCGTTCGGCAAGATGGCCGCGCGGATCCTGTCTTTCCTGATACGCTGACACAAAAGCGCCGCACCATGCTTTTCACGCGGTGCGGCCATCATGTCTGTTGCAACAGGGCTGCGGGACGGTCAGTCGATATCCTTCGTCGCGTCCAGCAGATCGCGCAGTTCGGCGCGCATCTCCGAGATGCTGGTTTCGTGCGGCTGGGACAGACCACCGGCAATCGCGGCGTCAAAAGCCCGCAACACGTGCTCTTCGCCGCTGCGGATGTTGTCCATCGAGTCTTCGTCGATCTCGTCGAAAAAGGCCCGCAGGCTGACAACCGCCTCGTTGACGGTGCCCATGAAAGACCCGTCATCATCCACCTCGATCCCCAGATCGGCGAGGATCGCCTTGAGAACGCCCGCATGACGCGCATGCAAATCGCGGAACCGTTCCACGATATCGCGAAACGCGGGCTCTGCTTTCTCGACCATCGTTTCGAAGCCAGCCAGCGCGTCGACGGTCCGGGTATGCAGATCCGCAACGGCATCCGCAACGTCCGGCTCGTTTCCTTCCGTTTGACCTGTTGCTGTATCCAGCATCATGCGTCCTATTTCCGGCCTGAGCATCTCGCCATTCCCTTTTTGGTAACCATAAGCGGTCAGGGCATTAACTGCTTCACGACCCTTCGGGTTCCATTTCAGGACATACAGACGCCGGCGCGTCGCCGCGCTTTCAGGCGCAAGGTGATCGCCGGACCAAAAGAACTGCATGATCGACGCAAGACACCGCAATCTCGCTTGCCAGAATGCTCTGAGAACCTAAACTTCCCCAAGGTAAGCAATAGGGAAGGGATATGGAAATGGCGTGGCTCAATTCCTCGGTCATGGGGCGGCTTGGCGTGGCGCAGGCACGTGAAGGGGCGCAACATCATCTGACCGAAAAGGCGCAAGGAGAGTTCCATTACGTCTACGGCCCCTATGCCGAACCTGTGATGCATATCGCCCCCGGCGATGTGGTCGCGGTCGAGACGCTGGATGCCTTCGGCGGCGCGGTCAAAACCGAGGATGATCTGCCCTCCAAAGTGCTGAACATGCCGTTCGTGAACCCGCAGAACGGCCCCATTTCGGTGGAAGGCGCCCAAAAGGGTGACGTTCTGGCGGTGCATATCAAAAGCCTGCTGCCGCGTGGTCCACAGCCTGCTGGCACCACGGCACTGATCCCTGATTTCGGCGGTCTGGTCGCCAGCAGCCTCACGCATCTGAATGCACCTATCGCCGAGCGCGTGAAGAAGATGGAGGTGACACCGGACGGTGTAAAATTCTCCGACAGGATCACCCTGCCCTACGAGCCTTTTGTCGGCACGATGGGCGTGTCCCCCGAGATCGAGGCAATCTCCTCGCTGGTGCCAGACTATTACGGCGGCAATATGGACCTGCCGGATGTGGCCCCCGGCGCCGTGATCTATTTCCCCGTCCAGCGCGAGGGGGCGTATTTCTATATCGGCGATTGTCACGGACGGCAGGGTGACGGGGAACTCTGCGGCGTCGCTGTCGAGATTCCTGCCACGGTGACCGTGCAGATCGACCTGATCAAAGGCTGGTCGATCCCCGGCGTCCGGCTGGAGACCGAGGAGTTCATCATGTCCGTCGGCTCTGCCCGCCCGATGGAGGATGCCGCCCGGATGGCCTACCGCGACCTGATCCGCTGGATGGTCGAAGATTACGGGTTCGAGGAATCGGAGGCGTATTTTCTGGCGACACAGGCCGGAAAGATGCGCGTGGGCAATATGGTGGACCCGAAATATTCGCTGGGTGCATCCATGTTGAAAAAATATCTGGTTTGAAGGGACACAAGACATGGATCTGGGATTGAAAGGCCTGCGCGTGCTGGTCACGGGCGGTACCAAGGGGATCGGCCTGCATTGTGCCGAGATTTTCGCAAGCGAGGGTGCGGCGGTTGCAGTCTGCGCCCGCGATGCCAACGGGGTGACTGCCACGGTCGAGGCGCTGAACGCCAAGGGGGCAAACGTCTTTGGCCGCGCGGTGGATGTCTCCAACGCGCATGCGCTGAAATCATGGGTGCATGACAGCGCCGCAACCCTCGGCGGGATCGACATCGTGGTGGCCAATGTTTCGGCCTTGGCCGTCTCCGATGACGAGGCGGCGTGGCAATCGGGCTTTGACACCGATATGATGCATTCGGTCCGGTTGGTGAATGCCGCGATGCCATGGCTGGAAAAATCCGACGCGGCGGCGATCACGCTGATCTCGTCCGTCTCGGGGCGCGAGGTCGATTTTACCGGTCCCGCTTACGGCGCGTTCAAGGCCGCCCTCGTGCATTACGCCCAAGGTCTGGCGATGAAGCTCGCCCCCAAGGGCATCCGCGCCAATACCGTGTCACCGGGCAACACATATTTTGCGGGCGGAATCTGGCAGTCGATCGAGACCAACAACCCCGATCTGTTTTCAGAGGCCTTGGCGATGAACCCGATGGGCCGCATGGCCAAACCCGAAGAGATCGCGCGGGGCGTGGTGTTTTTGTCCTCGCCCGCCTCCAGCTTTACCAGCGGCACCAATCTGGTGATCGACGGTGCGCTGACCAAAGGCGTGCAGTTGTAATGGCGCGCGTGTCCGCCGTCTGACGGGGGTTTTCCGATCTCGGGTTTTGGGGTGGCGACAGGCGGTTCTGCGGAATCTCCCCCGTTCACGTCTGTCCTCACGCGGAACAAGGCGCGAAGCGCCGCCGCGCATCGCCGGGCCGCCCCCCGGCACGGCGATGCGCGACTCGTTGACAATCCGCCCAACGCGTTCCAAGCCGACAAAGGGAAACTCGTATCAAGTGGCGAACGCTACCTTGCAACAACCTCCGGCCCTGTCACCACCGTGGCGGGGCCATCGAGCAGCGCGCCCGCCTCGGCAAAGAACCCTTGCGAGCCTGCGCCGTTGTTGTGCCGTTCCATCGCGGCACCGTCTGCAAACCGCTCATACGTGACGAAGGTGCAGGGATCGTCGGCGGATTGCGTGACAAAAAAGCTGACCGTGTCCGGCTCATGCGCGCGGACAAACTCCCCCACCTTTTCCAGCGCTGCCTTCACAGCCTCTTCATGCCCCGGCTTGGCGCGCAGGATCGCAGTCAGGGTGAACATCGGCGGTTCCTTTCAAAGTCAGGGTCTCAGGCACTCAGGCACTCAGCCCCAAGTCGGCAATCATCTGGTCACGCATCACGAATTTCTGCGGCTTGCCCGTCACCGTCATCGGCATCTCGGCCACGAACCGGACATAGCGCGGCACCTTGTAATGCGCGATCTTGCCACGGCACCACTCGCGCAACGCCTCCTCCGACATCGCAGCACCGGGGCGCAGGATCACCCAGACGGCAATCTCCTCACCGAATTTGGGATCGGGCAGGCCAAAGACCTGCGCTTGCGATATATCGGGATGGGTGGCCAGAAACGCCTCGATCTCCGCCGGATACACATTCTCTCCGCCACGGATCAGCATATCCTTGGAACGGCCCGTGATCCTGCAATATCCCTCCGCGTCGATCGTCGCCAGATCGCCGGTCTGCATCCAACCGCCTTGTATCGCTTCAGCGGTGCGCTCTGGATCGTTCCAGTAGCCTTTCATCACCAGATAACCGCGTGTCAGCAATTCGCCCTGCTGCCCCACCGGCAGAGTGCGCCCCTCGGCATCGACAACCTTGCATTCCACATGCGGCTGGATGCGACCCACGGTCGAGACCCGCCTGTCCACCGGATCATCCACGGCCGATTGGAACGAAATCGGGCTCGTTTCCGTCATCCCGTACCCGATGGTGATCTGGCGGCAATGCATCCGCTCCATCACCCGGCGCATCAGCGGTTCGGGACAGGGCGCGCCCGCCATGATACCCGTCCGCAGGCTGCGCATATCGAAACTGTCAAATTCGGGATGATCCAGCATGGTTTGGAACATCGTCGGCACACCGTGCGCCGCCGCGCAGCCCTCGGCGTCAATCGCGGCCAGCGTCTCGCGCGCATCGAACGCCTCGCCGGGGATGACCATCGTGGCACCATAGGAACAGGCCGCCAGGTTGCCCAGAACCATACCAAAGCAATGGTAGAAGGGCACCGGAATGCACAGCCCCTCGCCCGGTTGCAGGCGCATGGCGCGGGCGGTGGAGATGGCGTTATTGATGATATTGCGGTGGCTCAGCGTGGCCCCTTTGGGCGCGCCTGTGGTGCCGCTGGTGAACTGGATGTTGATCGCGTCATCGGGGTGCAGGCTGGCGCTGATCGCATCCAGACGGGTGCGCACGGCGCGGTTGCCGCGCTCCATCAATGCCTCGAACGCGAAGGCACCGGGGCGCGGCTTCGGCCCCAGTTGCACAACAGCGCGCAAGGCGGGCAGGCGAGCGGCCCGCAGCCGTCCCGGCGGGCAGGTCGCCATCTCGGGTGCGAGTTCCGCCAGCATCGCCATGTAATCGGAAGATTTGAACTGCGGCGCCACGATCAGGCAGGAGACACCCGCCTTGTTCAGCGCATAGTCTAGCTCCGACGTGCGGTAAGCCGGGTTGATGGTCACCAGAATCGCGCCGATCCGTGCGGTGGCGAATTGCGCCAGCAGCCATTCGGGGCGGTTCGGTGACCAGATACCCACACGGTCGCCCTTGTAGACCCCGATGGACAACAAGCCCGCCGCCAATCGGTCGATCAGGCGGGCGAATTCAGTGTAGCTCCAACGGTCGCCTGTCTGCCGGAATACTGCCGCCGTGCGGTCACCGTGGCGGCGGACCACCTCGGCCATAAAGGCCGGGATCGTCGCCGCGATCAGCGGGCGCTCGGTCGAGCCTGCCACATGTGACAGCCCGTTGGCAGGGCGGATGCCCGGCCTTGATGTGACCCTTGCCGACATTCCCCCGACCCTTTCGCCTACATCTTGCGCCAGTCGCCCGCCTGCTCGAACGCGCCCGCGGCGCGGTAGATCGTGCTTTCCTCGTAGCGCCGCCCCACCAGTTGCAAGCCGATGGGCAAACCATCCGACATGCCGCAAGGGATCGACATCGCCGGATGCCCCGTCACATCGAAGGGCGAGGTATTGGGCAGCATCTCGAACGCGCGCTGGGTCCAGAGGGCGAGCGTGCTGTCGGCGGGCGGCAGCGGCGTGGCCTTCATCGGTGTCGTGGGCATCAGCAGAAGATCGTATGAGGCGAGAACCTTGTTATATTCCTCGCGCAACTGCCGCGACAGGTTCTGTGCCTTGGCATAGTAGCGCCCGCGCGTATGTTTCAGGTGATATTGGCCGACCAGCATGGAAATCTTGAGCGTATCGGACAACTCATCCGCGCGGCTGCGCCAGTTCGAATGATAATCCAGCAGCGAAGTGGTATAGAGCCCTTCCCAGCCAGTGCCGAAGCCGTTGCCCAGCATCATCTGATTGGTCAGACCTTCCAGACCGATGGGCGTCCAGATCGCGGGGCCGTGCAGGTGCCACGGTATCGAAATCTCGTCCACGGTCGCGCCCAGACGGCGGAACGTCTCGGCCCCGGCCCGCACAGATGCGTCGACATCCGCCTCGGATTGCGGATGGCCGAAGCCTTCCTTGACTATCCCGATCCTGAGGCCGGACACACCGCGGTTGACCGCCGCCGTATAACGGTCGGTGACCACATCATATTGGCGCGGGTCCAGACCGTCGGCCCCGGCGATGACTTCCAGCATCAGGGCGTTATCCATCACGGTCTGGGTCATCGGTCCGGCGTGATCGATGGTATTCTCAATCGGCATGATTCCGGAATACGGCACGAGACCATGGGTCGCCTTCATCCCGTAAACGCCGCAGAAGGATGCGGGCATACGGATCGAGCCGCCCTGATCGCCACCGATCGCCATATCGACCAGTCCCGCCCCCACCAGCGCACCGGAACCGGAGGAGGAGCCGCCCGCCGAATAGCCGTGTTTGTGCGGATTATGCACAGCGCCCGTGGCGTTGGTGTGACTGCCACCGGACAGGCAGAAATATTCGCAATGCGCCTTTCCCATGATCGTGGCACCCGCGTCCAGAAGCCGCGTGACAACGGTGGCGTCGATATCGGGCGTATAGCCTTTAAGGGTGGCTGCCCCGTTCATCATCGGCACCCCCGCAAGGCAGACGTTATCCTTCAGCGCGATGGTCCGTCCCAGAAGCGGCCCGCGCGGCGCGCCTTTGATCTCGGTCTTCACATACCACGCGTTCATCGGGTTTTCCTCCGCCGTGGGGCGATGGCCAGAAGTACGCGGATAGAGAACCGGGGGCAGGTAATCGGGCAGCGCATCCACGATGTCATAGGCATCAAGCGTGCCCTGCATCACGTCCAGAAACTCCTGCACGCGCGCGTCCGACATATGCATGCCCAACTCTTCCACGATGGTTTTCATCTGTGCATGGGTAGGGCGCTGGACAGTCATGTAGGACATCCTTTCTTGCAACGGTGCCGCAGTGGCATGAGGGGCGGGTTTCGCCGATGGTTTTGCAGACGTCAGGGCAGCAGCCCCGCCTGCCCGAGCAGGTGGCGCTGCGGGCGGTTTGTCGGACTTGAGTGCTGTGACCGCCGATGGTGCAGGCTTGCCGCCAGCCCCGCCACTTGCCCCGAATCCGGTGAATTCCTCGATCAGCGCCGGGTCTGCCGCCTCGGACCCCGAAACCTCGCCCATGATGCGGCCTTTCTGGATCAACAGCACGCGGTCCGACAGTGCGGTGATGAAATCCAGGCTCTGCTCCACCAGAATGATGCTGAGACCGTCGCGGCGGTTCAGCTCCTTCAGCAAGTCGATAATCTCGTCGATGATGGACGGCTGGATGCCTTCGGTTGGCTCGTCCAGCAGGATCAGGTCCGGCTCCGACACCAGACAGCGGGCCAGCGCCAGCAATTGCTGCTCACCGCCCGACAGCGCACCGCCATCGCGTTCGAGCAGCCGTTCCAACCTCGGGAAATCGGCCAGCACGCGTTCAATCGCGCTCTCCTCGTCCATGTCATGCGCGGCCACACCCATGCGCAGGTTGTCGCGCACGCTGAGGTTGGGGAAAATCCCCCGCCCCTGCGGCACATAGCCGATCCCCATCTGCGCGCGCGCCGATGACCGCATCCGCACCAGATCCTGACCGTCGAACACCATGCTGCCGCCCGACGCGGGGATGATCCCCATCAGCGTTTTCAGCAACGTGGACTTGCCCATACCGTTGTGGCCAAGCACACCCAGGATCTCGCCCTCGTTCACGGCCAGGTCGATGCCATGCAGCACGGGCACCCGGCCATAACCGGCGCGCAGACCGGATACTTTCAGCAGCGCGCTCATGCCCGGTGCCCAAGATAGATTTCGCGGGCGCGTTTGTCCGCAGAAATGGCGTCCATCGTATCCTCCATCAGGATGCCACCTTCATGAAACAGCGTGACCTGACGCGAGATCATGCGGATGAACTGCATGTCATGTTCCACCACGATGAGGGCCGCGGTTGTGTTGATCTCTTCGATCAACTCGGCGGTGCGGTATGTTTCCTCATGCGTCATGCCGGCAGCGGGTTCATCCAGCAGCACCAGCCAAGGCTCTGCCGCGACAACCATCCCCAGTTCGACCCACTGGCGCTGCCCATGCGCCAGACGGCCAAGCTGCGTCCTGCGGATATCGCCGAGGCGCAGCCGCTCTATCGTATCCGATGTCACCGTCCTTGCGCGGCGGTCATCATGCCAGCGACGGGCCGAGACCCAGATATTCTCCTCCGCGCTCAACCCGTCGAACACGTTCGGCACCTGCGTCTTGATCCCCACGCCAAGGCTGGCCACCTCGAACGGCTCCGCCCCCGTCATGGTCTGGCCCCGGATCACCACCTCGCCCGCTGTGGGGGTCAACTGCCCTGTCAGACATTTGAAAAAGGTCGATTTGCCCGCGCCGTTGGGGCCGATGAGACAGCGCAATTCGCGGTCGAACAGGGTGAAATCCACCTGATCCACCGCCCGCACGCCACCGAAATGCATGCAAAGGCCACGCGTCTCGACCACGACGTCTCCGCGCTGACGGCTCATTCCGCACCCTCCACTCTGGCGTTGCGGCGACGGCGTACGCGCCCGGCGGCTGGTTTGCGGCGCGCGCTCACCCAATCGACCACGGTTGGGGCCACGCCTTTGGGCACAAGCAGCACAAAGATGATCAGGATCGCGCCAAGCACCAGATTGTTGTTGAACAGGCTCTGCCCGCCCAGCGCCGAGGTCAGATAGAACAGCGCGAAGGTGGCCCCGATAGGGCCGATGAGCGTGCCGCGCCCGCCCACGATCACCCAGATGATCGTCAGGGCAGCATTATAGAGGCTGAATACATCCGGCGTGATCCGTCCTACCCCGTTGCAGAACAAAACGCCCCCGATCGCCGCAATACCCGCGCCGATGGTGAAGATGCCCAGCTTGTAGAGCCGCGAGTCATAGCCCAGCAATTCGGCGCGCAGCTCGTTCTCGCGGATCGCTACGCAGACGCGGCCGAATTTGGTGTTCACCAGCCAGCCCGCAAACAGATAGCACAGGATCAACGCGGCCATGGCAACGTAGAAGACATGTTCAGGGAACAGGAACGCGGTCGGGTTCCATGGCAGGTTGATCGGCGGCGATGATACCCCGTTGAACCCACCCAGCAGCGCATTGCCGATCTTGTATTCCGGTCCCGATGTGCGCCGGATCAGCGAGAAAAAGATCAGCGTCACCGTCAGGGTGATCACGCCCAGATACACGTCCGACACACGGCCGTAGAAAATGAAATACCCCAAAGCCGCCGCAAACGCCGAGGTGACAATGACCGCCACCAGAATGGCCCATGTCGAGCCACCAAAGTTGATTGCCGAGATCGTGTAGACATAGGCCCCGAGGCCGAAAAACGCGACCTGCCCGAAACACAGGATACCGCCATAGCCCCAGATCAGCGCAAGGCTGAGCGCCAGCACCGCCAGCGCGATGGCCGTGGTCAGGTTAATGATGGTGAACAGTTGCAGCACCTGCGGGGCGGCGAACATGAAGACCAGCCCCAGCAGGGCATAAAAGAAGGTCGGGCGCATCTGGCGCAGGATACCGTTACTCATAGCGACTTCCGGAAAAAGCGGCCCGTGATCCCGCGCGGCATCAGACGCAGCAGCAGGATCGCGGCGATCAGCAGAGCGATCTCACCAAAGGTCGATCCCGCGATGAAGGAGAAAATACCGTTCAACCCGCCCAGCAGGATTGATCCGGCTGTTGTGCCGGCCAGGATTGCCGATCCGCCCGAAATCACGGTGATGAATGCCTTGGCGATATAGGTGGCCCCGATGGTCGGCAGCACCCCTGTCATCGGGGCCAGCAACCCGCCCGCCAGACCGGACACCGCCGCACCAAGGCCGAAAGTGATCATGTAGATGCGGCTGGTGGAGACGCCGAGGGATGAGGCCATCTCGGCATTCTGCATCGTGCCCCGCGCCAGCAAGCCCAATTTGGTAAAGCGTAGTGTCAGCCAGACGGCAAAGAACAGGACGATGGTGATCAGGATCAGGAAAAGCTCGTAGCCGGATGCGGAGTAGTTTCCGAACCGCAGGACCCCCAGCGGCGGCGAGACAGTGGTGGCTGTCGAGGCGCCGAAGATCGACGTGACAAGCCCCACCAGCAACAGCGACAACCCCCATGTGGCCAGCAGCGTATCGACCATGCGCCCGTAAAGCCAGCGGATCAGCAAGCGCTCCACGATCACGCCGATGATGCCCACCACCAGCGGTGCAAGGAGCAGCATCGCCACCCAGATGTTCACACCTGCATTGGTCGCCACCACCACCGTATAGCCGCCCAGCATCAGAAACTCGCCATGCGCAAGGTTGATCACCCGCATCATGCCGAAAATGATCGCCAGCCCAAGGCTGATCAGGGCAAGGTTCGCGATGACATAGGCCAGTTGCAGGCCAATCGCAGCCACAAGATCCAATGGGCTCTCCGTTGCTTGCTTGGGGAATGATGTGCCGGGGGAATCTCCCCCCGGTCACGGATCAGTTCGGCACGGGATCACTCGATCCCGGCTGCGGCCAGACCATTCTCGAAGTAGAAGGTGGACAGGGTCGGATTGGCGTTCAGATCGCAGACAAGCTGCGTATCCGCCGGCGGCTCCGCCTCGTAGCTCGCCACGATGTTGAACTCCTGATCCTGCAACTCGCCCAGAACAACGTTCTGGATGGCGTGGTTGGTCTGCGGATCAATCGTGATCGGGCCGGAGGGGCCATTATAGGTCAGCCCCGATTTCAGCGCCGCTGTCACCTCGTCATGCTCGATGCTACCTGCCAGCTTGACCGCTTCGGCCCAGAGCATCGCGCCCTCGTAGGATCGCACGGTCAACTCGTTCATCGTGGCGCGATCATCCCCGAATTTGGCATCCATCCGCGCAAGGAAGGCCTCGTTTTCCGGGTTTTGCACCCCTTCGAAATAGGAATAGGCCGCCAGCAATCCGTTGCCTTCCTCGGCCGAGATCAGCTTGTGCTCGTTGCCGATCCCGAAGGTGGTGGAGGCAATCGGAATTTCCGCATTCATGCCTGCCGCTGCATATTGGCGGTAGAAAGATACATGCGCGCCGCCCACAAGACCCGAGAACACCAGATCGGGCTTGGCCTGCTGGATCTTGTTGATGGTCGGGCCGAAGTTGGTGACATCCAGCGGGAAGAACTCGATCTCGAGCGTCTCGCCGCCATTCTCCTTGACGAAGCGGTCCACCCATTGCGCGATGATCTGGCCATAGTTGTAATCGGCAGCGATGATATAGGCCTTCTTGCCCCATTTGTTCATCGCATAGGGAACAACCTTGGCCACCGTCTGCGCGGGCGTGGAGCCGGTGCAGAAGTTGTTGAAATCACACACGCCGCCCTCGTATTGCGTGTTGTAGAAATACAGCGTCTTGAAGCGCGCCAATGTGGGGCGGATCGCCTCGCGGCTGGCCGAGGTGATGCCGCCATGCACGGTGGCAGCCCGGTCGCCTGCGGCGGCCTGCGTGGCGTATTGGGTATAGAACTGGATGGTCGATTGCGCATCGTACATCTTCAACTCAACCTCGCGGCCCAGCAGGCCACCGGCTTCGTTGATATCGTCAATGGCAAGGCTGGTCGCATCGGCCATCGCGGTGCCGTAGATATCAAGCCCCCCCGACAGATCGAGGATGGAGGCGAAGATGATCTTGTCGCTGCCCTGCGCCCGCCCGATGATCGGGGCTGAGGACAACGCGAGCGCGGACGATCCGGCAAGAAAACTTCTACGCGAAAAAGTCATGGCAGTCTCTCCTGTTGGGTTGTGACGTCTGCTGAGATGTCGAAAGAAAAATCTGCATCAGTCCTTGGATTCGGACGTTTCGCCGTCCGTTTTTGGTTTGCGGGTACCCCCGCTGCTGCGACGGTCCAGTTGCGCGGCCACGCCTCGCACACCGTCACCGATATTCATGCCGACTTCCTCGCCAAGACGTTGCACCGCAGGCAGTTGCAGCGCCATTGACAGCACGCCATCCACCAGTTGGTTCACCGTGCCGCCCTCCGGGCCGGAGCCGCCCTCGCCGGTCGGGCCACTGGCGCGCCCCATGCCGGTGATGTGGTTGATGCGGATGCTCTCGATCTTTTCGGCAGGCTTGAGCATGCGCTCCACCACTTCGGGCAGGGTGCGGATGCGCGCCTCGTCCAGTTTCATCGCCATCAGCTCTGGGCTTTGCGCGTTTTCGGCAGTGATCACGGCGTTGCGTCCCTCCGCCTCCGCCAGAAGCTTGAACTTCTGCGCCTCGGCACGCTCCAGCATCGCTTTCGCCTCGGCCTCGGCCATCGCCAGCAAGGTTCCCACCTCTGAGCGCACACGCGTGTCATCCACCTCGGCCTGCTCGGTGGCGCGGATCAGGGCCAGCACTTTCTCGCGGTCGGCTACGGCCTGCTCGCGGATCGTACGAACCTTTTCCTCGGCCTCGGCACCGGAGGCGGTGGCGGCGATCGCTTCGGCCTCGGCATGGGCTTCCTCCACCCGCTTGGCGGCCAGCCGGACGGCATTGTCGGTCTTGGCCAGAGCCGTGGACAGTTCCGCCGCCAGCGTTTGCTCGCGCAATTCGCGATCCTTGCTGATCTCGGTGAGGCGCACCTCGCGTTCCCGCGCGATCCGGGCCGCCTCGCGCCGCTTCTCGGAGGAGGCCTGCTCCTCGGCTGTCTCCGCCATGGAGCGCGAGCGCGCAATCTCGATCTCGCGCTGCTGGGTGATCATGGCTTCTTCTTCTTCGCGGCTGATCGTCAGCCTGCGTTTGGTCGCGTCCAACTGGCTTTGACGCACCGCAACCTCGGCATCCGCCTCGATAACCGCGCGTTCTTTTTTGTTGACCGCGATGATCTCGGCCAGACGCCGCATACCGAGCGCGTTGAAGGCGTTGTTCTCGTCAAGCGCATGAAACGGGGTCTGGTCGATCCGCGTCAGCGATACCGATTCCAGCAGCAAGCCGTTCTGTGCCAGATTATCCGACAACACGTCGGATATTTCGCGCGCATATCCCGCGCGGTTGTCCTGCAATTCATCCATCGTATAGCGCGCGGCCACAGAGAGCATCGCATCGACCAGCTTGCCCTCAAGGGTTTCGGCCAGATCGGCAGAGCGGAAGGATTTGCCCGCCAAAGCCTGCGCCGCTGTCGCCACACCTTCGGCCGTGGCCCGCACCCGAACGTAGAACTCGGCACCGATGTCCACACGCAGACGATCCTTGGTGATGATCGACTTCGGCCCCAACCGCTCGATCTCGAGCTTGGAGGTCCGCATGTTCACTTCAGACACCTTGTGCAGGAACGGCAGGGCGATGCAGCCCCCGTCCAACACAACCCGCTGACCGCCTGCACCTGTCCGCACAAGGCTCACCTCGCGCGTGGCTTTGCGGTAATAACGGTTGAGGAAAAGGATCACCAATACGGCGACGACAAGCAGAACGATCAGACTGACAAACCACGCCATATTCTTTGTTCCCCATTCACCCGCACAGCCAGATCACTCGAATCGGGACGGCGTTGTTTTTTCTTGGCCCAAACAAGGCGCTAAATAGAACATCAACGGATTGTTTACCCAGCGTAAGGGTTGCTTTGAAAAGCTGTCAATGGGCTTGATGGGGCGACTTGAGTCCAGATAGCGGCAAAGCGTGAGGCCAGTTTGCAGGGCATTTCTGCAATGCCTCAAAAGCATGCATGAAACTGGCCGTCTGGACGAATGCAGGCACTTCTTGTCCGGCAATATGGATCTTACGCCTGAGATGCGGCCCATGCCGTTTCAAGACCGATCCGCAAGGCGTCGATCATGTCTTGCTGGTTCATCGAGGCAGTATCCGCGCGCTGGTGGATTTCGACCTCGCCTGCGGCGGCAACCTGATCCATCATCGCGGCCACTTGTGACGGCAGATAGGGCAAGTGGATGAAGCCGGCCAACGTGTCCGGATGGCTCTGCGCGCAATGGTGCAACGTCACATAGGATGTTGCATTGCAAAGATATGTCCCCGCGCTGCCCGATTGGCGGCAGGGCAGTCCCGCCGCGCGGATCGCCGCCTGCATCGCATCCGCAGGCAACGTGGACAGATAGCCGTCAGGGCCATTGTCGATCACGCGGCCTCGCTGGCGATGGCCGGTATTGTCGGGGAGCTCAAAGACAGACCAGTTCGCAGCAAGTCGTTCGATCCGCACCATCGGCTCTCCCGGCCACAGGCCGAGTGACACGATCAGGCGCGGCCTCAGGGTATCCACGAGATCGGGCATCATCCGGCAGATGGCGCGAAAATCGACCGGCAGCACGTGGCCGCTCACTCGCGCCTCTCCGATTTTGGCGCCATCCAGCGCCCGCGCTACGCTTTCGGAAGGGTTGGCGCTGCGCCCGCCATAGCCCTCGAACCCGGTCACAAGGATCATATTTCCCCCATTGCGCACTATTCCTGCTGGCCAAACTGCGGATCGCCCACAGGCCTCAGGAAGCTTCATCCTGTTCAAGCGGCGCAGTTTGTCAAACGACAAATCAAGACCTACGCGGGACGGCGGCCACGAGAGCCAGCACATACGGCGTAATCCCGCGGCCGTCTTGGGCAGGGCGGAACAAAAGCCGCGCTGTGGCGTTTACAGATGCACCGGAAATCTCGCCGCATCGCAGCGTTCGACGTCTTGGCAATAAGGAAATAGCGGCAATGTTCATTCGCATCGGTTACGAGATCAAGATCGACAGCTACGCTGATACCGTGCTGATCCTTGCCCTTTCGACGCATTCCGGTTTCGACGGTCGCATGATCGGGACTGACGATGCACGGACCGAGCCTGACCTGCCACAGGAATGCTTTGTCGATAGCTTCGGCAATCACCTGACGCGCCTTCGCGCACCGGCGGGACGCCTCACACTATGGTCCGATTGCATCGTCGAGGTTGACGGCAAGCCGGACAGGATCGACCGCACCGCCCGGCAGCATGACGTAGGAGACCTGCCTGCGCAGACGCTGCAATTCCTGACCGCAAGCAGGTATTGCGATTCCGATATTCTGGCACCCGACGCCTTCCGCCTGTTCGGCGCCACGGAACCGGGTTGGGCGCGGGTGCAGGCCATCTGCGACCACGTTCATAACGAGATCACCTTTGGCTATGGCTATGGTCGCCCGACCAAGACCGCCAGCGACGCGCACCGCGAGAAGACCGGCGTATGCCGTGATTTTGCCCATCTCGCCATTGCATACTGCCGCGCGATGAACATTCCGGCCCGCTATGTGAGCGGCTATCTGGGGGACATCGGTGTGGCTTACGCAGGCCCCGGCGATTTTTGCGCGTGGTTCGAGGCTTATCTTGGCGACCGCTGGTATACGTTCGACGCGCGCTACAACACGCCGCGCATCGGCCGCGTTGTGATGGTCCGGGGACGAGACGCCGCCGATTGCGCGATGATCACATCATTCGGGTCATATGCGCTCAAGGGTTTCCGGGTCTGGACAGACGAAGTGCCACAAGCGACGCACTTGAGCGGGGTGGAACATGATTTGAAAAGACGCCTCATTTCCCGGCCGGCATGCGAAGCCTTGGTGCTGGAAGCAACCGGCTGACGCGGCGGTTCCAGTGCCCGGTTGGCCGGATATCAGCGATCAAGCACCCGGTCGCCATGCGCTGCGGCGCGACAGAAGGCGATCATCACAAAAAGCGAGACGAGCAGATAGACGGTAAATATTATAGCAACCGCGCTCATGTTTTTCCTCTCCCGCCTCTGCATAATTTCTGCCACGTCGCAGCAAATCCTCGGAGCAATGCAACACCTCGGGCAATCTGCCTACGCAGTCCGCTTCAACCTTGTTTCAAGCAATTTAAGCAAAATTGAGGCAGGCTTTAGTTTGGGGGAATTTTTTTCACCGATTGCAAACCGGAGACGGGGAGACTTGCGCCTCCCGCCCTGTCAGACAACTGTGCGCGTGATCAACGTTTTCCGCATCATCATATGCACACCCTTTTCGCGGTTGACCGTCTGCGTGATCCGCAGATCGCCTGCCAGAGAGCACAGCATATAGGCCTCGGCGCGGGAAATTCCGGCACGGGCCGCGACAAGCGCGATCATCCGCCGCAAAGCGATCTCGACGCAGGTATCAAGATCGGGATGCATCCCCATCGTGATGAAATGTGTAGGCGTTTCAGCCTCCGGATAGGTGATATCCAGATCGCGCCGGATGGTCAGGCGAAAGCGCCCTTGCAGTGCTGTCTCGATGGCTGTGACGCAGACTTCACCGTCACCCTGTGCGCCATGCCCGTCACCACAGGAAAAGAGCGCCCCTTCTGCCAGCACCGGCAAATAGAGCGTGGTGCCCGCGACGAGTTCCTTGTTGTCGAGATTGCCGCCATGGGCGCGCGGCTCGATTGTCGAGATACGGCCCCAACCGCGCGGCGGGGCCACCGCCATCACACCGAAGAACGGCGACAAGGGCATTTTCAGCCCCCACGGCAGTGTCGCCTCGGCCTTGTCCGCATCAAGCGCGATGGTCATTTGCGCGGCCTCAGGAAAATCCAGCGGCAAGGTGCCGGACAGGGGCCGGATGAACGTATATCCCCAATCCTGCCGCAGCTTCACGTCAAGAATGTCGATCTGCAGTACATCGCCGGGCATCGCCCCTTCCACGGCGACCGGACCCGTGAGAATGTGACCCGGCATGGCGGGAACTCCGTTCGCGTGGATGTCCAGCAGTTCCGGCGGGATGTGGAATCCGGCTTTCGGCAGCACGTTCGGTCCGCCTGAGACGGTATTGATCGTGACTTCGTCACCGCTTGCAACCGTCGCCACCGCAGGCAGGCCTGCATCGAAAAAGCCCCAATGGCAGGTCTTTGGTCCGGCATCCACGATCATGGCGTTTTCCTTCGGTGCTGCGTTGTCATTCTTTGTTGGCCATGAACGAGGAGGTGGGCCGTCCCGCCGCGATCCGCTCGGCCTCAAGCCTTGCGATGGTCTCGTCGATTGCCCGCCTGTTCACCATGCCATGCGGGTTTTCGCGCGTCGGCATGGTTTCGGCCACATGTAAAAACCGCTCCTGCGCCACGGCATAGAGGCGGCGCAATTCGTCCAGCGGATCGGCATGATCATCGGCGCGGATATCCAGCCACGGATAATCCTGATCGCGGACAATCACCAGACAGGCCGATTGCTTGCCGCGTTTGTCGCCCCCCGCATCCTCGCCCGCCTGCATCGCGATCAGCAATCGCTCGGCCAAGGGTTTGTCCATCGCCGCCTGATAGCTCTTGAGCGTTTGCGCGATCACTTCCGGTCCTTCCAGCATATTGCCCGCGACAGACACACCATCGGCCACCAGATGCCCGCACCAGTCGACACAATTCGCGCCCGTAAAGGCGGCATTACGGCCCTGCGCGTCGATCATATGCATCTGGCGGTTCGGATGCCCGTCATCGCGCGCCGTCAGGATCGGGATGATCGCATCCGGCGGCGCACCCGCTTCCATCAGGCGCAACCCGTCAGGGCCATAGGTCGGATTGACAAAAGCCTGCGTGGCCACTGCCCCGACCCTGCCCTTGAGGAACGGCACCGCACAGCCCACCGCAAAGAAACGGCTGGCCACGGCAATACCCAGATGTCCGGTCGCAGGATCACGCGCGACGATGGAATAGGTCATCTCAACGCCCTACCGCATAGGCTTGCATCAAACGCGGCGTTGCCGCCGCGCGCAGCAACCCGTCAGGATCGCGCCGTGCGGCGGTCATCCGGCCC
The DNA here is from genome assembly GCA_024636555.1 of Paracoccaceae bacterium. Classification (GTDB taxonomy): domain Bacteria; phylum Pseudomonadota; class Alphaproteobacteria; order Rhodobacterales; family Rhodobacteraceae; genus Seohaeicola. Next base: position 93,987 of record JAGXGW010000061.1, on the reverse strand, counting down.
ACGGTCCACGGCTCAGCCTCGGTCACCAGATGGCCGCGCGCCCGCAGATCGTCCAGCACGCCCGCGCCAAAGCTTTTCTCCGCCATCACCATTCCCGGCTCGCGCGAGCGCGGGAAAAAGCTGGACGGGAAATGCGAGGAATGGAACAGCGGCGCGTCAATCGCCTCTTGCAGGTTCATCTGGTGATGCACGTAGCGCAGGAAAAACACCAACTGCCACTGATCCTGCTGATCGCCCCCCGGTGTCCCGAAGGACATTTGCGGCACACCGTCTTTTAGCGCAAGCGACGGCGTCAGCGTGGTGCGCGGGCGTTTGCCCGGCTCCAGCGAAGTGGGCAAGTCCGGCTCCAGCCAGAACATCTGCGCGCGGCTGTTGAGGTTGAAGCCCAGCCCCGGAATGGTGGGAGAGGATTGCAGCAAGCCGCCCGATGGCGTGACCGAGACCATATTGCCCTCGCTGTCGATCACGTCGATATGGACGGTATCCCCCTTCTTTTCAGACAGATGCGCCATTGTCGGCTCGTAGACAGCCTCGTCCGTGCGGCTCAGCGCGTCGAGCAGCGCCATCGTGCGGTCGACCTGATCCTCATATCCCGGCACTGTTCCGGGGCGCAGCTCCATGCTGGCGCGGTTCCCGATCAGCTTGGCGCGCTCTGCGTTGTAACTGTCAGACAGCAGCACATCGAGCGGCACCTTGGCGAAATCGGGATCACCGTAATAGACCTCGCGGTCGGCATAGGCGAGCTTCATCGCCTCGACAGTATGGTGGATGAAATCCGCGCCCATCGGGTCCATCGCCCCCAGTTCGACCCCCTTGAGCAGGGCCAGCCCTTGCAAGAACACCGGCCCTTGCGTCCACGGTCCGCATTTGGCGACCGTCCAGCCGTGGTAGTCATAGGTCAGCGGCTCCTCAACATGGGCGGAATATCCGGCCAGATCATCAGCGCTCAGCACAGCCTTGTGTTTGGAGCCGGAGGCGTCCATCACCTCGGCGGTGTCCAGATAGCTGGCGATCTGCTCTGCCACGAACCCGCGATAGAACGCATCCCGCGCGGCATCTATCTGCGCCTCGCGGCCTTGTTTGGCTTCGGCCTCGGTCAGAATGCGGGTCCATGTCTCGGCCAGCGCGGGGTTGGTCACGTTGCCCCAAGGCGCGGGAGCAGCACCGCCGGGAAGCCAAGTCTCGTAGGATGTCGGCCATTCCTTGCGGAAAAAATCGCCGAGACCCGCAATTGTTGCGGCAACACGCGGCAACACGGGATGACCTTGCGCCGCATAGAAGATCGCCGGTTCCAGCACATCGCGCAGGGACAATCGCCCGTAGTCGCGCAGCATCAGCATCCAGCCGTCCCATGCGCCGGGAATGACCGTGGCCAACAAGCCGTCACCGGGGATGACGCTCATCCCCTCGGCCTTGTAATGCGCGATGGTCGCGCCTGCGGGTGTCGGGCCTTGGGCGCAGATCACCTCGACCTTGCCTTTGGCTGCGGAGTAGATGATCGCGGGCATATCGCCACCCGGCCCGTTCAAATGCGGCTCAACCACCTGCAACACCAGCCCCGTCGCCACCGCCGCGTCAAAGGCATTGCCGCCCTGTTCAAGCATCTTCATGCCCACAGCAGAGGCGATCCAATGGGTCGAGGTCACAACCCCGAAGCGGCCCAGAATCTCGGGGCGCGTGGTAAAGGCAGTCATATTTTTCCTCCGGTCAGATCAGTGTTCGCGCGGGTCCAGCGCGTCGCGCAGCCCGTCGCCCATCAGGTTGAATCCCATCACCACCAGAAAGATTCCGGCCCCCGGCCAGATCGCCATCCATGGCGCCTGAGACAGGAAGTTCTTGGCGGTGTTCAGCATCGAGCCCCAGCTTGGCGCAGGCGGTTGCTGCCCCAGCCCGAGGAACGACAAAGCTGCCTCGGCAATAATAGCAGTCGCAATCGTCAGCGTTGCCTGCACCAGAATGGGCGGAAACACATTTGGCAGGATGTAGCGCGTCATGATCGGGATGTGCCCAAGGCCAATGGCGCGCGCGCCCTCGACATAATCCTCGGTCTTCACGGACAGCACCTGCCCGCGCGTGAGGCGGATAAAGATCGGCACCGCAGACAGGCCAATGGCGATCATCGCGTTGGTCAGCGACGGCCCCAGAAAGGCCGCCAGCGCAATCGCCATGATCAGGAACGGCATCGCCAGCAGCGCCTCTGTGACGCGGCTGATGATGCTGTCTGTCCAGCCCCCGAAATAGCCCGCAATCAGGCCGAAGGGCACGCCGATCAGCACCGCGATCAACACCGACACCACCCCCGCCAGAAGCGAGGCGCGCGCGCCCCAGATCATCCGCGACAGCACATCGCGGCCAATCTCGTCCGTGCCCATCCACGCGGCTGCGGATGGTGCCTGACGGATTGCGCCCCAGTCGGTGGCGCGCGGGTCTGCGATGGGCAAGACAGGGGCCAACACCGCCAGCCCCACGAAAAGGATCACCACGCAGGCCCCGACAAGCGCGCTCTTGTTGCTCCGCAGCTTGCGCCACGTACGGTTGGTGGCTTTCACCGAAGGGTCAGCGATCGCCGTCATTGCGCGGTCCTCAATCTGGGGTTCAGGATCACGTAAAGCACATCCGCGATCAGGTTCATCAGGATGAAACCCACCGCCGTGCACAGCACGACGCCCTGCACCACGGCATAATCGCGGTTGAACACCGCATCCACGATCAGCTTGCCGAAACCGGGGATGGTGAATATCTGCTCGGTCAGCACGGCCCCCGCCAGCAACTCGCCGAACAGCAGCGCCGTAAGTGTCACAACCGGCAGTACCGCATTGCGGAAGGCATGTTTCAGGATCACCACACGGCCCCGCAGCCCCTTGGCCCGCGCCGTGCGGACATAATCGGCCTGCAACACGCCCAGCATGGCCGAGCGCGTGTGCCGCATCAGGGTCGCCGCCAGCGCCGTGCCCAGCACGAAGGCGGGCATGATCATCGTGGTCAGCGACTTCCACGGGTCCACGAAGGGGCTTTCATAGCCGGAGGCGGGCAGCCAGCCGAGATTGACCGAGACAAGCAGGATCAGCATGATCCCCAGCCAGAAATTCGGCACCGAAAGACCCGACAGCGCGATCAGATTGGCCAGCCAGTCCACCCATGTCCCTTTGCGCACCGCCGACAGGATGCCCGCCGGAATGCCGATCAGAATGGCGAAAAGCATGGACATCAGGGCAAGCTGGATGGTGACCGGCAGTTTCGAGGCAATCAGGCTCAGAACCGGCTCGTTCGTGCGCAAAGACACGCCCAGATCACCGCGCAGGACATCGGCGGCCCAGTAGAAATATTGCATCACAATCGGCTCGTTCATGCGGTATCTCTCGCGCAGCAGCGCGATGACCTCGGGGTCACGATCCTCGCCCGCCATCACAAGGATCGGATCGCCCGGCAGCAGTTTTTGCAGGGTGAACACGAACATCGACACAAGGATCAGCGTCGGGATCGCAATAAGGATACGGCGGAGGATGAACAACAACATGGGCCAGCCCGTTGGAATAAGAGGGGTCCGGGGCCGTTTGGCCCCGGACAGTCGGTTAATGCCGCACCGGGAACAGGTGTGACGACAAAGCCCGCAGGCTTATTCCATCGTCACGCCGGACAGGCGGATCATGCCGTCCGGATAGGCGGTAAAGCCTTGCACCCGGTCCGTCATCGCCCAAAGCCATGTCTGGTGATAGAGATAGATGATCGGCAACTCTTCCCGCAGGATCGCATTGGCCGCGTCATAGCTGGCTTTGCGTTCTGCGGCATCGGTGGACAGGCGTGCCTCGTTCAGCAGGTTCTCCACCTCTTCAGAGCAATATTTGCTGTCGTTCAGACCACCTTCGCAGGTCATGAAGGAATGGATATTGCCATCGGGATCGGTGCGGCCCGACCAGCCGACCTGACTGCCCTCATAATTGCCGGCGGTCTGTTCGGACAGCATGGTGGCAAATTCCGTGGCCTTGATGGAAATCTCGATTCCGGCCTCGGCGGTCATTGCCTGAATGACCTGCATCAGTTGCAACTGTACCGGATTGTTCGGCGCCTGAATCTCGATGCTGATCCCGTCAAGACCGGCCTCTTCCAGCAATGCGCGGGCGGCATCGACATCGCGCGCCTCGACAGGGTTGGTTGCGTCATACCAGGGTGAGGTCGGCGGGAACGGCTGGTTGCCGGCCGCGTATACGCCTTCAAACACAACCTGGTTGATCACCTCGCGGTCGATCGCCAGCGACAGGGCACGGCGCACACGCGCATCCTGACCAAACGGTGTCTCGGACCGCGCGCCGTTGTTCACATTGACGGTAATACCCTGGTAGCCAAGGCTGGTCGCCGACGTGAAACTGAGACTGTCATCCGCTTCCACGGCGGCCACATCGGACGGTGCCAGACGCTCCAGCATGTCCAGATCACCCGAGCGCAGGTTGGCCAGACGCACGGTCGTATCGGGGATCGGCAGGAAAATCAGACGCTCGAAGCTGTAGCTGTCAGCGTCATAGTGATCGGCGAATTTTTCCAGCACGATCCGGTCCTGCTGGATACGCTCGACAAATTTGTACGGCCCGGAGCAGACGGGATCATTGGACAGTTCCAGCCCCTTTTCCGCTGCCGCTGTCGGCGAGAGCATCATGCCCGCACGGTCCGACAACTGCGCGATCAGCGTGGCATCGGGCGAAGCCAGCTTGAAGGCAACCTCGTAGGTTCCGGTCGCCTCCACACTCTCGACCGAGGCGAGTTCGGATTTGCGGCGGCTCTCGTCAAGGGTCTTGGAACGCTCGATGTTGGCAACAACGGCTGCTGCGTCGAATGCGGTGCCGTCGTGGAACACCACATCCTCGCGCAACTGCATCGTCAGGGTCAGCCCGTCATCCGACCAGCCCCAGGATGTGGCCAGTTCCGGCACGAAATCCAGTTCTGGCGTGATGTTCACCAGCTTGTCGCAAAGCGATTCAAACACGATCCGGCCCACGAAGGTCCGTGCCTGATCGGTGTCCAACGCGTCAGGGTCTTCCTGCAATCCGATCCGCAGATCGGCAGCAAAAGCGCCCGAGGTCATCGCGACCGACGCCAGAAGCGCCGTCGTCAGCTTTCTTAATGTCATGGTGTTGTCTCCTTGTTGGTGGTTTTTATGGCCGTTTTTGTTTCGGTTGCTGCACGGTAGAGGGCGAAACGCGCCTCGGCGGCAGGGCTGCGGGTGCCGGTTCTGGCTATCGGCAAGTCCGGACGGGGCAGAGTGTCATGGTAGTGGCAGGCAACCTGATGCGCCGTCCCTTCCAGAGCGGGATTTGTGGTGCGGCACAGGTCGGTCGCATGGGGGCATCGGGTGTTGAACTTGCACCCCGCAGGCGGATTGGCAGGCGACGGGATATCACCGCCCAGCACGGTACGGGCGCGCGCAACACCCGGAACCGGCACCGGAATCGCCGCCAGCAGGGCCTGCGTGTAGGGATGGCGCGGCGCGATGAACAGGGTTTCGGTATCGGCAAGCTCCACCACCTCGCCCAGATACATCACGGCGATCCGGTCGCTCATGTGGCGGATCACGGCCAGATCATGCGCGATGACCACCAGAGTCAGCCCGAATTCCTGCTTCAGATCTTCCAGCAGGTTCACGATCTGCGCCTGCACCGAGACATCCAGCGCCGAGACCGGCTCGTCCCCGATCAGCAGCTTCGGTCCGCTCGCCAGCGCGCGCGCGATACAGATACGCTGCCGCTGCCCGCCGGAAAACTCGTGCGGGTAACGGTCCGCCATATCGGGGCGCAACCCGACCCGCGCCATCAACTCCGCCACCTTGGCGCGTCGCGCCTCTGCCGTCAGCTTGGTATGCAGGCGCAGAGGTTCGGCGATGATCGCCTCCACGCTCATGCGCGGATTCAACGAGGAGAACGGGTCTTGGAAGATGAACTGCAAATCGGAACGCAGCGCGCGCATCTGCCCGCCACTCAACGCGGTGAGATCCTGCCCGTCATAAATCACCTGCCCCTCGCTGGGATCAATCAGCCGCAGCAGCAGGCGCGCCAGTGTCGACTTGCCGCAACCGGATTCCCCCACGATCGCAAAGGTCTCGCCGCGCCGCACCTGAAGGGAGACGCCATTGACCGCATGGATCGTCGTCGTCCTGGCAAACAGCCCGCCGCCCTGAACAAAGCGTTTATGCAGGTCTTGGGCTTCAAGGATGTGATCGCTCATTCCGCAGCCACCATGGTCTGGAGCGGTGCCCGCAGGCAGGCCACAGACTGGCCAGTCTCATCCGCAACCAATTCGGGCCGCGTGGCGGAACAGGCGGGGATGACAAAGGGACAGCGCGTCGCAAACCGGCACCCCGCCGGCATCGCATCGGGTGATGGCACCGACCCCGGTATCGTCAGAAGCCGCCCCTGCCGCCCCGCAATCGCGGGCATCGACCCCATAAGGCCGAGCGTATAGGGATGCTGCGGCTCATCGAATATGCGCGCCACGGGTCCGCTTTCCACGATCCGGCCCGCATACATCACCGCCACCTCGTCGGCGATTTCGGCCACAACACCCAGATCATGGGTGATCATCAGCAGCGCCGCACCGGTATCCTCTTGCAACTCGCGCATCAGATCCATGATCTGCGCCTGAATGGTCACGTCCAGCGCGGTCGTCGGTTCATCCGCGATCAGCAGCGCCGGATCATTCGCCAGCGCCATCGCGATCATCACCCGCTGGCGCATCCCGCCGGACATCTGGTGCGGATAGTCATCCAGCCGTGTCTCCGCCGCAGGCATCCGCACCTTGCGGAACATTTCCAGCGCGCGGTCTCGCGCTTCGGCAGCGGTGCATCCCTTGTGACGGCGCACAGCCTCGGCCACCTGATGGCCCACGGTGAAGGCGGGATTGAGGCTCGTCATCGGCTCCTGAAAGATCATCGCCATCCGGTTGCCGCGCAGGTTCTCGATCTCGGCATCCGGCAGGCCCAGCAGGTCACGCCCGTTGAACCTGACCGCCCCTTGCGTCACTGTCGCGGCACGTTTGGGCAGCAGCCCCATGATCGCCAGCGAGGTCACCGATTTCCCGCAGCCCGATTCCCCGACCAGACACAGCGTCTTGCCGCGCGGGATGGTGAAGCTGACGCCGTCGATCAGATCGACAGGCTGACCCCGAAACCTGATCGACAGATCGGCGACGTCGAGAACCGGATCAGGAGGCATCTTCAAGCGCCTCAAGCGATGTCAGTTGCAGGATACGGTCGTGCAGCGTCATCAAATGGGTGCGCATCGCCTCGCCCGCGCGGACAGGATCATGGGCCGCGATGGCCGCCACAATCTCGCGGTGCTGCAACGTTGTCTGCGCCAGATTGGCCCGGCTGCGCGCCCGCTCCCGCAAGGCGCGCCATGCATCATCGTGACGGGCACGGTCCATGGAATCGAAGATCATCAGGAAAAAGCGGTTGCCCGCCGCCCGCGCAATCTCGCGGTGAAAGGCGGAATCCCATAGCTCGCGGCCATCGGCATCCTCCGTCGCCTCAAGCCTGCCAAGGCTGTCATGCATCCGGGCAATATCCGAGTCCGAGGCCCGCAAGGCCGCCAGCTGCGCCAACTGTGGCTCAAGCCGCAAACGCACCTCCATCACTTCGGTGAAGTTCGCATCGGTCACCTCCTGCTCGGCCAGCACAGGGCGCGGACCGGCAAAGGTGCCAGCCCCTTGCCGCCGCCAGACCAGCCCTTCCGCCTCCAGCACCTCCAGCGCGCGCCGCACCGAGCGCCGGCTGATCCCAAGCGTTTCGGCCAACTGCCGTTCGGTCGGTATCCGGCTGTCCCCCGTCGCCGGGATGTCCCGCAGCAACATCCGCAACCGTTCCAGAGCGAGCGAGGAGTTATCCCGTTCAGGGGTGATCATGACGAACCTTTTGAACCAATCTTCAGAAAGGTCCAAAGAGGAGCAATTCCACCTTTCACGCAAGGAAAAATTTTCCTTGTGACTTCCACTGAGAGAGATACCGCTATTTTTTTGATCTTTAGTGCGTAATTTAAGCACTGTCGGGTAACTGGACAGCCATTTGCTACGTGTTCCAAGCTGAAGGCAATGCCTGGGCGAGAAGACTCAATCCAGCAGATCGGATATATTGGTATCAAAACGGCAAGGGTCCACGCGAATCCACAACACACGGTTCGCGCTTCTGCCCCGAAAGCGCGTGCCCTATCGGCGCAGGGCGCTGACAAGTCTCTCCAGAAACGTCGGCAAATCGGCAGGGTTGAGCCAGCGCATCACGGCGACGATGCCGTCATCGGGGCTGATCCACAAATAGTTGCCGCCCGCACCCTGTGCGCTGAAGGCATTGGTGGGCAGATTGGGATTTGCCGCGCTGCCACGGTTGAGCCACCACAGAAAGCCGTAATTCTCAAGCGTCGGTGTCGGCGCCAGGGAACGTTGCATCCAGTCGGCGGGCAGGATCTGCTCACCTTCCCATGCCCCGTTCTGGCTGATGAAATGCCCGAATTTGGCGTGATCGCGCGCGCTGATCACCATGCCGCCACCCCAATGGCCACCTCCGGGAACGGACTGCATGCGCACACCGTCCAGCGTGACCCACGAGGTGGAATAACCTTCCCATCGCCAGTCCTCCGAGGCCCCGACCGGGCGCATGATCCGTTCGCGCAGCACATCGGGGAGCGGGCGGCGAAAACGGCACATCAGCGCATAGGCAAGAGCGTTCACCCGCACATCGTTGTATTCGTAATGGCTACCCGGCGCCCCCACCGCGCGCAACTGGCCCTTGCGGCTGTTGTCGGCTCCGGCACCGATCTGGCGGAAGTGATCAACCTGATCGTCCTTGTCGAAAATCTCGCCGCGCCATTCGCTGTTCATCTGAAGCATGTGTCGCCACGTGATGGTGCTGTTGTGCGGACCAGCGAAATGCGGCCCCTCCACGCTCCGACCTATCGGCGCGTCCAGATCCGGTATCAGCCCGTCCGCCACCGCAAGCCCCGCCAGAACCGAGATATAGCTTTTCGCGATAGAGAATGTCATGTCGGGCCGATCCGCTTCACCCCATTCTGCCACCTGCGCGCCATGGTGCAGGATCACACCCGCCGGCCCGCCGCGCGCCGCCACGGGGCCAAGGATCTCCGTCCAGGGTCCGCTCTCGTTCCATTCCACATTCCCGACATAGCTGCCGTCAGGGTAATACATGCTGCGCGGCCAGCCGGTCTCATGCGCGCAGGCAAAATCGACCGCGTCCTGAAGGGCGGGTGTGGCGGAACAAGAGGTCACAGACGTTCCTTTCGGATTTGGACGGCGAGTTGCATCTGCGGACCAGAGTGCGATCACGCGACCTATTCGATGGTATATTCCTGACCGTCTATCCGGCAGATATCCACCTCGAATTCCTCAAATACATCACCATCGGAGAAGACATATTTCAGATCCCAGACGCAGCCGTAGCCAGCCGTGTCGAGGGTGACAACCAAGGTCTCGTTATGCAGGATCTGGCCTGACAGAACATTCGGTCCCCAGGAGCTTTCATTCGAGGGACCTGCGTAAACTTCGGTGATCGTGTAGCCGGACTTGTTGACCATCTCGAAAGAACCTTCGGCAAAGGTCGGGGCCGCCAGCGCAAGGCTAACGGCAGTGCAAAGCAGCACCAGTGTTCTGTTCATTCTGTTTACCTAACATGAAAGCTAAAAAAGCCCTGCATTCGGTTCAGGGCGGGACAGCGGCTTGATCTTCCCTTTGGCAAACATTCCACGTCAGCCCCAAGCTGTCCAAAGAAATTGAAGGCGTGCCGCCAGAATTCTCGTGGAGAACATCCGGGCCGTGCGGGCGCGCCGCTACTTTGCGCCTGTCAGGGAACTTTCCGTGGTTTCAATCGTTTGTCCCTGACTCGCAAGACGCGGTTCCTCAGGGAAAGGATACTCCCTGCCGACCTGCGCAATCTTGGGAGAGCAACAAAGTCGGATCGCCAGACCGGTGACACCGCTGATCATGCAGGAGATTTTACGTGGACGAGACAAAAATTCAAAATACCCCTGCAAACACCCATACAACAATCCACAAGACAGAGCCGGCCCGCAGCGGCAGCACAGTCTGGTTCATTCTGGGTGGCGTTATCGTGGTGCTGGCTTTCGTCATCTATTTCATGTTCGGCGACGGTGGCCCGACATCGACACCAACAGCCTCGGATGGCGGCAATGTATCGGTGAATGTTGACACCAATGACGCAGCACCAGTTGAAAGCGCGCCTGCACCATCCGCAGACCCGGCACCGACGACAGAGACGGCACCGGTGCCCGCGCCGGACGCACCTGTCGAAACCGCTCCGCAGGCTGACTGACCTCAGGCCTTGGCGCAATGTCGCATCGCTGGCAAGATGCAGGCTTGAGCGGCTCTCCCGGTGCATCGTTCCTGTGACACAGGGACGGATCGGTCCATGCGTAAACGCACCCTCGGCGTGATGCCGAGGGTGCGACATAGAAAAATGTGTGCCCCGTCCGCCTGAAGGCCAGATGAAGGTGTCGCCGGACCATCATTCGGATGGCGCTTTCGCGCAGCCGGCCCAAACTGCCGCCTTGTCGCGGTAATCCCGTTTCGCTACACGTTCGTGCCTGTGGTCGCCCGTGATACTGCGGGCCTTGCAACGTCACGCGCGATGGATCCTGCAGCCCTTCGCGCCCCCCGAGGAATACGACGATCATGGCCAAGGCTCCAACCTCGCGCGTTGACAAGCTTTTGTCCTCCATGGGTTATGGTTCGCGCACCGAAATCGCGCATATGGCCAGGGCTGGCCGGATCTCTCTGGACGCTGTCAAAATTCCCGACGTGACCAAACGCATTCCGATCACTCCGGATTTGTCACACCACATGAAGATCGACCGCGAGGCGCTCGATTCCGTCGGTCCCATGGTCATCCTGTTGAACAAACCTGCGGGAATGACCTGTTCGCACAAGGAAGACGGCAAACTGGTCTATGACCTGCTACCCGCGCGCTGGCAGCGTCGTGTGCCGATGATCTCGACCATCGGCCGCCTGGACAAAGAGACAACGGGCCTTTTGCTGCTGACGGATGATGGTGCCCTGCTGCACCGTGTCATCAGCCCCAAACATCTTGTGAAAAAGACCTATCGCGCCAAGCTGGCCCGCCCGCTTGATGGCACGGAAGGCGAACGGTTTGCATCGGGAGAATTCATGCTCGCAGGCGAGGACAAGCCGTTGGCCCCCGCCCTTCTGGAGGTGGTCTCGGAAACCGAAGCCCTGCTTACGGTTACCGAAGGCCGATACCATCAGGTGCGCCGCATGTTTGCCGCCACCGGCAACCACGTCATGGAACTGCACCGTGAACGTCTGGGCGGATTGTCGCTCCCTGATGACATGGCTCCCGGACAGTGGAAGCTGCTGAACGAGGCAGAGATTACCCTGATCTTTGAGTAACAGGTCTCCCCCGAACAGGTCACAGGGTCGAACAGTGCCCGCAGACGCGCGTGGCCAGCGTGACGCGCGACAAAGACGGAAGGCTTACCCGAAGCTTCCGTTCGAAGCGGGCATCCGATACAGACGCTCAAAAGATATTCTGACCGAAACCAGCCTTGCCGCTAGGATATGACGCATGAGACCCAAGGATGATTGGCTCACAATCGTTACTGTATCTTTCAATAGCGAAAGGGTGCTCCCTCGTATGCTCGCGTCCGTGCCCGACGGTGTGCATGTGGTTATCGTCGACAATGCATCCACGAACATCGCCAACATCCGCCAGATCGCCGCAGATCATGATGCAGAACTTGTGGATCTTTCCGAAAACAAAGGTTTTGGCGTGGCTTGCAACATCGGTGCATCCAAAGCCCGGACCGAGTTCCTGCTTTTTCTCAATCCGGACGTCGAAATACGACCTCAGGCCTTGGAGTCGCTGCGTGCCGCTGCCGCGCGCTATCCGGCCGCGTCAGCATTCAATCCCCGGATCTTGAATGAAAACGGCACCACAAGTCTGAAACGGCGGAGCAACCTGCTTGCCCGCGCCGAGTGGATGCCACGCGGCAATATCGACACTGACTGCGAAGTGCCAGTGCTGGCGGGGTCTGCTATTTTTGTCAAAAAAGCTGATTTCGATGCGGTGGGCGGTTTTGACCCGCTCATTTTCCTCTATTACGAAGATGACGATCTGTCCTTGCGGCTGCGTCGCGAACGCGGGCCGCTTTACCTCATTACGTCTGCACAGGTTATGCACACCGGCGGGGCCTCTTCTGCCAGATCCGTGGATATTGCCCGGATCAAGGGCTATCACCTCGGACGCTCCCGCGTTTACTGCTCGGTCAAACACAACACGCCTTTTGGCAGAACGAAGGCTGTCGTCAAAGCCCTGCTCAGCGCGATGTCGCCTTTGGTTCTCTTTTCAAAGCGCAAACGCGCAAAAGATTGGGCGCGGCTGGAGGCAACCTTCAAAACGTTGATTTCGCCGATTTCACCGGGCGATCAGCCGGCCCACGAAAACGTTTCAGGGAACGAACCGAAAATCCATTAATTGATTTGCCGGTCTGACATTCGGAAAAAACACACGAAACCGTCACAATTTTACCAACTTTTAATCGCCTATCCCGAACTTCACTATACTCAAAGGAGTTCTGAGTAGAAACATGCGACTTCGGCGTTTTCTGGACAGCAAGGCGCCGGCTCTATTTGCTGTTGTCGCGCTAAGCATGATCGTAGGCGTACTGCTTGATCGTATTGACCGGACCGCACTTGAGGCTGATGCGCGTGAGCAAGCAGCGCGCGTTGGCGCGGAGGTCCTGCAGACGCTCAATACTCGCATCAACAACAAGGCAATCGGTCTTGGTCGGCTAGTGACCGCCGCGGAAATGCTGCCTGCTCTGACCCCTGAAGCATTTCGCAGCACTGCGGAGCGGCTGATTGACGATCTCGACTCAACCGAAAACTCGGGAAGCCAAACCAAATCAGCAATCATAACGATTGCCGTGGCTCCGGATCTGGTGATCGAACACGTTTATCTCCTTGAGGGGAACAGGTCACTGATTGGTGCTGATTACAGGCAAATGCCCGCGCAGCTTCCGGGTGTAAAGACCGCGCTCAGCGTGCCCGTACCCATTGTATCGCGGCCCTTTTTGGCAATCCAAGGACAACGCGCGATTGCCGTGCGTCAGCGGATTGAAGGAGATGACGGTACCATGGGTGTCGCCTCTTTGGCGATAGATCTGGACTTCCTCGCCAACCAGATTGCAACACAAGTGAGACGCGAGTCGGGTTATCGGGTCGGTTTCTTCGTGGACGGCTTTGGCGGGTTGGGTGATTCCGAAGTCTTCGGGGGTGATCCCGTTGTGCTCGGCCTGAACGCGCGCGGCGTGAAGTGGGACGTCGTTGTTGTACCCTCGGACGGTTGGCCAAGCTTGCCCTTGCTGACACATACACGCGTGACCATGGCGATCGTCGGCCTGCTTCTTCTGGGTCTCGCCCATGCCAACCACCTGCGCAATCAGCGCCAGCGCAAGCAAGAACGGCGATTGGAAAAAGGCATAGAGGCGTTGTCCAGCGGTTTCGTAATTTTTGATGAGCACGACCGCCTGATCCACTGGAACGATACCTACAGGGACCTGTTTGGATACGGATCGCTTCTGCGCAAGGGTGTAACGCTTCACGAGCTCCTGCAAGCCGGTTTGAAGAAAGGCCTTTTTCGAGTGGCCAAAGGGATGGAGGACGATTGGATCGCCCATAACCTGGAAACGCATAGACGCGCGGGCGGGTCGGTCGAAGTCGAGATGGCGGATGGGCGCTGGATCGAGATCCTCTCGCGTCGAACCGAGGATGGAGACCTCGTCGGAGTCCGTTTCGACATCACGGTCCTCAAGCGCGCGCAAATGAAAGCCGAGCGCCTGAACCGGGCGAAATCTGAGATGATCAGCGTCATGAGTCATGAACTGAGGACACCGCTGACCACGATCCTCGGTTTTGGCAAATTGTTGAAACTGAATCCTCCATCGGAGGGAAACCACGCGAACGATGCCTTTACCAAGGATGCGATCGACCGGATCGTCAACGCCGGTGAAAACCTGCTGAAGCTGGTCAACGAAATGCTGGATTATGTGAACCTTGGCGCGGAAACGACAGCTATGACAGAAACGACCTGCAACCTGCCTGCTGTCATAGATCAGATCGTTAAGAATCTGGAACCGGCCGCGAATAAAAAAGGTGTCAGGCTGGAGGTGTGCCCAGCCGATGCGGATGTCGTTGCGGATCCGGCACGCGTCGCGCAGATCGTCGAAAATCTACTGTCTAATGCCATCAAGTTCACCCCTGCGGGTGGGACCGTGCGTGTGTCCACGCAGATAGGACCAGACGTTGCCAGGGTGACCATCGCGGATGACGGACAGGGCATCCTTGCAGACCAACAACACGAGATTTTCGAAGAATTCACGCAAGTCGAGTCTTCGGGTCGACGCCGAGAAGGCGGCATCGGGCTGGGGCTGGCCGTGACAAAAAGATTGGTCGAAATGAACGGCGGACAGATATTCGTCGCAAGTACTCCGGGAGAGGGAAGTGCGTTTACATTCAGCCTCCCCTTGCAACGCCGCGCAGCTTGAAAACCGCTGTTCTCAAAGCCGGAGAATGCCCCGTCAAGCGGCCCGAGCCGGTATGTTCCGCCACCATCTTTCGTTACACCTATTCCGCCGCCACAGCCCCCGGATTGTTCGGATGCGTGGTCCAGTTGGCGTAGTCGGCCTCGACCACCTTACCTGTACGCGGATCGACAGTTCCCGGTGTCATCGCCTCCATCGTGATGCAATCCTGCACGGGGCAGACGTTGACGCAGAGGTTGCAGGCGACGCATTCATCATCCTTGACGGTGAACACACGCTCCGGCGACATGGCGATGGCCTGATGGCTGGTATCTTCGCAGGCGGCAAAGCAGCGGCCGCAGCTGATGCAGAGGTCCTGATTGATCTTGGCCTTGGCCACGTAGTTGAGATTGAGGTGTTGCCAGTCGGAGCAGTTCGGCACGGCGCGGCGCACGATCTGGGATGTGGCGGTCAGCTCTTTCTCGTCCATCCACTGGCTGAGGCCCGAGATCATCTCCTGCACGATCTTGAAGCCAT
Organism: Paracoccaceae bacterium; assembly: GCA_024636555.1. GTDB lineage: Bacteria > Pseudomonadota > Alphaproteobacteria > Rhodobacterales > Rhodobacteraceae > Seohaeicola. The sequence goes on along the minus strand of JAGXGW010000061.1, from coordinate 78,904 downwards.
AGGTCATGGCAGCGGTGCAGACCTGCACGTTGCCCGCGCCCAGCGCCATGAATTCGGCCGCATCGCGCCATGTGGTGACGCCACCGATGCCGCTGATCGGCAGGTGGGCCAGTTCGGGCGTACGGGCGATTTCGGCCACCATGTTCAGCGCGATGGGTTTGACCGCCGGCCCGCAATAGCCGCCATGCGCGCCCTTGCCGTCGATCACCGGTTCGGGCGCGAAGAGATCAAGGTCCACCGAGGTGATGGAATTGATCGTATTGATCAGGCTGACCGCATCGGCCCCGCCTGCATGGGCGGCGGCGGCCGGTTTACGGATATCCGTGATGTTCGGCGTCAGCTTCACGATCACCGGCATCCGCGTGTTCTGCTTGCACCAGCGGGTGACCATCTCGATATATTCGGGCACCTGTCCCACGGCGCTGCCCATGCCGCGTTCGGACATGCCGTGCGGGCAGCCGAAGTTCAGCTCGATCCCGTCCGCGCCGGTTTCCTCGACCAGAGGCAGGATGGCCTTCCACGCCGCTTCCTCGCAGGGCACCATCAGAGAAACGACCATGGCGCGGTCGGGATAATCGCGTTTGACAGCTTTGATCTCCTGCAGGTTCACTTCCAGCGGGCGATCGGTGATGAGTTCGATGTTGTTCAGACCCAAGAGGCGGCGGTCTGCGCCCCATATCGCGCCATAGCGGGGGCCGTTGACGTTGACGACGGGCGGGCCTGCCTCGCCAAGTGTTTTCCACACGACCCCGCCCCAGCCTGCCTCGAAGGCGCGGCGGACGTTGTATTCCTTGTCGGTGGGCGGGGCCGAGGCCAGCCAGAACGGGTTGGGCGAACGGATGCCCGCGAATTCGGTGGTGAGATTGGCCATTTTGCTGGTCTCCCTACAGGCGCTTAGCCCATCAATGTGGTGTGAATATCCATCGCGGCATCGCGGCCCTCGGCCACGGCCGTCACTGTCAGATCGTCGCCGCCCATGGCGCAATCGCCCCCCGCCCAGATACCGGCCACCGAGGTGCGGCCAGCGCCGGTAACAGCGATCTTTCCGCGCTCGATGGCGGGCAACCCCTCGCCCGTCAGCGTCTGGCCGATGGCGCGAAAGACCTGATCGGCGGCAAGGCGGAACTTCTGTCCCGTCGGGGTCAGATCATCGTCGGTGTATTCGAACTCGATCTCGCGCACCGATCCGTTGCCATGCACGGCCACGGGGCTTGCGTTGGTGATGATCCGCACGCCTTTGGAGGCGGCCAGATCCTGCTCGAAACGGCTCGCGTTCATGCGGTCGCGGCCACGGCGGTAGACGAGCGAGACATTGAGCGCACCCAGCAGTTTCGCCTGCACGGCAGCGTCCACCGCTGTCATGCCGCCACCGATGACCACGACATCGCGGCCCACGGGCAACAGGGACAGGTCCGCTGCTTGGCGCAAGTTGGCGATGAAATCCACCGCATCCGTCACGCCCACCTTGTCGTCGCCCGCAACGCCCAGCGCGTTGACGCCGCCCAGCCCCATACCAAGGAAGACCGCATCATGGTCGGACTGCAATTCGGCCAAAGTCACATCGCGGCCCAATGCGGCACCTGTCTTGATCGTGATGCCACCGATCTTGAGCAGCCATTCCACCTCGGCCTCGGCGAAGCCGTCCACGGATTTGTAGGCGGCGATCCCGTATTCGTTCAGCCCGCCCGCCTTGTTACGCGCGTCAAAAACCGTCACATCATGGCCCAGCATGGCGAGACGGTGCGCGCAGGAGAGCCCCGCAGGCCCCGCGCCGACAACAGCGATGCGCTTGCCCGTGGGTGCCGCACGGGTGAACGGATGTACGCCCTGCGCCATCAAAGTGTCCGTCGCATAGCGTTGCAACTGCCCGATCAGAACCGGCTTGCCCTCGGCCTTTTCGCGCACGCAGGCCTGCTCGCACAGGGTTTCGGTGGGGCAGACGCGGGCGCACATGCCGCCCATGATGTTCTGCTGGAAAATCGTGCGCGCTGCCGCTTCGGGTGTGCCCGTGGCGATCTGGCGAATGAACAGCGGGATGTCGATATCGGTGGGACAGGCCGTGATACAGGGTGCATCGTGGCAGAAATAGCAGCGATCCGCAGCCACCAGCGCCTCGTGATCATCCAGCGGCGGGTGAAGGTCGGAAAAGTGATCGGCATAGGCGGCAGGATCAAGCCGCGCTGCCACGATCCCTTCCGACAGGGCTTTTGTCGTCATCTGAACCTCTCCTGTTTTTCTTTATTGAGGTCAGTATTTCACGAATCTTTTTTTTATCAAACGGTAAAATTTAGGCAGAATGTAAACGCTGCATGGCGTTGGATGCGGAGCACGAAAGCGACCATCACAACTCAAAGCGGACAATTGGCACCATGCGGCCAAAGGCTCACCCGTCAGAATTGCAGTATGACAGCCGCGTGAAGATTTTCAAATGAACCGCTTTCTGGTCTCATTTGGATTGACCACAGGTTTCATGCCTGTGCAGACTTGACGGGCAACAGGACGCGTCCAGCCATCCTGAGCGGATTTTTTGCAGCACATGGGACCATCCAGATGCCTGATCTTTCCAGAACGTTGACCATCACCACGCTGGCGCTGTCGCTTGGCCTTGGCCTTTCCACAGCCTCTGCCTCCGCCGACCAGATCGTTATCGGCTTGCAGCAAGAGCCCACCTCGCTTGATCCGACAGCGGATGCGACCGCCTCGATCAACGGTATGTTGACGATGAACGTCTACGAGGCGCTGACCATCGTTGCCGAGAATGGCGAAGTGCAGCCGAATCTCGCCACGGGCTGGGAGGTGTCGGAGGACGGGCTGACCTATACGTTCACGCTGGCCGAGGGTGTGACGTTTCATGACGGATCCACGTTTGACTCGGAGGATGTGCTGTTTTCGTTCAACCGCGCCATGGCGGAAGACAGTGTGAACCCTTCGAAGGCGAAGTTCGCGACGATAGATACCGTCACCGCGATTGATCCGCTGACTGTGGAGATCACCTTGTCGAAACAGGATGCGTTCTTCCTGTTCAACATGGGGCAAGGCGACAGCATTATCGTTTCCGAAGGCTCTGCAGAGACCAACGCGACAGCGCCCGTCGGCACCGGCCCTTTCAAATTTGAACGCTGGACCCGTGGCGACCGCCTGATACTGGTCAAGAACCCCGATCACCGCGAGGCGGACAATGTCGCGCTGGAGCGGGTGGAGTTCCGCTTCATCTCTGATCCCGCCGCGGCCACCGCCGCCATGATGGCCGAGGAACTGGACGCCTTTCCCGGCTTTCCGGCGCCGGAGCTGTTACCGCAATTCGAGGCCGATCCGCGCTTTCGCGTGAATATCGGCTCGACGGAGGGCGAAGTGATCCTTGCGATGAACAACGCCAAAGCGCCGTTCGACAATATCGATGTGCGCCGCGCCGTGGCCACCGCGATCGACCGGGACGAGATCATCGACGGCGCGATGTACGGGCAAGCCACACCCATCGGCAGCTTCTACCCGCCGCATGGCACCGCCTATGTCGATCTGACCGATGCCTATCCGCATGATACCGACAAGGCGCGCGAGATGTTCGCGGAAGCAGGCGTCGAAGGTACGACGATGACCCTGCGCGTGCCGCCCTTCCCCTATGCGACACGCTCTGCCGAGATCATTCAGGCGCAGCTTTCGGATGCGGGCATCGACGCGCGTGTCGAGAATGTGGAATGGGGGTTCTGGATTGACGAAGTCTATTCCAAGAAGAACTACGACATGACCATCATCGCGCATACCTCCCCCAACGATATGGGCAATTTCGCGCGCGGGCCGGACTACTTCTATGGCTACGACGATCCGGCCTTCAACGACCTGTGGGAGCGTATCCGCACAGAGGCCGACCCCGAGGCACGCGACGAACTGTTGCGTGAAGGCCAGCGGTATCTGAGCGATCAGGCAGTGCATGGCTTTTTGTTCCAACTGCCGCTGCTGGGTGTTTTCCGCACCGAGGTCGAGGGGTACTGGTCTTCCTCGCCGGTGGTCTACATGCCGCTCAAGGGCGTGAGCAACGGCGGCTGACAGGTAAGGTCGCGGAGGTTCGCCTCCGCGACCGGCTGAGCTCTTATGGGATATTTCATTTTCCGCCGCACTGTCGGGTTCATCCTGACCCTTCTGGCCGTTTCGGTTGTGGTTTTTGCCGTGATGAACGTGCTGCCCGGCGATCCCGCGCTGACGATCCTGGGCATGGACGCCACCGAGGATGCCTTGGCTGCTTTGCGCGAACAACTCGGGCTGAACGAGCCGCTGCTGACCCGCTATGTGAACTGGGTCTGGAACGCGCTTCAGGGTGATTTCGGGATCAGTCATTCCTTCCGTGTGCCGGTGGCCGATCTGATCGTGGAGCGGCTTCTGATGACGGTGTCACTGGCGGTGGCGGGCATGGTGGTGACGCTGATCCTTGCGCTTGGTCTGGGCATCGGGGCGGCGGCGCAGCATCGCAAGTTCGGGGACTGGGGCGTGATGTTCCTGTCGCAACTTGGCATCGCGGTGCCTGCTTTCTGGCTGTCGATGCTGCTGGTGCTGCTCTTCGCCGTCAACCTGCGCTGGCTGCCGCCCGGCGGCTTTGCGGGCTGGTCCGATCCGATGGCGGCGATCCGTTCGCTGATCCTGCCGACCATCGCGCTGGCGGTCGTGCAATCGGCGGTGCTGGCGCGCGTCACACGCTCTGCCGCGCTCGAGGTGATGCGGCAGGATTTTGTCCGCACCGCCCGCGCCTCCGGCCTGTCGCGGCGGCGCGTGCTCTGGCGGCATGTGCTACCCAATGCGATGGTGCCCATCGTCACCATCGTCGGCATGCAATTCGCCTCGCTTGTCACCGGCACCATCGTCATTGAAAACGTGTTCTATTTGCCGGGGCTGGGCCGCCTGATCTTCCAGTCGATCTCGAACCGCGACCTGCCGACGGTGCAGGCGCTGGTGATGCTGTTTGCGGCCATCGTGGTGACCGCCAATTTCGTGGTCGATCTGCTTTATGTCGTGATCGACCCCCGCCTGAAGGCGCGCGCATGACCCGCCGCTTGCCCACCAATTTCGTCATCGGCGGCGTGCTGGTGGCCCTTGTCGTGGGCACCGCCGCGCTGTCGCTGGTCTGGACACCGCATAATTCCACGCAGATGGCCATTTCCAACAAATTCGCGGCCCCCTCTTCCACGTATTGGCTGGGCACAGATCAGCTTGGCCGCGATGTTGTCTCGCAACTGATGGCTGGGGCGCGCAACTCGATGAGCGTGGCGCTGATCGCGGTGTTGATGGGCGGCTCCATCGGGGTGGCGCTGGGGCTTATGGCCTCTGCCATCGGGGGCTGGGTCGAGGACGGGGTGATGCGGCTGGCCGATCTCGGCTTTGCCTTTCCGGCGCTGCTTTTCGCGATCATGCTGGCGGCGGTGTTCGGCCCCTCGCTCGGCAATGCGGTGCTGGCCATCGCCTTTATCAACATCCCCGTGTTTGCCCGTGTGACCCGTGGGGCGGCCAACCAGATCTGGACGCTGGATTACGTCTCGGCGGCGCGGGCGGCGGGCATGAACCGCTTTGCGATCAGCCGTGATCACATCCTGCCCAATATCGGTGCGGTCATCATCGTGCAGGCCACCATTGAATTCGCCGTGGCGATACTGGCCGAAGCGGCGCTGTCCTATCTCGGCCTTGGCGCGCAACCGCCTGCCGCAAGCTGGGGCCGACTGTTGTCGGAGGCGCAGACGCTGATGTATCTGGCCCCGCAGCTCGCCATCTATCCGGGCCTGTGCATCGTGGTGGCGGTTCTGGGATTCGGCCTGCTGGGGGACGGTTTGCGCGACATGTCCGAGCCGCGCCTGAGACGGGAGCGCTAGATGATCGAGCTTGATGATTTCTCGGTCGGATTCGGGGCAGGCACCGCCCTGCGCGGCGCGACCCTGACGATCCGCAAGGGCGACCGGCTGGGCATCGTCGGCGAGAGCGGGTCAGGCAAGACGATGCTGGCGCTGTGTCTGATGGGGATGGCGCCGGACTCTGCGCAACTGTCGGGCAGGCTGAGCATCGACGGGCGCGACATGGCAGGGGCCAGCGAGGCCCAGTGGCAGGTGCTGCGTGCCAGACGGATCGCGATGATCTTTCAGGAACCGATGGCCGCACTTAACCCGCTGCGGCGGGTCGGCGATACGGTGATGGAGCCGATGCGCGTGCATGAAGGGCTGAGCCGGGGTGCCGCACACAAGCGCGCGCTGGCTTTGTTCGAGGAGGTGGGCATCCCCGAACCGGTGGACCGGATGCGCCAGTTTCCCCACGAGCTGAGCGGCGGGCAGCGGCAGCGCGTGCTGATCGCGTTGGCGCTGGCCTGTGATCCCGTGATGCTGATCGCGGACGAGCCGACCACGGCGCTGGATGCGAATGTCGCGCTGCGCATCACCGAATTGCTGGTGCGGCTGGCGCGCGAACGCGGCATGGCACTGGTGTTCATCACGCATGACCTAGCCGCCGTGGCCCGCACCACGCAAGACATCGTCGTGATGTATGGCGGCGATATGGTAGAGCGCGGAGCCACGGCGGATGTGCTGGCCGCACCCATGCATCCCTATACGCGCGGCCTGCTGGCCGCCCGCCCTGATCCGACGGTTCCGGCGCGCAATGCCGATGGCACACGGCGGCGCCTTCCCTCCCTTCCCGGATCGGTGCCGCCGCTCAATGCGCTGCCGCAGGGGTGCCGTTTCGCGGGGCGCTGTCCGGTGGAATTGGCCCATTGCGCAACACGGAGACCCGCTACAAGGCTGGTGGCAGACAATCGTCAAGCCGCCTGCCATCTGCTGGAGGAGCAAGCCCGATGAGCGCCCCCTTGATCGAGGTCCGGTCTGTGAGCCGCCATTACCGCCTGCCGCGCGTGTCGCTACTGCGCGCGCCTGCGGTGCTGACAGCGGTCGAGAGCACCAGCTTCACCATCCGCGCGGGCGAGACGCTGGGTATCGTCGGCGAATCCGGGTCTGGCAAGTCCACGCTGGCGCGTATGGTCATGGCGTTCGAGAAACCCGATTCCGGTCAGGTATTGTTTCAGGGGCAGGATCTGCACGCCCTGTCGGCGACGGAGTTGCGCAAGCTGCGGCAGAAATTCCAGATGGTGTTTCAGGACCCGTTCGGATCGCTGGACCCGCGCCGCAAGATCGGCTGGTCCATCGCGGAGCCGTTGCGCGCCATCGGGGTGGATGCCAACACCGCCAGACGCACGGCCGAGGCGCTGGAACAGGTGGGGCTGCATCCCCGCGATGCCGAGAAATATCCGCACGAGTTCTCCGGCGGGCAACGCCAGCGCATCGCCATCGCCCGCGCCATTGTCACGCGGCCCGCGCTTCTGGTCGCAGACGAGGCAGTCTCGGCGCTGGATGTCTCGGTGCAGGCCCAGATCCTCAATCTGCTGATGGATCTTCAGGATCAACTGGGCCTTGGCATCCTGTTCATCAGCCACGATCTTGCCGTTGTCGCCGCGATCTGTGACCATATCCTTGTCATGCAGCACGGCAAGCCGCTTGAATCAGGCCCCGCCGCGCAGGTCTTGCACCGCCCCGCGCATCTTTATACCCAGACATTGCTGAAAGCCGCAGGAGTATCCCCTTGATCCGCATCATCCACCTGACCGATCTGCATCTGTCGCATCCCGATGCCGGAGATCCGGGCGACAGGTCCGAGAATGCCCGGACGCTGACACAGGTCATTACGGCGATCAACGCGATGGAGACGCAGCCCGCGTTTGTTGTCGCAAGCGGCGACCTGACCAATCTGGGCGATACCGCCAGCTATCATCTGCTGCGCGACCATCTGGCCCCGCTCAAGGCCCCGCTGCTGATGGCACTGGGCAACCATGACAAGCGGGCGGGGTTCTACGCGGCATGGGGCCACGACGGAACGGAGGAGCCGTATTTCCACGAGAGCCTGCACAGCGGGCTGCATGTCATCACGCTCGATACCTCGCTTGCGGGGCATGTCGCGGGCACGATCTGTGCGCACCAATTCGCGCTGCTGGAGGCGGCATTGGCCGAGCATGAGGACAAGCCCAAGATCATCGTGATGCACCACCCGCCAAGGATCGACGCGGATGGCCTGCCGTGGGGCAGTATCGACATGGCCAGCACCGAGCGTCTGGCCGCGACTCTCAGGGGTCACAATATCGCAGCGATCCTGTCGGGGCATATCCACATCAACCGCGTCAGCCATTGGCATGGCATTCCCATCATCGTCTCGATCGGGCTGAACTCCAGCGTCGATCTGCTGGAAACCGTGGATATGCGGCTGATCGAGGGGCGCGGCTTCGGCATCTGTGACTGGCGCCCCTCCGGTATGTCGGTCAGCTTTGTGCCGCTGACCCCGGTGCCGCGAGAACTGGGCACGATCGACCGCGCCCGCCTGCTGGCGTTCACCTGATGCGACATAGTCGGCATATGCCCGTCAAGGGCGCATTCAACCTGCGCGATCTGGGCGGCTATCAGACCGCATCGGGCAGTCTGACACCGTGGCGGCATTTCCTGCGCTCGGACAGCCTGCACAGGATCACGCCATCCGAAGTCTCGCGCCTGCATGACGAGGGATTGCGCGCCGTGATCGACCTGCGCACAACGCGCGAAGTGGCGGAGGCCCCCAATCCCTTCGCCGTGTTTCCCGATGTGCATTTCGTCAATATGCCGCTGTTTGACGACCTGTCGCCGCAAGCGCTCTCGCATCAGGGGACGGATACAGACCATCCGCTGTTCGCTCTTTATATGACAGCAGTGGATTCACGTGGTCCGGCCATCAGCGCGATCCTGACGGAAATGGCGCTGATCGAAACCGGCGCAGTCCTGTTCAACTGCACCGCAGGCAAGGACCGTACGGGCATCATCGCCGCACTGCTTCTGGGCATCGCCGAGGTGCCGCGCGACCAGATCGTGGCCGATTACACGATGACCGCCGAGCTGATCCCCGAACTGGTGGCCGAATTTCTGGACCTGTCGCGCGCGCGCGGCGGCGACACCAAGCGCTATGCCCGCCTGTTGGAAAGTCCGGCAGAGACAATCACCGCCACGCTTGATCATATCGACATGCGCTATGGGACGGTGCCGGATTACCTGCGGTCCATCGGGCTATCGACCAAGGCACTGGACAGGCTGCGCATGCGCCTCGTCGGTTAGAACGCGGCGCGACAGGACAGCGCAACGCGCATTCCAGAACAGCGCGGTCACAGGCTATAACGCTTTATGGAGCCGTGGATGGGAACGGCGGGGGCCACTGGCATGTTACATCGGCATGAACGCTTCCAATCAGACCCCGCCCCCCGAGCATAACGCCGGACCACCACCCGAGGTTTTCATCCGCCCCGCGGATCGTTCCGTAATGGTCGTGCTGCAGGCAGGGTTCTGGCTGATCGTGGCCTTTGCCGCAATCACCCTGCCATTTGTCTTGCTGCTGGCCGACAACGACAGGCCACCGCCGACCAGTATCCTGTGGGATTTCTCGATGGGCGCAGGCTTTGCGGCCTTGACGCTGGCAGCGGTTCAGTTTGCGCTTACAGGGCGTATCAAATTGCTGACAGCACCGTTCGGGGCCGATGTCATCTATGACTTTCACCGCTTTTTCAGTTGGGGCGTGGTGGCGCTCATGCTGCTGCATTTCGGCGTGCTCTACATCTGGTACGAGTCGGCCTTGGGCGAGTTGAACCCGCTGACAGCACGGTGGGAGTTGACGCTGGGGCGTGCGGCGCTGGTCTGTTTCGGACTTCTGATCGTCACATCGGAACTCCGGAAATGGATCGGGATCGAATACCATTGGTGGCGTGTCATGCATGTTCTGCTGGCTGTGACAGGCTCTGCTGCGGTGGTCGCGCATGTTCTGGGGGTCGGGGATTACACCGGGACTGACAGCGTGCGCGCGGTGTGGCTGGGTGTGGCGGCCATCTGGGCCGGTCTGGTCATCTGGACACGCCTGCTGCGCCCTTTGCGGCTGGCCCGCAATCCGTGGCGAGTGATCCGCAACGAATCCCGACGTGGCGGCGTGCATACCCTGACCCTCAAGCCCGAAGGACGGCCCTTGCAAGCGTGGAAGGCCGGGCAGTTTGCATGGCTGGCAATCGGCAATTCGCCTTGGTCGATGAAAGAACATCCGTTCACCATCTCCACTGCCCCTGACAGAGGCCCGGAGATTTCGTTCTCGATCAAACCTCTGGGAGACGATTCCGACCGACTTGCCAAGACAGAGCCCGGCACGCTGGCCTATGTTGACGGCCCCTACGGCACTTTCTCGGTTGACCGTGAGGAATCCGCCGAAGGGTTCGTCATGATCGCGGGAGGCATCGGGATCACACCGATCATCGCGAATCTGCACGCGCTGCAATCACGCGCCGATCCACGCCCCGTGATCCTGCTTTATGCCAATCCGACGTTGGACAAGGCCGCTTTCCGCGAGGATCTGGACAGGATCGCCAAGGATATCGACCTGACGGTGGTGCATGTCCCCGAGGACACCCCCGAGGGCTGGCAGGGCGAAAGCGGGCTGATTGATCGCGCCTTGCTCGACCGTCAGCTTGACGACGCGACACGCGACTGGCCGCATATGCTGTGCGGACCTGGCCCGCTGATCGAAGCGGCCAGCACGGCTTTGCGCGAGATGGGCGTGCCCGCCCACCGGATCAGTTTTGAAATTTTCGAGATGGTGTAAGCAATGCGAAAGACCTATGCGAGACTTCTGGCAGCAGCCCTCACCTTATTTGCAGTGGCGGCATCCCTCGTCTTCGCACTGATCGTCAACAGCTAGGCGCAGGCCGTCAGCCCGCTGCCTTTCCCTTCTTTGGCATGGCCGCAAGTACGGAGGGCATGGCAAGGGCGACGGTCGGGCGCGCCTCCCGCTGTGGCGCGCGGACGCGGTCACGCAACGTAGCAAGGCCGAGTTGCAAAAGGATCCCGCCGAGGATGACCATGGAATCGAACAGAAATGAAGGTGTGTTCCCCCCCAGCGCCCAAAGCTCGCGCAGCGCGCGCGCCACGAAAGACAGGATCGTTCCCAGCGCAAAGACAGGAAGCGCCTGCCGCCCAAGCACGGCGAGCGGCCAGAAACCATGCCAGCCCGCCCGCGCACGGAACCAGGGCCACGCGCTCACCAGATAGGCCAAGGCCAGTATGTGCAACAGACGCGGCGCTTCCAGATGCCCCTTGTCGAATTGCGTCACCAGCCGTGGCGCGCCCTGTTGCGACAGCCAGATCAGGCCGTCCGTGCCCAATGTGCGGACCGAGGGGATCATGACCCACAACATCGCCAGCGCCACATATCCCGCCGCCAGACCGACGGCCACCGGATGCACCGGCACCAGCCGCGCCCCGTCCTTTAGCCGCAAGCCGACCAGCAGGCCGATGACGAACAGCATCTGCCATGCCAGCGGATTGAGAAACCAGCCGTTCAGCCCCGGAAAGGTGATGAAGTTGATCCGCGTGGTCCCGGCAAAGATCCACAATGCGACGGACACCCCGAGCAACAACATGGGACGCCGCAGCCCGGCCCAAAGTGCGGCAGGCGCTACCAGCAGGAAAACCACGTAGAGCGGCAGGATGTTCACATAGCCGAACTGATGCAGCATCGAGGGAAGCCCGATGAAGACACCGACAGGGTCCCGGAAAATCGCATCGAAATTGTCCGCCATGATCATGCGGACACTGCCGCCCCAGCGGGCCATCGCCGCCACCACACCCAGCACCGCAACAGAGATCATGATATGCACGAGAGACAGCGTCCACGCCCGCCCCCAGATCCGCAAGACACCCTGCATGATCGGAGGCTGGCTGAAATGGCGCCCATAAGCCAAGGCCGCAGAAACTCCTGCCAGCAGCACGAATGCCTCCGCCGCATCGGAAAAACCGAAATTGCGGCTGGTCAGGTTCTCGTAAACCGTTCCGGGCACATGGTTGATAAATATCATGATCAGGACAAGCCCGCGGATCACGTCGATGCGATGATCACGCGCGGCTTTGCCGGAAAAAGAGCCTGAGGTTGGTGCCGCAGCGATTGTCATGGGTTCACGTCCCCGCACCTGCCAGGGTACGGCCCTCGTCTGTCGTTTGGCGGTTGCGAAAGCGCCAAGCCGTGCTTGCGTTCATCCTCATGCCAAAATCCGTATTTCAATCAGCGTCCCGTCTTGACCGACGTGGTGAGCATACTGCCCGTACTGTTCATCTGGCCTCGTAATCGCATCGACATGAAGATGCCAGTGGCCGGCGTCCCACACCCTCAGGTAAGGCGGTGTTCCGCCGTTGGTGCCATCTGAAACGCCACTCAAGGCCGTGTGGTTGCCATGACAGGGAGGATCCGCACCCGGCGCGGCACCGTTAAATGCGCGCGCTTTGCGGAACGTTCTGCTATCCTTTGCGTTGTGTTTTAATCAGCAAACTGGGTTCGTCACACATAACTTTATTGGAGAGAGCATATGGTTCAGAAAGCACGAAGCGAGTCGCGTTACAGATTTATAGGTGTCACTGTCGCCACCATAGCCTTGCTGGGTTGGCTTCTCGCGTTGTATTTCTGGTCTGCATCCTCCGAAGCGCGGGACGAGCTTGATCGCCACATCGCACTGAATGGCACCGCTGCGCAGCTCGAAACGCGCGTCGCTGCATTGCGATCAGAGGCGGCAGAGGCAGAGGCACAACGAGACAGCAGCGTTGGTGAGCTGGCGGACCTTACGCAGCAGATCGAGACAGCGCGTACGGAAGTCGCGGGTCTCGACGAAGAGGCTCAGGCATTCCGTGACGAGCGCGAAACCCTCGAGACCGAGCTTGTGGAGGGCCGGGACGAGCTTGCCGAAATCGAAGAACACCTTGCCCAGACGCAAGATGCGGTAACCCAAACCACGCAGGAACTCTCGGACGTCGGCAAACGGCTGGAAGAGGCGCGCCGCCAGGAGTCCGAACTGCAGTCCAGCCTCGCCGAGCTTTCGGCGCAGGTTGCCGAACTGTCAGAAGACGCGGCTGAGGCCGAGGCGCGCGTACAGGAGGCACGGGATGCCGAAGCGTCGCTCGAACAGGAGCTTCTTTCTGCCCAGCAGCAGCGGGCGGAAACCGAAAGCACCCGCAATGCGCTGGAGCAATCGGTCGAGGTCCTGTCGCAGCGCAGGCAGGAACTCTCTGCCGATCTTCTGGAGACCGAAGAGCAGATGCAATCCATGCAACAGATGACGCGCGAGCTTGCACAGATGGTGGCGGAGCGCGGCGAGCAGCTTGTTGCGCTGGAATCGCGGATCTCCGACAACCAGCAGATCGCGGGATCGGATGCACGGGCAGAGGCCTTTGGCATCATTCCGGGCATGCGCTATATGCGCGGCCCTGTCTCGCTGACCTTCACCTCCGACGGCAGTTTCCGGATGCGGAACATGAACAGCGCCGACAGCGTGAGTGGTGCCTATGAACTGGCCGAAGAGACCATCACCCTGAGCGATGCGGAAGGCGATCTGGGCGACGCGACGTTCCCGATGACTTGCAGCATCAGCGCCGCGGATGACGGCTTCACGCTGGACGATACGGACGGCTCGTGCAGCCTGCTGGATGGCACGTCTTTTGTACGGGACGACCCGTAAGGACGGGCCGTGCCAGTTCCTTCACGACCTCGGTAACGGTAACCCGGTGGGCGCATCATCCGGCGTCTCCACGGGCGCGTCTTGCGGCACAATGTCGATGGCGCGCCCGCTCAGGAAGTTCCCGAATGTCGCAAGCGCGGGGACATGATCGCAAACGACCTTGACGAAGACCAGAATGGGCACCGCCATCAGCGCCCCCGGGATGCCCCAGAGCCATGCCCAGAAAATGACGGTGAGAAACACCGCGACCGTATTCAGCTGCAATCTTACTCCCAGTATCAGCGGAGTCAGAACCTGCCCTTCCAATGCGGTCAGCGACTGATAGGCGATTGGCACCAGCATCGCGTAGTACAGGTTGTCGAAATGGACGATCGCAAAGGCTCCGATACCCAGCGTGCCGATCACACCACCCAGAAACGGCAGATAATTCAGGCAGAAGGCTGCGATGCCCCAGACGAACGGATAAGGCATATCGAGCAGATACATCGCCGCCGCGATGGCAATGCCCAGTATCGCGTTGATGCAGGTGATTGCGACGATGTAATGCGACATGCGTCGCTCGATCTCGTAAATGACCGTGAGAGCGCGCTTCTTGTCGCCGAAACGTGCGAACGATTCCATGATCTTGATGTAGAACAGATTTCCGGCCGACAGCAGAAACAGGGCAAGGATCAGCCCGGCAACCAGCGAGGTGGCGAAACTGGCCAGATTGCTGACTGCCGCAGTCAACAGGCCGGGCTGTTGCAGCACAACGGTCTGTACTGCCTCCTCACCACCTTTTGCCATATCCTCGACCTGCTTGGAGGCGACCTGAAACGCCGATAGCGAGTCGGTGACCCCGCGCAACTTGTCGCGCAACTCGAAGGAAATGCGGGGGATTTCGTCGAACCAGCTTGCCACCGAGCCGCCCAGCAGCAAGATCGCCATGCCGATCACCGCGGCGAACGCGAATATCAGCACGGCCGCCGAAAGCGGCGCAGGCACACCCCGGCGTGTCAACCACCGCACCCAAGGCCCCAGGGTCAGCGCCAGCATGAAGCCAAGCACAGCCGGCAGTATCACGTCTTTGGCAAAGTAAAGCGCCGACAATGTCATGAGGATCACGATGGTTGTCAGCAGCCGGTTCGTCGTCGTGTTCTTGTCCATATCGTCCATGGGCATAGGCTCCTTTAGCGGAATCAACTCGGCCGAACCGGCAAACTGTCTAAGCTGGAAAGCTGTCGCGGATATGCATCGGCAAACGCCACACATTCCGCGACACAAAAGGGAAAGGCCCAAAAACGTATTTTTCGGGTCAACCGACGTTAAAACGCACCCCGCGCTGCGGGACGCTGTCGCACTTATCGAAGATCAGGTCATGCAGGGAAGGGGCAAGAATGCCGGCCTCCGCCTCATGCAGTTTATGCAGAAGATCAGGCAGTGGGCCACGAAACGGAGACACATCGTAACGCTGCACGGTGGAGGGATCAGGCTCCACGCTTTGCGGCATCCGCGCGCCCAGCGACAGTTTCAGATCCCAAGCCAGATCGGCAACGCTTGTAAGGTGCAGATCGCGCAGGACGCTCAGCCTGTCATCCTCGGTCACCACAATGTAGCCCTTGTCGAGCAGGCGCTCGACAAGATCGTCCCGCACGTCCAGCGGTGCCGTATCCTGCAAGTCCGTCAAAGTCGCCGTTTCCCCTTGCTGTGCCCGCCGCGCCAGAACCGAAAGCATCGCCACCGCCGCGATCAACCGCTGTGGCTGGGTAAGTTTGCGGTCGAACGCGGCATCATGCGTCTTCCACCAATCCGGCAGGGACGCTGCAAAGACAGCCCCGAGTATCACCACGATCCACGACAGATACAGCCAGAACAGGAAGATCGGCAGGATGGCGACGGCACCATAGATCGTTTCATAGGTCGATCCGCGGGACAGGAAGCTGTCAAAGCCCCAGCGCAGAATCTGCACCCCCGCCCCCGCGATCAGCCCGCCAACCGCGGCATCACGCAGCCGGACCTGACGGGCGGGGACGATCTTGAACAAAAGCGTGAATGTCACGAATTGTGTCCCCAAGGCGTAGAGCATCCCCAATGTCGGCAGCGACCGTTCGGTTTGCGCCACGCCGACACCTTCGCGCGCCCATTGGGCCAGAGTCGCAAAGGTGCCGCTGGTCAGAACGAAGCTTGCCCCCAGCAACAGCGGTCCGAGTGTCAGGACCGTCCAGTAGATCAGCACCCGCACCCGCGGCGAGCGCGGTTTTTCGACGCGCCAAATCTGGTTCAGCGTGGCCTCGATGGTCCACAACAGCAGTACCGCCGTGATTGCCAGTGCCACGATGCCCATCGCCGTCAGGTTTGTGGCATTGCCCGAGAACTCGGTCAGGTAGTTGCCCACCTCTGCACCGACTTCGGGAACGAATATCTCGAAAAACAGCGTCTCCATCCGCTCCCGCGCCGGATCGAAGGTGGCAAAGCCGGACAGCACCGCAAAAGCGATGACCATAAGCGGCACCATCGCGAGCAGGGTGGAGAATGTCAGCGCGCCTGCCGAAAGCGTCATATTGTCGTTGATGAAGCGGCGCACCGCATAGATTGTAAAGCTGGTCAGGTTCACGAGAAATATCGGAACCGGTCCGGGCAGACGGCGCATATACTGATGGAAACGGTTTATCATTCGATCTCTATACCAGAAAAGCCGCACAGGGCACGCCTGATCACGGAGACTTGCGAGGGAAAGAAACCTCGGTTTCGAACGCACCGTAACACATGGCAACGCACGATGGCGGCCAGGCGTTCCCTTGCCGCCATGTCATCATCGCAAATTATTCCGCCAGGTCGTGCCGAAACACCGTCTGCTCCACCGGCAGCGGCACGGTGATGCCCGCCTCCCCGAGCAGGCGGTAAACCTCGGCAAAGGACTGGTCGGCAGGCATATGTTCGTGCTTGCGCTGCGTCAGGAATGTCTCGACCGGACCAGCAAAGCGGATTGCCGCGTCAATCTCCGGATCGGACCCCGGCTTGTAGGCGCCCATGCGGATCAACTCTTCCATATCGGTATATTTCGCGATGACCCGCTTTGCGGCGGCAAGCACCGCATATTCGGCAGGCGTATGGCAATCGGGCAGCATACGCGACACGCTTTTGAGCAAGTTGATCGCGGGAAAGCGGCCACGCTCCGCGATTTGGCGATCGAGCACGACATGGCCGTCAAGAATACCACGGACCGAGTCGGCAATCGGGTCGTTCATATCGTCACCGTCCACCAGCACGGTATAGATGCCCGTGATATCGCCCCCCTGCCCGGTGCCTGGCCCCGCGCGTTCCATCAGTTGCGGCAGTTCGGCAAAAACGGTCGGCGGATAACCCTTTGCCGTGGGCGGCTCGCCTGCGGCAAGGCCGATCTCGCGCTGTGCCATGGCGAACCGCGTGACGCTGTCGATCAGCAACAAGACCTGAAGGCCGGTATCGCGGAAATGTTCGGCCACGGCTGTCGCGGTCCACGCTGCCTGACGGCGCATCAGCGGCGGCTCGCTGCCTGTCGAGACGACCAGAACGCACCGCGCCATCCCCTCCGGACCCAGATCGCCCTCGATAAAATCCTGCACCTCGCGGCCACGCTCGCCGACCAGCCCAACGACGATGACATCCGCCTCGGTGCCGCGCGCCAGCATCGCCATCAAAGACGATTTTCCGACCCCCGATCCGGCAAAAACGCCCATGCGCTGGCCACGGCAAAGCGGGGTGAAGATATCGAGCGTCTTGATCCCCGTATCAATGCGCGCGCCCACACGGCGACGGTCGAATGCAGGCGGAGGCGGTGCCTTGACCGGCCGCGCGGCAATCCCCTCGTGCAGCGGGCCACGCCCGTCAATCGGTTTGCCCAGCGCATCGACCACGCGCCCGATCCATCCCGTATCGGGGCGCACGGTGTCGCCCAGCGGGCTGCTTTCGATGACATCGCCGACCACAACGCCATCCCATGTTCCGAACGGCAGCACGGAAATGCCCCCCGCATCTGCGGCCACCACCTCTCCCAGCACCGGACCGCGCGCACCAAGCACGGTGCAGCGCGCGCCGATGCCGAGCGCGCGTTGCACCCCGTCGGCGGTCAGGGTCAGGCCGAGCACACCGCTCACCTTGCCCGCAATCCGCGACCCTTCGACCCGCCGCGCCGCGCCAGCAAGATCAGAAAATGCGGTTTTCATTTATAAATCCTGTAGCCAGCAAAAACTATTCATGTTATCCCATGAATATATCGGAAAGGGAACCGAAATGAAGCTGAACTCCATGTCTTTCTTTCAGCTTGCGTCGCAGCGGATGTCGTGGCTCGGCGCAAACCAACAGGTTGTTGCCGAGAACATCGCCAACGCCGACACCCCCGGTTTCAAGGCCAAGAGCGTCAGCCCTTTTGCAGAGCTTGTCGACGGGACCCGCGCTGGTGGCGTCAAAACCACCCATGCCGCGCATATTCAGGGCGGCGGGCGTGTGGGCAATGTGCGCGTGACGACGGATAGCGCACCTTGGGAATCCAGCATTGATGGCAACTCGGTCGTGCTGGAGCAGCAGACGCTGCAAGCCAGCGAAATCGGCGAGAACTATCAACTCGCGGCCCAGCTTTACAGCAAGGGTTTCCAGTTACTGACCCTTGCCGTCGTCGGCCAGCGTTAAAGGAGAATGTCATGGACCCTTTGAGATCCATCAGCAGCGTCGCGTCCAGCGGGATGCGCGCACAGGGTGAGCGGCTGAAGGTCGTGGCCGAGAATGTGGCCAATGCCAGTTCGACCGGCACGACACCGGGGGCCGATCCCTACCAGCGCAAGACCCTCGCTTTCGAGGAACTGGTGGACCGCGACAGCGGTGCGTCAATGGTGCGGATCACCGCTTTGGGGCGCGATCAGGCACCATTCGGCAAGAATTTCGATCCTGCCCATCCCGCTGCCGATGCCGAAGGTTTCGTGAAGACGCCAAACGTGAACCCGCTGCTCGAGATGAGCAACATGCGCGAGGCGTCGCGCAGTTATGAGGCCAATATGAACATGTTCGAGGCAGGTCGCCGGATGCGCGGCCAGATCCTCGACCTTCTGCGATAGGGGCCGGGGATGGTCGAGATCAACTCTATGTCGGTGGCAACGGGCGGCGTGCGGAGCGCCTACCGCTCTGCTCAGGACCTCAGCGCGGCGGCATTGCCCGCAAAAGACGCCCCGCAGGGGGCCAGCTTTGCCGACATGGTCCGCAATGCCGCGCAGGACGCGGTCACCACGATCCGTGACGGCGACATGGCGGCGCAGCGCGGACTGAACGGCGAGATCGGCACGCAACAGGTGGTCGAGGCGACGCTGGCGCTCGAATCGACGGTGAAGACCGTTGTCGCCATGCGCGACAAGTTCGTCGAGGCCTATCAGGAGGTTCTGCGGATGCCCATCTGATCCGCGCCACCGCCGTGAAAGGCGGGACCGGGCCTTGGTAAGGGCCTCCGTTTGCGTCGGCGGCGGCGTCGCAACAACGACAAGGGCCACACGCAGGGACAAACAGAAAAGGACCGGACCGATTGGATGCCACCGATACCTACACCATCCTGTCCGAGATGATCATTGTCGTCCTTCTTGGATCGGGGCCTATCCTTGCACTCGCGCTGGTCGTCGGGCTGGGAATCGCGTTCTTTCAGGCCCTGACGCAGATTCAGGAAATGACCCTGACCTTCGTGCCCAAGATTGTGGCGATTTTTCTAGGGCTTCTGGCGTCGAGCCCCTTCATCTACAGCCAATTGCGCGGTCTCTCGGATCGTGTGTTCGACCTGATCGCAAGCGGGGCCGTATAATGCGGCGCGCTGTATCGTTCGCGGTTGCACTGACGATCACCCTTGGGGCCCCTGCTGCGCTGGCGGACTGGGGTGCCTTCTACGCTGGCTCGGCACCTGCCGGACCACCTATGCAGGCGGCCGCGCTGTCGGACAGAACCGGCATGCATCCGCAAAACAACCGCCGCGACACGTTTCGCCTGACCGCGCCTCTCTCAAATGGAGAGCCGCTGCGCCCCTCTAGCAGCGGCACGTCGGACAGCGATCCGTCCAGCCAGTGTGTCAGCGAAATCCTGCGCGCGCAGGACCGTTACGGCATCCCCGACAACATCCTTCTGGGGATTGGTCTGCAGGAGGCGGGCGTCTCGCGCGGCAGGCGTCTGACGGTCTGGCCATGGGCTGTGAATGCCGCAGGTGTGGGGCGGATTTTCGACAACCGGAGCGCGGCGATGGCATGGGTGCGCGAACGCGAGGCGATGGGCGTGCAGTCCATCGACGTTGGCTGCATGCAGATCAACCTGCGCTGGCACCCGCATGCGTTTACCCATCTCGAACAGGGATTCGACCCCGTGATCAACGTCGATTACGCGGCGCGCTTTCTGCGCGACCTCTACGGCGAGACCGGTGACTGGATGCGGGCCGCAGGGGCCTATCATTCCCGCACACCCGCCCATGCGGAGGTCTATCTCGCCTCGCTACGGCGCAATGTGGCCGTTGCCAATGACCGGATCGACACATTTCGCGGCATGGCAGGGGCAGGCCGGATGGCAGCCAGCCAGCCAAGCGATCATGACAGAACCGCCGTGCCCGAGCATCTGCTGACCGCACTGCCTGATCCCGACTTTGTCCCCGCCGCTTGGGATCACGGTCATTGGTCCACGCGGGACGGCGGGGCAGGCGGCAGCTACGGCATCTACAGTCAGGACCGGCTGGAGCCTGTCCTGCCGCAGTTCCTGCAAGACTTCTGACGGAGAGCAGAATGGCCAACCCATCCTCACGGCAGGAACGCAACGACCGCATGGTCGCCTTCGGGTTCGCAAACCGCGACATCGCCTTTGCAATCGGCGTGACACTGGTTTTGGGGATGCTTTTCGTCCCGCTTCCGCCGGTGATCCTCGATTTCGGACTGGCCGTGTCGCTGTCCTTGTCTGTGCTGATCCTGATGGTTGCACTGTGGATTCCCAGACCGCTCGATTTCAACAGCTTTCCGACGCTTCTTCTGGTCGTGACGATGCTGCGGCTCGCGCTCAACGTGGCCTCCACACGGTTGATCCTGAGCGAGGGGCATACCGGGCCGGGGGCTGCCGGCGGTGTGATCGAGGGTTTCTCGCGGTTCATCGTGTCGGGGAATTTCGTGATCGGCATCGTGGTTTTCGCCATTCTCGTGGTGATCAACTTTGTCGTCATCACCAAAGGCTCCACCCGGATTGCCGAAGTCTCGGCGCGGTTCTACCTCGATGCGATGCCGGGCAAACAAATGGCAGTGGATGCCGATCTTGGCGCGGGGCTGATCGACGAGGCAGAGGCCCGCCGCCGCCGCAAGGAGCTTGAGGACGAGAGCGGCTTTTTCGGCGCGATGGACGGTGCATCCAAATTCGTACGGGGCGATGCTGTTGCGGGCATCATCATCACCCTGATCAATGTGATCGGCGGCATCCTGATCGGTGTCATCCAGCACGGCATGGGCGTGGGGGCTGCGGCCAATGCCTATACGGTGCTGACCATCGGTGACGGGCTGGTAACGCAGATTCCGGCGCTGATCGTCTCGTTGGCGGCGGGCCTGATCGTGACCAAGGGCGGCACGGTCGGGGCTGCGAACGAAGCGGTGCTGCAACAGCTTGGCCGCTTTCCCAAGGCGCTTTACATGGCGGCGGGGCTTTTGCTGGCCATCGGATTTCTGCCCGGCTTCCCCATCGGCGTCTTTGTGGCAATCGCGATCATGTTGGCGGGGCTTGGCATTTTCATGCAAAGACAGGCCGCAGCGGCCGTGCGCGCCGAAACCCGCTCGACCGCAGATGCCGAAAGCGCGGCGGTCGAGACAGCGCGCGACGACATTACCGAGACCTTGCGGCTGGACGATCTGCGGCTTGAACTGGGATCGGCGCTGGTGCCCCTGATCAGCAGCCCCGAGGCCGCCCTGCCCGGCAAGATCAAAAGCCTGCGCCAGATGTTCGCGCGCGACTTCGGCTTTGTGCTTCCGGCGGTGCGGATCAAGGACGAGCCGTCTTTGCCTGCCAATACCTATGCCATCATGGTGCAGGGCGTGCAGGCCGCACGCGGCGAGGTGCGCCCGCGCGAGATGATGGTGCTCAACCCCGGCGATGCGCCGCTGGACCTGCCCGGCGCGCGCACCAAAGACCCGACCTTCGGGCTGGAGGCGGTCTGGGTGGATGCCGAACGCGCCGCCGAGGCCGAGACCCTTGGCTGCACCGTGGTGGACCCTGAAAGCGTGGTGATCACCCATCTGACCGAAGTCATCAAACAGCATATGCCGGAACTGCTGACCTATGGCGCGACGCAATCCCTGATCGAGGGGCTGGCGCGCGAATACCAGAAGCTGGTGGGCGATATCTCTACCAGCGCGCCTGCCATTCTTGTCCAGCATGTCCTGCAGGCCCTGCTGACCGAGCGCGTCTCGATCCGCAATCTGCCGCTGATCATTGAGGCCATTGCCGAAGCCAGCCGGAACACCGCCAATGTGACAACAATCACCGAACATGTCAGGCGGCGCCTGTCGAACCAGATCTGTCAGTCGATGGCCGACCCGACCGGGTTCGTCTCGGTCATCACCATGTCGGCGGCATGGGAATCCGAGTTCAACGCGGCGGTGCGGATCGTCGGTGACGAGCGCAATTTCCTGATGTCGCCGCAAAGGGTGCAGGAATTCGTGCTTGAGGCCCGCAAGGAGATCCAGTCATTCGCGCAGCGCGACGAATGGCCCGCACTGATGGTCAGCCCCGAGGTCCGCAGTTTCGTCCGCTCGATGCTGGAGCGGGTCAGCCCGATGACGCAGGTGATCTCCCATAACGAGGTGCATCGCAAAGCGTCACTGCGCACCGTCGCGACGATTGGCGGCTGAGCGGTGGACCTTTCCCTGTTCCTGACCTCTCAGGTACTGGCTGTTGGCCTTGTGTTCGCCCGTCTGGGAAGCGCGCTGGCCTTCATGCCGGGTTTCGGGGAGCGGGTGATCCCGTTGCGCTTCCGCCTGCTTGTGGCACTTGTGCTGTCAGCGGCACTGGCCCCCGCAACGCCCGTGGGCGCGCTGGTGATCGACGCACCGCTGATGCTGCTGCCGGTGCTTGCAATAGAGATCACACTGGGGATCTGGATCGGGATGACAGCACGCATCGTCATGTCGGCGCTGCAATTCGCGGGCTACCAGATCGGCCTGATATCGGGCCTTGCCAACGCTTTTGCGCCAGAAACCGGCGCGTTTCAGGGTTCCACCATGATTGCTGATGCGCTGATGATGGCGGGGGTCGCGCTCATCTTCGCGTCCGACCTGCATCATGTGATCATCGGCGCCCTTCTGATGAGCTATGACGTGTTCCCCTTCGGCCAGATGATGCCGGGTGATCTGGCGCAACAGATCGTCAAGGCCGTCGGGGCGAGTTTCTACATCGGCTTCGCCCTGACCGTGCCCTTCCACGTGATGGGCCTTGTGCTCAATCTGGGTATGGGTCTGGCAAACCGGATGATGCCCACCCTGCCGGTGTTTTTCGTCGCAACGCCGGTTCTGATTGGCGCGGGCCTGTTTGTTCTGATCATCGCCGCGCCATCCATCCTTGACGGGTTCCTCCAGCGGTTCACCGTCTGGCTCGGCACTTTCACGTTCTAGGCCGGACAGATGAGCGAACAAAACGACGACAGCAGCAAAACCGAGGAAGCGACCGAGGGCAAGCTCCGCAAGGCGCGGGAAAAAGGTGACGTGCCAGCATCGCGCGAGGCTGGCAATTTCATGAGCGTCTTCGCGCTGCTGGTGATCACCGTTTACCTGTTGCCGCAGGTTCTGCCGGAGCTTGCAGGCGTGCTGGGTGGCCTGATCCAGATGGCGGGCCAGTTCGACGTCGGAGAGGATACGCAGGGCCTTGCCGATCTGGCTAGCGCGTCAGGACAGTTGACGCGCGGCATTGCGAAAGCACTTGCTCCGGTGGTTTTGGTGATGGTTCTGGCGGCGGTGTTCGGAGTCTTGATCCAGGGCGAAACCGTTGTTGCCCTGCAGCGCATCGAGCCGAAACTGTCCAAGATATCGCCGTTTGAAGGGTTCAAGCGGCTGTTCTCGATCGATGCCTTCGTGGAGTTCCTCAAGAACGTGGCCAAAGTGCTTGTGGTAGGCGCGATCACCTTCGTGATCACGCGCGAGGCGCTGACGTCGATCTGGCAAACGCCCGACGCCCTGCCCGAGGCGTTCCTTCCTTACGTCCGCACCGCTGTGATGCGGTTGCTGATCGGGACAACGGTGTTTCTCGCCTTTGTCGCAGTGGCCGATATCCTGTGGAAGCGGGCGCAATGGATGAAAAAGCAACGCATGTCGATGAAGGAGTTGCGCGACGAGCACAAAGACAGCGAGGGCGACCCGCATATCAAGGCAAAACGCAGCGAGATCAGACGCAAGCGGGCGCGTCAGCGCATTGCCGTCGCTGTTCCTACTGCAACGCTAGTTCTGACCAACCCCACGCATTATGCCGTCGCGCTCAAATACGTGCCCGGCGTTGATCATGCCCCGGTGTGCGTCGCGAAAGGCACAGGCGTGATGGCCGCACAAATCCGCCGGATCGCCCGCGAGCACGATGTCGCCATTGTCGAAAACCGCCCGCTGGCGCGCGCTCTGCACGCGCTGGTCGAGGTGGACAGCCAAATTCCGGTGGAGCATTGGAACGCTGTGGCCGAGATCATCGGCTATATCATGGACCTGCGCCGCAACATCCGCCGCAAACCGCCCACCGGATCGCAATTGCGGGATTTCGACTGAAGCGGATACCGCGCCCGTTGGCTGGGTGTCAGGGCCGCAAGCAGCGGCGCTTCAGTCGAGGCGTATCCTGTCCAGCCGCCTGTCGCCCGGCAGCTTGGAGCGCTCCAACAGGATCAGCGACAGTGCCCGCGCGCGGACCGGATTGAGCGTGGCAAGGATCGGGGCAGCGCTGCGTTCGGGCATGGTGCCCAAAACCGTGATCGTGACTTCCAAATCAAGGTCATTCATGATGGCCGCCGCGTCGCGGGGCTTCATATTGGAATAAAGCGCCACGAGCCGGTCGACATCGGCCACATGCGCGGTGTTCGCGCGTTCCAGCAATGCCTCGACCTCTTGCTTGAGCTCGTCAAGACGGGCCGTCTCGATCACCAGCGTCTCGTTGGCGAGATCAATCTCGGACCGGCGCTGCGCAAGCGCGGTGCGCTGGTCTTCAAGCAGTTTGCGCTCTGCATTGATCGCGGCAAGCATCTCCTCGGGCGTATCAGTGGCAACGCATGCAGTGCTGGCCGCGTCAGCCTCGGCCCCCTCTTCCGCGTCGGATGCAGCCGACGCCGCCCCCACGAAAAAGGAGGGTGCATAATCCTTTGCAGCAAGCGGCAGCGGCTCGGATTGGCTGGCCACCGACAAGGCCAGCTTGGTGATACTGGCAATGGCAAGCGTACCGATCACATAGCGCAGCGGGCGTTGCGGCTTCATGCCTCACGGCTCCGGATCGTGTCGAAAAAGTCCCGCACCAGATCGGCCTTTCCGGTGATGCGCGCCATTCCCGGCGGCAGTTGCGCCACAGCGGCGGGCCCGGCCCTACGGACCGAGCGGAACACAAGTTCCGGCGTGCCGCCAGTCGGCATGGCCGCAGAGGTTGCAGGTGCTGAGGCAGGCAGACCGGTACCCAATGCCCCCGCGCGCGTCAGCGGCGGCTCGTCGTCCCGCTTTGCCGCAGACCGCGCGACCCCACCCGCGCGCAGGGATTTGACGGAATCCTCTGTCCGGTCCACTGCCAAGGAGAACTGGTCCACAACCGGCTCAAGCGCCTTCAACGCGACCATCAATGTCCGAACCCTGCGATCCACCAGAAAGGCATAGGTCAGCGTGCCCAGAAGCAGCAGCAGAATAATCATGTCAATCAGCAAAGCCATTTGCACCCTCGTCCTCGTTCGCTTCAAATACAGCCGTGACACGCAGCGCGACGGATCCGTTCCTGCGACGGCCAATCGCCGCGCGGAACATCTCCTTGCCGCTGCAAGACACCGCCACCTCATGTGTGCTGTCGATCCCCAGATCCAGAGTCCGGCCCGGCTCCCAGCCCAGCATATCGGCCAGCGACACCACATGATCATGCAGCACCGCCGTCAGCGTGACAGGCGTGTCGTTCAGGGATTGCAACAGCTTGCTTCGCCAGCCCGGATCACTGCCAAACTGCCCCGCCGCGCCGACCTGCGCCAGCAGCGGGCGCACCGCGTCAAGTGTCCGGTGCGGGACGATCAGGCAAAGATCGCCGCCTCGCCCTTCGAAAGCAATGCGTATCGTCACCCGCACACAGCCCGCCGCCAGTGGCGCAAGCACAACATCACGGGGGCCGCTCTCGATAGCTCCGGCTGTGAACGAAACCCTGTCGAGCGGCGCGAATGCGGCGGCAACCTCGCGCAGGGCAAGCCCGACAAGCTGTGCGCCCAGACGTTTCTCGATCGTCGTGAAGGCACGCGGAGCCCAAGCGGTTTGGGAGGTGGTGCTCTCACCGGTCTCGTCCCTGTCGGACGCGCCCAGCATGATCTCCAGCGTGGCAAACAGCAAAGCCGGATCAACGGTCACGGCAAGCGTACCATCCCACGGACTCGCATGGGCCAGCGTGATCAGCCCCGGATCGGGCGCTGCCGCCAGCGCATCGCCGCAAGCCATGTAATCAACGGCGCGCAGTTCCACATCGGCCTGAACATCCAGAACAGACCGCAGCGCGGGGCCAAGGGCCTGCACGGCACGGTCCATCACGATCTCGAAGAGGGGCAACCGCTCGTAGCTGTGCAGCGCCACACGGATGATCTCTTCCTGCACAGCGGCGGTCATGCCGCCACCTGTTGCCGCAGCTGTCTGTGCATAGCTCATTGTATTACCAGCCCCGTGATGAGCACCTCGTGCGGCGCTGTACTTCCCGCAATCGCGCGGGCGCGCCGCAACAACTCGCCCTTGACGGTGACGAGTCCGTGCGTGCCGTCCAGATCGCGGTCAGCCAACAGCCGCAAATAGTCCTGAAAGGCATCGCGCAAGAAGATGTGCCGCGTCTCGACCAATCCTTCTGGGTCCTGTTTCCTGTCATAAACCAGCGCAAGATCGAGCTTGAGGAAGCGGCTGGTCTGACGGCCCGATTCTGTTGTGGCGGATATGTTCACGATCATCTCGTCAAAGGCCATGGCGACAAGGTCTGCCCCCGGCGGAGGTGGCGGGCTCGCGTCCTCCTCTTGGGGCACGGTGGGTTCCTCGACCACCGCATCACCTGACAGCAGGGCGCGCAGGCCGGACGGCCCGACCGCCACGACAAGCCCGCCGCCCACAGCGACAACGCACAGCAACACCAGCCCAAGGATCATGAAGAGCTTGCGGCGCGATCCAGCGCCTGCAGCCCCTTCCCCGCCATCCATCTGCGGCGCCCCTGCGGGTAACGGTTTTTTCTTGAACATGGCCATCCCGATTAAGAATGAAGTGTTGTGCTATGCAGCCAATATGTGAAAATAAGCATGAATTAGCAAGAACTAAAAGAAAGTATACTTGCTTTTTATGTTTTAGTCCGGTTTAAGCTTGTTGAAATTCATCTGGCACCGGATTCCAACATTGCAGCCGATCTTGAACAACCTCATCGCGCTTGGCCGGACACGGCTTATTGCTATGGCTGCGACCGGCATCGGCCTCGTGCTCACCCTCTTTCTGGGGCTGAACACCGTGATGGCACCGACATATGTGCCGCTTTACAGCAATCTCTCCATCGCCGGGGCGGGCCGTGTCGTGGCAGCGCTCGAACAGAACGGCTTTGCGGTTCAGCTGGACGGCAGCGGTGCTGTCGTCTCGGTTCCGCAAGGTGATGTTGCGCGGGCCCGCATGGCGCTTGCCGAACAGGGCTTGCCGGACGAGGGCGCACCCGGCTGGGAGCTTTTCGACAATGCGAGCGGACTGGGCATGAACAGTTTCATGCAACAGGTCAGCAGGCTGCGCGCGCTTGAAGGCGAACTGGCCCGTTCGATCCAGACGATCAACGGAATCGACGCCGCGCGCGTGCATCTTGTGCTGCCGGACCGCGAGGCCTTCTCGAGAACCCGACCCGAGCCCAGCGCATCCGTCATTGTGCGCGGTCGCTCCACGCAGGATATCGGCCGCAGGCAGGCGCTGGCGATCAGGGCGCTTGTCGCCTCTGCCGTGCCGGACCTGTCGCCATCCCGCGTCACAGTTCTGACAGCCAGCGGCGAGACGATCCTGTCCGAAGACAGCGCAGGCGACGTATCGTTCGGCGGCGCGGGGACGACCATCGAGGACAGGATGGCGCGCAACATCACCGAAATCCTCACCGCCCGCGTCGGCGCGGGCAATGCGCGTGTGCAGGTCAACGTGGATGTGACCACCGAACGTCAGGTGATCCGCAGCCAAACGTTTGATCCCGAGCAGCAGGTCGTCCGGTCCACAGAAAACCGTGAGGAGACCAGCGAGGACCGTGGCGCTGACGGCAATGACGTGGGTGTCGCCGGCAACCTGCCCGCCGAACTGGTCGATCCCGGAGCCGGACAGGCCGGAACCAGCAACTCCGCGCGGACCGACGAGATCGTGAACTACGAAATCGGCTCGACCCAGAGCGAGACGGTGCGCGAACCCGGCGAT
This sequence comes from Paracoccaceae bacterium, assembly GCA_024636555.1. Lineage (GTDB taxonomy): Bacteria > Pseudomonadota > Alphaproteobacteria > Rhodobacterales > Rhodobacteraceae > Seohaeicola. The sequence continues at coordinate 50,725 of JAGXGW010000061.1, read as the reverse complement.
GTCAAACGCATCTCCGTCGCGGTGCTGGTCAACGGGATCTACAACGTCGCGGACGACGGAACCGTCAGCTACGAGGAACGCCCCGCGGACGAGCTTGCCAGGCTGGAACAACTTGTGCGCTCGGCTGTCGGGTTCGATGCAACGCGCGGCGATAGCGTCTCGGTCGACAGCTTGCGGTTCATTGATTACTCGCTCGACGTTGGCGCGCCCCTGGGAATGTCGGTGATGCAGGTGGTCGCGGCGAACCTGATGGGGATCCTGCGCAGCCTGTTCGCTTTGGCGCTGGTCGCGCTGGTGCTGATATTCGGTCTCTCGCCCATGCTTCGCCGCATCTGGCCGGAGGGTGGCCTGATGCTGGCAGAGGCGGGGATGGCAGGTACGCCCGCGCTTGCAGGCGGAACGGCAGGCACGTCATCGCAGATCGGTGCAACCCCAAGGACCGCCGCGTTGGCCGGGCCGGGCGGGGCGGCGGCCTTGGCGCAGCCAGTCTCTGTGATGGACCCGAGCGACAGCGGCTATCAGGACGATCTCGTTTCGCTCGCCTCCGTGTCGGGCGGGGTGCGGCGCGGCCGGATCAACGCAATTGGGCAACTTGTCGAGAACGAGCCCGCAGAGGCGCTGCGGGTGATGCAAAACTGGCTGGCTGAGGAGGAATGACACCATGAAACTTGTATTTCACCGTGATTTCGATCTGCAACTCGCGCAGGAAGACCGGCAAGCCCGCCGCGACGCGCGCGCCTGCCATACGCCCGAAGAACTGGCGCAGGCAGTCGAGGCGGCGCGGGCCGCAGCCTTTGCCGAAGGCAGGCTTGCGGGCCATGGCGACGGGCTGGCCGAGGCCGCCGCCGCTGACAGCGCGCGCCGCGCCGCCGCGCTGGACGCACTGATGCCCCAGATCGCTGCGCTGATCGAGGCGGCAGACACGCATCGCGCAGCGCTTGAGGCGCAATTGCTGGATTTTGCCCTGTCGGTCTACGAACAGGTTTTCCCCGAATTGCTGCGCCACCGCGCGCATGACCGCGTTCTTGCACAGGTCCGCCGCGCGCTTTCCGTCGGTCTTGGCAGTGCCACGCTTCAGGTCACCCTGTCCCCCGGCGCGCTGCACCTGCTTCGCCCCGATCTGGAGGCTGCAATCCAAGAGAGCGGACTTGAGGGACGCGTCGATATGCGTGGCGATCCCGACCTGATCGACGGCGATGTCCGCGTATTCTGGGACAGCGGCTGCCTTGAATACAGTTTCACATCCATTTCCGACCGTATCCTGCGCGTTCTGCGTGACGCGCGTTCTGTGGTCTCAACCCCTCTTCTGGAGCGCTGAGCATGTCCGAATCCGAAGACCATCCGGCAGATACCATACCCGAAGCCAAGGCCGCCCCGCTGTCCGAGGCATTTCCCGAGCTTGAGGCTTTTGTCCCGCAAGACGGTGAGCAGGATGGTGCGGCACCTCGCCCCCAGCCGCAGGCGGGGCGCAATATCGAGGCAATGCTGAACGTCGATCTGAATGTGCAGGTGATCCTTGGACATGCACGGATGCCGATTTCGCAACTGTTGAAACTGTCACGCGGCTCGGTAATCGAGTTGGACCGGCGCATCGGTGAGCCTGTCGATCTGGTCATCAACGACAGGCTCGTGGCGCGCGGCGATCTGGTCAAGCTCGAGGGCGACCGAATCGGCGTGACGCTGACCGAGATCGTCAAAGACTACGTGTCGGAAAACTGACCAAGGATGTGCCGCCTGCCCTTCCACATGCTGCGCCCGGGCCCCCATGCCGCTGCCTTTGCCAGTCTGCTCGGGCTTTGTCTGACTGCGACACCTGTCCTGGCCCAAGACACGGGCGGACTGTTGGAATCGTTGTCGGGGGCCTTCACAGATGCCGCGCCGGGGTCGGATGAACGTGCCACGCTGAGCGGGCGCATTCTGCAATTTATCGCCCTGATGACGGTGCTGAGCGTAGCACCCGGCCTCTTGATGATCATGACCTGTTTCACCCGCTTTGTGATCGTGTTCTCGATCCTGCGCTCTGCGCTCGGGCTGAACCAGACGCCGCCGAATATGGTGCTGACCAGCATGGCCTTATTCATGACCTTCTTCGTCATGCAGCCCGTCCTCGAGGACGCGTGGGAGGGCGGGCTGCGCCCGTTGCTGAACAACTCCATCACCGAGGAACAGGCCATCGAACGGGTCGGCGCGCCGTTCAAGACCTTCATGTTCGCCAATACACGGCCCAAGGATCTTGCGCTGTTCCGCGATCTGGCCGCGCGGGCCGATGGCACCCCTGCCGTGGCCACACCGGACCCTGTGACAGCCGAGGAAGCAGGCTGGCGCGAACTGGTGCCCGCTTTCGTGATCTCCGAACTGCGCCGCGCCTTTGCGATCGGGTTTCTTGTCTATCTGCCCTTTGTCGCAATCGATCTTATCGTCGCCTCTGTCCTGATGAGTGCGGGCATGATGATGCTGCCTCCGGTCCTGATCTCGCTGCCGTTCAAGATCATTTTCTTCGTGCTGATCGACGGCTGGTACATGCTGGCCGGAAGCCTGATGGAAAGCTACATGCCGCTTGGATAGCGGCTCACTGCACCCTTACCCGATGCGTCTTGTCCCGAAAGGAACAGCCCAATGAGCTCGACATCCATCGAACACACCACCATCCCGTCGCGGGCCGGTCGCAAGCTGCGCGGCCCCGAGAAGGCGGCAATACTGTTCCTTTGCCTTGGCGAAAAACGCGGCTCGGAACTGATGAAAAAGCTGGATGACAACGACATCCAGAAAATCACCCGCGCCATATCGGGACTTGGTGTCGTGCCTGCCCCGCTGGTCGAGGAGGTGATGAACGAGTTTTCGGAATCCATCGCCAACGGCGGCAGCATCATCGGTTCACTCGCCATTGCCGAGAACATGCTGAAGACCTTTTTGCCGCCCGAACAGGTGGCCGCGATCCTCAAGGAGATCCGCGGGCCGCTACAGGAGCGCGATCTGTGGTCGCGCCTGGGAATGATGAACGAGACGGTGATTGCCGAATATCTCAAGGGTGAACACGAACAGACCGTTGCCGCGATCCTGTCGAAACTGCCCACCGAAGCCGCGGCCAAGGCCCTCACCTCGATGCCACCCGAGCGGATGCAGGCGGTGGTGGAACGCATGATCCGGATGAAGGCCGTTCCGGCGGACACAATGCGGCAGATCGAGGAAACGCTGCAGCGGGATCTGGTGGCAAATGCGGGTCAAGCAGGCGCGACAGAGGCGCAACAGCGCATGGCCGACCTGTTCAACAAACTCGACCGTGAGGTTTTCGAAGCTCTGTCGGAGAAGCTGGAACAACGGATGCCGCGCGACTTTGGCAATATCCGTCAGAAGATGTTCACCTTCGACGATCTGATGAAGCTCGATCTGCAAAGTCTGGCACGTGTCATGCGGGGCTTGCAGGGCAACACGTTGCCGCTGGCGCTGCGTGGCGCGTCCAAGGAGATGCGCGACCAGTTTCTGGAGGCCCTGCCAGCGCGATCGCGCGATATGCTGCTGGACGAGATGAACATGATGGGAGCGGTGCGGGGGCGTGACGTACGTGCCGCACAGACGGCAATCGTGGATTGCGCCCGTGATCTGGCCGCGCAGGAGATCATCCGTCTGCCGTTTCAGGATGACGATGACGAGATGATCACCTGAGCTGCGCCCTCAGCGGTAGGGGCGGCGCGGCATACTGCCGATGATGGAGATGTCGATCGTGGTGGGCACGAACTGCCCGCCGCCCGCTCCGGCTCTGACAGCGCCTGTCATAAGCTGCACAGCCGCGTTTTGCGATATGCGCGATGTATCGCGGGCATCGGTGATGATCGCGTACATCCGCTCCAGCTTTGCGCGCTCTTCGGGGTTCTGGAGCTTCGCGAGATCGAACTTCTTGGCAAACAGCGCCGCCTGCCGGTCGACATCAAGGCGCACGGATTCCGCTGGCAGCGCCAGTGCGGTCCGCATGAACTGGGCCATCACCGGGTCTTTCAGAACGTCGAACCAATTCTTGATCCCGGGCACCTTCTGCCGGAATTCGAGGATATTGCCGACGTTCTCGTTCTGGACGGACTGGCCCTTGATGAACTGCCGCTCGACATAGCGGTTGACGATATCCTGCTGCCAGGTCGGATTGATCACCGAGCTGTTGCCAACCCCGTCCGGCCCGAAGCCGAGTGTCTTGTGCAACTCCATAAAGCGCGGGTCGGTGAGTTTACGCACCAGCGAGTCCGGTTTGGCCGGATCGCTTTCCAGCACCTTGCGGATCATGGCCTTGCCGAAAATCCTGTCTTCAAGATCGAAGGCCTTCATCACGAAGACATAGAGTTCCCGATCCGCCAGCAGCGCCTCGACGCTCCGCACATCTGCAATGCGGTCACGGAAACCCGCGATCGCGCGGCTGTGCTCGGCACTGCTCTGGATGGTGGCGACGCGGGCCTCGCGCGTGGTGTCGGCGATCCTGAGGCCCAACAGGGTCGAGATGCCGGAAACGCCTGTCATGAACTTGCCTGCGTAGGCTGGCTCCCCGACACCGCCACGCCGGGTCTTGCCTGTGGAAATGACTGGTGCGGCACCGCCGTGTCGTCCGGCGAACCTGCATGCAGCCGCGCGAAGATATCCTCCTCATGCCGCATCACCGGACGCAGGGCGCGCAAGGCCTTGTAGAAATCACCGATGCTGACGAAATGCGCGGCCTCGAAGATATACGCGCCATTGTCACCGACAAAAACGGTCGCCAGAACGGCAAGCTGCTTCTGGATCGGCGTCAGCAGATCGTCGCGCAGATCGGTACGGGTCAGCGCGGTCTGGATCAGGAAATAGACCCGCCGCACCGGCGTGGCCACCGCCTCGGGGTCCAGCAGATCCTGCCCACGGATCACATCGGCCTTGCTTTCGATGGTCAGCACATGGCGGCGGCCCGAGTTCCGCATCGCGCAGCCGTTGACGATGATCCGCTCGTCAGGCTTGAGGGTGAGTTTGAGCGCCATCCCCTCAGCCCCCCTGATGCAGGATCTGAGCCGCAGGCCGAGGCTCTGCCGTCGCAGCCGCAGCCGCAGGAGCGGCGGGCGAGGCCGACAGCCCCGCAACGATGGAGCGGTTTATATCGACCAGCGCCATAACGCCTGTCTTGCCACCCATGATCGCGCTGGTCTGCCGGTCAACCCAAAGCGCCAGCGACAAAAGACCGGCGCGCAAATCGGGTGACAACTGGTTTTCGGGCATCGCGAGATCGTATTTCAGCTCGTTCCAGAATGTCTGGTTCTCGGCCAAGGCATCCCGCAGGCCGTTGGACAGAATGCCGAGGCGGGCATTGGGGCTGTCGGCGGTGTCATAGGCAGCATGTGCCTCAAGCGCGCCTGTCAGACGCGACAGGATGCGGCGTTCGATCTGGCGGGGTGATTCACTCTGGCGGATCGTGTTTTTGTAAGCGTTGATACTCATACGTTCTGCTTTCCTGCTGTCCCGGTCTTCTGACAGGGATGGATGGGAGCGCGTGTGGTCACGTCTTGCGCCATCTGACAGGCAATGCCTGCCCACGCGGGCCTGATTCCGGGTGCGAGGCCTATGTTCTGGCTGCTAACCCGGTTGGCTGAATTATACTGGTGGTGTTCGGCGGGGGGCCTGAATGTATGGCCCCCCGCCGGTGCCTGCATGACTGCTCTGCGTCAGTTCGGAACCCTTAGCGGAAGAGGCTCAGGATGTTTTGCGGACCTTGGTTGGCGATGGACAGCGCCTGCGTGGCCAACTGCTGCTGGACTTGCAAGGCTTGCAGGCGGGCAGCTTCGGATTCCATGTCGGCGTCGATCATGCTGCCGATGCCGCTGTCGAGACGCTTGGACAGTTCGCCAAGGAAGGACTGTTGCGTCTCAATCGACTTTTCTGCGATGCCGAGCGAAGTTGCCGCATTGACGGCAAGAGTGAGTGCCGAGCCCGCGTCTTGAACAGCTCGTCCAAGCGATTCGGCTACATCAGCAGCAAACGTTGTGGAGGCGGTATCAAGCGCAGCGGTTCGATTGTCTTGTTTCAGGTCATTAACGTCGATGCTTTTGAAAGCCGCGATAATTCCTTCAAGGTTAACTTTCTCGACAGTGATTTCAGTAACGCTTAGTGCGCCTGCGGCATCCCTCTTCACACCAGTAACTACCTGACGCGAATTTTCAGAATCGGGAACGGCAGTTGGCGTCTGTCCGGTAAACAAAGCGACTGGCTCATCGCCGTCCACCATGCTGGAGCCGTTGAATGTTGACTGCTCAAGAGCAGTAGTCATCCTTGCGGTGAGTGCGTTTATTTCTTCTTGAACCTTTGCACGATCGACGCCCGTCCCGGTCGCAAAAGAGACACGCTCGGCAATTTCTCGTCCGAGATCCGCTACAGTTTCAACGCCCAGTCGGCCAGTTGATACAGCGTTTTTCGTAAGTGTCAGGCTCTCATCGATGGATTTGTACATCCCGCTATCGCCCTTCATGGTGGACGAAATGGAGAAATAAGCAGCGTTGTCCTTGCCCGACGACACTTTCAAACCCGTGCTGATACGGTCCTGCGTAGTGTTGAGGTTGTTGTTAATGTTCTTAAGTGTAGCAAGCGCGTTCATTGCGGAGTTGTTTGTAAGAATAGACGTCATGTCATGTCCCCTTCTAGGGCAGTTTTAACGATCTTCGTCTTTCTGACGAAAACTGGCGCTCAGGTCCTTCTGGACCGGGCCGTGATAAGAGATTGGCGGCAGAGGTTTCGGCGGGGTTAACGTTTCGGCGAAAACCGGATCAGCGCGAAAAACAAATCACACCGAACGGTCCAGCCGTTCCAGCGGCACGGGGGCTGCGGGGCGTTGGGTGCCCTTCTCGCCGTAAAGACCGCCCAGACCGTGGCGCTCGCGGATGCGGGCGATTTCCGCGATAACCGCCCCGGTGGCCTGCATCATCCCGTCGAGCAGCATCCTGTCCGTTTCGATCAGATCATGCAGCACCGCGATTCGCGCCCGTAGCACGGCCTCGTCGGGACCTCCCAGCAACGCCGCCTCTATCGCGGGGCCTACCGCCTCGACCGCCTGCGCCAGTTCGGTCTTGCGCGCGGCAAGGGCGGGCACCTGCTCCAGATCGCCGCGCCGGATTGCCGCGATCTCGTGTTGCAACAGCAGCGTCAGCGATGTCATGGCCTCGTTATCGGTGTCAGTCATCTGTTCCTCTTGCCTGTTGTCCGTAAGCTGCGATGCCCGCCGCAACGCTGCGGGCGATGCCTGTGCCGCCGTGGCTGGCGATCTCCTCGGCGAAGGCGCGGGCCAGAAAACTGCGCCACGCCTCCTCACCATGACCGCCGCCGAAGTCGCCCGCCGATGTATGGCGCATCATTTCTTCGACCGCCTGCGACAGGAACACGACCTCGAATTCAAAGGCGGCGCGGTCGGCATCTATAGCCTCGCTGCGGGTGGTGGCGATGCTGGTGGGCGGGGCTGTGCGTGCCTGTGGCGGGGGCGATATCTCCATCAGATGATCTCCAGATCGGCATAAAGCGCGCCCGCCGCCTTGATGGCCTGCAGAATCGAGATCGTCTGCGTCGCGCCCAGACCGATGGCATTCAGCCCGTCGACCAGACGTTGCAGGCTCACATCGCCTTCCAGCACGGTGAATTGCGTCTCGCGCTCGCGCACCTCCACACTGGTTTGCGGCACAACAACCGTGCCGCCCAGCGAGAACGGCTCGGGCTGGCTAACCTCGATATCCTCGCGCACGATCACCGTCAGGCCGCCCTGGCTGACCGCGACCTTGGCGATCCGCACTTCAGCGCCGATGACGATTGTGCCGGAGCGGGCGTCGATCACGACCTTGGCGATACTGTCAGGCTCCACCCGCAGCCCTTCGATCTGTGACATAAGGCCGAACATGTCGGTTTTACCGTTGGGGCGCACTTCAACCGTACCGGGGTCCAGCGCCACAGCGCTTCCGGCACCGACGGAGCGGTTGATCGCCTCCTCAACCCGCGCGGCGGTGGTGAAATCGGGGATTCGCAAGGCGATCCGCACGCTGTTTAACGTGTTGAAAGCCATCTCGACCTCGTTCTCCACCGTGGCGCCATTCTCGATCCGGGCCACTGTCGGCACACCTTCGACGATACTGGCGTTCAAGCCTTGCGCGGCATATCCGGCCACCGCAATCGGCCCCTGCGCCACGGCGTAGACCGAGCCGTCCGCACCTGCGAGCGGGGTGACGATCAGGGTACCGCCCCGCAAAGAGGCCGCATCGCCAAGCGAGGACACCACTACATCGATGGTCGATCCGCGCCGCGCGAAAGGCGGCAGCATCGCCGTAACCATCACGGCGGCTGTATTCTCTGTCCGCATCGTCTCGTTCGACAGGTTGCCAACGCCGAGGCGCTCCAGCATCCCTTCGATGGAGCGCTGCGTGAAGGGGCTGTTGCGTAGCCTGTCCCCTGTCCCGTCCAACCCGACGACCAAGCCGTATCCGACAAGCTGGTTCTCGCGCACCCCTTCGAAGACCGCGATATCCTTGATCCGGACATCTGCCTGCGCCGGCAGGAGGCCTGCCCCGATAGCGACGCAGACAGCCGCAACAGCTGCAATGATGCGCGCCGCAAAGCGTGATCTATGAAACATGCCAATCTCCGACGCTGCTGGCCCGACATCTGAGCCATCAAATATAGTAATGGAGAGATGGCTGTCTATTTTCAAGTATTAATTAAACTATACTTGCTTATTGCGCAAAAAATTGCAAATATATACATGTATTTTAACGATGGCACAGGCTTGTGACAATGCCTGCGCAGCGAAAGGCCTTCAGGATGCATATCTACCTTTACGAGCCCCGTGACGACCGAGCAGCCGGTCTTTGCACCGAGTTGCGCGCTGCGAGGATCACGCCAGTCCGCATCACCGACAGATTCTTTGAGGGTGATCTGGGTTTGCTGAACCGCGAGGGGCATGATGTGCGCCCGCTTCTGCTGTCCTACGGCGCAGCCTCGCTTGACCAGATCGGAAAACTGCGGGGCGCGGGCTGCCGCAACCCGATCGTGGTGATGCGCGACTTCCGCAATGCCGCTGCTGCCGCCCGGACACTGGATCATGGTGCGGATGATGACGTTGTCATTCCGGTCAAGGGCGTTGAGTTGCAGTCGCGGATCAACTCCATCACCCGGCGCACCCATGGTCATGCCGCCCAAAGCATCCGGATCGGCGCCGTAACCGCGTATTTCGACGGGCGTGATCCCGAAGTTGCAGGCGAGACGGTTTTTCTGTCAGGCCGGGAGCACGCCGTTTTCAAGCAGCTCGTGCTGAATGCGCGGCGCGTCGTTTCCAAGGCCGCGATCTATGATGCCCTTTACGGCATGGCCGAAGACCAACCCTTCGACAAGGTGATCGACGTTTACATCTGCAAGATCCGCAAGAAGATCGCCTCGGCTGCAGGTCCCGGCCACCGCTATATCGAGACGGTGCACGGACGCGGCTACAAACTGTCCCCGCCGGAGATGCATCCCCAGACGGACGCTGCACAGCCACCGGCAGAGGCATGACACTCACATGAAGTTCAGGAACGACAAGCGCGACAGTCTTGCGGTAACGGTATAGGTCGCCTCAAGCTGGGTTTGCAGATTGGTCAGCCGCGTTGCCGCCTCGTAGGGATCAACGCCTTCCAGTGTCAGAACCTGACTGCTGTAGAGCACATGGCGTTCGCGCTGGTTCTTGAGGGTCTGGTCCACGGTGACCTGCTGCCCTCCAAGGCGCGACTCGGTGTCGATCATTCCGGCGATGCCGCGCGAGACCGCATTCACCGCCTCTCCAACCCAGATGCGATAGGCTTCGGGATCGGCGATCGTGGCGGTGTCCGTCGCCGCGAACATCGACAGCCCGCGCAACAGATCGGTAAAGGCGGTGTCATTGGCCTGAATACCATGTGGGAGCACCGTGACCTCATCAAGCCGTGCCGCGACACGGGGTAAGGCGGTGCCATCAGCGGCCACAAGCGGTGTGCCGTTGAAAAACGTACGCTCGAACCGTTCTTCTTCCGGCAAAACAGTTGCGGCACTTGCAAAGATGTCGGCCAGCCTTGCCGCCTTGGCCGCCGCATCCGCAGCGTCACCGATTCCGCCATCGATGGTCGTGGCCAGCACGTCACGCGGGGCAAGACCCGTCGCAGCATTCACCGCATCCCAGCCCTGCAAAGGCGGCTGGGCGCTGTCTGTCCCTGCAAACAACGGCACCCCGCGAAAGCTTGCGTTCATGTTTCCGATCAGGCGATCCAGCGCGGTCTGCGCCGCCTGCTGCAACGCGCTGGCCGTCTGCGTCGGGCTTTCGGTATTGCCGATGGCAAGATCGAGAAAGCCCTGCGCCGCCTCGCGCGTCTGGCGCAGGGTCAATGCCGTAACGTCCAGACGGCTGGCCAGCATCTCGTTGGAAGAGATGAAGGTTTCGTTCCGCGCCATGCCAGCCCGCAGGGTCAGCGCCTCCGAGGCACGCAGACCGAGAGAGCGGAAAATATCCGCCTTCATCCCTGTGGATGCTTCCTGCCCAGCCTGAGACAACCTCTGGCTCAGATCGGCGGCGGTTCTGCGTTGGGTGACCAGCGCATCCTGCGTCGACATGGTTCGAACGGTTCCGATCATATTCCTGCCCCTTCCGGTCAGGCTGCGGCCAGCAGCGTATCCATCATCTCGCCAAGCGTCCGCATCATGATGGCGTTCGCCGCATAGCTTTGCTCGATCGCAACGAGTTGTTGCAGTTCATCATCGACGTTGACGCCCTGAAACCCCAGCCGCGCCGTTTCCAGTGCCTGTGCACCGGCCCGTAGCGCGTCACCGCGCGTTTGCGCCGACCCGAAGGCGACCTGCTGGTCTGCGATCATGGCCGAGACGAAATCCGACAACCGCGATTGCGCACCCAGACCTGCCTGAGGCGACAGGGTAAAGTTCTCACCGAAGGCGCCGATCATGCGTTCAACCTGTGTGCTGTCGCTTTCCGGTCCGGGAGTGTCAGCGTCCATGCCGTCGCGCATCCGCCACAACGTGTCACCATCCGGCCCGCGCACCGCTTCGTTGATCGTGATCCGTGACGCCAGACCGGAGGCTGTTGCGGGGTTGAAGGCCGCACCGTTATCGGTAAAAAGCCCCGGTTGGCCGGCCACCACAGTGGTATCGGCATCGGCAAACGAAACCACCAGCATGCGCGCCGTTTCGTCCAATTGCGCCTGCATACGCGGCAAAACCTCGTTCAACAGCGTGAACCGCCCGGCCAGTCGTCCCTCGTCAAAGCCACGCACGCCCGATGTGCCGGGTGTGATCTCTGCATCACCCGCAAACAGCCTGCCGCCAGCCGGATCAAACCTCACCTCATGGACAGTGCGTCCTTCGACCAGCGGCGTTCCCCCCGCAGTATAAATCACGAAAGCGCCGCCCGCATCACGCTGCACACGCAGGTCGATCAATTCCGACATCGCGTCAAGCTGGGAGGCAAATGCATCCTCCAGCATGGCGCTGTCGCGTGTGCCGGGTTCGCGCAGTGCGATCTTGCGGTTCAACTCGGCTGTCTCGTTCAGCAGGCGGTTCAGAGTCGCCACATCGACGGCGATGCCTGCGCGGTTTGTCGCCCCGGTTTCCGAGAGCGTGGCAGAGGCGGCATTCAATCCCGCAGCAAGTGACGCCGCAGCGTCCAGCGCAGACCTCTGCAGCGAGGATTGCGCCGGATCGTTGGACAATTCGTCCAGCCGCGATTGAAGTGCCGTGACCCGCCCCGGAATGGAGAGCGGATCGCCCGGCTTGCCCAACAGGGCCGTATGGATCTTGAGCCCGTCGGCAATCGCGTCCTGCGTCGCCGTGCGCGACATCTCCTGCCGGTGCATGCGGTCCAGCGCGCTATCAACCTCGCGCCGGATACCTGTCACCAGCACACCGCTGCCGCCCGGCCCGCTGGTCAACGAAATGCTGCGCCGCACATAGCCGATGCGGTCGGCATTGGCGATGTTGTTTGCCGTCATCTCGGACCATGCTGCCGTCGCCGCAAGACCGCTGCGACTGCTGACGAAAGCGTTGGTGATACTCATGGCCCTTGTTCCTTATGGCTGTCAGCGCTTGAGACGCATGGTTTCTTCCAGCATCTCGTCAACCGTGGTGACGATCTTGGCGTTGGAGGAATAAGCGCGCTGTGTCTGGATCAGATCCGTCAGTTCCTGCGCCACCTCCACGTTGGAGCTTTCCAGCGCACCGGCGGTGATCGTTCCGGCTGCACCCGTTCCTGCCGTGCCCAACTGCATGGGTCCGGAGGAGCGCGAGAGCATGAAGGCGTTGCCGTTGGTCGTCAGCAGCCCGTCAGGGTTCGGCACCTGCGCCAGTGGGATGTTAAAGAGCGCCCTGCGTCTACCGTTGTCGAAGACGCCGTAAACGTCTCCGCGCTCGTCGATTTCGGTGCGAACCAGCATGCCGGTTTCCGAGCCGTCCGCCCCCATCCTGAGCGGTGTGTAATCTCCGGCGAATTGCGTCATGCCGGTGAAGGTGTCCGGCGCACCGAAGTCGAGGGTGATCGGCTGCGCCGGAACGCCTACGTTAACCAGAACTTGACCAGTAGCCACGTCAAAGGTTGGGAAGTTGGTGTTGTCATAGGTGGGCGTTCCCGCATTCGGACCCTCGGCGTTGAACGTCACGCCGACGGTGCCCAGCGCAGCACCAGCTGGGTCCGTGACAGTAACTTCCCAAGTATTGGGGACGTCTGTCGGCTGCCATGAAAACTGCAGGCGCGCGGCCACACCGAGGGGCGAGAAGAACTCTGCCGAGGACAGGAACGGATCGCCCGGCGGCACAAGGCCGGTCTGCTGCGCCGGAACGTTTCCGCCAATCGTGATCGCTGTTGTCGGGGCACCGCGCATCTGCACATCGCCGATATTGACCGTCTGGAGATCCCCGAACCGGTTGCGGTCCACCGCGCCCAGCGCGCCATCCTCGCCATAGGGAAAGCCGGCAAGAAAGAGGCCGGCAGCGTTTCGCAGATTCCCGTTCTCGTCGGGAAGAAACGATCCGGCGCGGGTCAGCATATAGTTTGACTCGACCAATTCGTCGGGACCCCGCGAGACGACAAAAAAGCCCGATCCGCTGATCGCAAGGTCTGTCGCCCGCCCCGTCGGCCGCAGCGCCCCGTCCAGTGACACATTGGTGCCCTGCACTGCCTGTACGCCCGCAGGGGCAAGCCCCGTGCCGCTGCTGGTCGTGGTTGTGGTCACCATCTGGGCAAAGCTGCGGCGATATCCGTCTGTATTGGCATTCGCGATGTTGTCAGAGATGCGGCCGACAGCAGTGGAGTTGGCACGCAAACCACTGACGCCGGTCTGCATTGCGTTGGAAATGCTCATGATAAAGCGTCCTTCTTGTTGGTGCCACCCGCGTCTGACCACGTCACGACACATGAGATATAGGCAGCATGGTTTTAAGGGCGGTTAAGGTTTCGGTAAGGATCGGCGCGATTCAAGGCATGTCATCGCCTCCTGCCGTCTGCAGCAGTCGCAGTGCGCTGCCCGCATTCTCTATCCTTTCCTGCGCCGCATCTCCGCGCAGCGGCAACACATCCGGCGCCTGGGCTGTCAGCCCGGCGGCAAGGGCGGCCCATTGCGCGTCCAGATCCGGGAAGTTGCGCAGCAATTCCCGAAGTCGCGCCGGATCGCCGCTGCGATGCGCGGCCAGCAGCAAATTGATCCGGTCTGATGCCTGAAGCCCTTCACCCATGAGGCGAAAAAGACGCTCATAAGCCTCGTGCGCCGTATACCATTCCCCCAAGGCAAAGGCAGCTTCGGCCCGCAGCCTGAGGTATTCCCCATTCGGCGCGGCCATATGGGTGCCCAGAACTTCGGCGTGCCGTGCGGTGGCCGCAGAAACCTGCGCGCGCATCAGGTTGTGGGTGTCACGCATCGCATTGTCAGAGGTGTCGAGAGGTGCTGACAGCAACGCCTCCGCCTCGGCCACCAAACCGCCCTGCATCAGCGCTGCGGCATGTTTCAGGCGCAATCTGTCCGGCACCGGGTCCGGCTCCACACTCACATCACCTGCGGGTTCAACAGACAGAGCCGCATCCGCCGCCGGACCATCGCGCCCCGCGATGCGGGTGCGCAGATCGCCGAACGTGGCGGCGGCAAGCCCGCTTGCTCCGCTTGCCGCCAGATGATCCGCAAAGGCTTCGGCAAAACGGTCAAAGGCCGGATTGAACCGGTAGTCGCGGGCAATGGCGCGGTGGGCGGCGATGAAATCCACCAGCGTCATGTCGCCCGCAAGACCGAGCGTATGGATCGCATCGATCAAGGCCAGCGCTTGCCGTTCCGCCGCGGCGGCTTCCCGCGTATCGGGATGCAGACGGATGATACCGGCGAGCGCCTCCAGCGCCGGAAGCTCGCGCCGCGTGGCCAGTTCCAGCCCGGCAATTCGCTGCAATGTCGCAAGGCCAAGCGGGCCGCCTGCCCAGATGGCGCGGGTCTGGTGCAGAAGCTCCCGCGCATCTACGGGTGACAGGGTGCCGGTGACGCGCCCCAACTCAACCAACGCGAGACGGGAGCGCTGCGCCCATTCATCCGATCCAGCCGCTGCGGCGGCATGATTGTCGAAGGCGGCAACCAGATCGCCGCCGATTTCTGCCGCCCGGCCCAGCAGATGGTGATAGGCCGCGCTATGGCGCGCGCCGTCGTCGGGCCGCAAACGCTCTGCCAGATCACGCGCCACATCCCATGCACCGCCTTCGATTGCAGCAAGAAGCAGTTGCGGCACGACCGGATCAGCCAGCGCGGCAGGGTAGCCCGCAACGATCTCCGCCGCCTTGCCAAGCAAGGGGCGCGCAGCGGTGAAATCGCTGGCTGCGATATAGCCCAGCGCCTCGAAAAGCGCCGCATCCGGCCAATCTGCGGGCGCAGCCCTTCCCGCCCCGCTGAAGCCTTCCAACGCAGCCGCAAGCACAATCGCACGCCGCTCCTGAACCGGCGACAGCCATGCATGACCCTGTCCCCGCGGATGGGGAACAGCAGCGGGCAAGGCATCCAGAAAGGACTGCGCCTCGGGCAACATGCGCTGGGACAGGTGCAAAGCCGCAAGATCAAGCAACAGGTCGATCTCTACCGGCGAGGGATGAACGGCGTTGCTCAGCTTTTCGCGCAACTCGTACAACCTCTGTGTCAGCCTTTGCCGGTTCTCCAGAAACGACTGCGGGCTGTAGCGCGCCATGTCGCGCCACAGCGACGGCAAAGGGGTGCTGTGCGGCGCGGCACCTTCGTCGCCGGAGACCGGCACAACCTGCGCCGCCCGCTGCGCATCCGCCACATCTGCCGCTGCCTGCACAGGCGATGCGGCACCAGCGCCGATGGCAATAGCCAGCGCGAAAGGCCGAATGCAGGCACCGCCCGCCTTGAGCACGGCGGCGGGGGAAATCCGCTGATACACATGAACGGTGGATGCAGACACCAAGCTCTATCCTATGGTTATTCTGAATATAATCATGTATAAAGGATAAATAATCAAGAACCGTATTTGATTTAATCATCAATAGCAGATATGCTGCCTCCACAAACTTCATGGTGATGCCTTGGACAACACGAGTTACATCTCGCTCTCACTCGCAACGGCGCTCCAGCGGAAACTGGACGTCACCGCGAATAACATGGCGAATGCCAGCACGGCCGGCTTCAAAGGCGAGCGGGTGGTTTTCTCGTCCTACATGCACCGCGATGATTCGGCGGCAACCGGAAAAACCAGCTTCCTGGTCGACCGGGGCTCGTATCTGGATGAGCAGCAAGGTGCCGTAACGCTGACGGGCAACCCGCTGGATATGGCCCTCAAGGGTGACGGCTGGTTCAGCTACGAAACGCCGCAGGGGCAGCGCACTTACGGGCGTGACGGGCATTTCGCAACGGATGCCCAAGGCGCGCTGGTGACGATGTCGGGCGCGCGGGTGCTGGACGTCGGGGGCAACCCGATCGCCCTGCCGCCGGATGCGATGAACGATCTGTCCATCTCGCGCAGCGGGACAATCTCCAGTCTGTCCAATGGCGTGATCGCCCAGATCGGTGTGTTCACGATACCCGACCTGCAAGCCTATGAGCGGCTGGGCAACGGCATGCTGGTGGAGCCGGACCGGGAGGGCATCCGTCCGCCGGTACCCGATGGCGCGACCGAGGTCGTGCAGGGGGCCATCGAGGGCAGCAATATCCAACCTGTCGTCGAGATGACACAGATGATGACGATCCAGAAAGCCTATGAACGGGCCGTGCAGTTGATGAACGGCGAAGACGAGCTGCGCCGCGACATGCTGCGCAGGATCGGCCGCCCGTCCGGCTAGGCAAGTTTATTTGGCGCAAACGCCGCAACGCAGAACCACGTGATCAAGAGGCAGATGGACAGCCTCGCCGGACCAAGGGGACAGGATATGAAGGCACTCGGAATCGCCGCGACGGGCATGCTGGCTCAGCAGACCAATGTCGACGTTATCTCGAACAACATCGCCAACGCCAATACCACCGGCTTCAAGAGCAGCCGCGCCGCGTTTCAGGACCTGATCTACGAGACGCAACGGCGGGAGGGCTCGCAAACCTCGGATGCGGGCACGATGCGCCCCACGGGCGTCGATGTGGGCCTTGGCGTGCAGACGGCGGGCACGATACGGCTCAACACCCAAGGCGGGCTGATGGCCACCGAGAACCAGCTTGATCTGGCAATCGACGGGCGCGGCTTCTTTACCGTGAACCTGCCCGATGGCGGTCAGGCCTTCACACGGGACGGCGCATTCCAGCTATCACCCGAAGGTCAGCTTGTGACGCTTCAGGGCTATGAGCTGGACCCCGGCATCGTGCTGCCCGACAATACGGTCAACGTTGCCGTGGGCGAGACGGGCACCGTCATGGCCTATGTCGAGAACGATCCCGTGCCGGTCGATCTGGGCCGGATCACGATGGCGACTTTCGTGAACGAAGCGGGGATGCGGGCGCTTGGCAACAACCTGTTACAGGCCACCACCGCATCGGGAGACCCGTTGCAGGCCAACCCCGGCGATCCGGGTGTCGGGATCATCCGGCAGGGTTATCTGGAGAATTCCAACGTGAACATTATCCAGCAGATCACCGATCTGATCTCGGCGCAGCGGGCCTACGAGATGAACTCCAAGGCGATTTCCACCGCGGACCAGATGATGTCCACCGCGAACCAGATCCGCTAGGCCGATGAACAACACCGCTTTGCCATTTCGGCCTGCCTGCTCTGCCGTCCTGCGCCTTGGCTGCGCCATGCTCGCCCTTGTATTCACGCTTTGCAGCCCCGCCTTTGCGGGGGCGGTTTCGCTCGAAGAATTGATCGGCGAGAAGGCCCGCGACAGCGCAGGGCTTGCGATGCCTGCGCGGGGGCGGTTCGAAATTTCGGTCAATCCGGGCGCGCCGCGTGATCCCGTCCTCATTTCGGCATGGTGGATGGACCCTGCCACAGGCCGGTTCGCGGCCAATGTCGTGACGGGGTCCAACGAGGTGCTGCGCGTCAGCGGAACGGCCATGCTGATCGTCGCGGTGCCGGTGCCACTGCGCCGCCTGATGCCGGGCGATATCGTCGCCGAGAGTGATATCGGCACGGTGCATCTGCCCGCCAGCCGCATCGGTGCCTTCGCGATCACGGACCCTGCCGATCTGATCGGAATGCAGGTCCGCAGCCTGTTGACCGAAGGTCGCGCCGTGATGGTTCAGGCCGTTATGCAACCGCTTGTGGTCGGTCGCGGCAGCCTCGTGACCATCCGCTTCAGTGACGGGGCGCTGCTGCTGTCCGCGCCCGGCCGTGCGCTTGGCGACGCGCATCGCGGTCAGGAAGTGCGGATCGTCAATCTTGTCAGCAACACAGCCGTCGTTGGCATCGCCACAGCCGACGGCATCGTAGAGGTCAGCCGGTGAACACCCCAACATTCCGTCACGCGCAGATGCGCCAAAGTCTTGCAACGCACATGCCCAGCGCCGTCATTCCGCAACCAGCCCGCAATGCAATGCCTGTGCGACTTGGCTGTGCGCTCGTTGTGATGGCCACGCTCGCGGCCTGCGCTGATCCCCGCGAAGCGTTCAACCGCGATCCGCAGGTGTCCGACATCTCCGTGTCGGGCGGCGCGATACCCGAGGCAAACTTTGTCCAGATCCCGATGCCCCCGCCGGAGCCGCCGCGCATACTGCACCGCGCCGAGGCCGCATCGCTGTGGCAGCGCGGATCGGGCGGGTTCTTCTCGGACCAGCGCGCCGCCCGCGTCGGGGATATCCTGACTATCGACATCCGCATCGACGACCGCGCACAAATGCGTAACGCGACGCGGCGCGAACGCGAAGGTTCCGGTTCCGCGGGAATCCCAAGTATAATAGGTCTCGACAACCTGCCGACCGGAGACATCATCGACCTCAGCTCCAGCTTTGAGGCATCCGGCTCCGGCCAGATCAACAGGGGCGAATCGATCAACCTCAAAGTTGCCGCACTGGTCATCCAGACCCTTCCGAACGGCAATCTCGTGATCGCGGGCCGTCAGGAAGTGAAGGTGAACCAGGAACTTCGCGAATTGCGGGTGGCAGGCATCATCAGGCCGCAGGATATTCGCATGAACAACTCGATTCCCTATGAAAAGGTGGCCGAAGCCCGCATCACCTACGGTGGACGGGGTCAATTGTCGCGCCAACAGCAGCGCAGTTACGGGGAAGATATTGTTGACATTGTCTTGCCCTATTGAGGCTGAACTCTTGCCCCAATTACCTGTCATCCGGCGATTGGCTAAGTATGTTCAGGGACCAATTAATGAAGCTGTTTCCAGTCTTGGCGATTCTCGTTGTCGGCGGTTTCGCGTCACTCGGCTTTGCGGCGGGGACATTGGTGACAGGTCAGGAGCGCGACGCCGGTAGCATGGCTGTGGCCGATGCCGCGGCACCGTCCAAGCAGGAGACGCGAGCAGAGGCTATCTTGCGCGCCGCAGAGGCCAAAACCGAAAAAGCGGCGGCTGACGCGCCCTCTCCTGCGACAACGCGCCAAACAGCAGGCCGCCAGACTTCAGCCAGCGAGACTTCAGCCAGCGAGACGCCGACGCAAGAGGCATCCGGCCCGCATCTGATCAGAATGGCGAATGTGACATTTCCTGTCCGCAAGTCGAAAAGTGTGAGTTTCGTCGTTGCGGACCTTGCCGTGTCGATCAGAGATGCGGAAAGCGCGGCCCATTACGAGGTTCCACAAAATGCCGCACGGCTGCAGGCCGCGATCGAGCAGGCCATGGCCAGCGCTGCCGATACACCGATCATGCGCGGAGTGACCATCGACTCGCGCGAGCTGTCGGGCAGGCTCACCTCCCAGCTTCAACAAAGCTTTACCGATGTCGAGGACGTGCTGTTCCTGACGCTTTACAAGCATGACGTCGCCTATAACTAGGCGACGCCTGTGAAAGCAGGCGGCCTACCGCACTGATTTCACGCTGCCCGCAAATGCCTCGGCACCATTGCGCAGGATCAGCAGAGGATAACCGTCGCGGAACGTCAGTTCCTCTACACGGCTGG
Organism: Paracoccaceae bacterium; assembly: GCA_024636555.1. GTDB lineage: Bacteria > Pseudomonadota > Alphaproteobacteria > Rhodobacterales > Rhodobacteraceae > Seohaeicola. The sequence goes on along the minus strand of JAGXGW010000061.1, from coordinate 31,208 downwards.
ATGATTCCGTCTGATAGGCTACGGCGTTGCCGGTGGCGTCACTGGCGGCGACCGTCACCTGAAACAGTCCGTCCGGAACCGGCAGCCCATCCACATCGCGCCCGTCCCAGACCAGATCATGAGACACTTTCGACGCGCGCGGTTGGCCTGTCAGTTCGCGGATCACGGTGCCATCAATGGATTTGATGATGACCGTCACATTCTCGGCCTCCTGCGCGAGGGAATAAGACAGCGCCGCCCTGCCATCGCGCAGCTCGATGCGGTCGGTCTCGGCTGTCACCTCGCGCCCGATCAATTGCACATCCGAGAGCGCTTCGACATTGGCCATGCGTTGGTTGATCTTCTCAAGGTTCGCATTGGTCACGATGGATTGCTCCACCTGGGTCAACTGCGCCAATTGGGAGACGAATGTCGTGGAATCCATCGGCTCCAACGGGTCCTGGTTCGACACCTGCGCAATCAGCAGTTTGAGGAAACTCTGGTAATCGGTGTCGAGCTTATCCTTCGCAACACTTGCGCCGTTCGGCGTGTCTGCGGCTGACGCGATGCGTGCAATATCCATGGTGTTTCCTTCAGGTTAACATATCGACTGTGCCTGCCGCGGTGATCCCTGGCCGGGGCACGGTGACATCCGGTGTGTCCGGACCGATGGCTTGCGCAATTCCGCCAGTGGGCGCATCGGAAGCTTCCGCATTACGGCGCTGTCTGTGGCTGAAATCTTCAAAGCTCAGATCGGCATCCCTGACATCCGCACCGCTTTCGGTCAGCGTCAGCAGCAGCCCGTCACGGTCCCCGCGCAAGGCATGCAGAACCGCCGGGTTTTCTGCCCGTAAAACGATCCGGAGCTTGCCTGCCTCGTCGGGGCGCATCTCGATCTCGATCTCCCCCAACCCGCGCGGCGCCAGCGTAATCCGCGTATGACCGTCGGTGAATTGGGCCTGCCGGATCTGCTGGGCAAGATTTCGCGCAAAGCCTGAAGCGGGCGGCGGCGGAGCCTCCGCCGCGCGGGCTATATCGGTTGGTGCTGAAAATGCAGTGCGCGTCTCGCTCTGCGCGGAGGCGAGCGCTACCGCGTCCGGTTCAGCGCCCGCGCCTGGTGTCGCAAGCGCCGTCATGACAACGGTACGCAAATCAACGCGACCCTCGCCCGAGCCGGAGAGCTGTTGCTGCACCGGCTTGACAGTATCCACAGCGGCCAGCGGCTGCGCGACATGCGGGCGCTGCAAGCTATCCGCACTGTCCCTGCCCTTCAGGGAGGTGTCACGTGCAGGAAAGGCCGTCTCGGCTGCAGACCGGAGCAACTGCGGCACCTGCCCTGAAGGAACGAGCATACCGGAGCTTTCAACCATCGAAATCTCCGCAAGGGCAGCCAGTGATGCAAACAGAATGGCCGGGTCCAATGAGGCCGCGTCGAGCACAGCAAGGTCTTCACTGTCGAGCGCCTTCAGGTTTTCGACCAGCACCGCTGTGGCATTACCGCCTGTCGCCGCATCATAGTTCTGCAACAGCCCCACAAAGGCCGTCACCATTCCGGACAGATCGGATGCATCAGGTTTTTCCGTGAGTGACGAGACCAGCGCATTCAACTCTGCGGTGAAATTTTCCAGCGCGGCGTCCACAGGCGGTTTGACCGGCAGGGTCTGCGCCTTGCCCGCCAGACCCTGCTGGCCCGATTGAGGCCAAACCGCCGCAAGCAGGGCGGCAAAGTCTGCGGGTTTTCCTTGCTCCGGCTGTACCGAGGTTGAGGTGGTACTCTGCGCGTCGGGCTTCAGATTACCGGGAGTCGACGATTTCAGCGCAGGATCCGCCTCCCCTTTCGCATGCGGAGATGACGTGAGAGGTGCCAAACCGGCAAGTAGGGACATCATCATTTGTTCTCTCTCAATGCAGCATGGCGCGGCTGAAACCGCGCGCAACAAGGTCGCGGCGCAGACGGGTCAAAGCGCGCGTTTCACCTTGGCGCAGCCGTTGCACCGACATTCCCAGATCGGCGGCAACTGCCTCTGCCGTTTCCGGATCGGCAGCCAGTCTGCGGCGCAGGATGATGGCCTTTTCCGTTGGATCAAGCGACGCCAGCGCCTGATCGAGCAGCCTTTGCAGCAAAGCCTGCGCCGAGCGCGTCTCGGTGGCTTCGGCGGGCGTCATGCTGGAACAGGGCAAACGCTCGGACAGGGAAAGCCCCTCGCCACCCGCATCAAGCGGCACAGCACCTTGCGTCGCCAAATAGGACAGTCCGGCATCGTCGCCGCTCAACCGCCCCATGCGGGCATCGAGATAGGTCCGCACCGGCATATCTATGACGGTGCCGATCCGGGCGAGCGCGGTAAAGACGCCGTTCATGACCCAATAGGCTGCGTAGGTGGAAAAGCGCAGATTCATCTTGAGGTCAAAACTATTGGCCGCACGCATCAGCCCGATCATTCCTTCGGCGACAAGGTCGTCAAGGTCCACCGGATTGTCAGCATAACGCAGCGCCTGCGACCAAGCCTGCCGCGCGTGGCTGCGCAACAGAAGCTCGAGTGCATGCCGGTCGCCTTCGTTTTGCCAGCGTCGGATCGCATCGCGTTCCGAGTCAATCGTCAGGAGAGGTTCGCGTAATGCCGCCTGGAGGGTGCTTTTCATGATGACCACTCGCATAAATTACAAGATTAGTCATACATAAAAATAGACAATATTAAATAATAATCTGGTTAATACATGATTAATTGCCTGACCACCTACGCTCGCAACTCCTGAGAGCGGCCGTTACCGCAAGTCCGGATCAAATGTGCATCGAGTTCGGCTGTCACTGCCTTCTCCACCTTGGAGAGCCATGCACCATAGCTGCAGGTTCCACCGGTAAACAGCATCAGGCCTGCAGACACGCGATTTGGCGCGGTAAAGTTGCTATCAAGGTTTCGCAGGTAATCATGCAGCTTCGGGCAGGACAGAAAGTCGGGCCGCAGGAACAGCCCGCTTGTATCGCTGAGCGCTGTTCGCGCGCCGGCCCAATAGGTGCAAAGCCCTGCGGCAAGCCCGACACGGAACCACGAAGGTTTTAGCCCAAGATGCACGAAACCGGAGCCGTCGATCATCGCGTGATAGGACTGGGCCATTGCGAAAAGCGCATCCGTTTCCCGCTCGCATGGAAAGACGCCGGCGCGGATTACACCCAGCAAAGCCTCGGCAACAAGCACGCCCAGATCGTAGGACAGCTCGTCTTCCAGCGCCAAATTGTCCAGAAGCGCGCCGTCACTGATCACCACGAACGATCCGGCTGGCACATCAATCGACAGTTCCTCGGCCAGCACATCGCCCAAAGGAAGCTCAGGCAGCAGTTCGACATCATCTGTCTTGATACATCTGCGATCCACACCGGAAGCGGCCGACAGATAGACAGTGCGCAAGGGCAGCAACGCGCTCAACCCGCGCTGCAAGCGGCCCGCACCAGGACCGGACGCAGGCTGGATGTCACCCTGCCAGATCAATTCCAGAAGTCGGTCATGTCGCATAAAAAGCTCCCGCTGCCTTATTGCCCGCCCTCAATCACATTAGTTCCTGGTTAATGTTCTCGAAAGAATTGAAATGTTAAAGTTGTATGGGTCCAAACGGGATGTAAGGCCCGTAACGGCCTAAATATTCATGTTTTTTCTGGGGCATAATGTGTTGATAGGCGGTCAGAGACACGGCGAACTGAAAAAATCCAGCGCTTTTCGTTTTGCATCCGAGAGGCGCGCGCCCCAAGTGGAACACAATCCTTTTAGAGTGTGCTCGTCACGCTTCAGTGAAGTCACTTAACGATAAATAACTTGACAGCTCTTTTTTTATTTTGATCAAGCGCCTGGCGCAGACCTTCCGAGGAAATTTTCAAATCTCAGACTTTTCCGGCCGATTGCTGCCGCTGCGGGAGGCTGTATTTTACTCTTCAGGGGAGGTTATTTCGGGGGCGGGATCATCCTCGAAGCTCGCATTGAGGCCAATCAACGGGTCAGGATAAATCAGCAGCATCGTGATCCGACGATTCTCCGGGGCATCCGGCGATGTTGCATTCAGCGGCATCGTGTCAGCGAGGCCCGAAACGCGTGAGATCCGCTCTGGTCCGACTCCCCCCTCCAACAAGGTACGACGCGTCGCATTCGCACGGTCCGCCGACAACTCCCAGTTCCCGTAATCGCTGCGCGTCGTGAATGGCACCGCATCAGTATGGCCGGTGATCGCAAGCGGATAGACAAGATCAGACACGGCAAGCCCGATGATCTGCACCAGTTCGCGCGTGGCGGCGGTTACCTTGGCGCTTCCGGAGGCGAACATCGGACGGTTCTCCTGATCCAGTATCTGGACCAGCAAACCGTCCGGCGTCCGGTCGATCCGCAGATTTGATTCAAGCTCCACCAGCGCAAGATTTTCGGCGACCGCCACCAGAATTTCATCCGCAACCTCGTCAAGGCGCGCTGCACGCGCCTCGCGTTCCGCCAGCAAGGCCGGATCGATTTCGTCTTTCGTGTCCTCAGCGGATTCAGTTCCGCGCTCCTCGAAGACATCCCACGCATCGCGCGGCGGATTCTCCGCATATTCCACAACGACACGCGGTTCCAATGCGCGGGGGCTGTCGTCTGGCGGCGAGATCGGAGCCTCACGTCCGAAACTGGGCGGCTGGACCTGAAAACTGTCCCCGTCAATTCCGCTGAAAGCGCCCTCGGGGCCAAACACCTGCCCGTCCAGAAAGCCCTGCCCGCCGATGATCGTGGAGTCCGTAGGCGTGAAAAACTCGGCCAATCCCTGAAGCTTCTGCTCGTCTGCCGCGGAAATGATCCAGAGCAGAAGGAAGAAAGCCATCATGGCTGTCATGAAATCGGCATAGGCCACTTTCCATCCGCCACCATGGTGGTCATGATCATGATGATCTTCGCTTTTCCGGATGATAATCTGCTGCTCGGCCATTGGTCCGCGCCCCTCTGCTTGAGGTCAGACACACAGGCCACGCCAGAGGGCAAGGCGCGGCGTACTGCGTCCCTACATTCAGGATATGCTTTGATTTTCTTCGGTTTCCGAACGGCCTGCGCTTGCTTCGCCGCGATCGTATTTGCCGAAACCAACCTCGCGCGCGTATTTCGCCTTGCGGTTCGAATAGCTGGGCGCGACCAGAGGCACATCCTCCGACAGGCCGAACATGGCGCGGTAGGCAGCCTCGGTCAGGCCGTGCTCTGCCCCAAGATGTCTTTTCAACATCTTGAAACCCTTGCCACAGCAAAGGCAAAACACCTTGTCATGCGTCACGGCTTTCTCGATCGGAATGGCGGGTTCGGCCCGCACGGGTCCGTGGGCCGGCGGCCGCGCGTCAACGCTGCCCTGTTCGGGTTCGCCGAATTCACGGCGCAGCTTGGAAACGAGCGCGACGATATCGTCGGCCGTCACGTCAGGTCGCGCCGCGTAAGAGGCTGCAACGGTCGCTACTAAATCTGCCTTGGAGTCGCTTTTGGTCATTGGATGCCCTCTACTGTGGGAAAGCCTTTCCGCAATGTATGGTCTGACGCGTGCTACATCATGCTGGCGCCATGTATTGTTTACGGAACATCGAATTCTTCAATGACTGGCCTTTTTATATTTGCACAAACTTGAAACACATACAACTGTTCTTTGGTTAACGAAAACTATGCAACACACCGGCAGAACATCAGGAGGCAAATGCCATAAAAAGGTCGTAATAGTGGTGAAAGCAAAGGGACTACGGCCTGCTTTATCATTATTTCCAAGCACCGTGGGCGTGGCTGCCTTCCCAGCCTTAACCAAACGGCCACCGGGTAACGCGCCTATGTATGACAACGTTATGGTAAGAGTTCATGAACCTTTTAAACATTAAAGTTTCCGGAAGGTACCAAGCAGTCGGAGAAATTCCGCGCATCGCCGTGATCCGAGACCGTGACCGCACCATCTGCGACGGTCTTGCCGATCACATCCGCGTCCTTGGCATTCCGGAAATCTTGGTATGTGACGATACCTGCCTTGAAACCTTTGTAAGCCTCGTGCTGCCCGACGCGCCCGACGCCGGTGTCCTTCTCACAGGGCTGCGCGATTGTGTGCTCGGCCCTGTCGAGATTGCTGATCTGCGGCGCCATCTGCCGGGCTGGGTGATCATCGTGATCGACCATGCCGGAACAGCAAACAGCGCCGCTGACGCGCTTGCCGCCGGTGCGGATGACGTGTTGCGTATGCCCTTGCAAGCGCATGAACTGGTTGCGCGGGTCGCGCTGCGGATGCGGCAGGCCGGTATGGCCGAGAAAAGCATATCTCTCGAAACGCCGCTCATTGCCCGCGCGCAACTGACGCCGGTGGAAGCGGACATCATGCGGATCCTGCTGAGCCACAGGGGCCAGATTGTCAGCCGCAACCAGCTGTCACGACAGCTCGACAAGGCCGACTGGCTCTATGGTGACCGCAAGTTCGACGTTCATATCACGCGGATTCGCAAGAAACTCAGAGCGGCTTTTGGCAACCGCTACCTCGTCTGCACGATCAGGTCCAAGGGTTATCTTGTCCAGATCTCGGACGAGGCAGAGACCGCATAAGCCGCTCGCTCGCCTATCCGCCAGAACCGTCACGGGCCATTTCGGCGATCAGGTCCAGCGCGGCATCCGCATTGGCATCATAATTGCTGCGGTAAGCGGCACCGCTCTGCGCCGGAGTGCGATCAAGCGCTGCCGCGAAATGCCCCGTGACCAGCATGAAGCCGACCAGAGCAGCAACAGCCAGATGCACGGATCTGAAAATCCGCCGTTTCGCGCGCGGCGCTGGTAACTGACCTGCGCTGGAAAGTGAAGCGACCTTACCCGCGACAGGCGCAACAGGAGAGACGAACACCCCCCGCGCCGTGACCGTGACGTGACAAAGATGAGGCTCGCGCATGAACCGCTCCACCATCGCGACGGGGAACGCATGCTCGGGCATGTCGAGTATCGCCACATCGTCCGGCACCCAGCCGTCGAGCGCGTTGCGCGGCAGGACAAAGCGCGCGAAGTCATCGCGGCATCCGATGCGCGTGACAGTTACGGGAGATTCTTTTCCGGTCGCCGCCTCCGGCGCGATGATCAGACGAATGGCATCGCCCTTGCGCTGCAAGCGGGCCTCGACAAAGACGCATTCGGGGCGGTTCAACATTGGCGGCGCTGCATAGCCCGAGGGCAGCGAAAGATGCGTCACGTAAGCCCGGGAGCGCGCGGACATGGCCGCAGGCTCTGCCTCATGCGCCCCGGTCCAGTCCTTTGCCGACTTGTCCGCAGCCGCTGGCTGTCGCCCGCCTGTGGTGCCTGTCGCCGTATCGGTATCAAGTCCCTCGTCCTGTGCGAAGCGGTAATTGATCGCATAATCCGATGCCAGTTCGGCCAGATGCGGGCTGTCCGCGACTAGCGAGAGAAGCTGCTGCTCTTCCGAGAACAAAACCTTGCGTGTCGGGTAGCCTTCGACATGCGGTGCCACACAAAGGTCAGACCGGTTCAGGCCATGCAGCGCCAGAATACGCTCCAGCACCCGTTGCGTCTCGCTTTGATGATGCACGGCAAGGTCACAGGCACCGCCGGGAGTAAGACAAACGGCGATCTGTATATCATCGGGCCAACCCGAAAGCATGCCTGACACCACTTCTTCTTCAAGCAGATATACGAACGTGCCTGAATTGCTCATCATGGCTGCCTCCACGCTAATTTATAATTGTCTATTTATGTTTGTCCTGTATTTATGTCAAGTATAGTTGGAAAGAAAAACAAATAACACCGAGATGCGGACCGAAGCCGCATAAACCTGTGACGGAGTTCTAATGGCGATCTTTCTTGGTCTGGCGATGGTCTTCGGACTGGTGTTTGGCGGCTTCATGTTGTCGGGGGGCAAGATGGATATCGTGCTCTATGCGCTTCCGTACGAGGGCATGATGATTGGCGGTGCGTCGATCGGGGCCTTTGTCATCGCCAATTCAACGACGGTCCTGCGCTCGTCGCTGCGTGGTCTCATCAAGGTCATCAAAGGCCCGAAATTCAAGGCACCGCATTACGAGGAACTGCTGAAGCTGATGTATGAGCTGGCGCGCCTGTACAAGACGAAGGGCATCATCGCGCTGGATGAGCATGTGGAAAAACCGCGTGAAAGCAGCATTTTCCAGCGCTATCCGGTCATTCTCAAAGACCATTTCGCAACCGAGCTGATCACAGACAGCTTTCGCATGCTCTCGATGCAGTTCGATGACAAATACCAGACGGAGGATGTGATCAACCGCAAGATCAAGAAGCACCACCGCGAGACGCTCGCCTCTGCCGCCGCGATCCAGACGATGGCTGACGGTCTGCCGGCAATCGGAATCGTTGCGGCGGTTCTGGGCGTGATCAAGACCATGTCATCCATCGACCAGCCGCCGGAAGTCCTGGGTAAAATGATCGGCGGCGCGCTGGTTGGCACCTTTCTGGGCGTGTTTCTGGCCTATTGCATGGTGCAGCCGATATCTGGCCGCCTCAAACAGATCGAGGATGAGGACGAGGCATTCTATCTCATCATCCGCGATATCTTTGTTGCGATGGTGGCCAACCACCCGCCGAACATCTGTGTCGAGATCGGGCGCGGCAACATTCCAAGCACCAAGCAACCCGATTTCTACAAGGTCGAGGCGGCCCAAAAGGAGCTACCAGCCGTATGACGGGACATGCGCCCCATGCTGTTACGCGATGGTTTCGGATCGCGCTGCCATTGGCGCTATCGGTTGCAGCATTTGAGGCTGTCGCCGAAGAGACATCTGTTCCTGAACAGCCTAACGCCGACGTGATCGGGCGGATCATCCCGCTGGGAGCACCGTATGCCTCTTTTCCGGTCAGTGCTCCGCCAAGTCTGAACGCCTTTCCTCCGGAGATTCTGCAACGGATGCGGGAGGCCTTGATCCTGCGCGCGGAGAATCCGCAATCCGGCGGCACCAAGACGCGGAAGAATGACTGACCGGGTCCATACGCTTGTCGTGCTTGAACGGCTGCGACGCCACGAGATGGCCGCCGAGGCAGGCGAGCTTGCAATGCTTCGCGCGCAGGTCGCAACCTTGGAGAATACGCGCGCAGAACTTCTCGAGCGGCTGCATACCGACGCAAGAATCATCTCGATCGAGGCAGCTCCCTATGTGGGGGCATTCATCCGCGGCATCCGCAACGAGGAAGCACAGATCAACCGCGATCTGGCAAAAACCGCCCCGCGGGTGCAGGCGCTTGAGACCGCCTTGACGGAACAATTCCGCGAACTTTCGACGATCAGGCTCGCTCTGGACAAGGCTCGCGACGTGCTCCGGGACGCGCAGGAAGGGCGGGACAACAAAGTTGCGGAGGAGCAAGCCCTTCTCCGCTGGGCCAAGGCCGCTCGGTACGGGGCAAAGACCAGTTCGGGCGGCAAAAGCCGCCAGTGAGCGACACGTCTGTTCCCGCTTTCAACCTCTTGCAAACGGCAGGCTGCGGGAAGAGTGTTGTAACATGGAAAATGAAACCTGCCGTCCGCGCATCCGCATCCGCATCGTCTTCGGTGCGGAGGAAATGATCGGCCCCGGCAAAGCCGAACTTCTGGAAAGGATCGACCGCTGCGGGTCAATCGCGGCGGCGGGGCGCGAAATGGGCATGAGCTACAAACGTGCATGGCAGTTGATCGGCACGCTGAACGCGATGTTCCGCGCACCTCTGGTTGACAGCACACGTGGCGGGCCGGGCGGTGGCGGGGCCGTTCTGACGGAAGCCGGGCGCACCGTCCTGTCGCTTTATCGTGCCTTTGAGGACGAGGCAGCGGAGGCCGGTGCGGCGCAACTTTCGGAATTGCGTATGCTTCTGAGGGATATTCCCCACGGGAAATAACCATTGACGAACCGCCTGCCTTTCTACGTTATAGCTTGAGAAACATATCAATATGAGATGGCCCCTCCTATGCTCTCGAAGAGCCGTTCAGTCGTGGCAGCACTCGCAGCGCTTTTTCTTGCGTGGAGCCCTGCCCCATCGCGCAGCGACACCCCGGTGATCGCTGCCGCGTCTGACCTGCAGTTCGCGGTGATCGAAATCGCCCAAGCCTTCACGGCAGAGACGGGGATGTCGGTGCGGCTGTCCTTTGGCTCGACAGGCAATTTCTCGCGCCAGATCCGCGAAGGCGCGCCTTTCCAGATGTTCATGGCAGCAGATGAACAGTTCATCCTCGATCTCGCCCGCGATGGATTCACCCCCGATGAAGGCGACCTCTATGCGATAGGCCGGATCGTTCTCATGGCACCGCATGGATCATCGCTGACACCGGACGAGAGCCTTGACGCGCTGGCAGGGATGGTGGCCGCCGGGCAAATGACCCGCTTTGCCATCGCCAACCCCGATCACGCGCCCTACGGGATGCGCGCCCGAGAGACGTTGATCAAACGCGGGCTTTGGGATGATCTGCAACCTTTTATGGTCTTGGGCGAGAACGTCAGCCAAGCCGCGCAATTCGCGCTGTCGGGCAATGCCGAGGGCGGCATCATCGCCTATTCGCTGGCCCTTGCCCCCGAGGTGGCACCGCGTGGCCGTTATGCGCTGATCCCCGAGGAATGGCACGCGCCCCTACGGCAGCGTATGGTTCTTCTGAACGGCGCAGGCACCGTGGCCGAGGCTTTCTATAGTTATATGCAGGAGCCTGACGCACGCGAGATCATGCGCCGCTACGGTTTCGTCCTGCCGGAAGACGGGGGATAGATGGACTGGACAGCGCTCTCGCTTTCCATGCAACTGGCGGCATGGACGGTGGCGATCCTGCTGCCGGTCTCGGTTCTGATGGGGCGGTTTCTGGCTTACCGCCAGTTTCGTGGCAAGGGTCTGGTCGAGGCGCTGGTGATGCTGCCGCTGGTGCTGCCGCCCACGGTTTTCGGGTTTTATCTGCTGGTGGCATTCGGGCGGAATTCTCCCGTGGGCGATCTGTGGCAAAGCCTGTTCGGCAGCCAGCTTGTCTTCAGCTTCGAGGGGCTGGTGGTGGCGAGTGTCATCTTCAACCTGCCCTTCGCTATCCAGCCCGCCCAGCGCGGGTTCGAGGCGATTCCGGCAGAGGTGCGCGAGGCCGCCGCCTGCTGCGGCATGAATTCCCTCACCTCTTTGTGGAAGGTCGAGCTTCCCCTCGCATGGCCGGGGGTGATGACGGCGCTGGTTCTGACCTTTGCCCATACGCTTGGCGAATTCGGCATCGTGCTGATGGTGGGCGGCTCGATCCCCGGCGAGACCAAGACAATCGCCATCGCAATTTATGACAGGGTTCAAGGCTTTGACGACCGGGGGGCGGCCATCATGTCCGCCGTCCTTGTGGCCATCTCGCTGTTCACCATCGCGCTGACCTACTGGCTGTCCGCGCGTATGGGCAGGAGGGTTTCCTGATGGCGCTGAATGTCATGGTGCGCTCGGCTGCACCCATCCCGCTCGATGTGGCATTTGAGGTGCAACCGGGCGAGTTGCTTGCCCTCGTCGGACATTCGGGATCAGGCAAAACGACACTCCTGCGAAGCATTGCGGGGTTGTGGCGGCCCCAAACGGGGCGGATCGCTGTGAACGGCGCGGCTTGGCTGGATACCGCTGCTGGCATTGATCTGCCCACGCATCGCCGCAGGGTGGGAATCGTGTTCCAGAATTACGCGCTGTTTCCGCATATGTCAGCGGTGCAGAATGTGATGGCGGCGATGGATGCCCCCGACAGGCGCGCAGCAGAGCAGACCCTTGATCTGGTTAACCTGCACGGACTGGCTGATCGCAAGCCTGCACAGCTCTCCGGTGGACAGCAACAAAGGGTGGCCGTAGCGCGCGCACTGGCCCGCAAGCCGCATGCGCTGCTGCTGGACGAGCCATTCTCGGCCGTGGACCGCGCGACCCGCGAGAAGCTCTACAGCGAGATCATTGATTTACGCAGGCATCTGGCCATGCCCGTGGTGCTGGTCACCCATGACATGAACGAGGCGCAGCTTCTGGCGGATCGTATGGTGGTGCTCGAGAATGGCCGCGTCGTGCGGGAGGGCACGACCGCCGATGTCATGGCCGATCCCGAGGCGCTGCGCGCCATGGGCATCCGCGAGGTTGCCGCGATGCTGCCTGCCGTCATCGTGGAGCATGGAGATGACGGGCTGACCCGCCTGAACGGGCCGACGGGGCCTTTGTTCCTGCCCGAGATTGATGGCGCCCCCGGTACGCGGCTACGGGTGCGGATCATGGCGCATGAGGTCATTCTCGCGCGGGCACGGCCCGAGGGGCTTTCGGCCCAGAACATCATTTCCGGGACGATCACCCGGATCATGCCGGGCACGGGTCCGGGGGTGATGGTCCATATCGACGTGGCGGGGCACGAGATACTGGCCCGCATCACCCGTCGCGCCACCGAGCAGATGGCGCTGACCCGCGGCGATACGGTGCACGCCATCCTGAAATCCATGTCCGTGGCCCGCGATCACGTGGCCCGCACGCCGGAACCGGCGGGAAAGGTATCGTAACGCTGCCCGACGAGCCGGATCGCGCGAAAGGCTCAGCCCCCCGAAGGCGCGTTACGCTGCGAAGGGTCGCGGCCAAAGGCCTGTGTCGCTTCCGCCTTGCCACCCTCACGCTGGCGCTTGGCAGCTTCGGCCCACCAGTCAAGCTGGGCTATGGTCCGGCCAAGATAGCCATCCCAGTCATCCGCATCGGCCTGCTATGCTCCGTCCTCCGCGAGCGCCTCTTGCGCCTTGGGGATATGAACCATCGCCGAGACGGGCAGGCAGCCGAGTTCGGACAGAAAGCCCCGCATGCCCATCGCCGCGCGCGCCCCGCCCCATTGACCTGCAGAATAGGTCACGATAGCCGACGGCTTGAACGCGAAACGCGAGGCGCCGAAATGGTTGAGCAGATGCGCCAGCGCGGGCGACATCGCGTGATTGTATTCGGGGCTGACCATGACATAGCCATCAGCCTGCGTGATCATCTTTGCCAATGCGTCCAGCGGCGCGGGCGCGCGACCCTCGGCATAGGCGAATTGCGGCTTGAACACGCCGCCCGTGTCGATTTCGAGCGGGTCGACCAATGTGGCCCGATGACCGCGCGCCGTAACAAGACGGCAGCATGCTGCCGCGACACGCGCGCCAAGCCGCGCCGGACGTGGCGGGGTGCTGTCACGCGCGGACCCTAGAAAGACCAGATAGTTCATGCTGCAAAGCTCTGCTTTGTGCGGTTGGCGAACCAAACCAGCGACAGCATCACAGGCACTTCCACCAGCACACCGACAACAGTGACCAGAGCCGCACCGGAGTTCAGGCCGAACAGGCCGATCGCAACTGCCACAGCCAGTTCGAAAAAGTTCGACGTGCCGATCAGCGCGCAGGGGGCGGCCACGTTATGCGGCACTTTCCAGCGCCATGCCCAGAAATAGGCCAGCGCGAACATCCCGTAGGACTGGATGAGGATCGGGGTCGCCAACAGCAGGATCAGGAACGGATTGTCGAGGATGACATTGCCCTGAAACCCGAACAGCAGCACCACGGTCAGCAACAGCCCCAGAATAGAGGCCGGCTTGACCCGCGCGGTAAAAGCCGAAACAGCCTCCTCGCCACCCTGCCCCATCAGACGCGCCCGCGTGATCGCCCCCGCAATCAGCGGCAGCACAACATAAAGGACAACCGACAACACCAGCGTCTCCCACGGCACGGCAATATCGGTCACGCCCAGCAGCAGCGCCACGATGGGCGCGAAGGCGAAGACCATGATCACATCGTTCAATGACACCTGCACGAGCGTGTAATTCGGATCACCCTTGGTCAACTGCGACCAGACAAAGACCATCGCCGTGCAAGGGGCCGTGCCCAGCAGGATCAGCCCGGCGATATACTGGCCAGCATTGGCCGGATCGATCAGATCCGCAAAAACGTAGTTGAAAAACAACACCCCGAGGGCGGCCATCGTGAAGGGCTTGATCAGCCAGTTGACCACCAGCGTGATGATCAGCCCTTTGGGCCGCTCACCGACACGGCGCAGCGCGCCGAAATCCACGGCCACCATCATCGGATAGACCATCGCCCAGATCAGCACCGCCACGACCAGATTGACCGAGGCATATTCCAGCGATGCAAGCGCCGCGAACAGGCCCGGCAGCAGGGTGGCCAGCCCGATGCCCGCGATGATGCACAACAGCACCCAAAGCGAGAGGAAGCGTTCAAAGACCGTCATTTATCGCTCCATCTGTTCAGGGATGACGCAGGCATCCGCGCCAGGGTGTGTTGCATCAAGTTCGGCAATCAGCGCCGCCAGCGGCGACAGCGCACCCGGCGTCAGCGCATAGCAGACGCGCGGCGGGTCAATCTCTCCGGTGATCACGCCTGCCGCTTTGAGAATCCGCAGATGTTCGGACACGGTGGATTGCGCCAGCCCCACCGCTTCGACGATATCACCGCCGATGCAGCCGGGAGTCCGCGCCAGTAGATGCAGGATTTTGACCCGCGCCGGATGGGCCAAAGCCTTGGCCAGACTGGACAGGTGTTCCGGATCTGTCATGGCTTTACCTCGACATGGACATATTTCGTTAAACGACGATATACGATAATCTAGAGCAAGAAGCAATCCGCCGTGATCCCGGACGAACTTTGCCCGCAACCCCATCGCGGCGTGTTTTGCCTCATCCCGCTGCGCCAAGCAGAGGAAAGCCCGCGTCCGTCAAACGGTTGATCCGGCTGATTTGCGGGCAACGATGTAGGGGTTTTGCCGATAGTTACCGAAAACAAGGTGATCCTCGATGGCAAATCCTGCGTCGAGAACAGCCTGCCGGAACGCGTGTTCATGCAAAGGCCTCGCCACCGGGAAGAGGCCGATCATCCGGAACACGGGAAACAGCGCGCGCACCCGCCATGGCAGATCGGCAAAGCACCACGTCTTGCAGATCAACTGGCCGCCGGGTGCCAGATTGGCGTGGATGCGTTCCAACAGATCAGGCAGATCCTCGACCAGATGCAGCACATTGAAGGCACAGATCACATCGAACGGTCCGCCACCCAAGGCCTGCGCCGCATCCGTGACCTCGAAGCGCACCGCCCCGGCGCCGGGTTTGGCGCGGGCGATCCGGATCATTTCGCTGGAAAAGTCCGTTGCCCGCCACTGCGCGACATGGGGCGCAAGCCGGATTGCAGTGCCACCCGTGCCACAGCCGATTTCCAGCACATGGTCAGTCGGTGTCAGCCGCGCTGCGACATCGGCCAGCATCGCCTCGTAGGCCGCCACGTTCTTAAGCGGACGCGCCGCATAGCGTGCCGCGATCCGGTTCCAGAACCGCTGGTTTTTTGTCTGGCTCATACATCCTCACCCATCCAAGGTGCTGCCTGCGGCATCGCTCCGATCATACCTTTTCCGCCTCTGTCAGTCCCAGCCGTGCCAGAAGATCGCTTCGGTTCGCGGCGATCTGGGCCACGGTCAGATCATCCAGCACGGCCATGAAGGCGCGGGTCGCCTCTTGCAGTTTTACCGAAAGCTGGCAGATGCCGCGCAGTTTGCAGGTGTTGCGCGCCTCGCTGAAACATTCCACCAGATCAATCGGCCCTTCCGTCAGGCGGACCACATCGCCGACGGTCATCGCTGTCGCAGGCCGCGCCAGACGTAGCCCGCCCTTGGGACCACGCACCGTTTCCAGATACCCCGCCTGCGCAAGCTGGTGAACGATCTTGGTCAAATGCGCGCGGTTGATCCGGTGTGCCTGCGCCACCTCGTCGATCCGCACCAGATGCGGCGCGCGGATTGCGGCCATCTGCAAGGTCCGCAGGGCGTAATTCGTGTAACTCGTGAGCTTCAATGCATCCTCCGGACAGGGTGTGACAACACGTCCTATATTGAAACTTGAATATGATCCTGCGGACGCGTATTCATTCATTACGAATATATCATTAAAGAGGCAAGCCCATGTTCGGCTTTGATGCAATCGAACTGGCCCGGATCCAGTTCGCTTTTACCGTCTCGTTCCACATCATCTTTCCGGCATTCTCGATCGGGTTGGCCAGCTATCTGGCCGTGCTCAACGGGCTGCACCTGTGGACAGGACGCGAGATCTACCTGAAACTGTTCAACTACTGGAAAACGATCTTTGCCGTGGCTTTCGGCATGGGTGTCGTGTCGGGCATCGTGATGTCCTACCAGTTCGGCACCAACTGGTCGGTGTTTTCCGACAAGGCGGGGCCGGTGATCGGCCCGCTCATGGGCTACGAGGTTCTGTCGGCTTTCTTTCTCGAAGCCGGATTTCTGGGCGTGATGCTGTTCGGACGCGAGAAGGTGGGCGCAAGGGCGCATTTCTTTTCGACCCTGATGGTTGCGATCGGCACGCTCGGCTCGGCGTTCTGGATCCTGTCGGTCAACAGCTGGATGCAGACTCCGCAGGGCCATGCGATGAACGATGTCGGCCAGTTCGTGCCCGTCGATTGGTGGTTGATCGTGTTCAACCCGTCGTTCCCCTACCGTCTGGTGCATATGGTACTGGCGGCCTATCTGACGACCGCACTGGTGGTCGGGGCGGTGGGCGCGCTGCACCTGCTGCGTGAGCGCACCGACAAAGGCGCGCGGGTGATGTTCTCGATGGCGATGGGTATGCTGATCGTCGTGGCACCCTTGCAGATCATCGCAGGCGATTTCCACGGTCTGAACACGCTCGCATATCAACCCGCCAAGATCGCCGCGATGGAAGGCCATTTCGACAGCCACCCCGAAGGCGGGGCGCCCCTGATCCTGTTCGGCATTCCCAACGCGGAAACCGAAACTGTCGACTACAAGATCGAGATCCCCTATCTCTCCTCGCTGATCCTGACGCATGACCTGACATCGCCCTTGCCTGGACTGAAAGACTTTCCCGCAGATGAGCGCCCCCCCGTGGGCATCGTTTTCTGGTCATTCCGTGTCATGGTGGCGCTTGGTTTCGCCATGTTGGGGCTTGGAATCTGGGCGTTGGTGCTGCGCCTGCGCGGCACGATGTATGACCGCAAATGGCTTCACCGCGCCGCAGTTGCGATGGGGCCGGCAGGGTTCGTGGCGGTTCTTGCCGGTTGGATCACGACCGAGGTAGGACGCCAGCCCTGGACCGTCTACGGTCTGCTTTCCACCACCGACAGCGTCGCCCCGATCGAGGCCCCCGCAGTCGCATCGTCGCTGATCGCCTTCATCGTGGTCTATTTCGTGCTCTTCGGCGCAGGAACCTTCTACATTCTTCGCCTGATGAACAGACGGCTGGAGGATCGCATTCCTCTGACGTCGATCGGCCCGATCCGCACGGCGGGAACCACTCCCGCCCCTGCGGTAGACGACAACTTCATCCCGACGGAGTAAACGGATATGGAATTCGATCTTGCATTCATCTGGGCCGGTCTGATCGCATTTGCCGTGCTGGCCTATGTCATCCTTGACGGGTTCGACCTGGGCGTCGGCATCCTGTTCCCGTTCATGCGGGGCGAGGCGAACAAGGATCTTGCCATGAACACCGTGGCGCCGGTCTGGGACGGCAACGAGACATGGCTGGTGCTGGGCGGTGGCGGCTTGTTCGCGGTCTTTCCGCTGGCCTATGCGGTCATCATGCCCGCGCTCTATGTGCCGATCATCGTCATGCTGCTGGCACTGGTGTTTCGCGGTGTGGCGTTCGAATTCCGCTGGCGTACGACACGGGGCAAATTTCTGTGGGATGTATCCTTTACCTTTGGCAGCTTCATGGCGGCCTTGGCGCAGGGGATCGCGCTTGGTGCGCTGGTGCAGGGGATAGCCGTCGAAGGCCGTGCCTATGCGGGCGGCAACTGGGATTGGCTGTCACCGTTCTCGGTCCTGACGGGCGTCGCCCTGATCTGCGCTTATGGGCTGATGGGAGCGACATGGCTGGTCATGAAGACCGATGGTCCCGTGCGGACAATGGCAAGGCGGATGGCCAAATGGACCGGTGCCGCGACACTGGTACTGGTCGGGTTGGTCAGCCTCATCACGCCTTTCCTGAACCCGCTTTACCTCGAACGCTGGTTCGGCTTTCCCAATGTTCTCTTCTCGGTAATGGTGCCTGCCGCAATCCTTGTCGCGGCCCTTGTCTTCATCAAAGGTCTGCGCGACGAGCGCGACGCCTGGCCGTTTCTGGCGACGATCGCTCTGTTCGTCCTGTCCTTCGTGGGCCTCGGCATCAGTTTTTATCCCTATATGGTGCCACCCTCTCTCACGATCCGGGATGTGGCTGCTCCTGATGAAAGCCTGTGGTTCCTGCTGGCAGGAGCGCTGGTGCTGGTGCCGATGATCCTTGCCTATACCGGCTATGCCTATTGGGTGTTCCGCGGCAAGGTCGATCCGGCGGGAGGGTATCACTGATGCCGCCGGTCTTGCGCAAATCGCTGTGGTTCATTGCGCTATGGCTGGGCGGGGTGGCGACGTTAACGGTCGTCGCACTATTCATCCGCGCCGTGATCTTCTGACATCCGGACCGCATCACAGCGCTGGAGCGGCGCAAACGTCAGAACAAAACGCGCGTCATTCTTTCGCCACGTCGTGGCTGTCTGCACGGAACCGGACCGTGCAGACCGTGCCCTTGTCGCCGTTTATATCAAGCCGTCCGCCAATCTGACGGCAAAGCCCACGCACCAACGCCAGACCGGACGAACGCGACACAGCCTTGTCCGAGATACCGGGCCCGTCATCTGCGACTTGGAACCTGTACTCACCGCCGTCATTGGCGAATGTCACGAGGATCTGGCCCTGTGCGTTGCGCATGCCATGTTTGGCCGCATTGGTGATCAGTTCATTGGCGATCAGCGCGAGGCAATGGGCTTCGTTGCTGCTCAGTTCCGCATCCTCCAGCGAGAAAGAGACCTCATGCGCGGCGCCGCTGGCGCGCGCTGCGGTACGAACAACGCCTTCCAGAAACGCCTGCGCCATGACGGTTTCCACCTCATCCGCCTGATAGAGCGCTTCCTGTGCGGCGGCCATGGCTTGCAGCCGGCCGCGCAATGTTTCGACGACGGCGCAGACTTCGGGCGAGTCGTGCCCGCTTGCCGAGATCTTGGTCAGCGACATGATCAGTTGGATGTTGTTCTTCACACGATGCTGCAATTCCCGCAGAAGCACCTGCTTTTGTCGCAACGCCTCCTGCATCGCGGCATTCTTGTGCAGCTTGTCATGGAGATCGGCATCAAGTGCTTTCACCCGCCGGTCCAGCATCGCAAATCGGTCCGTTCCCTGCTGCAAAAGACGCAGGATGACCTGCACGTTCGGACTTCCCTGCTTGGACCGCGCGGCCTGAAGCATGAAACGCCGGGGACCGTCATCGGTGTGAAAGGCTAGCTTGCCCGGTCGGGGTGCTGTTGTGCTGCTCGCGTTGCGCAAGAAGCGCCTGTAATCCTCAGGTTCATCCGCCAACAGATCAGCCGGACTGCCGCCCGCGAGCTTCGCTCCGAAAAGAGCCTTGGCTGCGGCATTCGTCTCAATAACCCGACCGTCCAAAGTCATGACCAGCACAGGGTCCGGCAGAAAATCCAACCCGTGTCCGGCATCACTTTTGGAGCCTTCACTCATTCCTCGATCCTGAAATACTCTCGCGCATTCGGCCCGGTGCCAGCATTCGGCGTGAGGTTCACAACGATCCGGCACCCCGCATGCCCCGAGGCGATCGATTCTTGTATATCCACACGCGCGTAACCAAGGTTTTGGGCCGCAATCGAGCCGAAGACGTTCGACGTCATCATACAAAGCGAGGGTCTGCCCTCGACAAGCTTGCCGAACGGACAGGCACGGTTGCCCAGCACGACCCGATCTTCATGCTCCTCCATGACATAGAAATCACCCTGGATGCGCCGTTTGAGATCGACAAGCACATCCCGCACCTGATCGCGCGTCAGGATATCGACAGACAGGGCGCGGCGATATTCGGCGTTGAACCGCTCGCCCATCGCGCCACCAACAACGCTGATGTAGCCGGAAGCCTCAGCCAAACCGACCACATCCTCAAGCGTTCCCGAAAGCTCCCTCAGCAAGACCCGCAGAAAGAGGTCACGCTCCAGTTCAACAGGCGCGTCTTGAACGCGCACAGAGTCTTTCATCATGAACCTCTAAGAATTGGGGAAGACATCGACTGTCTGACTGATAGTGTATAAACTACCCTCCGTTTAGGCTGTCAATGCAGGGTGCCGATGCACCTCCCTTCCGCTTGCGGTTGCGCCGTGACAAAGCGGATCACACGATCGGTGCGATACCGTGATCACAATTCAGAACGTTGAGTGGCTGGTCCGCATCAATCGCGTCGGGACTTGGGTTTTCCGGCGCCCCGCGCTTCCACGGAGTCCTCTACAGACTTCCGGTCCTTGTCCGGAAATGTCTCTTCCTCACCCTGGTCGCGCATCGTGGGAAACTCGCCCAGATTACCCTGAACAGACGCTTCTTCGACAACAGGACGTGCCGCCTCTTTGGGGTCGATGGTTGGCGGATCGACCTCTTCGATCGCGACCAGCTCGCGCGCCTCGTCCTTGAATTGGTCAGGGCCACCCGCTGGTTCGCCGGCATCGGTCCACATTTTGTAAGCGCGGGCCTCGACGCGGGCCTCCAAAGCTTCGAATTCTTCTGGGTTCATGGCGCACCTCACTTTCGGTGTCACAACCCGTGCGCCGAGCAAAGGTTCCTGATGCCCCGGCATCCGGAGCGGTCCGCCTGGCCTGGCAGGATCTTGAAAAGGCGCGCCTGGTCGCCTGCGGGATTGCAAAAATAGTCCGGGTAAGCCCGCTGGATGCGCGACCAGTGGCGGTGATGTGGATCGCGCGCTATTTGGTCCATCATGCTGCGCTACGCTCCGACGATTCTGCTTTTGATACTGGCCCTGAATACGGGCTGGTTTGTGGTCTATTCCGCCGGGCTTGGCCTGCGCGGCCTGATGTCCCACGCTCCGGGCGAGGTATCGCGCGTCTTTCAGAACGACGGCATTTTGGCCAATGCAGGCATTGCCCTGCACATGATCGCAGGTGCTGTTCTGACCTTCGGCGCACCACTGCAGGCTCTGCCGGTTGTCCGTCGCCGCTGGCCCGGGCTGCACCGGCGGTTCGGGTATGTCCTGTTTGTGCTGGCCGTCGCCACGGGGCTTGGCGGGCTGGTTTATATCACGCTGATTGGCACCATCGGCGGATGGTGGATGAGCCTGTGGTTTGCGATTTATGGCGGTTTGATGATCTGGACGGCCGTCAACACGGTCTATTACGCCATTGCCAAGGACCTGAATCGCCATTTCGCCTGGGCCGTGCGCTTGATCGTCCTTGCGGTCGGATCATGGATATACCGGATGCATTACGCCATCTGGTACGCGGCAACCGGTGGTGCCGCCTCGAACGACGCTTTCACGGGGCTGTTTGACCAGATTCAGGTCTTCGCGTTCTTCGTGCCGTATCTGCTGATCGCTGAAATCCTGCTGAGATGGCGGGGCGCACGCCGCGGCCCCGCACCAGCCTGACGCCCTGAAAATCGAGGGCAACTGGCGAGGTCGCCAAGGATGGAAAGCCACCCTGCCGCCGACCTATGTGCCCTAGACCAGCACCGTCACGGCGAAGTGATGCTGCGGGTCGGCGAGAAATTCGGCAACGCGCCAGCCTGCCTTGGCCGCAAGATCCTCAACCGCCGCGCGGGTGTATTTGTGGCTGTTCTCGGTGTGGATGCTTTCGCCGTCCGCGAAGGCGATACTGTCTTGTCCAATCCATACGCGCTGCGCCTTTTGGCTTACAAGATGCATCTCGATCCGGGACTTGTCCGCGTTCCAGCGCGCCTCATGGGCAAAATTTTCCGCGCGGAAATCAGCGCCGATCTCGCGGTTCATCCGGTGCAGCAGGTTCTTGTTGAACGCAGCGGTCACTCCTGAGCTGTCGTCATACGCGCGGACCAGCGTGTCAGGCGCTTTCACAAGGTCGACGCCAAGAATGAACCCCGCGATGCCGGGCCAGTCCCGAACACGGCGAAGGAGATCTCGCGCCTCGGACGGCTCAAGGTTGCCAATGGTCGACCCGGGAAAGAAGGCGATTTTGGGGAGGCCGTCCGTCGCGGCTGGAAGCGCCAGATCCTTGAGGAAATCGCCCACGAGCGGCGCGACTGTAAGCGCGGGATAATCGCGGGCAAGATCGTCTGCCACTGACAGAAGAAACTCGCCCGAGACATCGACCGGAACATAGACACCAAGCTTTTTCAACGCTCCCAGCAAGATGTGGGTTTTCGTGCTGGCACCGCTGCCAAGCTCGATCAGCGCGGCGCCTTCGGGCACGAAAGAGGCAAGGGTGTCAATCTCGCTTCGCAGGATCGAAATCTCGGTGCGCGTCGGATAATATTCCGGCAGTTCGGTGATCTGCTCGAAGATCTGGCTTCCCGCACTGTCGTAGAACCATTTGGGGTGCATCCGCTTTACGGACAGACGCAGCCCGGCAAGGGCGTCCGCGTGCAACGCACGGTTCGTCACAATCGGTTTATCCATCTCAACTGTCCCGCGCCAGACGCAAGCCGAGCATCTGCCACCGTTGATGCGGATAAAAGAACGTGCGGTAGGTCGGGCGCATCTGGGCCAACGGCGTCGCACAAGACCCCCCGCGCAAAACGTATTGGTTCACCATGAACTTTCCGTTGTACTCGCCAATAGCGCCTTCTGGCGGGCGGAAGCCCGGATAGGGCGTGAACGGGCTTTGTGTCCATTCCCACACGTCGCCCCAAGGCCCGCCGCCCGGCATCGGCCGCAGGTGGCCGTCATCCAAAAAGTTGCCGCGAAGAGGCCGGTCGCGGAACGACACCTCCCATTCGGCCTCGGTCGGCAGGCGGGCACCGGACCAGCGGGCAAAGGCGTCAGCCTCGTAATAGCTGACATGAACCACCGGCGCGTCGAGGTTCACAGGCTGAGGCCCCCGTAAAGTGTAGGTCCACCATTGGCCGTCCTGTTTCCACCAGTAGAGCGGCGTCTCCCACCCTTCCTTCTGGCAGCGGGCCCAGCCGTCCATCAGCCAAAGCGTCTGCGTCGTGTAGCCGCCGTCCTCCATAAAGCCGATCCAGTCGCGGTTGGTCACGGGGCGATCGGCGATTTTGAACGGTCCCAGCCATGTGCGGTGGCGCGGCCCCTCGCAATCATATGCGAAACCGGTGCCGTCATGTCCGATCTCGACCAAGCCACCCTCTTGGTCGGTGAAAGTTAGCGCGGTCTCGTTTGTGACCGGAATCGGCTCCGGGTCGCGGTAGGCGGGCAGCAGCGGGTTGTAGGACAGGCCATGCAGCAGATCGGTTACCAGAAGTTCCTGGTGCTGCATCTCGTGGTGGCAGCCCAATTCGACAAGGTTCACGATCGCCTCGGTATCGCCTGAGCTCGAAGCCAGAAGCGCGCCCAGTGCATCGTCCACATGCGCGCGGTACGCGCCGACGGCCTCCCCGTCGGGTCGCGATACCATCGCGCGTTTGTCGCGCGCATGACGCGGGCCAGCCTGCACGTAGTAAGAGTTGAACAAGAACGCGAATCGGTCGTCGGGCGAGCGGTAATGCGGCTGATGCGGCTTGAGGATGAATTCCTCGAAAAACCATGTGGTATGGGCGAGGTGCCACTTGACGGGGCTGGCATCCTCCATTGATTGCAGCATCATGTCTTCGGGGACCAGCGGGGCTGCAAGATCTTGGGATCGCTGTCGCACGGACCTGAAAAAAGAGAGCATATCGTTGGAAACGGTTTCGACGGCCGTGCTGCTGGACATGACATTTCTCCTCGCTAATGAAGAGCAAGAACGTCCGAACCGGACGATTTGTTCCACACCGCAGCCGGTTTTTGTTGGCCGAAACGGATGCGGAGTTTATCGCCTGTTCGACATGACCGGGTGGCGTGGCGCTGTCGTTCGAAACGGGCCGTGCTGCTTGCAGGATGTGCCTTGCCGAACGTACCTCTCAAGGCGGCGTTTATGCCATCGGCAAAGCCCGCAAGAACGACACCTTCGGGCAGGCAGCAATTGGTCCGACCCTTCATCAGCCCATTGCATATCCCGCGCCGCGCACGGTGCGGAGCGGATCGGTGCCACCGTTCTGTGTCAGCGCCTTGCGAAGCCGTCCGATATGCACATCCACGGTCCGGGTATCGACATAGATGTCGCGCCCCCAGACCCTGTCCAGAAGCTGCTCACGGCTCCAGACACGCCCCGGTTTTTCCATGAAGGTCGCGAGCAGGCGAAACTCGGTCGGGCCCAGTTTCAACTGGTTGTCCGATCGCGTCACGCGGTGGGTCTCGCTGTCCAGAACGATATCCTCGTATTCGAGCCGTCCGCCGATGGTCGAGGGTCGTGTCCGGCGCAACTGCGCGCGCACGCGGGCCATCAGTTCGACAATGGAATAGGGTTTGATCACGTAATCATCCGCCCCGGTTTCCAGCCCGCGCACCTTGTCCACCTCCTCGGACCTGGCCGATAGCATGATGACCGGCACCGCCCGCGTATCGGCGCGCATCTTGAGTTGCCGGCAAACCTCGATGCCCGATACATTGGGCAGCATCCAGTCCAGCACGATCAGGTCCGGCGCTTCTTCGGCCACGAGAAGCAAGGCCTCCTCGCCATTTTCCGCACAACTGACGCGGAACCCCTCGGCCTGCAGGTTATAGGCCAGAACCTCGCGTTGCGCGGGTTCGTCCTCCACGATCAAAACGGTTGGCTGATCTACTGCCATGGTCTCAGGCTTTTTCGTCAGAGACGGCAAAGGAGACGTTGTCTCCCTTGGGGCGCTGATCCTCGGGCATCTGGCCAGTCACCAGATAGACAACCTGTTCGGCAATTGAGGTGGCATGATCGCCCATCCGCTCGGTGTTCTTGGCGATGAAATGCAGATGCATGCAGGCGGTGATGTTGCGGGGGTCTTCCATCATGAAGGTCAGGAATTCGCGGAACAGGGCGTTGTACATCTGGTCCACATCGCGGTCGCGCTGGATCACATCCATTGCCAGCTCCGCATCACGGTGGATATAGGCATCCAGCGCATCCTTGAGCATCAGCTGCACCTCGCGCGCCATGCGGCGCAGTGCGGTGTGGCTGCCGTTGATCGGGCTCATCTGCACCAGAACCGACGTCCGCTTCGCCATGTTCTTGGCATAATCGCCGATCCGCTCCAGATTGGCGCTGATCTTCATGACCGACAGAACGACGCGCAGGTCGATCGCCGTCGGTGCGCGCAGGGCAAGCACGCGCGCCGCCGTTTCGTTGATCAGCACTTCCAGCTCGTCAATGGCACGGTCGCCGGCGCGGACCTTCTCGGCCAGTTCCTCGTCCCGCTCTGCCAGAGACTGGGCGGCGTCCAGAATGGCCGCCTCGACCAGACCGCCCATCTTGATGATCTGGCCCTGAATACCCTCGAGGTCACGGTCAAAGGCCGAGGCGATGTGTTGCGTATTGTCGGGCATGGGGTGTGCTTCCTGTGTGTCTGGAACGCTCCACCGCCCCTTGCGGGGCGTGGTCGCTGGATCAGCCGATACGGCCTGTGATGTAGCTTTCCGTGCGCGGATCGGTCGGGTTGGTGAAGATTGTACTCGTGTCGCCATATTCCACGAGACTCCCAAGGTGGAAGAAGGCCGTTTTCTGGCTGACCCGTGCGGCCTGCTGCATCGAATGGGTCACGATGACCACCGAGAAACTGGAGCGCAATTCGTCGATCAGTTCCTCGACCTGTGCGGTAGCGATCGGGTCAAGCGCGGAGCAAGGCTCGTCCATCAACAGAACCTCCGGCGAGGTCGCGATCGCCCGTGCGATGCACAGGCGCTGCTGCTGTCCGCCAGAAAGGGCCGTACCCGGCTCTTGCAGGCGATCCTTCACCTCGTTCCACAGGGCAGCCTTGCGCAGCGACCGCTCCACCACCTGGTCCATCTCGGACTTTGACCGTGTCAAACCATGTATTTTCGGCCCGTAGGCCACATTTTCGTAGATCGATTTGGGAAACGGGTTCGGTTTCTGGAACACCATGCCAACCCGCGCACGCAGTTGCACGGGATCTACACCCTTGTCGTAGATATCCCTGCCGTCGAGCAGGATCTCCCCGTCCACGCGACAGATGTCGATCGTGTCGTTCATCCGGTTCAGGCAGCGTAGAAAGGTCGACTTGCCGCAGCCCGATGGCCCGATAAAGGCGGTGACGGTGTTGTCTTGAATCTGGACGCTGACATCCTTCAGGGCATGGTTCTGACCGTAGTGAACATTCACGCCCGTGGCCGAAATCTTGAGGTTTTTGACGTCCAAAGCCGCCTCCGTGCGTTCAGTGTCATACATATTCATATCCTTTCCTACCACTTCCGCTCAAATCTGTTGCGCAGAAAGATGGCGATGGCGTTCATGAAGATCAAGAAACCCAGCAGCACCAGAATGGCGGCGGATGTCCGGCTGACAAAGCCGCGTTCAGGGCTGTCTGCCCAGATGAAAATCTGTGTCGGCAAGGCAGTGGAACTGTCGAAGGGTGTCGAGGGAGCCGCGGTGATGAAGGCGTTCATCCCGATCAACAGCAGCGGCGCGGTCTCGCCCAGCGCCTGCGCCAGTCCGATGATTGTGCCGGTCAGAATTCCTGGCATCGCCAGCGGCAGGACGTGACCGAACACCACCTGCTGCTTGCTGGCACCGACGCCCAGCGCCGCCTCGCGGATCGAGGGCGGGACTGCTTTGAGGGCGGCGCGCGTGGCAATGATGATCGTGGGAAGCGTCATGAGCGCCAGCGTCATGCCGCCGACGAAGGGTGCCGATCGCGGCATCCCGAACCAGCCGATGAACACCGCAAGCGCCAGCAGGCCGAACACGACCGAAGGCACGGCTGCAAGGTTGTTGATGTTCACCTCAATCAGGTCACTCACCTTGTTCCTCGGCGCGAATTCCTCAAGATATATTGCGGCACCGATCCCGATGGGAAACGACAGTGCAAAGCAGATCAGCAGCGCGTAGAACGAGCCGACAATCGCACCCTTCAAACCAGCAAGCTCGGGAAAGCGTGAGTCCGCATTGGTGAACAGCGCCCAGTTGAAGGGCTTTGTCACGACATCACGGCTGACCAGCACGTCGAAGGCCGCGATCTCGGCATCGTTCACGCGGCGGAATTGCTCGGGCGTGTCACGATTGATCAGGCCCTTGTTCAACTGGTCGTAGGGGTCTGACACCGGAATATTCAGACTGATCGTCTGGCCCAGCAGTGACGGGTCTTCAACGATCCGGTCACGGATCTTGAACTGTGCGGCGTTCGACAGGATGCCCGACAGCATCCGCAGATCGTCGTCGGTCGCTTCGGGAAAGTTTTCGCGCATCACCTCCCTGATCAGCCCGCGGTAATCGCTGCGGGCCAGATTGTCGGGATTGATGAATTCCGGATCATAGGTGACATCGAACTTGATATGCGTCTGGGTAAAGGCGTGATAGCCGGTCGAGATCAGCGAGCTGAGCAGCAAAAACAGCATCCCCAGCGCCGCTGCAATCGCAGTCAGCCCTATTGCCTTGAGCCGCAATTCGGACCGCTTGCGCTTGTTCACGCGCGCCGAATATTCAGCGCCGTCCCAGTCGAACCGCTCAGCTTTGGCCTGATCTGTGTTGATATCGGTCATCCTGCGTCCTCAGTCATAAATTTCGCGGTATTTCCGCACGATGCGGATCGCAAATATGTTGATGACCAGTGTCACCAGAAACAACACCATCCCCAGCGCAAAGGCCGACAGGGTCTTGGGGCTGTCAAAAGATGTATCCCCGATCAGCAAGGTCACGATCTGCACAGTCACCGTGGTCACACTGTCCAAGGGATTGATCGTCATCTTGGCAATCAGACCCGCCGCCATCACCACGATCATCGTCTCGCCGATGGCACGGCTGACAGCCAGCAGCACCCCCCCGACAATGCCGGGAATTGCCGCGGGAAACAGCACGTTCATCATGGTTTCGCCGCGTGTCGCCCCCAGCGCCAGCGCGCCATCGCGCAGGCTGCGCGGCACGGCCGACAGGGCGTCGTCGGCAAAGGATGAAATGAACGGCACCAGCATGAACCCCATCACGATCCCCGCCGCCAGCGCGGTATTGGGCGCGATCGGCAAGCCCCACGTCTCACCGAACACCCGCAGCGCGGGCGCAATGGTCAGAACCGCGAAGAACCCGTAAACCACAGTCGGCACACCGGCCAGCACCTCAAGCACAGGTTTAACGATGCTGCGAAAGCGCGGAGATGCGAACTCGTTGAGAAAGATCGCTGATCCAAGGCCGACAGGGATTGCGATAATCATCGCGATCACGGTGATCACCAGCGTGCCCAGAAACACAGGGATCAGACCGAACGCGCCCTCGGCCGCGATCTGATCTTCGCGGATCGGGATCTGCGGCTCCCAGACGGTGCCAAAGACGAACTCGTACCACGGGACCATCTGGAAGAAGCGGAATGTCTCGAACACCAGCGAGGCGACAATGCCGATGGTGACAAAAACCGCCACGACCGAACAGAAGACCATCAGGGCGTGGACAATGCTCTCGGCTCCCTGACGCGCCCGGAAAGTCGCGCTGACACGTTTGCGGGCCACGTAAATACAGCCTGCGATGATCGCCAGCAGAAAGGCCACCATCAGCCATTGCGAGGTGACGCGCAGGTTGACCAGCCGGTCTGCGGCGGCCAGCTTCCATTCGTCCGGCGTGCCAAACATCCGACCGCCCGCGATCGAGGCAATCTCGGCCATGATCAGTTGCAATGGCCCACTTTCCAGACCCGCGGTGACATCGGCGGGCAGGCTGCGCTGTACCAGTGCGTTGATCACGGTGCCCTGAAACGAAAGCCACACCAGCAAAAACACAAACGCTGGTATCAATACCAGCAAGAACGCGTACATTCCGTGGAACGAGGTCAGCGAATGCAGATTTCCCCCGCCGTTCCGGATGCTCTGGGCCGCGCGCAGGTTCAGCGTGTAGGCGAATATGGCCCCCGCGAACAGCAGCAGGAAGGCAAACAGGGTCATGTCGAGCCTCTTGAAATTCAGAAAAGTGCCGCCCAGCCATAATGGCTGGACGGCACGGGATCAGGGAAGGGATCAGCTTTCGGGGCCGTCCATCGACTTGCCGGAAATGACGTTTTCCTGCATTTCGGCGCGACGGGCGTCAGACAAGGGCACCAGACCACGCTCGGTCAGGTAACCACCCGGGGCCAGCGCGTTATCCGAGACGTATTCCTCGATCAGTTCCTGCAGGTTCGGGATCACGCCGCGGTGAGCGTTCTTCACGTAGAAGTACAGCGGGCGCTGCACCGGATAGGACTGATCACCGATGGTGTCGAGGTTCGGCTCGACGCCGTTCAGCTTGACGCCTTTCAGCGCATCAAGGTTCTCGTATAGGAACGAATAGCCGAAAATGCCGATGGCGTTTTCGTTCGCGTTCAGCTGCTGCACGATCAGGTTGTCGTTCTCACCGGCTTCGATGAAGGGACCGTCTGTGCGCATGCGCGAGCAGTTCTCTTCGACCCAGTCGCCGTCAAAGCCACCGTTCTTGACGTAATCCAGCTCTTCGCAACCGGCATGCATGGCGATTTCGACGAAAGCGTCACGTGTACCGGATGTCGGAGGGGGTCCGATCACGACGATGTCGACTGCGGGGAAATCGGGGTTGATTTCGTCCCATGTCTGAAACGGGTTATCGACCCACTCACCATCGACTTCGACCTGAGCGCCCAGTGCTTGGTAAACTTCGGCCAGCGTCATGTCCCAATCGAAATCGTTGGTGCGGCTCAGTGCCATGGACAGACCGTCAAAGCCGATCAGGGCTTCGGTGATGTCTGTCACGCCGTTACCAGCGCAAAGGTCGAACTCGGATTTCTTGATGGCGCGCGACGCGCCGGTGATGTCTGCGAAACCTTCGCCGATCCCGCCACAGAAGGCCTGAAAGCCGCCGCCGGTGCCCAGCGATTCAACGATCGGCGCCGGTGCGCCTGTCTGGTTGGCAAATTCTTCCGATGCCGCTTGGCTGTAGGGGAAAACAGTCGATGATCCGACAATACGGACGGCATCGCGGGCCGTGGCCGCGGAGGCCGACGCCGCAGCAGCAACGAGTGCCGTGACGGTGAGCTTTGCAAATGACATGGAGGTCTCCTATTTGCGATTTAGCCGACCACAACAAACAGCGGCCGTGCTGCGTGGCTACAAGCATGGCGCGACACTTTTATAAACAATTTGTAAAAGTTTTATGACACTCGGGGCGGGTGCGGCTGTCATCATCATTGCGCGGCGCGAGATAAAGCCATTCGGGTAAAGTCGGTGAATACGATACCCTGCGCAGTCCGGCCGATGACGGTATAGCGGGGGGGGAAGGGCCCCTTGTCGCACAAGGACTGCTCAGCGCAGCAATGGACCGTCGTGATCCAGGTAATCGATATCGAAGCCTGAAAACGCCTTCAGCCGCTCGAAATCGTGTATGGTGACACGGCGCTTCTGAAAGGTCAGCAATCCCTCTTCGCGCAGATTGCGCAGGACGCGGTTCACATGAACAGGCGTCAACCCCAGAGCATCGGCAAGATGGTATTGCGTCAGCGGACAGTCGAACCCCGATTTGTCGCCAAGCCCCACGAGTTTCAGCCTTGCCCCAAGTTCCAGCAAAAGATGCCCCATACGCTCGTCAGCCGAGCGGCGGCCAAGGTTGACCAAGTGCTCGACGACCATCGCCTCGTCCCGGGAGGCGGCCCAGAGAATTGCTGTGGCA
The DNA here is from genome assembly GCA_024636555.1 of Paracoccaceae bacterium. GTDB lineage: Bacteria > Pseudomonadota > Alphaproteobacteria > Rhodobacterales > Rhodobacteraceae > Seohaeicola. The sequence continues at coordinate 562 of JAGXGW010000061.1, read as the reverse complement.
AGGCGGGAGGATTGACCAAACCCGTCGAGCAAATCGGACGAAACAACAACCGATGCTTCGATATGCGTAATGGCTTGGATACTGTGATCACAGGTGCGGAACAGAACACTGCGAAGACCCAGAAAGTCGCCCGGTATCTGGAAATTCACGATCTGGCGCTCTCCATCGGGCATCATCTTGTAAGAGCATGCCCAGCCCTCGGCCAGAATGAAGGCGGTCTGATCGGACTGTCCCTCGGTGACCATCTCGTGTCCGGGCAGAAAAACTCTCCGACTCCGATGGAAACGCTTCAAAATCTCCAAATCAGCATCTGACAATGCAAGGAAAGCCGCCAGTTTTTGCGTCAGCGGGCTTTTGAGTATTGTCATTGGAATTCGTCACCGTTTGGTAGATCATTTTCTGCCGCGCCCGTAACCTGACTTAGTCGATCTTGAACAACGCCATTTAGGTCGCGATAGCTGGATAGTTCCCCTGATTTCCGGCAGCTTTGCCTCTTGTTGTTTGCAGGGCGGTAAGGATTGCAGCGAGCAGATTGACAAAAAGCGCCCTGAGATAGTTCAGG
>JAGXGW010000060.1 GCA_024636555.1 Paracoccaceae bacterium | reverse complement strand
GAGGACAACATGACCAACCAGCTTGTGTTCTCGCGGATGGTGCAACACCTGAAAATCGAGCTTCGCTTCGCTGGCAACGGAGCGGAGGCTGTCGCGATCTGCCCCGCATTCCAGCCCGATCTGGTGTTCATGGATATCTCCATGCCCGAAATGGATGGCAAAGAAGCAACGCGCGTTCTGCGGGATGCGGAAAAAGCGCAGGCGCGTGCGCCTGTGCCGATCATCGCCATGACAGCCCATGCCATGGCAGGCGACCGAGAAGTGATCCTGTCTTGCGGACTGGATGAAGTTCTCACGAAACCTCTACGCAAGGCCGATCTGATCGACAGGATCGTGGCACACTGCCCGCCGGGTGCGGCTAGTCCCGTACCGGATGATGCAGATGCGCCAGATGAAACCTTGGCCGAAGTGCGGGACCGTTCCGCCTGACCGCAGGTGATCAGGCCGCCTTGTCAGCCGCGCCAGCCGCGCGTTGGAACACCCAGCGGTCACCCTCGCTTTGCTCGGGACGATAGGCATAACCGCCGGAATCGAAATCGCGCAGCCCCTCGGGATCGGTCAGCCGCCGCTGGATGATGTAACGCGCCATCGCGCCGCGTGCCTTTTTGGCGTAGAAGCTGACGATCTTGGCCTCGCCGTTCTTTTCCTCGAGAAACACGGGCGTGATAACGCGCGGCTTGAGCGCGGACAGATCGACCGCGCCAAAATATTCCTGACTGGCGCAGTTGACCAGAACATCGGTGCCCAGCGCCGCTGCCTGCGCGTTCAACGTCTGCGCGATCCGCGCGCCCCAGTAATCATAGAGCGAGGCGCCTTGCGTTGTTTTCAGGCGGCTTCCCATCTCCAGACGGTAGGGCTGGATCGCATCCAAAGGGCGCAGCACGCCGTAAAGGCCCGACAAAATCCGCAAGTGATCCTGCGCAAAGGCCATCTCGTCAGCGTCCAGCGATCCTGCTTCAAGCCCCTGATAGGTATCGCCCGCAAAGGCCAGTGCCGCGGGTTTCGTCTCCATCGTGCCGAAGTTGCGAAACCGATCGGCGTTGAGCCGTGCAAGGGTCTCGCTGATCCCCATCAGCTTTTGCAGGTCCTTCACGCTCAGGTCCCGCGCCACTTCGGCCAGCTTGTCTGCATCCTGCGCGAAGGCGGGCACAGTCGGGGTCACATCCCTGACCTCGGACATATCCAGTTTCTTGGCGGGTGACACGGTGATCAGCATTCCGGTTTCCTTTGCAGCAGCTTTTGACAGGAACTAGCCCGCATCGCGCAGCACGTCCAGAAAGGCGGGGCCAAATCGTTCCGCCCTTTTGTCGCCCAGCAGACGCTCCATCTCGCCGGCATCTCTTGGCCGCAGTTGCGCGACCTTGGCCAGCAGCGCGGCAGAGCAACTCAGCGGCTTGTCGATCCCGTCATTGCCTCTTGCCAGATCGGCCTGCACTGCCAGCAACTTGTCGTAAACCGTGCCCTCGGTCCGCCCGGCCATCTTGCGGCGCGCCGGATGCATCTGTTCCACCGCGCCGTTGATCACCTCAAGGAAGGTGCGGCCATAGCTTTCGAGCTTCTTGGCCCCGATCCCGCCGATCCGCGCCATCGCATCCAGCGTGGCGGGCCGCGTTTCGGCCATCTCGATCAGGGTCTTGTCGGTGAAGATCACGTAAGCCGGAACGCGCGCCGCCTCGGCCAAGGCGCGGCGCTTGGCCTTGAGGGCCGACAGAAGCGGCGCATCCTCGTCCGACACAAGCATTTTCACAGCGGGGCGGCGATCCGGCGTGGCGATGGAATCGCTGCGCAGGGTAATCCCCGCCTCGTCACGCAGGATCGGGCGGGCGCTTTCGGTCATCCGCAGCGCACCGTGGCGTTCGGGATCGGGACGGATCAGGTCATGCCCCATCATCTGCCGGAAAATCGCCTGCCATTGCGGGCGGGAATAATCGCGTCCGACACCGAAGGTTGGCAACGCGTCATGTCCGCGTTCGCGTACCTTGTCAGTTGTATTGCCGGTAAGGATGTCGATCAGATGGCCCGCGCCGAACCATTCTTCGGTGCGCAGGATCGCCGAGAGGGCTTTGCGGACAGCAAGCGTGCCGTCAAAGACCTTGGCTGGCGTGTCGCACAGATCGCAATTCCCGCAGGGTTCGGGGCTCTCGCCAAAATAGCGCAGGAGCGTCTGGCGGCGGCATTCCAGCGCCTCGGCCAGACCCAGCAGCGCATTCAGCCGCGCATGATCCGCCATCCGGCGATCAGCGGGGGCCAAGCCCTCGTCAATCTGCGACCGGCGCAGACGGATGTCGTCGGGGCCGTAGAGTGTGAGTGTTTCAGCCGGCGCGCCATCGCGGCCCGCACGCCCGATTTCCTGATAATAGGACTCGATGGATTTGGGCAGGTCGGCATGGGCGACCCAGCGGATATCGGGCTTGTCGATCCCCATCCCGAAAGCCACGGTCGCCACGACGATCAAACCGTCCTCCTGCTGGAAGCGGGTTTCCGTGATCCGCCGCGCCTCGGCCTCCATCCCGCCGTGATAATGGCAGGCGGAATGACCCGCCTCGCGCAGGGCAGCGGCGAGCGTTTCGGTCTTGGCGCGGGTGCCGCAATAGACAATCCCCGACTGTCCCTTGCGGGCGGCGGCAAAAGACAGGATCTGGCGGCGCGGGTTGTCCTTGGCGGCAAAGGCAAGGTGGATGTTCGGACGGTCAAAGCCGCGCAGGAACTTTTGCGGGGCATGGCCGTCGAAAAGCCGGGTGACAATCTCGTCCTGCGTTTCGGCATCGGCTGTGGCGGTAAAGGCCGCCAAAGGCACATCAAGCGCGCGGCGCAACTCTCCGATCCTGAGGTAATCGGGCCGGAAGTCGTGCCCCCACTGGCTGACGCAATGCGCCTCGTCCACGGCAATCAGGCTGACTCCGGCGCGCTTCAGCATTCCGAACGACGAATGCGCTGCCAGCCGTTCCGGCGCGATATACAGCAGTTTGAGCCGCTTTTCCTCAAGCGCGAGCCAGACGGCGTCTGTCTCCTCCGGCGTATTGCCGGAGGTGAGCGCCCCCGCCTCGACCCCCGCCTCGCGCAGCGCGCGGACCTGATCGCGCATCAGGGCGATCAGCGGCGAGATCACCACGGTCACCCCTTCGCGCATCAGCGCGGGCAGTTGGAAGCACAGGGATTTGCCGCCGCCTGTGGGCATGATCGCCAGCACGTTGCGCCCGTCAGCCACGGCTTCCACGATCTCTGCCTGACCCGGTCGGAAGGCGTCGAATCCGAATATATCGCGCAGAAGCGGGACGGCGCTTTGCATGGGGACCCCTGTCGGTTTATCTATATCTGCTCAGGGCCAAGTATTCCCATACCATGGGTTGTTGAGCAAGAGGCCGAAAGAGGTCTGCGCACGGGAATGCTGTTCAAATTATCCCAAAAGCACCGCAGGCAGGATGAAGTCCCGCAGCGCGATCACGGCGATGAAGGCCACAAGCGGCGCAAGATCGAGCGGGCGCGTGTCAGGCAGGATATTCCGGATCGGAGTATAGACCGGCTCCAGCAGACGGTTCAGCCCGGTCCAGAACTGGTTGACCATTGGCTGGCCCAGGTTCAGCACCTGAAAATTGATCAACCAACTCATGATGATATGCGCCAGCATGATGTAGAAGACCACGTTAAGGACAAGGGCAAGGGTCTGGTAAAGGGCAATCATCCGTCTCGGTCCTCCGGTTTCACGCGACACAGGTAAGCCGGACGCGCGCCTGTGGCAAGGACCGGATTCGCCCTCTTACAAGAACAACAGGACCGCAACAGGCCGGAAAACAAGCAGATGGCTTGGCAGGATTGTCTTGCCTGTGTCATGATTTGGCTGTCATATCCAGCGCGAGAGCCCTGTATGACAGGCGGGCACGAGAGGGCGGTATGACGGTTATTTCAATGCGGCGACGCATCTGGGGTTGGTTTTTCTTCGATTGGGCCAGCCAGCCCTACAACACGCTCCTCATCACCTTCATCTTCGCGCCCTACGTCTCGGAACTGATGCAGGACGGCACCGCGGCCCAATCGGCATGGGGCTTCGGCATTGGTGCCGCTGGCTTCATCATCGCGGTATTCGCCCCCATTCTCGGAGCGATGGCTGATACCTCGGGTAACCGTTTGCGCTGGATCTGGCTGTTCTCGATCATGTATGTGATCGGATCTTTCGGGTTGTGGTGGGCTGCCCCTGACAATTTCAACCTGATCCTGACGCTGGTGTTTTTCGCCATCGGCATGATCGGTATGGAATTTGCCACGATCTTCACCAATTCGATGCTGCCGGATCTGGGCACCAAAGAGCAGATCGGCCGGATCTCCGGCAACGGCTGGGCCTTCGGCTATCTGGGCGGCATGGTCACGCTCATCATCATGCTGCTGTTTCTGGCAGAAAGCGCGGCCACCGGCAAAACCTTCATCGGGATCGATCCGATCTTCGGGCTTGATCCCGCGGCGCGTGAAGGCACCCGCGCTGTGGGGCCGCTGACGGCGATATGGTATGCGGTCTTCATGATCCCGTTCTTTCTGTGGGTCCGCGATCCCAAGCCCGCCCGCGCCACCAAAGGCGCGGTCAAGCGCGCGCTGGGTGATGTCGTCCGTACGCTGCGGACCTTGCCGCAAACACCCTCGTTGTTCGCCTATCTGGCCTCGTCGATGTTCTACCGCGATGCGCTCAACGGGATGTATGTCTTTGGCGGCATCTATGCGGCGGGCGTTCTGGAGTGGTCGGTCGTGGATACCGGCGTATTCGGCATCGTCGCCATCATCTCTGGCACGATCTTTGCGTGGCTCGGCGGCATGGCCGATGACTATTTCGGCCCGAAGAAAGTGATTCGCTTCTGCATCCTCGTGCTGACCTTCGTGGCGATCTCGATCGTCTTCATCTCGCGGGATTCCGTCTACGGCATCCCCGTCGATGCAACATCGAGACTGCCCGATATCACCTTCTACATCCTCGGTGCGCTGATCGGCGCGGCGGGCGGCGTTATTCAGGCCGCCTCGCGGACGATGATGGTGCGGCAGGCCAATCCCGCACGGATGACCGAAGCCTTCGGTCTTTACGCACTGGCGGGTAAGGCCACCTCCTTCATCGCGCCCCTGTCCATCGGTGTGATGACAGCGGTGACGCAAAGCCAACAACTCGGCGTGACGCCGCTGATCCTGCTTTTCCTTCTGGGGCTATTGTTGCTAGGCTGGGTGAAACCTGAAGGAGATACCGCAATATGGTCCGAGCGCCCCGTTTTGTCCTGACGCTGGCTGCATCCCTTGTTCTTGCATTGGCGGGCGAAAGCCACGCGCAAGCCGCAAAACAGTTGTTCGGTGCCCAGAAAGTGCCGGCGACCGCGCAGCCCGCAGCCTTTGGCGGCTATTCCAGAGGCTGCGTTGCAGGGGCGATAGAACTTCCTGAAACTGGTCCCACATGGCAGGCAATGCGTCTGTCGCGCAACCGCAACTGGGGCCATCCGGACACGATCAGGTTCCTGCAGGACTTGTCAGATTTTGCCGCACGCCTGCCGGGATGGCAGGGGCTCTATGTCGGCGATATCAGCCAGCCGCGCGGCGGGCCCATGCTGACGGGCCATGCCAGCCACCAGATCGGTCTGGATGCCGATATCTGGATGCTGCCCGCGACCCGTCTGAACCTGACGCGCAACGAGCGCGAGAATATCTCGTCCATCTCCCTGCGCCGGGCCGAAGGGGCGTATGTCAACGCAAGCTGGACGCGGCAGCATCACGAGATCATCAAGGCTGCGGCCTCTGACCCGCGCGTGGCACGGATCTTCGTGTTCCCCGGTGCTAAGGTGCAGATGTGCAACGACGAGACCGGCAACCGTGCGTATCTGCGCAAGATCCGCCCGTGGTACGGGCACCACTATCATTTCCACGTACGGCTGAATTGCCCGCGCGGCACACGCGGTTGCGTGGATCAGGACGCCCCGCCCGCCGGTGACGGCTGTCAGGAGGCGCAGGGCTGGGTCAACAACATCGTCAACCCGCCGCCCCCCGCGCCACGCGATCCCAATGCGCCGGCCCCGAAACCCCGTCGTGAGCTCACCCTTGCCGACCTGCCTGATCAATGCGCCGCCGTCTTGCGCTCGCGCTAGGCGCGATCGCGGCGCTCGGGATCGTCCTTGGCTTCAGAAGTGACGCAGGCCAACCGGACGCTACGACCTATCTGGGCAGCTATCGCTGGGTGATGGATGATCCGCATTTCGGCGGCTTCTCGGCCATTGAAATCAGCGACACTGGGGCCGGGTTCGTCGCGCTGACGGACAAGGGCCGCTTTGTCGAGGGTCAGTTGATCCGCGATGCCGCTGGCCGGATCAGCGGTGTGAGCGCAGGCGATCTGATCCTGTTGCGCGATATCGAGGGCCAACCCCTGACAGGCCGCGCCTCGGATTCCGAGGGTCTGGCCCTTGCACCGGATGGCGGCTTTTATGTCTCGTTCGAGGGCAACCACCGCGTGCGATACTATCCCGCGCCGCAAGTTCCGGCGGTGCGGATCGCGGGCCACCCCGATTTCCAGGCCATGCAGATCAATTCCTCGCTGGAAACTCTCGCGATTGATGCGCGCGGCCATCTGTACACCATGCCGGAACGCTCCGGCGCGCTGGACAGGCCTTTTCCGGTCTACCGCTACGACGGTGACGGTTGGGATATCCCCTTCCACATCCCGCGCCGTGATGCGTTTCTGCCCGTGGGCGCGGATTTCGGGCCGGATGGCTGGCTCTACCTGCTGGAACGCGCGCTGACCGGGCCGGGCTTTCGCACCCGCGTGCGCCGCTTCGATGTGGCGGGCGACACGCTGCAAGCCGAGGAGGTGCTGATCCAGACGCGGACGCGTCGGCATGACAACCTTGAAGGCATCTCTGTTTGGCTGGATGGACAGGGCCAGACCCGGATCACGATGGTCTCGGATGACAATTTCATGGTCTTCCAGAGCACCGAGATCGTGGAATACAAGGTCGATCCGCCTCTTGCCAGCCGGGCTGACGAGGGATAAACGGCGGTCGTCAGATCATCACGCCCTGCCTTGGGGCCAAGTCGCCGCAACCTTGTCAAAACGGGCATTCGTATGAACCGCACCCATCTTCCCGGCATCCTTGCCATGGCCGCCATCGTTGTGGCCTCCAACATCCTTGTGCAATTCCTGTTCGGCCAATGGCTGACATGGGGCGCTTTCACCTATCCGCTGGCCTTTCTGGTCACCGATGTGATGAACCGCGTTTATGGCGCGGGGCCAGCGCGGCGGGTCGTCTTCGCAGGCTTTGTCGTGGGTGTCGTCTGTTCGCTGATCGGCACACAGATCATGGGCGAGTTCGGCCCGCTGGTCACGCTGCGGATCGCTATCGGCTCCGGCCTCGCCTTCCTGACCGCGCAGCTTCTCGATGTGGCGATCTTCGACCGTCTGCGCGATGGCCGCTGGTGGCGCGCGCCACTGGCCTCGACCCTTGTCGGCTCCTCCGTCGATACCGCGCTGTTCTTCACCATCGCCTTTTCCGCCAGCCTGACGTTCATCGAACCCGCCAATGACGTGTCATGGGCTGGAGAGGTTCTGCCCCTGCTCGGGATGGGGCCAATGGTGCCGCTCTGGGTCTCACTGGCTTTTGCAGACTGGATGGTAAAACTTTCGCTCGCTTTGGTGGCACTTGTACCCTTCCGCATCATCGTGGGGGCACTTACTACCCGCACCACATGATTTTGTTTTTGACATCTGCTAAATTTGTGGCAACCTGAGGTCAGGTGAAACAATTGAAAGGAGGTGCTCTAGTGTCTAACGGGATATTGGAGAGAGGTGTCGGAACAGTTCAGGGGGCGCAGTCCTGAGGCAGCCCTCGGGCATGCCGAACCTGAATTGGTGAGAGCCTAACCGGCCCCACCTCCGCAAATCTCAGAGGGTCGCCTGTATCAGGCGGCCCTTTTTGTTTTCTCGCTGTTTGGACTATGGTGGGCCAAGCGACATTTCCGGACTGGCCCATGCTGCGCATCAATGACGACATCACGATTGAAGACTGGGAGCTGACCGAACAGTTCATGCGCGCCAGCGGGCCGGGCGGACAGAACGTCAACAAGGTCTCCTCCGCGGTGGAATTGCGGTTCGAGGCGGAACGCTCTCCCAACCTGCCCGCGCCGGTCAAGATCCGCCTGCGTCGTCTTGCCGGACGCCGCTGGACCAAGGAGGGGGCGCTGGTTCTGCAAGTCGACGAAACCCGCAGCCAGGTCCGCAACCGCGAAATCGCCCGCGACCGTCTGACCGACCTGATCCGCGCCGCCCTGACTGCCCCCAAACGCCGTGTCGCGACCAAGCCCACCTATGGTTCGGTCAAGCGCCGGATCAAGGCAAAGAAGGTGCGCGGCGAGGTCAAAGCGATGCGGGGCAAGGTCGAGGGAGAGGAATAGAGCTGCGGCTTTGTGGCTCGCTGTCATACAGAGGTCACAGCCGCTTTTTACTTGATACAAGCGGGATTTGGCCCTATTCACCCGCTTTCAGTTTGGACCTGTCCCTGCCATCATGCGGGGCTGTACCGGGGGGAGGCAGAATGCTGCACACGCCTTACTACCTGATCGACAAGGCACATCTGCTGCCCAATCTCGAGAAGATCGCGTACCTGCGCGAAGCGTCCGGGGCCAAGGCGCTGCTGGCGTTGAAATGCTTTGCCACCTGGTCGGTCTTCGACATGATGTCGGAATATATGGACGGCACCACCTCCTCCTCGCTTTTTGAGGTCAAACTGGGCCGTGAGAAATTCCCCGGTGAAACTCATGCCTATTCCGTGGCTTGGGCCGATCATGAGATTGACGAGGTTCTCGCCAATTCCGACAAGGTGATCTTCAACACAGCCGGCCAGTTGACCCGCTTTGAAGCGGTCAGCCGGGGCCATACGCGCGGGTTGCGCGTCAATCCCGGTGTCTCCACCTCCACCTTCGATCTGGCCGATCCCGCGCGCCCGTTCAGCCGTCTGGGTGAAAACGATCCCGCCGTGATCGAACCTGTGCTGGAGCAGATCAGCGGCTTCATGTTCCACAACAATTGCGAGAACGACGATTTCGACCGTTTCGATGCGATGCTTGGCTCCATCGAGCAGCGTTTCGGCCATCTGATCCGCAAGATGGAGTGGATCAGCCTTGGTGGCGGCATCCACTTCACCGGCAAGGATTATCCGCTGGACCGTCTGGCCGAGCGCCTCAAGCGTTTTGCGGGCCAGAACGAGGTGCAGGTCTATCTTGAACCCGGCGAAGCGGCGATCACCAATTCGACCACGCTGGAACTGACCGTGCTCGATACGCTCTACAATGGCAAGAACCTTGCCATCGTCGACAGCTCGATCGAGGCGCATATGCTTGATCTGATCATCTACCGGGAAAGCGCCAAAATGGCCCCGAATGAGGGCCCCGAGGAATGGATGATCTGCGGCAAATCCTGCCTTGCGGGCGATATCTTCGGTGAATTCCGCTTTCCCCAAGCGCTCAAACCCGGCGACCGGATCAGCATGCAGGACGCTGCTGGCTATACGATGGTCAAGAAAAACTGGTTCAACGGCGTGAAAATGCCCGCCATCGCAATCCGCGAACTGGACGGAACTGAGCGCCTTGTGCGCGATTTTGGCTATGAGGATTTCGCGGCAGCCCTGTCGTGATCACCCCCCTGTAATTCAATCTCAAGGAGATCTGGTGACACCATGAAACGCAACGTGCTTATCATCGGCGCCGGTGGCGTGGCTCAGGTCGTGGCGCATAAATGCGCGCAGAACAATGATGTGCTGGGCGATCTGCATATCGCCAGCCGCACAGTGGCGAAATGTCAGGCGATCCTTGAAAGCGTGCATGACAAAGGCGCGATGAGACAGCCGGGCGTGTTCAAGGCCCATGCGCTGGACGCAATGGATTCAGCCGCCGTGGCGCAGTTGATCCGCGATACGGGTTGCCAGATCGTGATCAACGTCGGCTCTCCTTTTGTGAACATGACCGTCCTGCAAGCCTGTATCGAAACAGGTGCTGCCTATATGGATACGGCCATCCACGAAGACCCCGCCAAGATCTGCGAAACCCCGCCATGGTACGGCAATTACGAATGGAAGCGCCGCGAGGCCTGCAAGGAAGCAGGTGTGACCGCCATCCTCGGCATCGGGTTCGATCCCGGTGTGGTGAATGCCTATGCCCGCCTTGCCGCCGATGACTACATGGACACCGTCACCTCGATCGACATTGTCGATATCAACGCAGGCTCGCACGGTCGCTGGTTTTCTACCAATTTCGACCCCGAGATCAACTTTCGCGAATTCACCGGCACCGTCTATAGCTGGCAGAACGGCGCATGGCAGACCAACACCATGTTCGAGGTCGGCAAAGAGTGGGACCTTCCGGTCGTGGGCAAGCAAAAGGCCTATATGACCGGCCATGATGAGGTGCATTCCCTCGCCGCGAATTATCCCGAGGCTGACGTGCGCTTCTGGATGGGGTTCGGTGATCACTATATCAACGTGTTCACCGTGCTGAAAAACCTTGGCCTTTTGTCCGAACAGCCCGTCACCACCGCCGAAGGGCTGGAGGTGATCCCGCTCAAGGTGGTCAAGGCCGTGTTGCCCGATCCTTCCAGCCTTGCGCCCGATTATACCGGCAAGACCTGCATCGGTGATCTGGTGAAAGGCATCAAGGACGGCCAACCGGTCGAGGTGTTTGTCTACAACGTGGCCGATCACAAGGACGCCTATAACGAGGTCGGCAGCCAAGGCATTTCCTATACCGCAGGTGTGCCCCCCGTGGCGGCCGCGATGCTGATCGCGAATGGCACATGGGACACCGGCACGATGGTGAATGTCGAGGAGCTTGACCCCAAGCCGTTCCTGACGCTGCTCGACCAGATCGGCCTGCCGACACGTGTCAGGGATGCGGCGGGCGACCGCGCGTGGAACGCGTAAACCTGACCAGTGCTTGGAACCAGTAAGACAGCTTGTCAGGCGGGCCGCGCGGCCTGCCTGATCTCTCCCAGCGGCGAGATCACCTTGCCTCCCGCCGCCAAGGCATCCTCTACATCATGGGTCACAAGGATCGCGGGGATACCCTCGGCCTGCACGCGGGCAAAGACAAACTCCCGCATCTGGCGGCGCAGATCCGCGTCCAGCCGCGAGAATGGCTCGTCCAGCAGCAACGCACGCGGCGCGCTCAGCAGGCACCGCATCAAGGCGACCCGTGACCGCTGTCCGCCCGACAGGGTGGCGGGGTCCCGGCTGGCAAAGCCGGTCAGATCGGCAGCCTCAAGTGCCATCTCTATCCGCGCTTGCCGCGCGCTGCGTCCCTTGATCGAAGGCGGCAGGGCAAAGGCCAGATTCTCCCCCACCGACAGATGCGGAAACAGAAGATCATCTTGAAACAATAGCCCGATCTGGCGTGCCTTCGGGCCAAGACCTGTCAGATCGCGCCCGTCCAGCAATATCTTTCCGGTCACGGTAAACCCCGGATCCGGCTGGCCAATCATCACCGACAGCAGCGTGGATTTGCCTGACCCTGACGGCCCCATCACGCTCAACACCTCGCCCGGTGAGACGCTTTCGTGCAGATCGACAAGGCTACGCCCGCCCAGCGTGATCCTCAGATGCTCCAGTTGCAGCCCGTCTTTCATGGCCTCATCCCCTATCCACGCCGCGCCGGTTACGCCAGATCAGGGCGGGCAGTCCCAGCGCCAGCGCAAACCCGATGAACGGCATCACCGTCTGCGATAGTGCATAAACCCCGATCAGCCGCCGGTCACCGCCCGATGACAGGGCCACTGCCTCGGTCGTCAGCGTATTGATGCGGCCCATCCCGATCAGCAGTGTCGGCAGATATTGCCCCACCGATACGGCAAAGCCCACCGCCGCCGCGACCAGCACAGGCCGCAGCAGCATCGGCAGGCGCACGCGCCACAGGATACGGTTCGCCCCGGCCCCTAAGCTGGCCGCCACCAGCCCTTGGCGCGTATCCCATGCCCGCCAAGGATCGGCCAGCGACAGGAACACGTAAGGCAGCACAAAGATGACATGCGCCGCAATCACCGCCGCCCGCATGCCTGTCAGCCCGGTGCTGATGGCGAGTGTCTGCAAGCCGATCAGAAATGTCGCCTGTGGCACGATCAGCGGCAGATACAAAAGCCACAGGGCGCGGTTGCTCTGGCGCAGCCCGTGCCGATGCTCTGCCTCAAGGCAGGCAATCACCAGCGCCAGACTGAGAACGGTCGCCACTGATCCGATCACCGCCGTTTCCAGCGCGATCTTCGAGATGCCGCCGGACTGCCGCATCCAGTTGCGCAGGGTGAACTGGTCAGGCAGCAGATTGGGAAAGCTCCAGAACCCGGCAAAGGACCAGACCGCCAGCCCCAGAATACCAAGACCGACAGCCAGCACCGCCAGCAGCGCGAAAACCATCGACAGCGCCCGCATGCCACCATCGGCGGCCATGCGATGCCCCCGCCGCACGCAGGCGCAGCCAAGGCGCGCTGTAGCCTGCTCGCCGCCGCGCCAGACCAGCAGCAAGCCAAGCACCAGCACAAGCTGGAGAACCGACCCGGCGGCGGCCTGAAACCGCAGGGTCAGGTCGGGGTCTGACAGCCATTGCAGCACCTGCACAGCCAAGGTGGAGGGCCGTGTCGGCCCGAGGATCAGGGCGACGTCGATGACGGAGCAGGAATAGGCCAGCACCGCATAGACCGGCAGGCGGATCTGGGGATAGATGCGCGGAAAGACGGTGAGGACCCAGCCCGCCATCCGCCCGTAGCCCATCGTCTGCGCCATCAGCACAGAGCGCCGTGCAGGGACTTGGCCCAGAGCGGCAAGGGTCATCAGCAGCAGGAACAGCACTTCCTTCACCACAAGCCCCGCCATCAACGCAAACCCGTTGGGGTCTTGCGTGATCAGGATATCGGGAGCCTGCGTCCATCCTGTCGCCCACGGTGAGAAGGCTCGCGATATCCAACCCGACGGCGCGATGAGAAAGGCCAGCCCGAAGGCCGCTGCGGCATGGGGAACGGAAAGCAGTGGCGACAAGGCCCGCTCAATCATCGTGAAGGCCCGCGTGCCTTGCCACGCGGCGCAGATCATCACGGTCAGAATCAACGAGATCAGCGTGGCACCCAGCCCGGTGACGATGCTGAGCCACACCGCCGATGACAAGCCCGGCCACGCCAGAAGCGCCCGCCACGGGTCAAGCGACAGCGTCACACCGCCCAGTGCGGGAAACCAGCCGAATGCTGGCGCCAGCACGCCTGCCAGACCTGCACCCACCGGCAAGAGCAGGATCATTATGGTCAGCCGTGGCGCGAAGGGCAGCAAGGTGAGCCTGCTGCGCTGTCGCGGCCCGCGCCGGTTCAGCGACAGTTCAGAGACCGGACCCGCCAAGGAACCGTGCCGCCCCTACTGGGCAACGCCGAAGCGCGCCTCCCAATCCGATGCGATCCGCTCCATCCAGCTTGGATGCGGCTCGGGCAGGGCGGGGCCAAGGTCTGCGGGCGAAAGCGTGGCGATACCCAGATCGAGATCGGCGAAGCGTGCGGCATCTTCCGGTGTCAGCTTGTGCATCGCCAGTACCGTGGGCGTGCCCATCACCTCGGCATCCTGCTTGTGCAGTTGCGCCTCTACCGACATCAGGTAATTGGCGACAACCATCGCACCGGCCTTGGCATTGGCATTGAACGGGATCGCCAGAAAGCTGGCATTTCCGATCGTGCCGCCCTCCAGCACCATGCTGCGGACGGTGTCGGGCAGTTCGAAATTGGCAATCGCGGCCGAGGCCTCGCCGGGGCTGAAAGAAATAGCGATGTCGATCTCGCTGTCGGCCATCAACTGCCGCTGGGCGGGGCCGTTTTGCGGATAGGCCTGTCCCTGACGCCACAGGTCCGGCGTCAGCGCCTCGATATACTCCCAGAGCGGTTTGGTCACCTCGTCGTAAACGCGATCCTCGACCGGCGCATAAAGCGGGTCACGGCGGACCGCGAGTTCCAGCAGCGCCTGTTTCAGAAATGTCGTGCCAAGGAAATCCGGCGGTTGCGGATAGGTGAACCGCCCCGGATTGGCCTGCGTCCAGTCCAGAAATTCCAGCATGGTCTTTGGCGGTTCCGCGACGCGGGCGCTGTCATAATAGAAAACCAGGCGCGCCATGCTCCAAGGGGCCTCCAGCCCTTCCACCGGAACGGTGAAATCCTCGATCAGCGCCGGGTTCTCTTGTGGATCAAGCAGCGCCCAGTTCGGAATATCCTCTGCCCAGGGGCCGAACAGCAGATCGTTTTCCTTCATCGCGGCAAAATTGGCCCCGTTGATCCAGATCAAGTCTATCGACCCGCCCTCGGTCTGGCCCGCCGCCTTCTCGCTGATGACGGTACTGACGGCTGTGGCGGTATCCGACAGCTTCACATGCTCCAGCGTCACGCCGAACTGTGCCTGCACCTGCTCGCCTGCCCATGCGATATAATCATTGGTGCGCGGATCGCCGCCCCACGCGTTCCAGTACACTGTCTGGCCGCGCGCCTCTTGCAGCACGGCCTCCCAATCCTTGGGGTCAGGCTCGGCGAAAGCAGGCACGGTCAGTCCGGCAAGAAGAAGGGCAGCGGTGGTGGTCAGTCTGGGAAACATTACGGACTCTTTCTACTGGTCAGCGCTTGTTGTGTACGTGTGCAGCGAGAAACACCGCACATGACCTTCGCGTCAATACCAAGGACTACACGATATCGTGGCGCAACGCAGCGGGCGCGCTGTTTGAAGTGTTCGCACAGTTAACAAGTTGCGACTAGGTTGCGCGTGAAAGATCTGTCGAAGCGGCTGAAATGCCTTTAGGTTGATGCTGACAGCCCAGACCGGAGGTTTCAGCATGCGTCAACTTTCCCCCGCCAGCATCGCGCCGCCCTTTGCCCGCTACGCCCACGGGGTCGAACTGCCGCCCGGCTGGCGTGTCGCGCGCACTTCCGGGCAGTTGGGACTGGGAGCAGACGGGACGGTGCCGGAAAGCCCTTACGCGCAGGCGCAGATCTGTTTCGCCAATATCGCCGCGATCCTGTCCGAGGCGGGTATGGGCGCGCAAGATGTGATGCATCTGGCCGCCTATGTCACAGACCGCGCCCATATGGAGGGCTATATGCGGGCGCGGGACGCGTTTCTGGCGCAGGCGACGCGGCTGCCTACCTCGACCCTGCTGATTGTCTCGGGCTTCACCCGCCCCGAGTTCAAGGTCGAGATCGAGGTGATCGCCGCCGCGCCCTGATCGCGCGTGTCAGACAACGACATCCATCGCCTGCTGGTCACCCACACCGAAGACGCGCTTGTAGCGGTCGATCTCGGCCGCCGGACCCATCGCCTTGTTGGGATTGTCCGACAGCTTCACCGTGGGGCGCCCGTTGGCCGCCACGGCCTTGCACACAAGGCTGAACGGCGCCAGCGCGTCACCCGCGACAAGGCCGCGGAAATCGTTGGTCAACAATGTGCCCCAGCCGAAAGATGGCCGTACGCGTCCGGCGAACTGCTTTTGCAACTCCGCGATCTTGGCAACATCCAGCCCGTCCGAGAAGATCACCAGCTTCTGGCGCGGGTCTTCACCACGGTTTTTCCACCATGCGATAGCCGTCTCCGCCCCCGCCGCAGGATCGCCGCTGTCGATGCGGATGCCGGTCCAGCCCGCCAGCCAATCGGGGGCATTGTCGAGAAAACCCTTGGTGCCGAATGTGTCGGGAAGGATGATCCGCAGATTGCCGTCATGTTCCTCCTGCCAGTCTGCCAGAACGCGGTAGGGCGCATCATGCAGTGCGGCATCATCCTCGGCCAGGGCGGCGTAAACCATCGGCAACTCGTGGGCATTGGTGCCGATGGCCTCGATATCGCGCTTCATCGCGATGTGGCAGTTGGACGTGCCGACAAACTTCTCGCCCAAACCCTCGATCAGCGCCTGCACACAGCGGTCCTGCCACAGATAGGAATGCCGTCGCCTTGTGCCGAAATCGGCCAGCCGCAACCCGTCCACCTCGCGCAGAGCCTCGACCTTTTCCCATAGCTTCGTCATGGCGCGGGCATAAAGCACCTGCAACTCGAACCGCCCCATCGTGTTGAGCACCGCGCGCCCGCGCAGTTCCATCAACACCGCCAAGGCGGGGATTTCCCACAACATCACCTCGTGCCAGCTGCCCTCGAAGGTCAACTCGTACTGGTCGCCCTTGCGTTCCAGATGATAGGGCGGCAGGCGCAACGCCTCGAACCATTCCATGAAATCGGGGCGGAACATCTGGCGTTTGCCGTAGAATGTGTTGCCGCGCAGATAGGTGCTTTCCCCCCGCGTCAGCGACAGCGAGCGGATATGATCCAACTGCTCGCGCAACTCCCCCTCGTCGATCAGCTTGGCCAGTGGCACATGCGTGGAGCGGTTGATCAGGCTGAAGGTCACCTGTGTGTCGGGCTTGTTGCGGAAGACCGACTGGCACATCAGCAGCTTGTAGAAATCGGTGTCGATCAAAGACCGCACGATAGGGTCGATTTTCCAGCGATGGTTCCAGACGCGGGTGGCAATATCGACCATGGGGGCAGGCTCCGTTCCTATGCCTCGCGGTTAAAGCAAAGGCAGGGGGCCGTGGCAAGCGGCGGGAGCGGGGCTCTGCCCCGTACGTCGCACCTTGTGCGACGATCTCCGGGATATTTCAGGCAAGAAGAAGGGTTAAGAAAGGGTTACGCCAGCAGCGCGCATCCTGTCCGTGGCCGCAGCGAGCGAGCCGTTCAGATCGATGGCGCGGCACAGGTCCATGTTGACCGTGACATCAAAGCCAAGGCGCGCCGCATCCTGCGCGGAAAAGGCGACGCAGAAATCGCTGGCCAGCCCCACCAGCGTCAGCCGCGTGATGCCGCGCGTTTTCAGATAGCCCTCCAGCCCGGTGGGGGTGGTCTGGTCATTCTCGAAAAACGCCGAATAGCTGTCGATGGCACGGCGGAATCCCTTGCGAATGATCAGATCGGCGGCGTCGGTGTTCAGATCAGGATGAAAGGCTGCCCCCTTGCTGCCGATGATGCAGTGATCCGGCCACAGCACTTGCGGGCCGTAAGCCATGTCGAGCATGTCATAGGCTGCGGCCCCCGGATGTTCCGACGCGAACGACGAATGGTCCGCCGGATGCCAGTCCTGTGTCAGGATCACGCAAGGGCTTTGCGCGATCAGCGCATTGATGCCCGTGACGATCCGGTTGCCGTCGGGAACCGCCAGAGCGCCGCCGGGGCAGAAGTCGTTCTGCACGTCGATCACCAGAAGAGCGTGGTCTGTCTCTGACATGATAAGCCTCCGTTTTCCGGTGACAGGGGTAAGTCGCGTTGGCAAGGGCGTCAATGGTGCGGCGCTGACATGGCTTGCGCGGCGCGTGATCCGGGATTACATCGCGGCCCATGTTCACCGTTGCAGCGCTCTACCACTTCACCCGTTTCGACGATCCGGCAGTTATCAAACCGGCGCTGGCACAATTGTGCTGCGCGCGCGGTGTGACTGGCACCTTGCTGCTGGCCCGCGAGGGGATCAACGGCACGATCGCGGGCAACCGCGATGCGATTGACGCGGTGCTGGCGCATATCCGCGCGCTGCCCGGCTGCGCCGATCTGGAGTGGAAGGAAAGCACCGCCACCAAGCCGCCGTTTGCCCGCATGAAAGTGCGCCTCAAGCGGGAGATCGTCACGATGGGCCAGCCCGATGTGGACCCGCGCGCCCGCGTCGGTCATTATGTCGAGCCGTCCGACTGGAACGCGCTCATCACCGCGCCCGATGTGGCGGTGATCGACACACGCAACGATTACGAGGTGGCCATCGGCACGTTTCAGGGTGCCGTCGATCCCGAAACCGCCAGCTTCCGCGACTTTCCGGCATGGTGGGAGGCGAACAAGCACCGCTTCCACAACAAGCGCATCGCGATGTTCTGCACCGGGGGCATCCGCTGCGAGAAAAGCACCAACTACTTGCTGGGGCAGGGGGTGGAGGATGTCTATCACCTCAAGGGCGGTATCCTGAAATACCTTGAAGAGATGCCCGCCGCGGACAGCACGTGGCAGGGCGAGTGTTTCGTCTTTGACAGGCGTGTCTCGGTCGGGCACGGGCTTGAGGAAGGCCCGCATCTGCTGTGCCATGCCTGCCGCCGTCCGATCCTGCCCGAAGACCGGAACCATCCCGCCTTCGAGGAAGGGGTTGCCTGCCATCATTGCGCAGACGAGACCACGGAGGCGGACAAGACGCGTTTTCGCGAACGCCAGAAACAGATCGCGCTGGCCCGCAAGCGCGGCGCGGCGCATCTGGGCGGGATAACGGGCCTTTAGGTTACGCCGCGGCCAGACGCATCGCGCGACGCGAGCGGGTCAGGATCAGCAGCATGATCCCGATGTTCAGGAAGTTCCACGCGATTCCGTTGATGAAGGCCATCTGGTAGCTGCCCGTCAGGTCATAGATCCAGCCGGACATCCAGCCGCCGACGGCCATGCCAACGATTGTTGCCATGATCACGAACCCGACGCGCGCGCCCGCTTCCCGTGCGGGCATGTATTCCCGCACGATCACCGCATAGCTGGGCACGATGCCGCCCTGACTCAGCCCGAAGATCAGACTGACCACATAAAGCGACACCAGCCCCCCCGCCGGCAGATAGAGAAACAGCGCCAGACATTGCAGCGCCGAGCCGATCAGCAGCGTCATCACCCCGCCCAGCCTATCCGCCAGCATCCCGGAGATAAGACGCGAGACCACGCCGCCCAGCAGCATCAGCGACAGCATTTCGGCCCCCACGGCGGGGCCGTAGCCCAGATCGACGCAATAGGCCACGATATGGACCTGCGGCATCGACATCGCCACGCAACAGCCGATTCCGGCCAGTCCCAGCAGCCACATCAGCGCGCGCGGCGAGAAGCCTGCCGATTTGGCACGCAGGGCGTTAAGATTGTCGGAATGTGTGCTCGCCTCCAGCGGCACACGCGCCCGCAGGAAAAGAGACAGCGGAATCACCCCGACCACGACGATGACCGCCAGTACCATATAAACCGTGCGCCAGCCGCTTTCCTCCAGCACACCGGCCAGCAGCATCGGCCAGATCGCGCCCGACAGATAGTTCCCGCT
Organism: Paracoccaceae bacterium; assembly: GCA_024636555.1. Classification (GTDB taxonomy): domain Bacteria; phylum Pseudomonadota; class Alphaproteobacteria; order Rhodobacterales; family Rhodobacteraceae; genus Seohaeicola. Next base: position 37,704 of record JAGXGW010000060.1, on the reverse strand, counting down.
TGCCGCAATCGCCACCGCAATGCCGCGCCGTTTCAGGAACCACAGCGAGATATCCGCGATCAGCGGGCCAAAGCTGGCCGCTGTGCCGAACCCGATCACGAATTGCAGAAACGTCAGCGTCCAGACCGATCCGGCCACCGAGGCCAGCGCAAAGCCCGCCCCGATCAGCAGGGCCGAGGCGGACAGCGCCGTGGTGATCCCGAAACGGTCCACAGCCCGCCCGATCACCAGATTGCCCAGCGCAAAGCCGATCATCGTCAGCGTATAGGGCAAGGAGGCATCGGCCCGCGCCGTCTGGAACTCGGCCTGCATCGCGGGCATGATCACGATGATCGACCACATGCCCACATTGCCAATGGTGGCAATCATCAGGGACACGGCAAGGCGTGTCCACGAATAGCGGCTGTCGAGTGCGTCAATTCCCATGACGTGACGCTAGACCGGGTATTCCGGCTTGTATAGAGGGGTTTAGCAGGTGCCGTGACGCAGGTTGTCCACCCAGCCGCACGGTCGCCCGGCGGCGCTCTGCGCCTTGATCTCGCGCGGGGTGACAAACCGGATACGGCGCGGCAGGTCCGGCCCGTTACCACGGCGTTGACGCGAATGTGTCGGATCGGACAAGACAGGCCGAAAGGCTTTGCGCTACATAAGCGCAACAGCCCCTTAAACGGTGAACCCATGATCGACGCGATGATCCTGCCGGCGCAACGCCGGGTTCTGAACCCGGTGGCGGTGATGCTGCACCGGCGCGGCGTGGGGGCGGATCAGATCACCCTGACCGGTTTCGTCGTGGGGCTGTTGGCGGTGCCAGCGCTGGCACTGGGCTGGTACGGGGTGGCGCTGGCGCTGATCCTGCTCAACCGGCTGGCGGACGGGCTGGACGGGGCTGTGGCAAGGCTGGGCCAGCCCACGGATCGCGGGGCTTTTCTGGATATCGCGCTGGATTTTGTGTTCTACGCGCTTGTGCCGCTGGGCTTTGCACTGGCCGATCCGGCGGCAAACGCTTTGCCTGCGGCCGTGCTGATCGCGGCGTTCGTCGGCACAGGCTCCAGCTTTCTGGCGTTTGCAGTGATCGCCGCCCAGCGCGGGATGCAGGCCGAGGATTATCCGTCCAAAGGCATCTTCTACCTCGGTGGTCTAACCGAAGGCACGGAAACCATCGCGCTCTTCATCGCCATCTGCCTGTGGCCCGCGCTGTTTGCGCCGCTCGCCTATCTGTTCGCGGCCGCTTGCGCGGTGACAACCGTCATACGCTGGTGGCAGGGGTGGAAAGCCTTTGGCGCGGCACGCTGATCAGGCAGCGCTGGTCAGACCGCGTTGATCCGGCGGCCATCCTCGCCGAACACCATCATTGAGGCATCGTGCCAGCCCATCCACAGATCCGTGCCTTCCGTCGGCAGCGGCAGATGCCCGCCCTGCCGCACGGTGACAAGCTGGCCGTTGTCCAGCCGCAGATGTACCAGCGTTTCGGCACCCAGAGCCTCGCAATAGGCGACACGCGCCTGCAGGCGGGACGGCTCCGCGCTGAGCTTGATATGCTCCGGACGGATACCCACCGTCGTGCCCACGGAAACACCGACGCTGCCGGCCGGCACGAAATTGGTGGCGGGCGAGCCGATGAAACCTGCAACGAACTCGGTCTGCGGGTTCTCGTAGACCTCCAATGGTTTGCCGATCTGGTCGGCCACGCCTGCGTTCATGACGATCATGCGGTCGGCCAGTGTCATCGCCTCGACCTGATCATGCGTCACATAAAGCGAGGTCACGCCCAGTTCACGCTGCAACTGCTTGATCTCCAGCCGCATCTGCACGCGCAGTTTGGCGTCAAGGTTCGACAGGGGCTCGTCAAACAGGAACACCGCCGGTTTACGCACGATGGCGCGCCCCATCGCCACGCGCTGGCGCTGCCCGCCCGACAGCTCGCGCGGCCTGCGGTCCAGATAGGGCTGCAATTGCAACAGCTTCGCCGCTGTCGCCACGCGCGCTGCGATCTCGTCCTTGGGCGTCTTGGCGATCTTCAACCCGTAGGCCATGTTGTCGAACACCGACATATGCGGATAAAGCGCGTAGTTCTGGAACACCATCGCGATGTCGCGCGCGCTGGGTTCGGCCTCGTTGACTCGCTTGCCGTTGATGCGAATCTCGCCGCTGCTGATCCCCTCCAGCCCGGCCACCATCCGCAGCAAGGTAGATTTGCCGCATCCCGACGGGCCGACGATGACGATGAACTCGCCCTCCTGCACGTCGATATCGACACCGTGGATCACATCCGTCGCGCCAAAGGACTTGCGCACGTTATCAAGGGTAAGGGTCGCCATTTATTTCTCGCTATCAATCAGGCCGCGGATGAAGAACTTCTGCATCGAGATCACCACGATCACAGGTGGCACCATCGCAAGGATGGAGGTCGCCATGATCACCGGCCAGTCGGCCAGATCGTCACCGGAAGGGAACATCTGCCGGATGCCCATGACGATGGTGTTCATCGACGGATCGGTGGTGATCAGCAGCGGCCAGAGATACTGGTTCCAGCCGTAGATGAACAGGATCACGAAGAGCGCGGCAATGTTGGTGCGGCTCATCGGCAGCAGAATGTGCCAGAAGAACTGCATCGGGCTGGCCCCGTCCACACGCGCGGCCTCTGTCAACTCGTCCGGCACGGTCAGGAAGAACTGCCGGAACAGAAAGGTTGCGGTGGCCGAGGCGATCAGCGGGAAGATCAGGCCGGAATAGCTGTTGAGCATGCCGAAGTTGGCGATCACCTGATAGGTGGGCACAATCCGCACTTCGACAGGAAGCATCAGCGTCAAAAAGATCAGCCAGAAAAAGATCGTCCGCCCCGGAAACCGGAAATAGACGATGGCAAAGGCCGACATCAGCGAGATGATGATTTTCCCGATGGTGATGCCAAGCGCCATGATCAGCGAGTTCATCATCATCAGCGCCACGGGGGCGTTCACCCCTGAAAACAGCGCCTTGCTGTAGTTTTCGATGAAATGCCCGCCCGGAAGCAGCGGCATCGGCGGGCGCACGATCTCAGGCTGCGTCACGGTCGAGGCGACAAAGGCCAGCCAGATCGGGAAGAAGATGAACAGTACGCCGATGATCAGCCCGAGATGGGTGAACCAATGGCCGATACCGCGTTTTTGCACCATGCCGGAATGTTCAGACATCAGTAATGCACCCTACGCTCGATGAATTTGAACTGGATGACGGTCAGCACGCCCACGACGAACAGCAAGATCACCGATTGCGCGGCGCTGGAGCCCAGATCCTGCCCGACGAAACCGTCGGAATAGACCTTGTAGACAAGGATCGTGGTGGCTTGTTGCGGACCACCCGAGGTAATCGTGTGGATCACCCCGAAGGTCTCGAAGAAGGCATACACCACGTTGACGACCATCAGAAAGAAGGTGACCGGCGACAGCAGCGGCCAGACGATAGTGCGGAACCGCGTCCAGAACTTTGCGCCGTCGATCGCGGCAGCCTCGATCACCGAGCGCGGGATCGCTTGCAATCCGGCAAGGAAGAACAGGAAGTTGTAGCTGATCCGCCCCCAGCTTGAGGCGGCGACGACAAGGCCCATCGCCTCGGCTTCGTTCAGAACATGGTTCCAGTCGTAACCCAGCAGTCCCAGATACCACGAGACCACGCCGACGCGCGTGTTGAACATGAACATCCACAGCACACCCGCCACGGCAGGTGCCACGGCATAAGGCCAGATTAGCAGGGTCCGGTAGGTGCCGGAGCCTTTGATCAGCCGGTCCGCAAGGATGGCCAGATACAGCGCAACCCCCATCGACACCACCGTGACAAGGGTAGAGAAAATCGCCGTCGTCAGAAAAGACGCGCGGTAATAGGGGTCGTTCAGCAGGTATTCGAAATTGCCCAGTCCGACGAACTGCGTTTTCAGCCCGAACGGATCGGGCACGAACATCGACTGCCAGATCGCCTGACCGGCAGGATAGAAAAAGAAGATGGCGGTGATCACGATCTGCGGCATCAGCAGCAGTGCGGGCAACATCCAGCCTTTGAAGATGACGCGCTTTTCCATGCGGCGGTCCGGTTCCAGTCAGCGAAGGGTCAGTATAAAGAGGAGCACGCGAAAGAAAACGGCCCCCGATCGTCCGGCGGCCGTTTTTATGTCTCAGAAATCAGCGATTGGCCTGCTCGAAGCGCCGCAGCAACTGGTTGCCACGCTCAACAGCACTGTCCAGTGCGACCTGCGCGGACTTCTGACCGGACCAGACACCTTCCAGCTCTTCGTCGATGATCGTACGGATCTGGTCGAAGCCGCCCAGACGCAGACCTTTGGAATTGTCGGTCGGCTCGTTGCGGGTCATCTGCAGACCGGCAATCTCGGTGCCGGGGTTCTCGTCATAGAAACCCTGTTCCTCGGTCAACTTGCCTGCGGCATTGGTGATCGGCAGATAGCCGGTATCCTGATGCCACTGCGCCTGCACTTCGGGCGAGGACAGGAAGTTCAGGAATGCGGCCACAGCGGTGTATTCCTCGTCTGTGTGACCTTCCATGATCCAGACCGACGCGCCACCGATGATGGTGTTTTGCGGTGCGGCGTCAACTGCGTCCCAATAGGGCAGGTGACGGATGTCGAAGTCGAAATCGGCTTCAGCCTTTACACCGGCATAGCCAGCGGAGCTTTCGGTGAACAGCGCGCAATCGCCGGCACGGAAGTTGGCGCCGGCTTCGTTGCGACGTCCGTTATAGATGAACTTGCCCTCTTGCGCCCATTCGCCAAGCTGGTCGATATGCTTGACCTGAATGTCGCCGTTGAAGACCAGTTCTGTGTCCAGCCCCTCGAAGCCGTTGGCATTGGTGGCAAAAGGTACATCGTGATAGGCCGAGAAGCTTTCCAGATGCACCCAGCTTTGCCACGAGGTGGTGTAGGGGCAGGTCACGCCCGCGTCCTTCAACTGCGTCAGGACCTCATCCCAGTTTTCCCAGATGCTCAGATCGACATCGGGGTCGATTCCGGCTTCTTCCAGCTTGTCGCGGTTCACATAGAGAACCTGTGTCGAGGAGTTGTAGGGGAAGGACAGCATCTGCCCGTCGGAATTGGTGTAATAGCCTGTCACGGCAGGAATGTAAGCTTCGGGGTCGAATTCCAGACCCGACTCTTCCATCACTTCATAAACCGGCTTCACGGCGCCGGTGGCGCTCATCATCGTGGCGGTGCCGACCTCGAAGACCTGCAGCAGATGCGGCTGCTCACCCGCACGGAACGCGGCGATCCCTGCGTTCAGCGCCTCGGAATAGTTGCCCTTGTGGGACGCGACAACGCGGTAATCCGACTGGCTTTCGTTGAACTTTTCGACCTGCGCCGCCAGCAATTCGCCCAGACGGCCCGTGAAAGCATGCCACCACTCGATTTCGGTCTGCGCCGAGGCTGCCGTGCCCCATGCCATGGACGCGGCCAGGGCCAGGTTCAATGTCTTGATTTTCATGTCGTCCTCCCAGACGTTTCATGCTTCTGATTATGCTGGCTGCGGGCAAGTCTGTACAGACGCGAACCGAAGCGAACATTTTTGAAACGATACGAAAGGATTGGGCCGAAGCGCACGGGCAAGTCAAGCGGTTTTAGCCTGTTACCTGCCGCGTGCCGCAAGGGCTTCATGCCATCCTGTATCATGGATCGCAGGATAGCGACGCAATGTAACGAATGAATGAAGCCCTAAGTTAGTGTTCGAGTTTTTTCGCAAAAGCGCGCTTTGAAAGGCCTACGCACCCAGGCAGGACACAAATTCCGCCGCCATGTTACGCAGCAATTGCGGATAGAGACCCGGGCCCGCCTCGAGATCGAGCCCCAGTGGATCGAGTATTCCGACAGCGGCCGTATCGGCGAAAACGGAATCAATCAAGGTCCGGTTGAACTGCGGTTCGGCAAAGACGCAGATTGCGCCCATCTCGGAAACCGCCGATTGCAACTCTGCGATTCGTCCCGCACTCGGCGCGGAGGCATCGCTTAACGAGACAGCTCCGGAAGCCGACAGGCCGAAGCGGCGCTCGAAATACTGGTAGGCGTCATGAAAGACGACGAAACGGGTATCGCCCAAGTCGCTCAACACGGTGCTCAACTCGGCTTGCAGCGCGTCCAGCTCTGCCTGACCAGCTGCCGCATTGGCGGCATAGGTTGCGGCGTTCTCCGGGTCCAGTTCCGCCAGTTCTTCGGCGATCACACCCAGCCAGAGCCGCGCGTTCACAGGGTCCAGCCATGCATGGGAATCTGCACCGGAATGATCGTGTTCATCGTGCGAATCGCTCGCATGGTCATGGCCGTGACCATGCGATTCGGCTTTCTCTGCATGGTTATGATCGTCATGATCGTCGTGACCGTGGTTGTCATGATCGTCTTGGCTGTGGTCGTGCGTGTCGTCGTGGTCGTCATGACCACCGTGGCCGGTGTCGTGATCATCCTCGGCATGATCATCGTGATCATCATGCCCGTGGTCGTCATCCGCAAAAACCGCGCCTTCGCGGTACTTGTGCAGGATGGTGGCTTCAACTGACATCAGTTCGATCTTGTGGGCACCGGAAGCCAGATTCTCCAACGGCCCTTCCAGCCAGGGCGTCAGGGCCTCGCCCATCCAGACCACAAGATCGGCCCCGTCCAGCGCCTGTGCTTCAGAGGGGCGCATCGCATATCCGTGCGGGGAGGCACCGGGGCGCACGATCAGCGAAGGTGTGCCGAGATCGCCCATCACGATGGAGACCAGCGAATGCACCGGCGTGATATCCGTCGCGACGGACGGAACCTCGGCCTGCGCCGCGGTTGACATCAGGGTTGCCATCAGACCAAGGCCAGATAATGCGAGCAATCGGGGGAATTGACGGGGCATGTGCGTTTCCTCTCAAGAATACGTGACGGCAAAGCGCCTATCTGATATGTTATAACATTGCAAACCTAATGTTATAACATTGCAATTTTCCCGCCGATCCCCTACCTCATCAGACGATGACAGACCATGGATTCGACCCGCATGATCACGACCATTGCATCGCCGACGCATTGTCGGCGGCCGAAGCCTCCTGCGCGCTACGCAAGCTGAACCTGACACCTGTGCGCCGACGTGTGCTGGAAATTCTGTTGCAACAGCACAAGGCACTGGGCGCTTATGACATCCTCGGCCAGCTTGAGGCCGAAGGTCTGGGCTCGCAACCGCCCGTGGCCTACCGCGCGCTCGATTTTCTGGTCAGCAACGGTTTTGCCCACAAGATCGAAGGTCTGAACGCCTATATCGCCTGCTCGCATCCCAACGCGACCCATGCGCCCGCCTTTCTGATCTGTCGCAAATGCGGCTCCGTGCAGGAAACCCAGTCTGAGCCGTCCAAGGGCACGCTGGGGTCGGTGGCGCGTGCCACCGGTTTCGTGATCGAGAGCACCGTCGTCGAGGCGCAGGGCCTTTGCCCCGCCTGCCAGACCGGTGCCGGGGCATGAGCCTGATCGAGGTGCGCGACCTGAGTGTCCGCTATGGCGGCAATACAGTGCTGAGCCATGTTGATATGTCCATTGATCGCGGCGAGATCGTCACGATCGTCGGCCCCAACGGTTCGGGAAAATCGACCCTGTTGCGGGCACTGATCGGCGCCGTCCCCATCGCGGCGGGGCGGCTGACGCGCGCGTCAGGGCTGAGCATTGGCTATGTGCCGCAAAAACTTGCGATTGATCCCACCCTGCCGATGACAGTGGCGCGCTTCATGTCACTGCCGCGCCGGCAGGCTCCCGCGGATGTGGAAGCGGCGCTGGAACAGGCTGGTGTGCCGGATCTGAGCAACCGCCAGATGACAAATCTGTCGGGCGGTCAGTTCCAGCGCGTGATGCTGGCGCGGGCCTTGCTGTCCAGCCCGGATCTGCTGCTGCTGGACGAGGCGACGCAGGGACTGGACCAGCCGGGCTCCGCCGCGTTCTACCGCCAGATCGAAGAGGTTCGCGCCCGTCTTGGCTGTGCGGTGCTGATGGTCAGCCATGAATTGCACGTGGTGATGAGCGCCTCTGACCGCGTGATCTGTCTGAATGGCCATGTCTGCTGTCAGGGCACGCCAGAGATTGTCGCCTCCGCCCCCGAATATCGCGCGCTGTTCGGAAGCGGCACGCAAGGCGCGCTTGCGCTGTACCGGCACGATCATAATCACAGCCATGATGACGGATGCGCCCATGATCACGGCCACCCGCAAGGCACGGAGTCAGGAGTGGTTCCCCTGCATCAGGCAACACGCGGCAAGGTGCATTGATGCTGGATGACTTTCTGTTCCGCGCGACACTGGCCGGACTTGGCGTTGCCTTGGCCGCCGCGCCGATGGGGTGTTTTGTCGTCTGGCGGCGCATGGCCTATTTCGGGGATGCGACCGCACATGCCTCGATCCTTGGTGTCGCGATTGCGCTGGCCCTCTCCATCTCGGTCTTTCTGGGCGCATTGGTGATGGCGCTGCTGATGGCGCTGGCGGTGACGGGGCTGTCGGGGCGCGGCTATGCTGTGGATACGTTGCTGGGCGTGCTGGCCCATTCCGCGCTGGCCTTCGGGCTGGTGGCGGTGTCGTTCCTGTCGGGCGTGCGGATCGATCTGATGGCCTATCTGTTCGGCGATATTCTGGCCGTCGGCAGAACCGATCTTGCGGTGATCTGGGGTGGCGCTGCCGTGGTGCTGGCCCTTCTTGCATGGCGCTGGTCCGCGCTCTTGACCGCCACGATCAATCCCGATCTCGCCCATGCCTCCGGCATCGACCCGCGGCGCGAGCAACTGGCGCTGACGCTGGCGCTCGCTGTCGTCGTGGCGGTGGCGATCAAGGTCGTCGGTGTCCTGCTGATCGCCGCGCTGCTGATTATCCCCGCCGCTGCTGCCCGCCCCTTCGCGCGCACGCCCGAGGGTATGGCCGCTATCGCGGTCGTGGTTGCAGCCTTGTCCGTTCTGTCCGGCCTGCAGGTCTCGCTGATGTATGACACACCGACCGGCCCCAGCATCGTCTGCGTTGCGGCTCTCTTTTTTGCTGCCAGCGCGCTCGGCACCTCGTTGCGGCGTCGACTGGTCTGATCCGGCCTTGCAGGCTCTGCCTGATCCGGCCTTACGGCCAAGGTCTCAACCCGTCCAGGTCACATCGCCCACAAAGATATAGCCCGCGCCATAGATCGTCTTGATCAGACGGGGGTTCTTGGGGTCTTCGCGCAGCTTGGTGCGCAGGCGCGAGATCCGCACATCCATGGCGCGGTCAAAACTTTCACCTGCCGCTCCGCCCAGTATCTCCTGCATCATCGCCCGCGAGATCAGACGCTTGGGACGCTCCAGAAACAGGCGCAGCACCTCGCCTTCCGCGTGGGAAAAGGGTGTCTCGACGCCGCTTTCATCCTCCAGCGCGTAATGGTCGAAATGCGCTGTCCAGCCGTTGAACCGCGCAGTCTGTCCAGTCTGTGTGGCGGGTTGGCCACGCCGCAGGCGGGCGCGGATGCGGGCCACGACCTCGGCAGGATCGAACGGCTTGATGATGTAGTCATCCGCCCCCAATTCCAGCCCTGTCACACGGTCCTGCACCTGCGCGCGTCCCGAGATGATGATGACCACCGCGCCCTGTTCCAGCGCCAGACGGTGCACCAGCGTCAGCCCATCACGGTCCGGCAGGGACAGATCCACAAGGCAGATATCGGGTGTGGCTGTTTTGAGTGCCGCCTCGAATTCCGTGGCGCGGCCAAAGCTCATCGTGCGGAACCCCGCCTCCGTCAGGGCATCGGCAAGCATGTTCCGGATGGCGGGTTCATCATCCAGTATGGTCACGAGAGGTGCGGTCATGGGCTGTGGCCTTCGCTTTGCAGAAAGGCAAACAGCCCGTTTGCGGTAAAGGGTTTCATCAACACAGGCACAAGATTGCAGGCCTGTTCGTGCAAAGGATGCGTTTTCGGCAGCGAGGTCATCAAGCGGCAGGGTGGATGGCCGCGCGGCAAGCGCGCCAGAAGATCCAGCCCTGTGGCACCGCCCTCCAACGTGATGTCGGACAGGATCAGGGTGATATCCGGCAATTGTGCCAGCAGGGCGAGCGCTTCGTCCACACTGGCCGCCTCGATCACCGCATGGCCCTGATCGCGCAGCATGCCACGAACGCCGGCACGCAGATCGGGGCTGTCCTCCACCAGAAGCACCAGACCCGCCGCGGCAAGGGCGGGAGCAGGGCGCAAAGGCAGACGCAGGCTGACCTGCCCGCCTGTCGCGCAATTGCCGATCCAGATCCGGCCGCCGGCGAGCTTGACCATGTCATAGACCATGGCAAGCCCAAGCCCCGTGCCCTCGCCGCCTTTGGTGGTAAAGAAAGGCTCAAGGGCGTGGTCGAGAGCTGCATCCGAAAAGCCGGGGCCTGTATCGCTGACGGTAAAGGCCGCCCATGTGTTCTGCACAGCGGCGACCTCGAGCGTGATGGCGCCCGCGCCGCTGCAGGCATCGCGGGCGTTCAGGATCAGGTTCAGCAAGGAATCCTGCAACATGCCGGTATCCAGCATCAGCGCCTCGTGGGCGATCTCGTTGCGGATCGTCAGCGTGATGTCCGGCGGCAAGGCCGGTGCGGCCAGCGTTTCCAGATCCGCCAGCACCGCGCGCAGATCGGCGGGGCCGGGGTTCCATTCCCGCGCGCCGGTAATATCGGCGATCCGGTTCAGCAGGCTGCCCCCGCGATTGGCCGCCGCAAGGGTTGCGGTGACGAGATCGCGCGCATCCGGCGGCAATGGCATCCGTTGCAGTCGCGACTGGCTGCCCATAATGATCGTCAGCAGGTTCGAGAAATCATGTGCCATGCCGCTGGTCAGTTGTGCGGCCATCTCGCGCCGTCTTGTCTGTTGCAGCGCGCTGCGGGCTTGCGTCTCCTCTGTCACATCCATGGACAGGATATAGACGCCGTTGATCTGCCCGTCAGGCGCGCGATCGGGCGTGAAAGCCGCGCGGATGCGGCGCGAACTGTCCTCGTCGTTGAACTCGAAAACCGACGCGGTGCCGTCGAAGGCGGCATCCAGATGCGGCTGAATCGCCGCATAGGCAAACTCGCCCAAAGCGGCGCGGATCGGCAGGCCCAGTATGTTCTTGGGCCGTCCGGGCATGACGACGCTCAGTTTACGGTTGGAGAACGAATAGCAACGGTCCCGTCCGACATGCGAGATGTGGGCGGGCATCATCTCTGTGGTCAGGCGCGTGCGGGCCTCGGTCTCGGTCAATTGCCGCTTGGCTTCTTCCAATGCGGTGATGGTGGCCTCGAGCTTGCGGTTGGTCGCGCTGAGTTCCTCGGCATAACTGAGCACCTTGTCGCTCAACTCCTCCGAGCGCGCGCGCAGCAGTGCTTCTTGCTGTTTGACGCGGGTGATGTCGGTATAGACGGTGACCCAGCCGCCCTGTGGCAGCGGCGACCCCTCGACGCTGATGCTGCGCCCGTCGGGGCGCAGTCGCTCCATATAATGCGGTGCGAAGGCACGGGCCTGATCGACGCGGGTGCGCACGGCTTCTTCGATATCCGAGATCGGCCCGTATTCCCCGCGGGTCGCCAGAAACCGGATCGTATCCTCGAACCGCGCGCCGGGTGTGATCAGGTCATCGGGCAAATCGAACATATCACGGAACGGGCGGTTGCAAACAACCAGCCGCAACCCGCTGTCATAGATCGACAGGGCCTGCTGGATCAGGTTCAGCCCTGCCATGGTCATTGCAGACGTGTCGATAGATCCTGCGTGCATCCTCATCCCCTTGTTCTTCATCGCTAGCACCCTGCGACCCGCGCGACCAGAGCTTCGCTTTGTTCTCCGTTTTGTTACATTTCGTTACATTCGAGAAATCATCAGGAAAAAGTTGACGTAGACCTTGGGATCAGGACCATCTGAGGATGGTAAAGAATCGTCGGAGAAGGCGGTCACCAGCCCGGAGGGAGAACGGGCTTAAGGGAGGAAGTGATTTGACACAGTCGTCACAGGCGGCCGGTGGGCTTGTGTCCATTCCGGCACTGTTGCAGCGGAACGCGCAGCGGTTCGGGGACAAGCCCGCTTACCGCGAGAAAGAATTCGGGATCTGGCAGACCTGGACCTGGAAGGATGTGCAGCGCGAGGTGGACAACCTTGCGCTTGGTCTCATCAACCTTGGTGTGAACGAGGGCGATTTCATCGCGATCATCGGCGGCAACCGTCCGCATCTCTACTGGTCGATGGTGGCCGCGCAATCTGTCGGGGCTGTGCCCGTGCCGCTCTATCAGGATTCCGCCGCCGAAGAGATGGCCTACGTGCTGGACCATTGCGGAGCCCGTTTCGTGATGGCCGAGGATCAGGAACAGGTCGACAAGGTCATCGAGATTCAGGATCGCCTGCATCAGTTCGAACATATGATCTATCTGGATCCGCGCGGATTGCGGAAATACGACCATTCCAGTCTGCATGATTTCAGGCATGTGCAGGAACAAGGCCATGCCGCGCGGGACGAGCTTGCCTCTCAACTGGAAAAGCGGCGCGCCAAGCTGGACATGGCCAGTATCTGTGTGATGCTCTATACCTCCGGCACGACTGGCAAGCCCAAGGGCGTGGTGCTCAGCAACCGCAACATCATCGAGAGCGCGCAGAACTCCTCGGATTTCGACAAGCTGGGACCGGGCGAGGAAATTCTGGCCTATCTGCCGATGGCATGGGTGGGCGATTTCATCTTCTCCGTCGGGCAGGCCTTCTGGACGGGCTTTTGCGTCAACTGCCCCGAAAGCCCCGAAACCATGGTCACCGACCTGCGCGAGATCGGGCCGACCTATTACTTCGCCCCGCCGCGTGTGTTCGAGACACAGCTGACCAATGTGATGATCCGGATGGAAGACGCCAGCCGGATGAAAAAATGGCTGTTCCGCACCTTCATGGCGACGGCCCGTCGTGTCGGGCCGGATATCCTTGATGGCAAACCCGTCAGCTTCATGGACCGGATGACCTACAAGCTGGGCGAAATTTTCGTCTACGGCCCGCTGAAAAACACGCTCGGGTTAAGCCGTGTGCGGATCGGTTACACAGCCGGTGAGGCGATCGGGCCGGAGATTTTCGATTTCTACCGCAGTCTGGGGATCAACCTCAAACAGCTCTACGGCCAGACCGAAGCGACCGTGTTCATCACCATGCAGCCGGATGGCGAGGTCCGCTCGGACACCGTGGGCGTCCCTGCGCCGGGCGTCGAGCTGCGGATCGGCGATAATGGCGAGGTCTATTACCGCAGCCCCGGTGTGTTCGAGTATTACTACAAGAACCCCGAAAGCACCGCCGATACCAAGGATGCCGAAGGCTGGGTCGCCACGGGCGATGCGGGCTTTATCGAGGAAGGTTCCGGCCACCTGCGGATCATCGACCGCGCCAAGGATGTGGGCAAAATGGCCGATGGACGTTTGTTCGCGCCCAAATATGTCGAGAACAAGCTGAAGTTCTATCCCAACATTCTCGAGGCCGTGGTTTTCGGCAACGGGCGTGACAGTTGCATGGCTTTCGTGAACATCGACCTGAGTGCGGTCGGGAACTGGGCGGAACGCAACAACATCTCCTATTCGTCCTATCAGGAACTGGCGGGGCATCCGAAAGTGCTGGACGCGGTCCAAGCCCATGTCGAGGAGGTCAACCGCTCTGTCGCGGAAGATCCGATTCTGTCGGGCTGCCAGATCCACCGCTTCCTGATCCTGCACAAGGAGCTGGACGCCGATGATGGCGAGATGACACGGACCCGCAAGGTGCGCCGCCGGATCGTGGAAGAGAAATACAACGATCTGATCACCGCGCTTTATGACGGATCGGAGCGGATCAGCACCCGGACCGAAGTGACCTATGAAGACGGTCGCAAGGGATACATCAGCGCAACGCTCGAAATCCGCGATGCAAAGGTGCACGACAACAGCGCGCAGAAGATGGCAGCAGAATGAACCAGATGAGCACTGAGGGATATGTCACCCCGGACGGTCGCAAGATCGGCGGCGTGATGATGGAGATGCGCAACATCACGCTGCGCTTTGGCGGGGTCAAGGCGATCACCGACATCAGCTTCGACATCCGCGAGGGCGAGATCCGCGCGATCATCGGCCCGAACGGGGCGGGTAAATCGTCGATGCTGAACGTGATTTCCGGATTCTACGTCCCGCAGGAGGGCGAAGTGTGGTTCCGCGGGGCCCAGCGCCCGCCGATGAAACCCTATCAGGTCGCGCAGCAAGGCATCGCGCGTACCTTCCAGAACATCGCCCTGTTCGAGGGGATGAGCGTTCTGGACAACGTGATGACAGGCCGTCTGACGCATATGAAGACGGGCATGCTGGCGCAGGCGATCTGGAAGGGCAAGGCCGAGCGCGAAGAGGTGGAGAACCGCGAAGTCGTGGAAAAGATCATCGACTTTCTGGAGATTCAGGCCATTCGCAAAACACCCGTCGCACGCCTGCCTTACGGTTTGAAAAAGCGTGTGGAACTGGCACGCGCGCTGGCGGCAGAGCCCAGTTTGCTGCTGCTGGACGAGCCGATGGCCGGCATGAACGTCGAGGAGAAAGAGGACATGAGCCGCTTCATCCTTGATGTGAACGATGAATTCGGCACCACCATCGCGTTGATCGAACACGATATGGGTGTGGTCATGGACCTGTCCGACCGCGTCGTCGTGATGGATTACGGCAAGAAGATCGGCGATGGCACGCCCAGCGAGGTCCGCAACAATCAAGCGGTGATCGACGCTTATCTGGGGGTGGCCCATGACTGAATCTTTTCCCGTCACGCACAGCATCATAGGGAGCTTTCCCCATGCCTGAACAATTTTTCTTTGCGATGGAAGTCATCCTCAACGGGTTCATGGCGGGCGTGCTTTACGCTCTGGTCGCGCTGGGCTTCGTGCTGATCTACAAGGCCAGCGGCATCTTCAACTATGCTCAGGGCGTTATGGCCCTGTTCGCCGCTGCCTCGCTGGTGGGGATCATGGACGGACAGGTCCCGTTCAGTCACCTGATCAACGCGATATTCGGCACCTCGGTCCACCATTTTGGCTGGCATGTGCCAGCGATCCTCGCGATCCTGCTGACGATGGGGATCATGGTCCTGCTGGCTTGGGCGGTCAACCGTTTCGTGTTCAAGCATCTGGTCAATCAGGAGCCTATCATCCTGTTCATGGCGACCATCGGTCTGGCCTATTTCCTTGAAGGGGCCTCCGACCTGATGTGGGGCGCCGAGATCAAGAAGCTGGATGTCGGACTGCCTCAGGGCCTGAACGAGACCATCGACAACGTGACCTTCAACTTGTTCGGCTACGGGTTCTTCATCGACAATCTTGACATCGTGGCCACGTTCGTGGCCGTGGCTCTTGTGGTTATCCTCACGGTCTACAGCCAGTATTCCAAGCAGGGCCGTGCTTTGCGCGCCGTCGCGGATGACCATCAGGCTGCATTGTCGGTGGGTATCTCGCTCAACTTCATCTGGGTGCTGGTCTGGTCCATCGCCGGTTTCGTGGCGCTGGTGGCAGGCATCATGTGGGGCGCGAAATCGGGTGTGCAGTTCTCGCTCTCGCTGATGGCGCTCAAGGCTTTGCCAGTGCTGATGCTGGGCGGCTTCACCTCGATCCCCGGCGCGATTGTCGGCGGATTGATCATCGGCATGGGCGAAAAACTGTTCGAGTTCACGCTGGGCGGCATGATGGGTGGTGCGACCGAGAACTGGTTTGCCTATGTGCTCGCCCTCGTTTTCCTCGTGTTCCGGCCGCAGGGTCTGTTCGGCGAAAAAATCATCGAGAGGGTGTGACCATGAAAATCTGTTCGATCTTCTGTGTCACGGGTTTCGCGGCTTTCTGGGTGTTCGGGTATCTTGTCCTGACCGCAGATCCCGCAGCCACCGGCCAGATGCTTCTGGCGACCATCCTCGCGGGGGCGGGCTTTCTGGCCGGAACCCTCAGCTACCTTAAAATCAGTCGGGAGCTTTGCTGATGTTTTACCGTGAGGCAGGCGATTTCAAGACATCCTATGTGGATGACAACCAGACCTTCCCGATCAAGTTCGACCGCTACCGTTACTATGCGGTGCTGCTGATCGCCTTTGCGATCATCCCGTTCGTGCTGAACGATTACTGGGTGAACGCGGTGTTTCTGCCGTTCCTGATCTATTCGATTGCAGCCATTGGCCTGAATGTTCTCGTGGGCTACTGCGGGCAGGTCAGCCTTGGCACCGGGGGTTTCATGGCGGTGGGCGCCTATGCCTGCTACAAGCTGATGACCTCGTTCCCGGATGTGAACATCCTGTTTCATGTGATCATTTCCGGCGGCATCACGGCGCTTGTCGGCTTGCTGTTCGGCCTTCCCAGCCTGCGGATCAAGGGGTTCTATCTCGCGGTGGCAACACTGGCCGCGCAGTTCTTTCTGGTCTGGCTCTTCAACCGCGTCCCGTGGTTTTACAACTACTCTGCCTCGGGCCAGATTTCGGCACCCGAGCGCACCTTGCTGGGTATCGCGATCACGGGGCCAAACGCACCGGCCTGGGCAATGTACCTCTTCTGTCTCGTCTTCGTGGCCGCCAGCGCGATCATCGCACGCAACCTGACGCGCGGTGCATTCGGGCGCAAATGGATGGCGATCCGCGACATGGATATCGCCGCCGAGATCATCGGGGTCGACCCGCTCAAGGCCAAGCTCAGCGCCTTTGCAGTTTTGTCCTTTTTCGTCGGCATCTCGGGCGCGCTGTTCTTTTCGGTCTATCTCGGGGCTGTCGAGGTTGGCGAGGTTTTCGGTATCCAGAAGTCGTTCCTTGTCCTCTTCATGGTCATCATCGGCGGTCTGGGCTCGATCTTCGGATCTTTCGCGGGCGCGGCCTTTCTGGTGCTGCTGCCGGTGTTTTTGAAAAACGTTCTGGTCGCGGGCCTTGGCTGGCCCACCGACATGGCGGCGCATCTCGAATTCATGATCGTCGGCGCACTGATCATCACCTTTCTGATCGCAGAGCCGCACGGTCTTGCGCAGCTTTGGCGCGTAACCAAGGAAAAATTGCGGCTTTGGCCCTTCCCGCACTAGGGCAGGGGCAAACCATACGGTCCGGGGGAAACCTGCGGATATCACCATCGGAAAAAACCAGGGAGGATAACCCGATGAAATTGAAACTGATCACTGCGGTGACCGCGGCCATGATGGCAGCGGCCCCGGCAATGGCTGAGCTGACTTTTTCGGCACTCAGCTATCGCACAGGACCCTACGCGGCCAACGGCATCCCGTTTGCGGATGGCTATCAGGACTACTTCACGCTGCTCAACGAACGCGATGGCGGCATCGGCGGCGAGCCGATCAATCTGGTCGAATGCGAAACCGCCTATAACACCGAAAAAGGCGTGGAATGCTATGAGGCCACCAAGGGCCAGGGCGTTCTGGTGTATCAGCCGCTGTCCACAGGTATCACCTATCAGCTGATCCCCAAAGCTACCGCCGATGGCATCCCCATGCATACAATGGGCTATGGTCGGACCTCGGCCAAGAACGGTTCGGTGTTCAGCAACATCTTCAACTATCCCGCAAACTACTGGGATGGAGCTTCCATCGCGATCACGCATCTGCTCGACATCAACGAGGGTGATCTGAACGGCAAGAAGGTCGCGCTGGTCTATCACAACTCGGCTTATGGCAAGGAACCGATCCGTACGCTGGAAGAGCTGGCCGAGAAGCACGGCTTCGAGCTGACCCTGCTGGCCGTCGATCACCCCGGTCAGGAACAGAAAAGCCAGTGGCTTCAGATTCGCCGCGAGCGTCCTGACTACGTGCTGATGTGGGGCTGGGGCGTGATGAACTCGGTCGCGATCCAGGAAGCTGCGAACATCCGCTATCCGATGGAAAACTTCATCGGCATCTGGTGGTCCGGTTCCGAAAACGACGTGTTGCCCGCGGGCGACGGCGCCAACGGCTACAAGGCGCTGACCTTCCACAACCTCGGCACCGATTTCCCGCTTTACGCCGATATCGAGCAGTATGTGAAAGGCCCCGGTAAAGCCGCCGGTGCGGGCGACCAGATCGGCACCGTGCTCTATAACCGTGGCCTCTATGCCGCGATGCTGGCAGCCGAAGCGGCGAAAACCGCGCAGGAAATCCACGGTGTCAGCGAGATCACACCCGCGATGATGCGTGACGGGATGGAAGCACTCGAGATCACCGAAGAGAAGATGGCCGCTCTGGGCCTGCCGAACTTCGGCCCGGCCTTCAGCGTATCCTGCGAGAACCACGGCGGCGACGGTTTCGGTGCTGTGAAGCAGTGGGATGCGACGGCAGGTCAGTGGACCATGATCACTGATTTCTTCCAGTCGGATCAGGACGTTCTGAACCCGCTGATCGAAGAGGACTCGGCCGCTTATGCCGCCGAGAACAACATCGAGCCGCGCTGCTAATAAGCGCAAACCTTCTGCGGGCGGCGATCATGGCCGCCCGCAGGATTTGGATATTTTTCGCAAGAAGAAGCCTGAACGCGGCCCTCTCCATAGCATGGGCGCGTTAACCTTAATGGAGCATGAGTGATGCTGGATGCAGGCCGGACGGACGAGACCCTTCTTGAGGTCAACAATATCGAGGTGATCTACAATCACGTCATCCTCGTGCTCAAAGGTGTCTCGCTGAAGGTGCCCAAGGGCGGAATCACCGCGCTGCTGGGTGGCAATGGTGCAGGCAAGACGACAACGCTCAAGGCGATCTCGAACCTGCTGCATTCCGAGCGGGGCGAGGTCACCAAGGGCAGTATCCTGTATCGCGGCGAGCGGGTGCAGAACCTCAGCCCGACCGATCTGGTGCAAAAAGGCGTCATCCAGGTGATGGAGGGGCGGCATTGCTTCGAGCATCTGACCGTCGAGGAAAACCTGATGACGGGCGCCTATACCCGCAAGGACGGCAAGGGCGCTGTCGAGGCCGACCTTCAGATGGTCTACAATTATTTTCCGCGCCTGAAAGAGCGCCGCAAAAGTCAGGCGGGCTATACCTCGGGCGGCGAGCAGCAGATGGTTGCCATCGGGCGCGCGCTGATGAGCCGGCCTGAAACGATCCTGCTGGACGAGCCCAGCATGGGGCTGGCACCGCAGCTTGTTGAAGAGATCTTCACGATCGTGAAGAACCTCAACGAGAAAGAGGGCAACACCTTCCTGCTGGCCGAGCAGAACACCAACGTGGCGCTGCGGTTTGCCCATTACGGCTATATTCTGGAATCGGGACGCGTGGTGATGGATGGCCCGGCCGCCGATCTGCGCGAGAATCCGGATGTGAAGGAATTCTATCTTGGCGTCTCCGAGGAGGGGCGCAAATCCTTCCGTGATGTGCGCTCCTACCGTCGCCGCAAGCGCTGGCTGAGCTGATGACACACGCAACCCCCCGAGGATGATCCTTTGAACGAGAGATCCGTCATGAGCCGCTATTTCGATGAGCTTGAAACGCGCAGCGCCGATCAGCGTGCGGCTGCGATCGCGCGGGCGCTGCCCGATCAGATCACCCGCGCCCGTGCCTTGCCGGGATATGCCGGAACGCTGGATGCGGTGCATCCCGCCACTATCACCTCCGTCGCGGCGTTGGCCACCTTGCCCGTGCTGCGCAAGTCGGATCTGGGCCGCGCGCAGGCGGGTGCAGCGCCTTTTGGCGGTTTCACCACCCGCCCTGCCAGCGGCTTCGCGCATATTTTCCAGTCACCCGGACCGATCTATGAACCCGGCGGGACCGAGCATGACTGGTGGCGGATGGGCCGTTTCCTGCATGCCTGCGGCATCGGTCTCGGCGATATCGTGCAGAATTGTTTCGGCTATCACCTCACGCCTGCCGGCATGATCTTCGAATCCGGTGCCCGCGCCGTTGGCGCCGCCGTTCTGCCCGCCGGGACAGGCCAGACCGAATTGCAGGTGACAGCCAGCCGCGATGTGGGTGTGACGGCCTATGCCGGCACACCGGATTATCTCAAGGTGATCCTCGACAAGGCCGACGAGATGGGAATCAGTCTGGGCATCACCCGTGCCGCCGTGGGGGGCGGGGCGCTGTTTCCGTCGCTGCGGCAGGAATACAAGGAGCGGGGAATCCTGTGCCTGCAATCCTATGCAACCGCCGATCTGGGCAATATCGCTTATGAAAGCGCGGCGCAGGAGGGGATGATCGTGGACGAGGGCGTGATCGTCGAAATCGTGACCCCCGGCACCGGCAATCCGGTGGCGCCGGGGCAGGTGGGCGAGGTTGTTGTGACCACGCTCAACCCCGATTACCCGTTGATCCGCTTTGCCACCGGCGATCTGAGCGCCGCGATGGAGGGCATCAGCCCCTGCGGACGCACCAATATGCGGATCAAGGGATGGATGGGCCGTGCCGACCAGACCACCAAGATCAAAGGAATGTTCGTACGCCCCGAGCAGGTGGCGCAGCTTGTCGCCAAACATGCCGAGATCAGCCGCGCCCGCGTCATCGCAAGCCGCGAGGGCGAGATGGATGTGATGACCGTGCAGATCGAATCCGCTGGCGGCAGCGCGGACGCCTATGCCGGCACAGTGGCCGAGGTGCTGAAGCTCAAGGGCAAGATCGAACTGATGACCCCCGGCAGCCTGCCCAATGACGGCAAGGTCATCGAGGATCAGCGGGTGTACGACTGAACCCGCCAGAGGCTGAATATCGGTTCGTCCCGTGGCCGTGAGGCCGGACCGCGCGGCGCTATCCGTTGTTGATGGCTTCCTCGTCGCAATGAATCTTGTTGAGCGCCTCCATCTCGCTGAGGTGGGCATCAGCCTTGCGCGACGCAGTGGCGGGCCCGTCTTGTTTGTCTTTCACGTTGCCGGCTTCGATGGGCATACCGGCGAAATGGTGGAAAAACAGCCGCATGACATGGCTGACACCCGCATCCCGCACCTCGCGGCAATCTTCGGCGAAATACCGGCCGCGCACATGGGGCGCGGTTATGATCTCGTAGCTCGGGAAATAGCATACATCCTTTAGGGCGCGGGTCGCTCTCTCTGCTGCGATCCGCAAGACGGCCTTGGACCATGTGGTGGAGACAAAGACATGCCGCGCCTCCATCGTGGCGTTAAGTGGCACGGGAGAGACCGTCAGGATGATCCTGACGCGCGGGTTCCGCTCGCGGATGAAAGCGAGGGCAGCAAGCAGGTCGTCGCTGGTCTCGGTCTCGTCGAAGTTGTGAAAGTCGACGAGGTCGGGGTCATAGACTCCGCCGGAGATACCCGGTGCGATGGGGAATACCGCGCCGTCGCGCCGGTCGATCCATGCCTCTGTCAGTCCGAGGGTGAAGACGAACACATCCATCGTCTCGATCGCGCGGCGCACCGCGGCCAGATGCACCTTGCGGTCCTCGTCCAGTTCCGCTGCGCTGATGAACCCTTCGGGCTGGATCTGGGGGCGGAACGGGTCGACAACCCTGCCGCTTTGGCCGCGCGGCCAATGGGTGGCCAAGGGCGTGAACAGGCCATAGGCGCGGTGCAACAGTTGCAGCAACTGGCGCGCTGTATAGACATTGCCGTAACGCGCCGAGAACAGGTTATAGCCGAAGCGCGCGGCGACCTCTCGCGGGATGATCGGATGCGCGGGTTCGGTGACCATATGGGAAAAGCCGGATTGCGTGAGCCGCCGCGCGACGTGCTGGGCAAAGCAGCTTCCCGCTGTCACGACACCATCGGTTTTCGTGATGGTGAAGGGAACGTGACCGACCGGGTCGAATGTGGCGGGCGTGACGATACCGGGTTCTTTTTTCCAGAACTGGCGGTCCGGAAGCCCCAGATAGGGGTGGTTGCGATTGCTCATCAGGCGACCTGCTCCAGAAGGGATGAAATCTGATCCAGCACAAGCCGCCCATAGGCTGCGTTGCCATGTGTGGGGTCGTTGTTCGCGAAGGCGAGATCCAGAAACCCCTCCGGTGTGCAGGCCGCAACCGGGGCAGGCAGGAACCTTGCTCCGTGACGTTCCGCCTGCCGCTGGTAAGCACGACACTGCGCTTCATAAAGCGCGATCCTCAGTTCCGGAGGCGAGAAGGGCATATGCAGTTTCGCGGCAAAGGCATTAGGGTAAGTGCGGATGTGAACCTCGTCTCCGTTTGGCGGCGGTGCCGAGACATAGATGAAGGGAAGGTCGGGGTAGAAGGCGTGGATCTGGTTGGCCTTGTCAAAGACTGACCTAAGATGGTGTTCGAACCATGCATCAATCAAGTCTAGCGGGATGAATGCCCGCTCAGTATCTGCGGGCACGCGGCCCTTGGTCCGGTGACCCACGGCATAAGGTTGCGGATGCTCGAACATGCCAAGGACGTTATGTGCGTTGCCAGCCATCGACAACAGCACCACATCTGGTCGCGATGTGGGGAAGTGGCTGAAATCAACCTTAGCCGTCGCGGCGTCGATGAGGTCGGGAGTCCGTTGGAAATCGACGTAAGTGAAGTGTTCACGTTCGGCCACGGTGAGCGCCGACATCGTCGCGTTCACATGGCTCATTCCGGCAAAAAGAAGATGTGGTGGCATAACAAACCGATCACTGATGACCCTACCACCCCAGAGTATGGCTTCTATGGGCCGATGCAAACTCAAAGTGCTTGCGATGCCCGAAACCGGACGCCCAAAAACAAAAAGACCGCCCGGAGGCGGCCTTTTCGGTTTCGAGCGCGTAACACTCAGCCCTGACGGGCTTTGAACCGACGCTGGGTCTTGTTGATCACGTAGACGCGGCCTTTGCGGCGCACGACACGGCAATCGCGATGCCGGTTCTTGAGCGAGCGGAGGGAATTCTTGACCTTCATGGTCATCTCCTATCAGTCGCGGCGCGGGCCTTGCGCCTTGTGGTTGCCTTGCCCCGGCATGCCGGGACGGTGAAACAGCCCTGGGAAGGGCCGATGGAACATCCCGTTACCGGAATGGAGAAATCATGGTGGGCGATACAAGGTTCGAACTTGTGACCCCTTCGATGTCAACGAAGTGCTCTACCACTGAGCTAATCACCCATGATACCGCCGCGGGCCTTTGCCCCTCAAACGAAGAGGGGCGCGGAAATCCGCGCCGGTTCCTGGTCTATAAAAGGAGTCGGAAGCAGGATCAAGGGCTTTTGGCAAAGCGATTTATCGCGCTATGATAAGGTCACAGCAAGGATATGACATGCCCAAAGACGCCTACAACCTGATCCGGCCCGCACAGAGACGCAGCAGCGTCATCTTTGCCTCGCCGCATAGTGGGCGCGAATACCATTGGAGCTTTCTGCGCCGCACGGTTCTGGACGAACATTCGATTCGCACTTCCGAGGATGCTTTCGTTGACCGGATCTACGAAGCGGCTCCCGATCTGGGCGCGCCCTTGCTGTTGGCCGGCGCGCCGCGCGCCTATATCGACCTGAATCGCAGCGCGGACGAATTGGACCCTGCCCTGATCCACGGCGTCCGCGGTGTGGCGCATAACCCGCGTATTGCTTCGGGGTTGGGGGTTGTGCCGCGCGTGGTGGCGGGCGGGCGCGCCATTTATCGCGGCAAGCTCGATCTGGAAGAGGTACAAGGGCGGATCACCCGTTACTGGCGGCCCTATCACGGGATGTTGCAACGGCTGCTTGACGAGTCGCACGGTGAGTTCGGTGAGGCGATCCTGATCGACTGCCATTCGATGCCGCATGAAGCGATGGACGGTGTCGTGCGTTCCGGCGCGCGGCGTCCTGATGTTGTTCTGGGGGACAGATTCGGTGCTTCGGCCTCGGCCTGGGTGGTTGACCGGATCGAGGCCGCCTTTGACGGGACAGGGCTGGTGATCGCGCGCAACGCTCCCTTTGCGGGGGCCTATACCGCCCAGCATTATGGCCGGCCGACGCGCAACCAGCACGTTGTTCAGATCGAGGTGGATCGCGCGCTTTATATGAACGAACAGTTGATCCGCCCGAACGGCAATTTTACCACGTTCCAGAAGATCATGACCACTGTTGTGGCGCAGATTGTCGAGATGGGCGCGCGTGACCAGCGGTTGGCGGCGGAGTAGACGGTGCCCTGCTTGTTCATGCCCCCCAATCTTGGGGACATGAAGTCACTTAAGAAGTAAAATAGTTCAGTTCCAACGCTGCTTGCCGAGTGAAGGAAGAGACGAATAGGGCAAATCAAAGTCGCACGCCAGTCGGGCGTTATCAGAGGAGCGGTCGGCCACATCCACATGTCGATCGTGCTGCTCTAATTTGTGGCGAGCATCTTCAAGCTCAGCCCTGAACTGATCCTCGGTTTTTGGCACCATTTTTAGCCTCCCAACGGTAAGAAACGAGGTTTGGTATGGATCGCAATCTCAGATCCAACCTTACCACAATAGTCGATAAAAAGATCATAATATTCTCGGATTGCCTTGTTCAGATCGGGGTCCTTTCCGAAATTATTGATCTTTAGTTTGATTTGTTCAGACTCCAGAACCCTGAGCGGAATGCCGCGACCATGAGAGTTCCAATGAGTAGCATCTCCTAAAAGTGCCGCGATATTTTTGGCGCGTTCAGCTTTGTAAACGTCATCAACCATGCTACCGTCAGTCTCTCTATGCGTCCAATCCTTAAACTTGTATTGACAAAGCCACCTCTCGATCAAATCAGACGAATGGGTCTTTGCCTGCTCTAAAGCGAAAAGTTCCGCAGGGTCGAACTTCCTAATCAAAAATTCTAGCTCCGCGGGCGTTATCGTACCGTCGGCGCTCTTCTTTATCAGCGCATTGTATTTTTCGAGATAACCAAGTCCCGGTACCCACCGTCCGTCTCTGTTCCTAATTTGAGGATCAATCGGTCCGAGGACCGAATAGTAGTCCATGTATATCGAGTCCCCCGACAGGCTAAGAACTGTGCCAGCGGAATAAGCGACATTTGGTATGACAAAAATTACAGTATTGAAATGATGGCGAAAAACGTCGCTGATGCGCTCAACAACTTCAATTGATCCTCCGTTCGTCTCTAGCACGACAACAAGTTGGTCTCGACACCCGTCCTTCCCAGAAACGTTCTCAATCTCTCGCCTCACCACATCATCAATACCGGGCGCCATAGGTGCTCGTATCAAGATTACCTCACCAGACAACTTATTCTCCAGAGCTTCGCATTTTTCCTTCAAAAGTTGCTGGATAATATCGTCAGTTTTAATCGCGTCCATTTACTATCCTGTGGTAATTGTATCAAAATTTTGGCTATCCCAGATCTCCCTCCAGGAGACGAAGATGTCCCCGTACTGGTCTTGAGGCCCTCTTGGCGTCACGATCTCCTGACTTCACCCGCCGATTAATCCGGCTCTCTGAGAGGATGACATGATTTGGAGTGATTTGACCATACACCAAACGTAGGAATGAGCTGCAGAAAAAATAGGTTGTGTCGGACCAAACCTTGTCGTCATCAGGTTTACGTCAAGGGTACATATTGTCCAACGCGCGGTGTTCTACCAAGTTCTGGCGGGCGATCAACCTCGCTCAGATGCAACCTTAGCCACCGACGGCCGTTGACCCTGCTTGGGCACCGGAGTGCTAGCGCAGTGCGCGCCCCTTGAGGATGGCATCCTCGCCAAACCTTGCGCGGATCGCATCGGTCGCCCGCTCCGCGCGGTAGCGGGAGGCCGCTTGCGGATCAAGCAGGTCGCTGGACAGATCGGCGGAATGTTCCGGCACAAGATCCGACAGCCCCACCCCGATCAGACGGTATGGCCCTGCATTGGCGCCCTGATCGAACAGCGCACGCGCCTCGCGGTAGAGGCGGTCAGCCAGTTGCGTCGCATCGCGCAGGCTGTGCCGCCGCGTCAGAATCCGGTGATCCGCGCGCTTCAGCTTGAGCGTGACAACGCGCCCCGCCAGCGCCTTTGCCTTGGCGCGGTCTGCCACTTTCTCGGCCAGCCGCCAGATATGGCCATCAAGGATGTCGGGGTCTGCGGTGTCCTCGGAAAACGTCGTCTCGTTCGAGATGGATTTCATCGGGCTGTCGCGCGAGACGCGGCGGCTGTCCTGCCCGCGAGCCAGATGCCACAAACGGTCCCCCATACTGCCGAACCGTGCGTTCAGATCGCGGGCCTCCCAGCGCAGCAGGTCATCGAAGCTGCGGATACCGGCCTGCTCCAGCGCGGCCTGCGTGGCCTGCCCCACGCCCCAGATCATCCGTACCGGCTTGCCGCGCAGGAACGTGGCCGTATCGGCCCGCCCGATCACTGAAAAGCCGTGCGGCTTGTTCATGTCCGATGCGACCTTGGCCAGAAACTTGTTATGGCTCAGCCCGATTGATCCGGTGAGGCCCAGCTCGGTTTTCATCCGTCGCACGAGCCGTGCCAGCATCACCGCAGGCGGTGCGCCATGCAGGCGTTCGGTGCCGGTCAGATCGAGGAACGCCTCGTCCAGCGAGAGCGGCTCGATGGCGGGGGTCAGTTCCTCCATCATGGCGCGGATCGCGCGGGAGGCATCCACATAGGCCTGCATACGCGGTTTGATCACCACCGCATCGGGGCACAGCTTGAGCGCCTGAAACATCGGCATGGCCGAGCGCACGCCCTTGATCCGTGCGATGTAACAGGCGGTCGAGACAACACCGCGCCGCCCGCCGCCGATGATGACAGGTTTATCCGCCAGTGCCGGATTGTCGCGCTTCTCGACCGAGGCATAAAAGGCATCGCAATCCATATGCGCGATGGTCAGGCTGTCCAGTTCGGGATGCGTGGCAATGCGCGGACTGCGACACGCCGGACACCGCGGGGCCGCGTCGAAACGGGTCAGGCAATCGCGGCACAGGCTGGGCATCGAAAAAGTTCCGCATCACAGGTTTCGGGATGGCTGTTCTTTATCTTATATAAGAGCCATGACGCAGGAAACCGATATCACCGCGCAGAACTTTGCCGGAGCCAAGCTTGCCCTGTTTATCGGTGGAAATCTGGCTGTGATCCTGCGGGATACGCGTCCTGACATCCCTTGGCCCGGGCGATGGGACCTGCCCGGCGGCGGCCGCGAGGGCGATGAAAGCCCGGCGCATTGCGCGTTGCGCGAAACCCGCGAGGAACTGGGGCTGGTCGTGGCCGCAACCGATCTGCGCTGGGGCCAGCGCTTTACGGGGCGCAGCGGGCCGGTCTGGTTCTTTGCCGCGCATCTTGATGCCTCACGTGTCCGGGATGTGGTGTTCGGTGACGAGGGGCAGCGCTGGACACTCATGCCGCCGCAGACCTACCTGTCGGACCCTTTGGCAATTCCGCATTTTCAGGACCGGTTGCGTTTATATTTGACGGCCAGTCAGGGTTGAGCGGCTGCAAAAGGCAAATCAACCTTTCCCCCGCGCCGCACATCCGGCTATTGTCCGCGCCAGATACGAGGAGTGCACGCGATGGACGAGAAGATAGTCGATATGTTGGGAAACAACGCCGTGGCACTTGCCATCGCCGTTCTGGTGATCGTTGCCCTCTACAAGGGGATCAAGATTGTCCCGCAATCGGAAAAGCATGTGGTCGAGCGGTTCGGGCGGCTCCGCACCGTGCTGGGGCCGGGGATCAACTTCATCATCCCGTTTCTGGATGTGATCGCGCACAAGATTTCCGTGCTGGAACGGCAACTGCCCAATGCCGAGCAGGACGCCATCACCATGGATAACGTGTTGCTGAAGGTGGAAACCTCGGTCTTCTACCGCATTACCGAGCCGGAAAAGACAGTCTACCGGATCCGTGATGTCGATGCGGCCATCGCCACGACCGTGGCGGGGATCGTGCGCTCCGAGATCGGCAAGATCGAACTGGACGCGGTGCAATCCAACCGCGCCGATCTGATCCACAAGATCCGCGATCAGGTGGTGGCTATGGTCGATGACTGGGGGATCGAGGTGACGCGCGCCGAAATTCTGGACGTGAACCTTGATGCCGCCACCCGCGCCGCGATGCTGCAGCAGTTGAACGCCGAGCGTGCCCGACGCGCGCAGGTGACAGAGGCGGAGGGTCGCAAGCGGGCGGTTGAACTGGCGGCCGATGCCGATCTCTATGCCGCCGAACAGCAGGCCAAGGCCCGCCGTGTCGAGGCGGATGCCGAGGCCTATGCCACAGGTGTTGTGGCCGCAGCGATCGCGCAGAACGGTCTGGAAGCGGCGCAATATCAGGTCGCGTTGAAACAGGTGGAGGCTTTGCAGGCTGTCGCAACGGGCGAGGGCAAGCAGACGATCCTGCTGCCGGCCTCGGCGCTCGAGGCCTTTGGCAATGCCTTCTCGTTGTTGAAGGGACGTGGCTGATGGTACTCTGGCAGGAATGGTGGGTCTGGATCGTGATCGGCGTAACCCTTGCGGTGGCCGAGGTGATGCTGCCCGGTTTTGTCCTTCTGGGCTTTGCCATCGGCGCAGCACTGGTGGGGCTTTTGCTCCTGATCGGGCTGTTGGGTGGCAACCTTTATGTGCTTATCCTGATTTTCGCGCTCGCGTCACTGGTGGCTTGGATCGCGCTGCGGCGTCTCGTTGGCATCCGTAAAGGTCAGGTCAAAATCTGGGACCGCGACATCAACGAGAACTGAGGCGCAAGGCGGGGCGCGGTCACGACCCGCGCAACTCCGCCACAATATCCAGCGCGGCCTGACGCGGATCAGCCGCCTGCCAGATCGGGCGGCCCACCACGATATGATCCGCCCCGTCCGCCACAGCCTGCGCGGGGGTGGCGATCCGCTTCTGGTCGCCCTTGTCGGCCCCTGTCGGTCGCACGCCGGGGGTCACGATCAGCCGCCCCGCCGCCTGGGGCAGCGCACGGATCAGCGCCGCCTCCTGCGGTGAGGCGATGACACCATCGGCCCCGGCTTCAAAGGCGCGCGCTGCGCGCTCCTGCACCAGATCGGTGATATCGCCTGCTTTGATCAACCCCGCATCCAGATCGGCGCGGTCCAGCGAGGTCAGGATCGTCACCGCCAGAATCTTCATTTCCTTGCTGCCCACACCATTGCGCGCCGCCGTCACTACATGCGGATCGCCATGCACGGTCAGAAAATCCAGATCGTATTGCGCCAGCCCGCGCACCGCCGCCTCGACCGTTGCACCGATATCGAACAGCTTCATATCCAGAAAAATGCGTTTGCCTTGTTCCTGCTTCAGCTCGTTGGCCAAAGCCAGCCCGCCGCCGGTCAGCATCCCCAGACCGATTTTGTAGAAACTGACCGCATCGCCCAGCTTTTCGGCCAGTGCCAGCCCCTCAAGTGCGTTGGGAACATCGAGGGCGACGATCAGGCGGTCATCGGCAGTGGTCATGGCAGGCTTCCTTTCGGCGGGGTTTGCAGGCTCTGCGGTGTTAGCGGCTGGTATCATGCCGGGCAAGGCCGGAGATTGACCTTGCGCGCGGCGCAACGCATCATCACCTCGTTCGGGTGCGAGGTATCATGCGGTTTTCAGTGACAGTTGAGCGGGACGAGACAGACCCCAAGACCGGCCCCATCGCTGTGGGCTGGTTTCTGGCGAACAACAAGGGCGGCATTCTATATGAGCCGCCCGAACGGCTGACATCGCGCCAGACCAACAAGGGCCACGCCAAATCGGCCTCGCGTTGCCCTGCCGTGGTGCAGATGGAAAGCCGCTACTTTGTGGTCAAATGCCCCTTTGATCTGAACATCGGCTTCAAACGCGACGATCAGGGCAAGCCTGTTCTGGTCAATCTGGCGGGCGGTGCCTCTCCGGTACAGGGCAACAAGCTGGGCCAGTTGATGACCTTGGTGAACGAAGTCGAATGGCGCTACCCCGACCGCCCCACGGTGCAGATGTCCCTGCCGTATTGCTTCATTTCCGACGAGGTGCTCTATCTCACCCAGCTTGGCACCTTTGCCCATTACCGCGCCGATCCCTTGCCCGGCACGATCTTCGGCGGGCGGTTTCCGGTCAATATCTGGCCCCGTCCGTTGATGTGGGCCTTTGAGTGGCATGACATAACGAAACCGCTGATCCTGCGCCGCGGCGAGCCTTTGTTTTACTGCCAGTTCGAGGGCAACACGCCCGACCGCCCGATCCAGATGGTCGAGGCGGAGCGAACGCCCGCGCTGGAGGCATATATGGAGCAGCTTTCCGGTGTGGTGAATTATGTGAACCAGACCTTCAGCCTGTTTCAGGCTGCCGAGGCGATCCGTCCTGCTCAGCTTCTGACACCCAAGGCGCGGTAGGATTTTTCTGAAACCGCGACAGTGCTGCAAAGGCCGCGCGATTGCTGACCCGCGGGGTGGCGATGCGTGATTTGTTTGGGGCAGTTTATCCCTGCTGCATCTTCCGACCTTTGCTCTGTGCCGCCACGGTTGCATAATCGCCGCCCCAGGGGGCGGGTCGGCGATCGCGCGGCGGCGCTACGCGCCTTGATTCCTCGCGGAAGTGGTGCAGCGTATTGGCAGGTTTTTTAGGAGTATTTTACCTCCCGCCTCCCTTGAACAGGTTGCGCGGCGCAACCATCTTTCATCTGAGGCCCGGAACAGGGTGTGCCGCAAGGGCGGGCACCGCAAACCACGGGCGCTTTTGAAAAGGAGAAATACCATGGACTTGAGCAAGTTCACGGAACGGTCGCGCGGTTTCATTCAAGCGGCGCAGACAATCGCCATGCGGGAGGACCATCAGCGTCTGGCACCCGAACATATTCTCAAAGCCTTGCTGGATGACGATCAGGGGCTGGCCAGCAACCTGATCACCCGCGCAGGTGGTTCCGCGGCACAAGTGGCCGACGCGCTTGCCTTGGCGCTGGGTAAAATCCCGAAAGTGTCGGGCGATGCGGCGCAGGTCTATCTGGACAACGTGACCGTCAAGGTTCTGGACGAGGCGGCGAAAGTTGCCTCCAAGGCGGGCGACAGCTTTGTGCCGGTCGAGCGGATTTTGATGGCTTTGTGCATGGTCAAATCCCCTGCGAAAGAGGCGCTGGATGCCGGCGGTGTCACCGCGCAAAAGCTGAACGAGGCGATCAACGACATCCGCAAGGGGCGCACGGCCGATACGGCCAGCGCCGAGGAAGGTTATGACGCGCTGAAGAAATTCGCGCGCGACCTGACCGAAGCGGCAGAGGCGGGCAAGATTGACCCGATCATCGGCCGTGACGAGGAAATCCGCCGCGCGATGCAGGTTCTCAGCCGTCGCACCAAGAACAATCCGGTGCTGATCGGCGAACCCGGCGTGGGTAAAACCGCCATCGCCGAAGGGTTGGCGCTGCGGATCGTGAATGGCGATGTGCCTGAATCGCTGCGGAACAAGCGGCTGATGGCGCTCGACATGGGCGCGCTGATCGCGGGTGCGAAATATCGCGGCGAATTCGAGGAGCGGCTGAAAGCCGTGCTGAACGAGGTGACGAACGCCGCGGGCGAGATCATCCTGTTCATCGACGAAATGCACACGCTGGTCGGTGCCGGCAAATCCGATGGCGCGATGGATGCGGCCAACTTGATCAAGCCTGCACTGGCGCGGGGCGAGTTGCATTGCGTCGGTGCCACCACGCTGGATGAATACCGCAAATATGTCGAGAAGGACGCAGCCTTGGCGCGGCGCTTCCAGCCGGTGATGGTCTCGGAACCGACGGTCGAGGATACAATCTCGATCCTGCGGGGTATCAAGGAAAAATACGAGCTGCACCACGGTGTGCGGATCAGTGACAGCGCCTTGGTGGCCGCCGCAACGCTCAGCCATCGCTACATCACAGACCGTTTCCTGCCCGACAAGGCCATCGACCTGATGGACGAGGCGGCGAGCCGTCTGCGGATGGAAGTGGACAGCAAGCCCGAGGAACTGGACGCGCTGGACCGCGAAATCCTGCAAAAGCAGATCGAATCCGAAGCCCTGCGGCTGGAGGATGATGCGGCCTCAAAAGATCGCCTGACCACGCTGGAAAAGGATCTGGCGGAACTGTTGGAACGGTCTTCCGAGATGACGGCGAAATGGCAGGCGGAACGCGACAAGCTCGCCAGTGCCCGTGATCTGAAAGAACAGCTTGACCGCGCCCGCGCCGATCTGGAAATCGCCAAGCGCGAGGGTAATCTGGCGAAAGCCGGGGAGCTTTCTTACGGCGTGGTCCCGCAGTTGGAGAAAAAGCTGGCCGAGGCCGAGGAAGTGGGCGCGGATGGTGTCATGGTCGAGGAAGCCGTGCGCCCCGAGCAGATCGCGCAGGTTGTCGAGCGGTGGACGGGCATTCCCACCACCAAGATGCTGGAAGGCGAACGCGACAAGCTGCTGCGGATGGAAGAGGAACTGGGCCGCCGCGTGATCGGCCAGCGCTCTGCCGTCAAGGCCATCTCCAACGCGGTCCGCCGCGCGCGGGCCGGGTTGAACGACGAGAACCGGCCTCTGGGATCGTTCCTGTTTCTCGGGCCGACAGGTGTTGGCAAGACCGAGCTGACAAAGGCGGTGGCGGAGTATCTGTTTGATGATGACAGTGCCATGGTCCGCATTGATATGTCGGAGTTCATGGAGAAACACGCCGTCGCACGGCTGATCGGCGCGCCTCCCGGCTATGTCGGTTATGAGGAGGGTGGCGTGTTGACTGAAGCCGTCCGCCGCCGCCCCTATCAGGTGGTGCTGTTCGACGAGGTCGAGAAGGCGCATCCCGATGTTTTCAACGTGCTGTTGCAGGTGCTGGATGACGGTGTGCTGACCGACGGCCATGGCCGCACGGTAGACTTCAAGCAGACGCTGATCGTGCTGACCTCGAACTTGGGCGCGCAGGCCCTCAGCCAGCTTCCCGACGGGGTGGATGCCTCGGCTGCGAAACGCGATGTAATGGACGCAGTCCGCGCGCATTTCCGGCCCGAATTCCTGAACCGTCTGGACGAGACGATCATCTTCGACCGCCTGACCCGCAAGGATATGGACGGGATCGTGGAGATTCAGTTGCGTCGGTTGCTCAAGCGGCTGGTCGGACGCAAGATCGTGTTGGAACTGGATACGGCGGCCAAGACATGGCTGGCGGATGAAGGCTATGATCCGGTATTCGGCGCGCGGCCTCTGAAGCGGGTGATCCAGCGGGCGCTGCAGGACCCTCTGGCCGAGATGCTGCTGTCGGGCGATGTGAAGGACGGCGCGGTGGTGCCCGTCTCGGCGGGCGCGGATGGCCTGATCATCGGGGACCGCATCGCGGCCTCGAACCGGCCCAAACCGGATGATGCCGTGGTTCACTGAACAGGCGGGGCCATGGGGGAAACCCTGTGGCCCCTCTGATATTCAGAGGGCGTGTTTCGGGCGGGTTGATCGCATAAGGCGCGGCGTCCGTCATGACGAAAGCCAAATGGCCAGATCAGATACCGGCAAACAGGGCAGAACACTCATAGGGCACGCCTTAGTCCGACCCCACAAATGAAAAAGGGGCGACTAATGCCGCCCCCGATCGGAGTGATTGCCGGAATTACTCGGGCATCAGAACAGCGTCGATCACATGGATCACACCGTTGGACGCCTCGATATCGGCTGCCACCACATTTGCACCATTCACGGTCACGCCGCCTTCGGTCATGATCGTGATGTCGCTACCCTGCACGGTCGGCGCGGTCATGCCATCGGACAGGTCGGTCGACATCACTGCGCCTTGCAGCACGTGATAGGTCAGGATCTCGGTCAGCTGCTCCTGGTTCTCGGGCAGAAGCAGGCTCTCGACAGTGCCTTCGGGGAGTGCGGCAAAGGCTTCGTCTGTCGGAGCGAAGACGGTGTAGGGGCCTTCGGCCTTCAGCGTCGCAACCAGATCGGCAGCTTCGGCAGCCGCCAGCAGGGTGGTGAAGGTGCCTGCTTCGGCAGCTGTGTCGACGATGTCCTTTCCGTGCTTATCCGCGAAAGCGGGTGTGGCCAGAAGGGCAGCGGTCGTGAGGGCAAGGTAAGTTCTACGGAACATCTTGGTCTCCTTATATTTCGTCAATGCCTGCGTTGGCATCGATAACAATACTCCCGAACTGCGGCATTGGTTCACAGGGGTTATCCGCCGATGCCGTTTGACGAAAGCGGACGCTGCGCTAAGCTAGGTGCCTTTTGTCTTTCCACTGAAAATCTTGTGATCCTGCGCGAGTGCGTCGTGATCTGATCGCCCTCTGGTTGCCAGGGCGCGTGACTTTGCAGCAATACCCTTTTGCAGGACAAAAACCGGCTTGCCGCTGTTTCGGAATGTCATCACTCTGCATCTGGGATACCTGCCTCGATCTGAGGTATCGAAGGATTTGATCGAATGGATTTTGCGATGAATGCGCTGCTGGTTCTGGCGCTGCTGTTTGTTTTCATCTTGGGGCTGGCGCTGCTGACGGCGCTTTTGTTCTTTATCGTGGACAAGGTTCAGACGGGCGATGCCGTGCGGCGGAACTATCCGGTGATCGGGCGGTTCCGGCATCTGTTCACCTCTTTGGGCGAATTTTTCCGGCAATATTTCTTCGCGATGGACCGCGAGGAAATGCCGTTCAACCGCGCGCAGCGCGACTGGGTGTATCACGCCACAAAAGGGCAGGGGAATACGGTCGCCTTCGGCTCTACCCGCAATCTGTCGATCCCCGGCACGGCGATTTTCGTCAACGCGGTGTTTCCGCCGCTGGACGACGAGTTTGCCGGCACCCAGCCGATGATCATCGGACCGACAGCCGCCATTCCCTATCGTGCGAAATCCATCTTCAACATATCCGGCATGAGCTATGGTGCGATTTCCCGCCCCGCCGTGGAGGCATTGAGCCGCGGTGCCGCCAAGGCGGGTATCTGGCTGAACACGGGCGAGGGGGGCCTGTCGCCCGCGCATCTGAAGGGCGCTTGCGATATCGTGTTCCAGATCGGCACGGCGAAATACGGCGTACGCGATGCAGAGGGCAATCTGTGCGACGACCGGCTGCGCGACATTTCGGATCATCCGCAGGTGCGCATGTTCGAGCTGAAGCTGGCGCAGGGGGCGAAGCCGGGTAAGGGAGGTATCCTGCCGAGCGAGAAGATCACGCCGGAGATTGCCGAGGTCAGGGGGATTCCGCTGGGGCGCGATAGCGTATCGCCCAACCGTCACCCCGAGATCGACAGTTTCGAGAGCCTGCTGGATACGATCGGCCATATTCGCAAAGTCACCGGCAAGCCGGTTGGATTCAAGACGGTGATCGGCTCGTCGGAGGCATGGGAAGACCTGTTCACGCTCATCAATGAACGCGGCCCGGACTCTGCGCCCGATTTCATTGCTGTGGATGGCGGCGAGGGCGGCACCGGGGCCGCACCGATGCCACTGATTGATCTGGTGGGCATGCCCCTGCGCGAAGCCTTGGTGCGTGTCGTCGATCTGCGCGACAGGCATGGCCTGAAGGAACGTATCCGCGTGATCGCAAGCGGCAAGCTGGTCAACCCGTCCGATGTGGCTTGGGCGATCTGCGCGGGCGCCGATTTCGTCACCTCCGCACGCGGGTTCATGTTCAGCCTTGGCTGCATTCAGGCGCTCAAGTGCAATCGCAACACCTGCCCCACCGGGATCACCACGCATGATCCGAAGTTGCAGGCCGGGCTGGTGGTAGAGGACAAGTTCGAGAAGGTTGCCAACTACGCCAAGTCGATCATCAAGGAAGTCGAGACCATCGCCCATTCGGTCGGGGTTGCCGAGCCGCGCCTGATGCGACGCCGCCATGTCAGATTGGTGCAGGCCAATGGCGAGTCGATCCCGATGAACAAGATACGCCCGAGTTACAATGCGACCACGCAGATGTGAGACATTGTGGATTTGCCAAAGCGCGAAGTCGGGATACGTCAGAACCAATGTATAAAGGAGTGGCGTATGGCCTATCGCTGGAAATCGAACCTGACGGAGCGGGATGTGACACCGCAGAGTGTCTATCTCAACAGACGCGCGCTTTTGGGGGGTGTCGCCGGTCTGGGCCTCGCGGGTTTGGCAGGGCAAGGCCGCGCGCAGGATGGGGAACTGGTCCCGAATAGCTGGGAAGACATCACGACCTACAACAACTTCTATGAATTCGGCACCGGCAAGGGCGATCCTGTCAAGAACGCAGGGCAGATGACAACCTCGCCATGGACGGTCACGATTGACGGTCTGGTGGATCGTCCCGGTGACTACGCATTCGAGGACATCATGTCCCGTATGACAGTGGAGGAACGCATCTACCGTTTCCGCTGTGTCGAGGCGTGGTCGATGGTGATTCCGTGGAACGGTTTTGAACTGTCCGATCTGCTGGAGATGGCGGGCGTGAAGTCCGCCGCGAAATATGTGGCCTTCGAGACGTTGTACCGTCCGGAGGAAATGCCAGGCGTTCGGTTTCCCGTGCTGGACTGGCCCTATGTCGAGGGGCTGCGGCTGGACGAGGCGCTGCATCCGCTGACGATCATGGCCACCGGCATCTATGGCCGCGATCTGCCCAACCAGAACGGCGCGCCTTTGCGTCTGGTGGTGCCATGGAAATACGGGTTCAAATCCATCAAGTCCGTGGTACGGATCACGCTGACCGATACGCAGCCGCCGACAAGCTGGAACAAGTCCGCCCCGCGCGAATACGGCTTCTATAGTAATGTGAACCCCGAGGTGGATCACCCGCGCTGGAGCCAGGCCACCGAGCGGCGTGTCGGCGGGGGCCTTTTTGCGCGCAACGAGCCTACCTTGATGATGAACGGCTATGCCGAAGAGGTGGCGAGCCTTTATACCGGCATGGATCTGGCCGAGAACTTCTGAGCCATGCTGGCCGAGCGGGTAAATTCGGCGGCGCGGCGTATTCCGGTCTGGCTGGTTTATACGATCGGTCTGCTGCCCGCGCCGTGGTTCCTCTATCTCGGGCTCACCGGCGGGCTGGGAGCAGAGCCGATCAAGGCTTTGGAGCATGAGTTGGGGCTCTTCGCGCTGCAACTGCTGATCGCGGGCCTGACGATCACGCCGCTGCGCCGTTTTGCCGGTATAAACCTGATCCGCTTTCGCAGGGCCATCGGCGTTCTTGCCTTCACCTATGTGGCCCTGCATCTGCTGGTCTGGCTTGCTCTGGATGTGCAGGTTCTGTCGAGGGTCTGGGCCGATATCCTCAAGCGTCCTTATATCACGATCGGTATGACGGCCTTTGTGCTGATGCTGCCTTTGGTGTTCACATCCAACAACTGGTCTGTGCGCCGCCTTGGCCCGACTTGGCGACGCCTGCACAAGCTCACCTATATAGTGGTTCTCCTCGGGGGCGTGCATTTCGTGATGCTGCGCAAGGGATTCCAGATCGAACCACTGGCCTATCTGGCCGTGATCCTGATCCTACTCGTCCTGAGGCTTCCGTTCGGCCAAATATTTCGCCGTCAGAGCCGGGTCTGACAGGCGCTATAGCAGGCCGGCTTTTACAAACCGCAGCCTGAACGGGCATCCACCCTCAGGATTCGCTCAGAGAAGCAGCAGTCTGAGAACGGATCGGGCTTGTTTGTCTGTGGGCCAGACGTGATTCTGCGCCTGACAGACCGACACTGAGAACAGATTCCACCCCATTTTGGTTCCATCTGCCCGATTCAAAGGTCGGATCGCTCGTCAGTGTTGATGGTTTTGTGGATAGACCTGTGGACAACGCAAGATGTTGGGCTGGGTCGGGGGAGGGGTGAGAAAGAAAGTTGCCGAAACAACCCCGCTAGCGCAATCACTGAAAGCTAACCCATTAAAATCCCTTAAAAAATCATTTGCGTGAAAAAATTGTGACGTTTGTGAAAAAAGGGGTTGCGGGCAATCCCAACTAACCGTAGAACCCCCCTCACGGCGACGCAGAGACGCGGCGCTGGGGACCGGACGGAACGAAGTGGCGGTGCTGCTGAGGGAGATCCGGGCGAGAATTTGGGGATAAGTTGGGCGGGCTGCGCTGACGATGTTTAGCGCTCTCGTGTGATTTTG
>JAGXGW010000059.1 GCA_024636555.1 Paracoccaceae bacterium | reverse complement strand
TTACGCCGAGCATTATTGCCATATAAACCCCTGGGCGCAGGGCTGGATGAACGGCGCAGCAGGTGTGACAACCCACGCGGAAGAGATGTGTTCGCGGGATATTCTCGTGAAAACGGAGTTTTACGCCGACTGGGTGAAGCCTCAGGAAGACGTGATCGCCGGCGGCGGCATCCTCGTCGCTAAGACCGAGCATCGAATGTTTGCCCTCGGCGGCAATATCCGCGCCCGCGACGGTCAGAAACTCGAGGCCGACTGGTTTCGCCTGCTCGAGCACCTCAAGCCTCACCTTAGCCAGGCGTTCGAGATCAATCGTGCACTGACAGGCAAAAGTCTGGCCGAAAAGGCTATCGCGCAGGAGACTGGCGGGAAGCCGACCGGCGTGCTTCTTCTCAGCTGCGCAGGCGATATTCTCTACGCGTCGTATTCGGCGCGGCAAGAACTTGAAGACGGTCTTGTTCTGCGCGAGGGTCCGCTGGGCCAGCTACACTTCACCGCCGCCGAGGACGACATGATCTTTCAGGCGTCGCGTTCGCTCCTGGCGAGCGGGAGTTCCCTCGCCCCGAGCACCTTCGTGGCGGGAGCGCGGCTACCCGCGCAAACTGGCGAACTCCGGCTGCTGTGCCGGATTGCGCCTTTTCATCCCCGGGCGGCAGGAGAGCCCGAGCCGGGACTGCTTCTACGGTCAGACGAGCCTTGCCTGCTGCTGACTTTCACCGCCCGCAGCGCCGAAGCAGTCGCCACTCAACGGCTCGGTACCCAATATGGGATGAGCCCTGCGGAAACATATGTCGCGTGCGCTTTGGCGGACGGCTTGTCGAGCGAACAGATCGCTGCAGACCGCGGCGTCAGTGTGTACACGGTGCGCAATCAGCGCAAAGCGGCGATGTGGAAGTGCGGCGCGCGCCGGCAGATCGACCTGATCAGGACAGTTGACGTCGCGAGGTTACAGACGTGCGATTAGGACAGCCCCCGCTGATCGCTCGATTGAAACAGGGACTTCGCGGCGAAGAAGTCTCCACTGAAAAGAGCCGCGGTGGCCTCAGGTATTTTTCGAGACCAGATCAACCCACCCGCAGCGCCAGCTCGCGACAACCCATTTCGGGTGTGCATTGGACCACTCGGCGAGTTGCGCCTGCGCTCCCATCATGCAGGTCATTGGCGTGACGTCGGTGTAGATCAGTCTATTTTCCTCACAAGTGTCGCCCTGGGTGAGAAGGCAGACGGTGAAAATGAGTTCAATCATGAGTATCCCCCAAACCTGGATTGCTGTCTGATCTTCCTGCGTTTCAGCCACGATGAGATAACAGGATAAAAATTCGTGCATGATCCACATGGACTATTTTGGAACGTTTTTTTACCAGTGTCCTAAGTCGTAATTACCCACCCCTCTTGCCAGCGCGTTCGAAGCCTGAATCCATGATTGGATGGAACGCGGTGATTTGCAGCGGCTGTCGAAGGATGAACTGATCGATCTGGTGCTGCGGCTGAAGCGACCAGAGAAGACGTCGCGGACGTCGTCGAAGCCGCCTGCGAGCGATCGCAAGGAGCGGCGCGACAAGGCCAGACCCGGCGGTGCCAAGCCC
Organism: Paracoccaceae bacterium; assembly: GCA_024636555.1. Taxonomy (GTDB): domain Bacteria; phylum Pseudomonadota; class Alphaproteobacteria; order Rhodobacterales; family Rhodobacteraceae; genus Seohaeicola. The sequence continues at coordinate 4,111 of JAGXGW010000059.1, read as the reverse complement.
GGGCACGAAGGCAAGGCTTGCGCCCATGAGCGATCGGTTCGATCGTCTCGTCGAGCATCGGCCGGGCGAATGCGCCTGTTGGCGGGCATCGCTCGCGGGCGATTTGCCTGCCGAGACGGCGAGCGCCCACGAGACAGTCGATCTTGCCGAGACCCATCCGATCGTCGAGCGGCATCTTCGGCTCTCGGTTATCTGCCCCTCCTGCAGAACGAGGGTTGCCGCGCCGCTGCCGGACGCGGCCAAAGGCACGCCCTTCGGGCCGCGCCTGCATGCGGTGGCGACTTACCTGAAGACCTTCCAGGCCCTGTCCTACGAGCGGCTTCAGCGAACCTTCGCCGATCTCTTCGGGCGCGAAGGCGCCCTGCGACCGCCGGAGCATGTTCATCAGGCCGCCCTGGCTGATCGATAGCCCGCCCTGCGCCAGGCCAAGGTCGTGGCGTGCGACGAGACCGGCGTCAGGATCGAGGGCTCGAATGCCTATCAATGGGTGTTCGGCTCGGCCGACGCCGTCGTCCATCGCGCTGCCCCGACCAGAGGCGCCGTCGTCGTCCGAGAGACGATGGACGGGCATCGGCCAGAAGTCTGGTGTTCGGATCGCTATTCGGCGCAGCAGGGCCATGGCGAGGACCATCAGGCCTGCCTCGCCCATCTCGCCCGGGACGTCGCCTACGCCGAAGAGGCGAGCGAGGACATCCTGCCATCGCGGCTGCGGCTCTGGGTAAGACGAGCCTCCGCCCTGGCCGATGGGATCGGGACCTTTGCGGCCGCGACGCCCCGAAACCAGCCCTCGACCGCAACCTGCAAACCCCGTCTCTCCGCCACGCAGGGTTCCTTCCCCGGCGATGAGGAACTATGCCAAACTGCGACCCCAGGATGACAAATCCACCAGTTCAGAACGCCGAAACCCGATCGCCGTGCATTAACGCGGCTAGAATGGGCAGCCCGTGCTGGGGCGCGCCCCTGCACGGGCTCATGCCCCGCGGCTCAAATGAATTTCCAGACCTGAGGGTACAGTACCATCTGGCTCGTGATCTTCAGATGAAATTCCGGCGCGCCCGCGATCAGCTCCTGACCTTCGCTGCGTATCCAGGACTGGTGGAGCCGACCAACAACGGCTGCGAACGGGCGCTCAGACCTGCCGTTATCCAGCGCAAAGTGACCAATGGCTACCGCGCAATGTGGGCGGCCGAGGGCGAAGCCGACATTCGCACCGTCGTCGATACCGCACGGCTGCGCTCCGGCACCAACACCTTCCAGACCATCCTCAAAACTGTCAGCATCTGACGGCCGAGCTCGGAAACCGCAGGGGGTGAGATGGGGTGGTTGCCGCCCTCCCCAGACGGCATCGCAATGTGCCAGCGTGGTGTTGTGACAGCCACGAAGCGGAAAGGGCGGCGAAATGAAGGATACGATGATCGGGGTGGACCTGGCAAAGCGCGTTTTCCAGGTGCACGGCGCCACGATGCGGGGCGAGGTGCAGTTCCGTCGGAAGCTGACGCGCGAGCAGTTCCGGGTGCTGATTCCGAGGGATGTCGCCCCCTTGTTCCGAAATGATGTCGCCCCCCTGTTCCGAGAATTAGTCGCCCCCTGATTCCGAGATGATGCCGCCCCCTGATTGGCGGTGTTGGGCAAGGTCCGCTGCTGGGTTCAGGTTCGTCCCTTTGGATTGTCCAGAGGAGGGAACCAGATGCCGGCGGAGAGAATGACCATGCGGCGTGTCCGCGAGATTTTGCGATACCGGTTCGAAGAGGGACTGGGCCACAAGGCGATTTCGCACCGGGTGGGCGCGGCGCCATCGACGGTGCGCGAGACGCTGCGGCGCGCCGAGGTGGCAGGATTGGTCTGGCCGCTGGGCGAAGAGGTTACCGACGCGGTTCTGGAAGCCGCGCTCTACAAGGCCGCGGGCACGAAGACGGGGCACCGCCGCAGCGTCGAGCCGGACTGGGCGAAGATTCATCGCGAGCTCAAGCGGAAGCACGTGACGCTGCAGATCCTTTGGGACGAGTATATCGAACGCCACCCGGACGGCTATCGCTACAGCCGCTTCTGCGATCTTTACCGGGGCTGGGCGGCAAGTCTGCCGGTGACGATGCGGCAGAACCATGCCGCCGGCGACAAGCTGTTCGTCGACTATGCCGGCGACACGGTGACGGTGGTCATCGACCGGCTCACTGGCAAGACAAGGCAGGCGCATCTCTTCGTGGCGGTGCTTGGCGCGTCGAGCCTGTCCTATGCCGAGGCTCGCTGGACCGAGACGCTGCCGGACTGGATCGGCTGCCATGTGCACGCGCTGGAAGCATTCGGCGGCGCGCCGGCGCTGTTCGTTCCCGACAATGCCAAGGTCGCGGTGATCAAGGCCTGCCGCTACGACCCGCAGGTCAACCGGAGCTACGCCGCGATGGCGGCGCATTATGACAGCGCGGTGCTGCCGACCCGGCCGCGGCGGCCGCGCGACAAAGCGAAGGTCGAGGCGGCGGTGCTGATTGTCGAGCGCTGGCTGCTCGGTCGTCTGCGCCACCGTGTCTTTTACAGCCTGGCCGACGTCAACGCCGCGATCGGCGAACTGCTCGTCTATCTGAACGAGCGCCGGATATTGCGCCGGGTCGGCCGGACGCGGCGTCAGCTGTTCGAGGAGATCGATCGGCCGGCGCTGCGCCCGCTTCCCATTGAGCGCTACATCTTTGCCGAATGGCGGCTGCGCCGAGCCGGGCTCGATTATCATGTCGAGATCGAGCGCCATTATTACTCGGTTCCGTATCGCTTCGCGCGCGAGCAGGTCGAGGCCCGGATTACCGCAAACACCATCGAGTTGTTCCACAAGGGCGAGCGGATCGCCGCCCACATGCGCTGCAGCGGCAATGGCCGGCATACGACAGTCCCCGAGCACATGCCTTCTTCCCATCGGCGCTTTGCCGACTGGACGATCGAGCGGATCACCCGGGAAGCCTCCGCCGTCGGTTCCGATGCCGCGTTGCTGTGCGAGCGCATTCTCGCCGATCGCCCGCATCCCGAGCAAGGATTCCGCGCCTGCCTGGGCATCATCCGCCTGGTCAAAGGCTTCGGCCGGGAGCGGGTCAACGCGGCCTGCGGCCGTGCACTTGAGATCGGCGCGCGTACCTACGGGTCGGTTAGATCGATCCTCGACAACCGGCTCGACCAGACGCCGTCGCTGCGGGCGGCGGCACGAGATCCCATCGACCATCCGAACATCCGCGGCTCACGCTATTATCACTGAAGGAGACTGACATGCTTGCACATCCCACCCTCGACCGGCTGAATGCAATGGGGCTCACCGGCATGGCCAAGGCATTCGACGAACTCGCCGCCAATGCCGAGGCCGAGCGGCTGACCCATTTTGAATGGCTGGGCCTGCTGCTCGAACGTGAATGGAGCTGGCGCCACGACCGCAAACTCGCCGCGCGCCTCCGCTTCGCCAAGCTCCGTCACCAGGCGGCGCCCGAGGATGTCGACTATCGCAGCGAACGCGGGCTCGACCGCGCGCTGTTCCTCAAGCTCATCGCCGGCGACTGGATCGCCGCCCATGACAATCTGGCCATCTGCGGGCCATCGGGAGTCGGCAAGAGTTGGTTGGCCTGCGCCCTTGGTCACAAGGCCTGCCGGGACGACCGATCGGTTCTCTATCAGCGTGTTCCCAGGCTGTTCGCAAACTTGGCGCTTGCGCGCGGCGACGGGCGTTATGCACGCCTGCAACGCACGCTCGGCAGCGTCCAGCTGCTGATACTCGACGATTGGGGGCTTGAGCCGCTCGACGCCCAGGCGCGCCATGACCTCCTCGAAATCCTCGAGGACCGCTATGGCCGACGCTCGACGATCATCACCAGCCAACTTCCTGTGTCCGCATGGCATGGGATAATCGGGGATCCCACCTACGCCGATGCGATCTTGGACAGGCTTGTTCACAATGCCCATCGGATCGATCTCACAGGCGAAAGCATGCGCCGGACCCAATCCGGAAAAGCTTGACACCGAACGCGAACGAAATGACAACAATCATAGCCAGCAAGACCCCGGCCCAACGGGGGCGACATCAAGTCGGAATCCGGGGGCGCAATCATCTCGGAATGAAGGGGCGGCTTCATCGGAATCGGCA
>JAGXGW010000058.1 GCA_024636555.1 Paracoccaceae bacterium | reverse complement strand
TTTTTGCGCGAATAATCTAAGTTATTGATATTATTGGAGGCGGGTACCGGAATCGAACCGGTCTACACGGATTTGCAATCCGCTGCGTAACCTCTCCGCCAACCCGCCGCCGAGATGTGAGCGAATTAGCGGATTACGCGGCAGGCTGCAAGACCCGAGCAAGGGGACGCGGGCGAATGGAGCGGCCGGGCGCATTCTCGTTGCCGAGGCGCTGATGATGTGACACAAGACAGTCAAAAGACTGAACAGAAGAGTTTAGCTGATGATAGATTTTGTCACGCGCCGCACGACCATGGTGGATACGCAGATCAGACCTTCGGATGTGACGAAGTTCCCGATCATCGACGCCATGCTGTCAGTGCCGCGCGAAGAGTTCGTGCCAAACTCCCGTCGCGAGGCTGCCTATATCGGGGAAAACCTCGAAATCGGGGGCGGGCGCGTGATGCTCGAACCCCGCACGCTGGCCAAGATGCTCGACGCGCTTGATGTGCAGCGCAATGAACTGGTGCTCGATCTGGGCTGCGGTCTGGGGTATTCTTCCGCCGTCGTGGCGCGGCTTGCCGAGGCTGTAGTGGCCGTCGAGAGCGATGAGGGCCTCGCGGCAGAAGCGCAAACCATCCTGTCGCGCGAAGGCGCGGACAATGTTATACTGCATCAGGGCCCGCTGGCCGCAGGTGCCGCGCAGCACGGACCCTATGATGCGATTCTGGTTCAGGGTGCGGTGGGCCAGGTGCCCGAAGGTTTGGTCGCACAGCTCAAGGACGAGGGGCGGATCGCCTGTCTGTTCATGGAGAATGCGCTGGGTGTGGTGCGGATCGGTTACAAACATGGCGAGGCAATCAGCTGGCGCTTTGCGTTCAATGCCAGCGCACCGGTGCTGGAAGGTTTCGAGAAGGAAGTCGTTTTCAACCTCTGAGCGGCAGGACCGGATTCGCCTGCGCCCCTTGGGAAAAAATGTAGGACAGGACGAGGCAATGAGAAGAGCAAGACAAACAGACGCCGCAGCGCGTGTCACCGGGCAAAACCGCCCCGCGCCGGGGCGCCGTTTCGCGGCGGCACTTGTTGCGGGTATGCTGGTTCTGGGTGCGCCGGTCACGGCAGTCGCCGATACGCTGGCAGACGCGCTGGCGGGTGCCTATAACAACAGCGGCCTGCTGGAACAGAACCGTGCCCTTTTGCGGATTGCCGATGATGATGTGGCGGTGGCCCTCTCGGCCCTGCGCCCGATCATCAACTGGGCGTCCGACATCACCTATAGTGACAGCGAGTCGCGCTCTGCCCTGACAGGGGCCGGTGCCCGCAGCACGGACAGCACCAGCGCATCGCTCAGCCTGACGGCCAATCTGCTGCTGTTTGATGGCGGACGCACGCGGATGGGCGTGGAAATCGCCAAGGAATCGGTGCTGGCCACGCGTCAAAGCCTCGTCGGTGTCGAGCAGAACATTCTGTTGCAGGCGGTGCAGGCATTCACGGCTGTGCGCTCCAATAACGAGATTGTCGCGCTGCGTCGCAACAACGTGCGGGTGATCACGCAGGAATTGCGCGCCGCGCAGGACCGTTTCGAGGTGGGGGAGGTGACCCGCACCGATGTGGCGCTCGCCGAGGCGCGTCTTGCGGGTGCCAACGCGCTGCTGGCGCAGGCCGAGGGCGATCTGGTTGAAGCGCGTGCCTTCTACCGTTTTGCCGTGGGCCGGGACGCCACCGCGCTTAGCGCGCCGCCTGCACCGCCTGCGCGCCCCGCGTCGGTTGCTGCGGCACAGGCCGTGGCGATGCGGAGCCATCCCGAGATCCTGCGTGCCCAGCACGAGGTTGCGGCTGCCGATCTGCGGGTGCGGATTGCGAAAGCGGCTGCTGTGCCGCGGGTCAATCTGCAAACGCGCTATGGCATCACCGAGGATCTGGACAGCAGCGATTACAATCGCGGCGGCAGCGTCGGTGTCGGTGTGTCCGGCCCGATCTATCAGGGCGGGCGCAATTCCGCGCTGGAGCGGCAGGCAATCAATGGCAGTTCCGCCGCACGCTCCGCGCTGATCGACGCGACACAGCGGATCGCGCAGAATGTCAGCACCGCCTATGCGCGCGTCGATGTGGCCCGTGCCGCGATCGAGTCGAGTGACAGGCAGATCCGTGCGGCGCGCACCGCGTTCGAGGGCGTGCGCGAAGAGGCAACGCTGGGGGCACGCACCACGCTGGACGTGCTCAACGCCGAGCAGGAACTGCTCGACGCACAGGCCAACCGCATCACCGCCGCCTCCAACCAGTATGTGGCCGCCTATGCGCTGCTGGCCGCAATGGGGCAGATGACGGCGCAGAACCTGCGGCTTCAGGTCCAGATCTACGATCCGACGGCCTATTACGGGCAGGTGCAGAACGCGCCCACCTCGATCAGCCGGCAGGGCCGTCAGCTTGATCAGGTACTGAAGTCTTTGGGAAGAGAGTAAAATAAACTCTATCTGTTGTGTGAACGGGGGCCAAAGGTTACAGTTGTACCGAGGCAAGAGTGGTGTTCCGACATGAGCGATCCTGTGACCAATGTGGAAATCGAGGATGTTCTGTCCTCTATCCGTCGACTGGTGTCCGAAGATGCACGCGTGCGTCCCATGCAGGACATGTCGTCCGACAGGGCGGGCGGGCGCAGCGATATTCTTGCCAAGGACAATATCCCGTCACGCGATGCACCGGGCAAACTGGTTTTGACACCAGCTTTGCGGGTCACGGATTCGGAGATTGCGCCGCAGGACACGGAGTCTTTTGCGGATGATCTGTCTGCCGATGATGATGCACAGGATTTGAGCACTGCGGTGGAGGCGGATCAATCCGATCATGCGCACCCTGCCGCCCCGTTCGGTGATGACCACTTTCCTGAACATTCCGAGGATGAGGCCGTGGCAGAGCCTGCCGCTCCGGCTGATGCGGGGCAGGAAGCCGAATCCGAGGATGTAGCGCAGAGCGTTGACGCGATGCGGTGGGAAGACCATCAGGATCGCGGCAGCGACCATGAGACCCTGTTGCTGGACGACGGGGCCTTTGTCGAGGATGCGGAAGAGGTGGCGGATACGGATCTGCAAGACACGGGTGCCGCACCTGTTGAGGCGTCGGAGGCTGACGAAACCCCTCTTGAAGATGGCGACAGGTCATCCGACGAACCATTGAGGAGCTTTGTGTTCTCGTCTGTCCGCGACGCGGCGGAGCAGGGCACGATTGCACAGGAAGATACGGCGGAGGCGTTTTCCGAGGCCGATTCTGCCGAGAGCCTGTTTGCCGATGACGAAACGGTTCTCGACGAGGAGATGCTGCGCGAACTGGTGACAGAGATCGTGCGTCAGGAATTGCAGGGAGCCTTGGGTGAGCGGATCACGCGCAACGTCCGCAAGCTGGTCCGCCGCGAGATCCACCGCGCGCTGACAAGCCACGAGCTGGAATAGCGCCAGCCCTTCGCGCAGGTGCGACAGGGCCGGCTCCGGCATCGGAACGCCAAGACGGCAGAGCCTCGCCCGGATCAAGACTCGCCAGATCAAAAAACGCGCCCTGATCGGGGCGCGTTTTTTTGCTGTCGAACAGATATAGTTGGTTCGTCAGGCCGCTTCGGCCTGCTGTGCTGCATTGCGACGTTCGCTTTCTTCCCGCGACAGGGCGACAGATGTGCGAACGCCTTTGGACACGAATTCCATCAGGCCGGAGACCACGCGCTCGTTCGGGTCAATCCCGGCGCAGGACAAAACCTCACGGCCGTCACGCGACCGCGCCCAACGTGCGATCTGCTCGGGGCCGTTGCCGTATTTCTTGTCGTCAGCGATGGCATCATCCAGCGCAGCAAGGACCACGGCTGCAAACAGTTTGCGTGCCCGATTGCCCTGCTCGTTATTGAAGGCTGTGCCGTCAACGAAATCCTTCATGATTCGTCCTTTTTTATTGCTCTTGCGTTTTTGGCGTGACGCTCCTTATGGCGGATCATATCCGATTCGGATAGGCTGTTAAAACATGGCTGTTATGCGCCTGGCGCATGACTGGACAGTTTCGGGCGGCCTCTTCGTCCGCTTGCCACGCGGTTCAGCCCTGTATATAGGTGCGCGCAGATTTCCATCAACCTTTCGGTTAGGTTCAGACATGCCCAAAATCAACGGAAACGAAATTCGCCCCGGCAATGTGCTGGAGCACAATGGCGGTCTCTGGGCTGCTGTGAAAGTCGATCATGTGAAGCCCGGAAAGGGTGGTGCCTTCGCGCAGGTCGAGATGCGCAACCTGCGCAACGGATCGAAGCTGAACGAGCGGTTCCGCAGTGCCGACAAGGTCGAGCGCGTACGTCTGGACCAGAAGGACCAGCAGTTTCTGTATGAACAGGACGGCATGCTTGTCTTCATGGATTCAGAGACTTACGAGCAGATCGAACTGCCTGTCGATATTTTGGGAGAGCGTCGCCCCTTCCTGCAGGACGGCATGATGGTGCATATCGAATACTACGATCAGGAGGCTTTGAACGCCACGCTGCCGCAGAAAGTGACCTGCAAGGTCGTCGAGACAGAGCCTGTCGTTAAGGGCCAGACAGCGGCCAACAGCTTCAAGCCCGCGATCCTCGACAACGGCGTCCGCATCCTTGTGCCGCCCTTCGTGGGGCAGGACGAGGACGTGATCGTGAACACCGAACTCATGGAATATGTCGAACGCGCCTGATGAATATCGCACGAAGAATAATCAGACCGTCCCCATCGGGGGACGGTTTTTTCTTGTTTACGATGGTCTGACCATGACGCAGCGTCATGCATACGGTGCAAGGCTCGGGCGCTTTGGCAGGGCGTAACGACCCCGATGCTGCAGCCTGCCGCGTTACTGCCAGGGGCCGGATTGCCGCCCGCCGCGTCCCGTTGACGGCACCGAGGAGCGCGCCGCGCGTACCTGCGGCCCGGCGCTGCGGCCAACTTCCATCGCCTCAAGCGCCGCGATCCGGTTGGCTGTGTTGGGATGGGTCGAGAACAGCTTGTCATGCGCATGGGCGTGGAGCGGGTTGATGATGAACATATGCGCCGTGGCAGGATTGCGCTCTGCCACGTGATTGTCGATCCGCTGGGCCATCGTCTCGATCTTGCGCAGCGCAGAGGCCAGCGCGCGTGGCTGGCCACTGATCTCCGCGCCGACACGGTCCGCCTCGTATTCGCGCGAGCGCGAGATCGCCATCTGCACCAGAGCAGCGGCCATCGGCGCAAGGATCATCAGGGCGATCGTCCCGATCATCCCGCCCGGCCTGTCACGGCTGCCGCCAAAGAACAGGGCGAAATTCGCCAGCATCGACAGCGCGCCTGCAAACGTCGCGGTGATCGTCATCAGCAGCGTGTCGCGGTTCTGGATATGGGCCAGCTCATGCGCCATGACGCCTGCCACCTCCTCGGCGCTGAGGTTACGCAACAGGCCGGTTGTGGCGGCAACAGCCGCGTTTTCAGGATTGCGCCCCGTTGCAAAGGCGTTGGGCTGGTCCGTCTCGATGATATAGATCTTCGGCATGGGCATATCGGCCCGTGTGGCCAGATCACGCACCATGCGGACAAGATCGGGCGCGGTCTGCTCGTTAACCTCGCGCGCGCCATGCATTCGCAGCACGGCCTTGTCGGAGTTCCAGAACGCGAAGACATTCATGCCTGCCGCGACCACAAAGGCGATGGCGGCCCCTTCCGGCCCGCCAAGCAAAAGGCCGAACCCCATGAACAAGGCGGTCATCGCTGCCAGAAGAATCGCCGTTTTGACGTAACCCATTGCATCTCCGTAATCTGGTTGTCGCTGAAATCGCCGCCTGGATCGCCACCCCAGATGTGTGCAGGATATGGGCCTGTCGCGGCAAGGCTTCAAGGTAGGCGCAATGCGCGCGGCAGATGCACCTGCGGGGCTATGTCAAAGGCTTCAGGCGGCAGTAGGCCTTCAGCCTTCCACCAGTGTCACCTCTGCCGCACCGGCCTGCATCGGCCCCTTGGCACGGTCCAGCCGCAGATAGGCAATCCCGCCACCGCCCGACTGTGTGTAAAGCGTGCCCGCCGGTTTCTCGCCCGCCATCACCTCGGTGCCGACGGGGGCCTGACCCGCAACAGCAACCCGCACCAGCCCCTTGCGCAGTTCGGTCTTGTGCTTCATCCGCGCGGTCACCTCTTGGCCGACATAGCAGCCCTTGCGGAAATCCACCCCGTGCAGCCGCTCGAACCCCGCTTCCAGAATGAAGGTATCGGGCGTCAACTCGATTCCGGTCTCGGGGATGCAATGCGCCACGCGGATGGCATCCCAATCGGTGCCGTCATCGCCCTGCGCTGCGCCATAGAGCCGCCAGCCCAGATCGGGATGGCGCGGGTCGGCCAAGGCACCTTCGGGGGCAGGGCCGGTGCCACGCGACACGGCAAGGTCCGTCTTCTCGATCTGCACGTCTGCGCGCAGCTTGTACATCGACAGCCGCTGCACCAGCGCGGGGCCGATATCTGCCGCCACATCCAGCAGGACCGCATCGCCCTCGGCAAGCAGGAAGAAATCCGCGATATACTTGCCCTGCGGCGTCAGCATCGCGGTATAGACCAGCCCGCCGCCAATGCGGTCGAGATCATTGGTGATCAGGCCCTGAAGGAAATGGCGCGCATCACTGCCCGTCAGCCGGTAAACGTGTCGTGTCATGAAATCTGCTCCCGCAGCTTGGGGCACGAGGCCCCTGTGTCACAGCAAAGGATATGGGCTGCGCGAGCGGGGTGCAACCGGCCAGCCGTCAGGCTTTGCGTCCGGCGTCAAACGCTGCCTGCAACGCATCCGCGTCATATTCGCGGTCGATCCAGTCCTCGAAGCTGATGGATGTGGCGGCATGCCGCGCCTCGTATTGGTCCAGCATCAGGTCCAGCACGCCGGTTTTGGTGAACTTCAGATGGATATAGCGGAGTGACAGCATCCGCCGCGCGGCATTCACATCCTTGCCCTCGATCACCATCAGATAGACGGCGCTGGCCAGCCCCGCGCGGTCGGCCCCTGATTTGCAATGCATCAGAAAGGGTTTCGCAATGCTGCGGAACGTCGCGATCAGGCTTTGCAGCGCGGCGCGCGTCGGCGCGCTGCGTGAATGCAGCGGCACGTTGATCATCGTCATATCCAGCGCCGCAAGGCTTTCGCGCTCAAAATGGTAGGCCCATTTCTCGGAAGAGGCGCGCAGATAGAGGATCGTACTGATCCCCATGCGCCGGTAGCGTTTCAGCCGCCAGTGGCCGGGCTGGTTGGAGCGGTAGACGCCCGGTGCCACCTCGCCGAAATTGCTCCATAGATGCCGCAGGATCGCGTGATCCATAAGCTGATAGGCCCAGAAGGCACGCCGTCGCTGCCCCGGGTCGGTCAGATCGCCCGCCGAAGGAAGCGGCGCGGGGCGGTCCCTTTGCATCAGTCGCGAAAGCGGGTTCATCTTGGTCCTATGGTCTGTCTCTGACGCCCTGATGTAGTGGCTCGCACTGCGGCTGGCAAGTTTCTCGCCACAAGCTGAGGGCAATTGACGCCGCCGGGCAAGGGGTTAGTGTCACGCGGTCACCCAGCCGGAGAACCTTCATGAGTCTTGCCCACGGTCGCCCCTATCTGGCCATTCCCGGCCCCTCTGTCATGCCCGAAGAGGTGCTGCGCGCGATGCACCGTTCCGCGCCGAATATCTACGAGGGTGATTTGGTCGCGCTGACCGACAGCCTGATCCCCGATCTGCGGCGCGTGGCGCGGACAGAACATGCCGCGACCTTCTATATCGGCAACGGGCATGCGGCGTGGGAGGCGGCGCTGTCCAACGTAGTGGCAGCAGGAGACCGCGTCCTGGTGCCTGCAACGGGGCGTTTCGGTATCGGCTGGGGCGATATGGCCACGGGTCTGGGCTGCGATGTGCAGGTGATTGATTTCGGCAAGCGCAGCCGCTTCGATCTCGACCGGATCGAGGCCGCGTTGCGCGCCGATAAAGAACACCGGATCAAGGCGGTTCTTGCCAGCCATGTCGATACATCAAGCTCCGTGCTCAACGACATCGCGGGCCTGCGCGCCTGTCTGGACGCCGTGGGCCATCCCGCGCTTCTGATGGCCGATTGCATCGCATCATTGGGCTGCGACCGTTTCGAGATGGACGCATGGGGCGTCGATGTGATGGTCGCCGCCAGCCAGAAGGGGCTGATGGTGCCCCCCGGTCTGGGCTTTGTCTTCTTCGGCCCCCGCGCCGCCGAGGCCCGCAGCCGGATGGAGCGGGTCAGCCGGTACTGGGATTGGGTGCCGCGCGCCAATCCCGAATATTTCTTCCAGTATTCGGGCGGCACCGCGCCCACGCATCACCTCTACGGTCTGCGCGCGGCGCTCGATATGATCCATGCCGAGGGGATCGAGGCGATCTGGGCGCGCCATGACACGCTGGCTCGCGCCATCTGGGCCGCCTGCGAGGTTTGGGGGCAGGGTGGCCCGCTGGAGTTGAACATCGCCGACCCTGCCCACCGCAGCCGCGCTGTCACGTCGCTGCGGCTCGGGGCGCCCTATGGTACCGATCTGCGGAAATGGACGGAACATCAGGCCGGGGTCACCCTGGGTATCGGGCTGGGGATGGCAGAGCCGGGCGACCCCGAATGGCACGGATTTTTCCGGATCGGGCATATGGGCCATGTGAACGCCCATATGATCATGGGCGCGCTGGGCGCGATGCAGGCAGGCTTCATGGCGCTGGATATTCCGCATGGCACAGGCGCGCTCGATGCGGCAGCGGCGGTCATGGCGCAGGGCTAGGGTTTGCGCGGGCGCGGGGTCAGCCCCGCGCCTCTGCCAAGGCTTCGGCCAAAGCTGCGGGCAGGGTTGTGGCCAACAGCTCCAGATCGGCGGGCTTGCCGCAACTGATCCGGATACATCGGTTCTGCGGCGCGACAAACGGCATCCGCACGAAGACGCCGCGCGCGACCAGCCCGTCGAGGATGCGCTTTGCCAACGCACCGTCGCCGCCGCAATCCACGGTGACGAAATTGGTGGCCGAAGGCAGGGGCGTCAGGCCGTTTTCGCGCGCGATCGCCGCGATCCGGTCACGCGCCTGCGCCACCTCGTCGCGCACTTTCGCCATCCAGTCCTGATCCTGTAACGCGGCCAGCGCGCCTGCCAAAGCGGCGCGGTTCATACCGAAGTGGTTGCGGACCTTGTTGAACGCATCGATCATCGGGGCCGCGCCGATGGCATAGCCCACCCGCGCACCCGCCATGCCGTAACCCTTGGAAAAGGTCCGCATCCGGATCACGCGGGGATCATCGGCGGAAACGGGCACGGCGGTGCCCTCGGGCGCCAGATCGATATAGGCCTCGTCCAGCACCAGCAACGCGCCTTCGGGCAGGAGATCGAGCGCCTGCACAATCGCCGTGCCGGCATGATGGCTGCCCATCGGATTGTCGGGATTGGCCAGATAGACCAGCTTGGCATCCACCTCGTCGGCTTTGGCCATCAACGCGGCGGGATCTTCGTGATCGCCACGATACGGCACCTTGTGCAGCACACCGCCAAAGCCCGCCACATGGTAGTTGAAGGTCGGATAGGCCCCGTCGGAGGTGACCACGGCATCACCCGGTGCCACCAGCAGACGCACCAGATAGCCCAGCAGCCCGTCGATGCCCTCGCCGATCATGATATTGGCGGGGGCGCAGCCGTGATGCGCGGCCAGCGCTGTGCGCAGATCATGCGCCTCGGGGTCGCCGTACATCCAGATATCAGCAGCCGCGGCCTGCATCGCGGCAATGGCGCGCGGCGAGGGGCCGAACACGCTTTCATTCGCGCCCAGCCTTGCGGCAAAGGGGCGTCCCATGGCGCGCTCCTGCGCTTCGGGCCCGACAAAGGGCACGGTGGCGGGAAGGCTGGCGGCAAGCGGTGTCAATCTGGGTCCGGTCATGGCGCCAGATAACCGATGCGCGCGGCTTTGGGCAAGGGGGCGCGATCCGGCGCAGACCTTGGCCCCGGTTTTTGCCCCAACGTCGCACTGGATCGCTGCGCCATTTGCGGCAAGACTGCTGCCGAACAAAGGCTGCCAAAAACCGAGACTGGCCCAAACCATGAGGAGGAACCCCGAATGAGCCGCGTATCCGTCGAGATCAAAGACCATGTCGCCCATGTCACCCTGACACGGGGCGACAAGATGAACGCGGTCGACCCCGCCATGGCCGAGGCGATTGTCGCGGCGGGCACCAGCCTGATCGACAATCCGGATATCCGCGCCGTGGTCCTGTCGGGCGAGGGGCGCGCCTTCTGCGCGGGGCTGGATGTGGCCAGTTTCGCGGCCTTTGCTGCCAGCGATCCCGAGGCGCGGATCATGCCGCGCACGCATGGTGATGCCAATGTGATGCAACAGGTGGCGATGGTCTGGCGCGCGTTGCCGGTGCCGGTGATCGCCGCCTTGCATGGTGTGGCCTTCGGCGCGGGCTTCCAGCTTGCGCTGGGCGCGGATATCCGCATCGCAGCCCCTGACACCAAGGTCGCGATCATGGAGATGAAATGGGGCCTCGTTCCCGATATGGGCGGCATGGTCCTGCTGCCGCAACTGACCCGCTCGGACGTGATCCGGCGCATGACCTACACGGCAGAACCCATCGACGCCGCGCAGGCTCTGGGCTGGGGGCTGGTGACGGAACTGGCCGATGACCCGCTGGCAGCGGCGCGCGACATGGCCACCGCCATCGCCGGCAAAAGCCCCAGCGCCATGCGCGCGGCCAAGCGCCTGATCGCGATCTCCGAGGCCGAGGATGCGAAAACCGTTCTCCATCACGAGAGCCGCGAACAGGTGGATCTGATCGGAAAACCGCATCAGATGGAGGTTATCGCTGCAAATTTGCAAAAGCGCGCGCCGAAATTCGGCTGAGGCTTTGCGCCGCTAGCGCAGCGCTTTGGATATTTGAGGCAAGAAGAAACAGCGCGTCCCGCTTCTTCTTGCGCGCAATATCCTCGGGGGGCGGCCCGCAGGGCCGGTGGGGGGCAGACAGCCCCCCTTGTGATTGTGGTCAGTCCAGTTCGGCCAGCCGCGCCAGCGCGGCCTTGAGTGTGGCCTCTTCCTCCTCGCGCAGGGACAGATTCTCGCGCGCCTCGGCCACCACCTCTTCCGGGGCGGAGCTGGCGAAGTTGGGATTGTTCAGCCGCCCGCGCAGGCCGCCGATTTCCTTGGCCAGCTTCTGGAGCGTCTTGTCCAGCCGCGCCTTTTCCTCGGCGACATCGATGATATCGGCCAGCGGCAGGCCGAAAATGCCGCCCTCAACGGGAAGTGTGATGGTCCCTTTGGGGAAGCTGTCGACCTCGGTCAGGCTGTCGATCCGCGCCAGTTTGCGGATCAGCGCCTCGTTGCGCGCCCATGCGTCGCGTCCGGCCTGATCCAGTTCGCTTAGCACCATCGGCACTTTCAGCCCCGCAGGCACGCGCATCTGCGCGCGGGCGGAGCGGACGGAATCGATCAGCCCGATGACCCAGTTCATCTCGCGGTCCGCCGCGCTATCGGCCAGATCGGCGGCGCTGTCGGTGGGCCAGTCGGCATGGATCAGCATCTTGGCGCGGGTGCCGGTCTGCGCCCACAACTCCTCGGTGATGAAGGGCATGATCGGATGCAGCATGATCAGGCATTGATCCAGCACCCATGCCATGACCTTCTGCGTTTCGGCCTTGGTGGCGGCATCGCCATCCATCAGCAGCGGCTTGGAGAATTCGACATACCAGTCGCAGACCTTGCCCCAGACGAAGCTGTAGAGTGCGTTGGCCGCGTCGTTGAAGCGGTAGGCGTCAAGGGCGGCGTCCACCTCGGCGCGCACGCGGGCGGTCTCGCCGATGATCCAACGGTTGACCGTGGCGGCGGCGGCAGGCGGCGCGTCCTGCGTCGCGTGCCCCTCCCAGACGCCGTTCATCTCGGCAAAACGGCAGGCGTTCCAGATCTTTGTGCCGAAGTTGCGATAGCCCTTGATCCGCTCGGTCGAGAGTTTCAGCACGCCGCCGAGGGCGGCCATCTGCACCATGGTAAAGCGCAAGGCATCCGCGCCGAATTCATCGACGATCTGCAACGGATCAATGACATTGCCGCGCGTCTTGGACATTTTCTGCCCTTTCTCGTCGCGCACAAGCTGGTGCAGATAGACGGTGTGGAACGGCACCTCGTCGACCACGGCCAGTTGCATCATCATCATCCGCGCGACCCAGAAGAACAGGATATCCTGTCCGGTGATCAGCACATCCGTCGGGAAATACTTTGCCAGTTCAGGGGTCTGTTCCGGCCAGCCCAGCGTCCCGATGGGCCAGAGGCCGGAGGAGAACCATGTGTCGAGCACGTCAGGGTCGCGCTCCAACGTCACACGCACAACATCCATTGCACCGTCAGGAACGCCAATCCGTGTAATTTCCGGATTGACCGCCTTTGAGACCCCCTCTGGTTTGAACTGATCTGAGGTGACCTTTTCCTGCACATCCACGAACTGACCATACTTTTCTCGAACTAGCGCCGCCGCACTAGTGAAGTCAGGAGCGCAGTACTGGTTGCCGTCAGCATCGAACCACACCGGAATCTGGTGTCCCCACCACAACTGGCGCGAGATGCACCATGGCTCGATATTCTCCAGCCAGTGGTAATAGACCTTTTCGCCGCTCTCGGGGATGATCTTGGTGCGGCCCGTCCGCACGGCATCGAGCGCGGGGCCGACAACCTTGGCGGCGTCGACGAACCACTGGTCCGTCAGCATCGGCTCGATCACCACGCCGGAGCGGTCGCCGAAGGGCTGCATGACTTTCTTCGCCTCGACCAGCGGCACCAGTTCCGCGGGATCGGTCCGCATCTCGCCACCCTCGGACGGCTCCAGCGGCGCTTTGATGGCGGCCTTGCCCAGCCGGGGGTCAGTCGCCTCGGTCATCACGGCGAGACCTTCCGCCGTGATTTCCTCGATCACGCGCTGGCGCGCCTCGAAACGGTCCAGCCCGCGCAGGTGGTCGGGGACGAGGTTGAGCGTATCCACCTCGGCCTCCGAGAAATCCGCGCCATTCGCGATCTGCTGCGCCCGTGCGGCGGCTTCGGCATAGGGCACGCCATCGGCCCGCAACGCGCCGCGCGTGTCCATCAGGCGGTACATCGGGATGTTGCCGCGTTTCGCCACTTGGTAGTCGTTGAAGTCATGCGCGCCGGTGATCTTGACGGCACCCGAGCCGAAGCTGGCATCGGGATATTCATCCGTGATGATCGGGATCAGGCGACGATGCTCTTTCGGGCCCACCGGAATTTCGCATAGTTTGCCGACAATTGGCGTGTAACGCTCATCCGATGGATGAACCGCAACCGCGCCGTCGCCCAGCATCGTCTCGGGGCGGGTGGTGGCGATGGAGATGTAATCGCGCACCTCCTCGAACAGGGTATTCCCGTCCTCGTCCTTTTCGACGTAAGTGTAGGTCTCGCCGCCCGCCAGCGGGTATTTGAAGTGCCACATATGGCCGTCGGTCTCGATATTCTCGACCTCGAGATCGGAGATCGCTGTCTCGAAATGCGGGTCCCAGTTGACCAGCCGCTTGCCGCGATAGATCAGGCCCTTGTTGTACATCTCCACGAAGACCTTGATCACCGCATCGTGGAAATTCGGGCCGTCCGTGCCGCCCGACGGATCACCCGGCGCGCCTGTCATGGTAAAGGCCAGACGGTCCCAATCCATCGAGGTGCCAAGCCGCTTGTCCTGCATGACGATGGTGCCGCCGTATTGGGTCTTCCACTCCCAGACCTTTTCCAGAAACGCCTCGCGGCTCAGGTCGGTGCGGCGCTCGCCCTCTTCGGCCATCAGCTTTTTCTCGACCTGCAACTGCGTGGCGATGCCGGCATGGTCCAGCCCCGGCTGCCAGAGCGTATCAACGCCCTGCATCCGCTTCCAGCGCACCAGCACATCCATCAGCGTGTGGTTGAAGGCATGACCGACATGCAAAGATCCGGTGACATTGGGGGGCGGCAGCATGATGCAGAAGGTTTCGGCACCCGGGCGCGCATTGGCACCGGCGCGGAAACAGCCCGCCTTTTCCCAAGCCGCTGAAAGCCGTGCCTCGGCGGTCGCCGCATCGAAGGTCTTTTCCATCGCCATAATGCCTGATCCTGCGTGAATTCGGGGTTGCAAACCCTCTAGCGAATTGGGCGGGCAAGGGAAAGACCCGGCTGACGCCTCAACCGCGGTCGAGTTTGGTCGACAGATGGATCAGGCTCTCGGAGGAGCGTACGCCCTTGGCCTCGATGATGCGGTCCAGTACCTCGTCAAGTTCCTCGGTCGTGCGGGCGGTGACCTCGACGATCAGGTCGAACCGGCCCGATGTGGTATGCACGCGGCCCACCTGCGGCAGCGATTTCAACCGCGCCAGCACGGTGGGTGCGGCGCGCGGCTCGATCTGCAACAACGCCGTGGCGCGCAAGGGCGCGCGCGCCGCGGCCCCCAGCCGCAACGCATAGCCCGCGATCACGCCCGATTGCTCCAGCCGGTCCAGCCGCGCCTGTGCCGTGCTGCGCGCCAGCCCCAGACGGCGCGCCAGTGTCGCCACAGGCATACGGGCATTTTCGGCCAGCAGCGTCAGCAAGTTGCGGTCTGTGTCGTCCAATTGTGTGCTCATATCGGCGATATGACGGCAATTCGCTACAATTCGCAAGAAGTGACTGGTGGAATCGACAGCGAGCTGCCGCACACTACCCTCAAAAGACCAGCAACGAGGCAGAGCAATGATATCCGATCCGATCTGGGCCAGCCCCGAAGACCACCTGCGTAAATGTCAGCCCGATGCGGCGCAGCTCTACTTTTGCCCCGCCGAAGTGCAGCGGATGGCGCGGCGCTTCCAGTCCGGGTTTCCGGGCCTTGTGACCTATGCCGTCAAGGCCAATCCCGCGCCCGAAGTGCTGCAAAATCTGGTCGCGGCGGGGCTGCGCGCCTTCGATGTGGCCTCGGTCGCCGAGATGCGCGCGGTGCGGGCGGCCTGTCCCGATGCGGTGCTGCATTACAACAACCCCGTGCGCTCGCGCGCGGAGGTGGCTGAGGCGATCGCTTTCGGCATCGCATCGGCCTCGGTAGATTGCGCCAGCGAGTTGGAAAAGCTGTCTGGCCTGCCGCGCGGGACGGAAATATCGGTGCGGCTGGCGCTGCCTGTCAAAGGGGCGGCCTATGATTTCGGGGCCAAGTTCGGCGCGGGGCCGGAGCTTGCGGCAAGCTTGCTGGCGCGTGTGGCCGGGATGGGCTTCACGCCCGCCATGACATTTCACCCCGGCACACAATGCGCCGATGCAGGCGCTTGGGCCAGCTATATCCGCGCCTGCGCCGATGTGGCGGCGCGCGCGGATGTGCGGCTGGCGCGGCTGAACGTAGGCGGCGGATTCGCGGCCCATCGCGGCGGGGCTGCGCCCGATCTCGAAGCGGTCTTTGCCCGCATTGCGTCACAAACGCAGGCGGCGTTCGGCCCCGACGCGCCCGCGCTGGTCTGCGAGCCGGGCCGCGCCATGGTGGCCGAGGCCTGCCAACTGGGCACGCGCGTCAAAAGCCTGCGCGGTGATGCGGTCTATCTCAATGACGGTGTCTACGGCGCGCTGGCCGAATGGCGCGACATCGCCGCCCATGACCGCATTCGCGTTGTGGCGTCCGGTCCGGCACCGCGCAACGCTGCGCCCCGCGCGCGGATCGTGTTCGGCCCCACCTGTGACAGCATCGACCGCTTGCCCGAGACTGTCCTCCTGCCCGCCGATCTGGCCGAGGAGGATTATCTGGTCTTCGCAGGTATGGGGGCCTATTCCAGCGCCATCGCCACACGGTTCAACGGATATGGTCCGGATGCGATGATAACAGTCGGCGGCTTTAGCGGCTGAAGGCGCGATGCGTATTTGAAGCATGATGAAAGTATGGGCGACCGTCTGCTTCACCTTTCCGCAAATACTCGTATCCGCAGGCGTGCGGCGGGCGCGCCCTCTGGACACTGCCGCGCGGTCCGCTAGTTTCGCTTTAGTCAAAGCGGGGACGGTGTTATGGAAAAGTTCGGAAAAAGCCAGTCGGTCAAGCGGGTTGAGGATGTCCGGTTTCTGACCGGACAGGGCCGCTATGTCGATGATATCGCGCCTGAAGGTGCTTTGCAGGCTTTTGTCTTCCGCTCTCCCGTCGCCCATGCCACGATCACCCGCCTTGATCTGGACGCGGCGCGCGAAGCCGAAGGCGTGCATCTGGTGCTGACCGCGGATGATCTGGCGGCCGCGGGGATCACCAAAGGTCTGGTGGCGACCGTGCTGACTAACCGCGACGGTACATCTGCGGCAGCCCCGCGGCGGCCCATTCTGGCCGAGGAGCGGTTGCGCTTTGTCGGCGAGCCGATTGCCCTGATCGTGGCAGACACAGCCGCACAGGCGCGCGACGCGGCGGAACTGATCGAGTTGGATTACGACGATCTGCCCGCAAAGCTCGATCTGGCACCGGGCGGCGAGACCCTGCATACCGAGGCCCCTGACAACCGCGCGTTCGACTGGTCCAAGGGCGATGAGGCGGCGTGTGACGCCGCATTTGCCGCCGCCGCGCGCGTGGTGCGGCTCGATGTCGAGGATAACCGCATTATCGTCAACGCGATGGAGCCGCGCGGCTGTTACGCCGAATGGCAGGACGGGCGTTTGCATCTGGCGGTGAACGGGCAGGGCGTGTGGAACATCAAGCGCCATCTGTCCGAGATTCTGGGGCTGGACCCCGAGGCCGTGCGTGTCACCAACCCCGATGTGGGCGGCGGCTTTGGCATGAAGGCGATGAGCTATCCGGAGTCCTTCGTCGTAGCCCATGCGGCGCGGGTGCTGGGGCGCCCCGTGCGCTGGATGTCCGAGCGGACCGAGGCGATGCTGACCGACAATGCGGGCCGCGATCTGGTGCACGATGTGGCGCTTGCCTTTGACGCGGATCACAAGATTCTCGCCTACCGCGTGGAGACACGCTGCAACCTTGGCGCCTATAACAGCCAGTTCGGCCAGCCGATCCAGACGGATCTGTTCTCCAAGGTGTTGATGGGCGTCTATGACGTACAGACCACCTATCTGCATGTAGAGGGCTATTACACCAATACCACGCAGGTCGATGCCTATCGCGGCGCGGGCCGGCCCGAGGCGATCTATGTACTGGAACGCGCCATGGATATGGCCGCGCGCGAACTGGGCGTTGACGGCTGGGAGTTGCGGCGGCGCAATTTCATCCCCGTCGCGCGGTTTCCCTACACCAGCGCCACGGGCGAGACCTATGACGTGGGCGATTTTGCCCGCGTGCTGGCCCATGCCGAACGCACCGCCGATCGCGCCGGATTTTCCGCGCGCAAGGCGGCCAGTGCGGCGCGCGGCAAACTGCGCGGGATGGGCTTGTGTTACTATATCGAAAGCATCCTCGGTGATCCCTCCGAAGGGGCAAAGGTTGAATTTGCCACCGATGATCAAGGCCAGATGAGTGCCACGATCTATGTCGGCACCCAAAGCAACGGGCAGGGGCACGAGACCGTCTATGCACAGTTCCTGTCGGACCAGACAGGCATTCCCGCGCATCTGATCCGTGTGGTGCAGGGCGACAGTGACCTGATCAAGCAGGGCGGTGGCACCGGCGGGTCACGTTCTGTCACGACGCAGGCCAATGCGACGCTCGCCATGGTCGATGTGATGATGGCAGGCTTTCGCCCCTATCTGGCCGACAAGATGGGCGTTGAATCCGATGCGATCGGCTTTGACGATGAACGCTTCCGCGCGCCGGGGTCGAACCTGACACCCACGGTGCTGGAAGTGGCCGCGATGGCGCAGGCCGATGGCCGCGCCGATCTGCTGGTGCACGAGGCGCGCGCCACCCTGCCGGGGCGCTCCTATCCCAACGGCGCGCATGTGGCCGAGGTCGAGGTCGATCCCGACACCGGCGTCGTGCGCGTGGAGCGCTACAGCGTGGTGGATGATTTCGGCAATCTGATCAATCCGGTGCTCGCCGAGGGTCAGGTGCATGGCGGCGTGGCCCAAGGCATCGGGCAGGCCCTGACCGAGCATGTGGTCTATGACGAGGACGGCCAGCTTCTGACCGCCACCTTCATGGATTACGCCATGCCGCGCGCCACCGACCTGCCGATGTTTACCTTCGAGACAGAGCCGGTCCCCTCTACAGCTAATCCGATGGGCATGAAGGGCTGCGGCGAGGCGGGAACGGTGGGCGCGATGGCCGCTACGGCCAATGCCGTGCTGGACGCTTTGTGGGATCGCGGTGTGCGGCGGGCGGATATGCCTTTCACCCCGCACCGTGTTTGGATGTTGTTGCATGACCAGCTTGAGGCGGCTGAGTAAAACTCTCCTTGGCCTGCTCAGGCGCGGTCCGCATGCGGAACTCAATCCGCCGCGTGTCAAGCGTGGCGGTCTTGCCCATGTGATCATTCTGGACGGCACCATGTCCAGCCTCGAACCGGGCGAGGAGACGAATGCGGGCCTGACCTATCGTTTGCTGTCGGGGCTGGGCGATGTCTCGGTCTATTACGAGGCGGGCATCCAGTGGGCCGACTGGCGCAGCACCCGCGATGTGCTGTTGGGGCGCGGCATCAACCGGCAGATCCGGCGCGCCTATGGCTGGCTGGCCAGCCGCTACCGCCCCGGCGATGCGATCTATCTGATGGGCTATTCGCGGGGGGCATTCGCGGTGCGCTCGCTGGCGGGAATGATCGACACTGTCGGTCTGCTGCGTGCCGATTGAGCGACCGAGCGCAATATCCGCACCGCCTACCGCCATTATCAGGCGCAACTCGACGGCGCCGCCGCGCGGGCCTTTCACAGCGTCCATTGTCATCCGGCTGTCCAGATCGAGATGGTCGGCGTCTGGGATACGGTCAAGGCGCTGGGCGTGCCGCTGCCGCTGCTGTGGTCCAGATCGCCGCATGCGTTCCACTCGCATGCGCTGGGCCAGTCGATCCGCCACGGTTTTCACGCGCTTGCCTTGCATGAAACGCGTCTAGCCTATGCGCCTGTCCTGTGGGAATGCCCCTCGGACCGCGCCGGAACGGTAGAGCAGGTCTGGTTCAACGGGGCGCATGGCGATGTGGGCGGCCAGTTGGGCGGCTTTCATGCGGCGCGGCCCTTGGCAAACATTCCGCTGGTCTGGATGCTAGAGCGGGCCGAAAGCTGCGGCCTGTCGCTGCCAGCGGGATGGCGTGGGCGCTTTCCCTGCGATGCGGGATCGCCGCGTGTGGGCACGTGGCGCGGCTGGAAACGGATGTTCATCCTGCGCCGCCGCCGCCGTATCGGGCGCGACCTGTCGGAGCGGTTGCATTCCTCGGTCACACAGGCCCCCCGCCATGCCGTGGCGCTGGTGTCGCGTCAGATCTGATGAACCGGGGATGTGCGCCACCTGACACGATACCCCAAGTCTGTTGGGAGGCTGGGCGGACTTTCAAAAAGTCGCGCTTCGCGTACCAATGCGACAGAGGGAATCGCAGGGCCGCGGCCCTGCGATTCCCGGGCCGCTGCGCGGCTGTTCCGGGCGGGGTGGCAGGCTTCAATGTCCGCTTGGTTGCGCAGAGTTGCCTGTCGCGACCGCATCGCACGCAGGAACCTGTCGTCAGCCAGCGATCACGTCCGCGCGCGGATGATCCCGGCGAACTGGTCGAACAGCGCCCCGTTGGCCGCGATGATATCGCCATGCAGCAGCGGATCATGTCCCGCGCGGATCGGCCCGACCAAGGCACCCGCTTCGGTGGCGATCAGCATGCCCGCGGCCAGATCCCAGATCTGCAACTCGCGCTCCCAGAAACCGTCATAGCGGCCAGCGGCAACGTATGCCAGATCCAGCGCCGCGGAACCCCAGCGCCGCACACCGGCGCATTCCGGCATCAGCCGCGCCAGATCCTGCAGGGTGGCGGGCAGGGTGCGTTTGGCGGCAAAGGGAATCCCCGTGGCAAACAGCCCCTCGATCATCTTGGTCCGGCCCGAGACACGCAGGCGCTTGCTGTCGTTCATCCATGCGCCGCTGCCTTTTTCGGCATAGAACATCTCGTCCTTGGCGGCATCGAACACCACCGCAGACACAATCTGTCCTTTATGTTCCAGCGCGATGGAGATCGCCCAGTGCGGCAGGCCGTGCAGGAAGTTCGTGGTGCCGTCCAGCGGATCGACGATCCAGCGGCGTGTCGGGTCTTGACCCGCGGTCTCGCCAGCCTCTTCGGCCAGCCAGCCATAGGTGGGGCGCGCACCCATCAATTCCTCTTTCAGGATTTTCTCGGCGGCGATGTCGGCGCGGCTCACGAAATCGCCGGCACCTTTCATCGAGACCTGAAGGTTCTCGACCTCGCGGAAATCCTTGACCAGCGACCGCCCCGCCTTGCGCGCTGCCTTGATCATGATGTTGAGATTTGCGCTGCCTTGCATGGTCCGGCTCCTGTTTGTCAGGGCGCGCGTATACGCGCTGAGGGGATGCTTGCCAAGGGCAGAACGCCCGCCGGGACAGCTTGCGGAAATACGCACAGGCCCTGCGTTGCCCCGCACAGGACGCCGCAGGGCAAGTTGCTTATATGCCGGTCAAGCGTCAGGCCATCCGGCTGTTGACCGCGTTCCGATTTCATGGAGAGACCCCAATGACCCAAGCACGTATCGCCATCGTCTTTTATTCCACCTACGGCACCAACCATCAGGTCGCCCTCGCCGCCGCCGATGCTGCCAAGGCTGCCGGAGCCGAGGTGCGCCTGCGCCGCATCGCCGAGACCGCCCCCGCCGATGTCGTGGCAGGGCAGGAGGCGTGGAAGAACCAGCTGGACAAGATGCAGGACATCGCTGAAGTCAGCCATGACGATATGGAATGGGCCAACGGTTATTTCTTCATCTCGCCCACACGTTTCGGCACCGTCGCGAGCCAGATGCGCGCCTTCATCGACACGCTGGGCGGGCTTTGGGGTGCTGGCAAGCTGGCCAACAAGACCTTCACCGCCGCTACCAGCGCACAGAATGCCCATGCCGGTCAGGAAACCACGCTGATGGGTCTTTATACAACGGCGATCCATTGGGGCTCCATTCTGGTGACCCCCGGGTTTACGGATGACTCGATTTTTGCCGCAGGCGGCAATCCTTACGGCTTTTCCGCCTCCGCTGGCGGTTTTGATGATAAAGGCCGTGCCGCTGTTGCGCACCAGACCAAGCGTCTGGTCGAGATGACGGCGAAACTCGCCGCCTGATCGGTTGGGAATGAGGGGAGCGGGGCCGGTGCGATGCGCTGGCCCTGTTTCTCTTTCGGCAAGGAAGGTTAGCGCGGTCGCCGACACGCGGGGTGGCGATCCGACATGTATTTCGGGCACTTTATGGTCGCCCAGTCTTCAGACCTTCGTGCATACTGCCACGCTTACAAATCGCCGCCCCGGGGGGCGTGTCGGCGATCGCGCGGCAGCGCGTGCCGCGCCTTGATTCCGCGCGGGGACGGTAGCGGCCATGTGCACCCCTTACGCCGCCTGCAAACGCCGCGCCTCGATCCCCGCCAGATCGATCAGCCCCGCCATATAGGGCTTTTCCAGATCCTCGGTCCGCACGGCGGCATAAAGCCTGCGGGTCAGTCCCTTCTCGGTCAAAGGCCGCGTCACATAATCCGACGAATACTTGACCTCGCGCACCACCCAGTCGGGCAGCACCGCCACACCGCGGTTGGAGGCCACCAGCAGCAGGATCACCGCCGTCAGCTCCGCCTGCCGGATCTGCGCAGGCTCGACCTTGGCGGGCGTCAGCAACTGGCTGAAAATATCCAGCCGTGAGCGTTCCACCGGATATGTGATCAGCGTCTGGCCGCGAAAATCCTCGGCCGCGATCCACTGCTTTTGTGCCAGAGGATGGTGGCTGGAGGCTACGAATACCGGCGCATAATCGAACAAAGGCTGGAACGAGATGCCGGGCAGGTCTTCGGGATCCGAGGACACCACAAGATCGACCTCTTCCTTCATCAGCGCGGGCAGGGCGTCGAAGGCCAGTCCCGGACGAATATCCACATCCACATCGCCCCATGTCTTGCGGAAGCTTTCCAGCACCGGAAACAGCCATTCGAAACAGGCGTGGCATTCGATGGCGATATGCAAGCGCCCCGTATGTCCCTCGCGCAAGCCGCTGAATTCCGCCTCAAGGGCCGCCACTTCGGGCAGGATACGCTCTGCCGCGCGTAGCAGGCGCAGACCGGCGGGTGACAGCTTGAGTGGTTTGGAGCGGCGCTGGAACAGCTCGACTCCGGCTTGATCCTCCAACCCCTTGATTTGGTGGCTTAAAGCTGATTGCGTGATGTTGAGAACATCCGCCGCACGGCCCAAACCACCGGCCTCATGGATCGCCTTGATTGTGCGCAAATGGCGAAACTCGATATGCATTATGTGGTCTACCTCATGATGACCTTGAGAATAATGAGCTTGTCTCATATCATCCGGTTTGCGACAAGAGTGTAAGCAACACAGGATCAGTCCCATGAAAACGCCCGCCGTCTCGTTCGAATTCTTCCCGCCGCAGAACCTCGAGGCGTCGTTTCGCCTGTGGGATACGGTGCAGGTTCTGGCGCCATTGGCCCCGCGTTTCGTGTCGGTGACCTACGGGGCGGGCGGCACCACGCGCGACCTGACGCGCGACGCGGTGGCGACATTGCACAAATCGAGCGGGCTGAACGTCGCGGCACATCTGACCTGTGTGAACGCCAGCCGCGCAGAGACCCTTGAGATCGCCGACAGCTTTGCCGCCGCTGGCGTCAAGGATATCGTGGCGCTGCGCGGTGATGCGCCCAAGGGCAGCGACGGGTTCCGCCCGCATCCCGACGGGTTCGCCTCCAGCGTGGAGTTGATCGAGGCGCTGGCCGAGACGGGCAAATTCACCATCCGCGTGGGGGCCTATCCCGAAAAGCATCCCGATGCGGCGGATACGGCGGCGGATGTCGAGTTCCTCAAGCGCAAGATCGACGCGGGCGCCACCGAGGCCCTGACGCAGTTTTTCTTCGAGGCCGAGACATTCTTCCGTTTCCGCGATGCCTGCGCCAAGGCGGGGATCACCGCGCCCATCGTGCCAGGTATCCTGCCAATCGAAAACTGGACCGGCGCGCGCCGTTTCGCCCTGCGCTGCGGCACCACCGTGCCCGCTTGGCTGGACGAGGCGTTTGACAAGGCGATCCGCGACGGGCGGCAGGACCTGCTGGCTACCGCGCTTTGCACCGAACTGTGCAGCGAATTGATCGAGGGCGGCGTGGACAGCCTGCATTTCTACACGATGAACCGCCCCGAACTGACGCGCGATGTCTGCCATGCGCTGGGCGTCACGCCGCGCGTCCAGTTGGAGAACGTTGCGTAAGACACTCTTGCCTGTCCCCTGATGTCGGGCCAATCTGGCCCCCGCATCAGGGAGACAGTCATGGACCAGCGCCGCATCGCCACCCGCCCCGAAGACCTTGCTACGCCCGCCGAAATGCTCTCGCGGTCGGGCCTTGAATTCATGCAGGACATGATGGCCGGTAAGCTTGCCGGCCCGCCCATCGGGGCGACGCTCAACTACTGGCCTGAAAACGTGGAGGACGGCTTGGCCGAGTTTGTCGGCGCGCCGCTGTTTGCCCACACCAACCCGATGGGCACCGTGCATGGCGGCTGGTATGGCACCGTGCTGGACAGTTGCATGGCCTGCGCCGTGATGACCCGCGTGCCGCAAGGCTCTGTCTACACCACGCTGGAATATAAAGTCAGCATCCTGCGCCCGATCCCCATCGGCATGCAGGTGCGCGCCACGGGCCGTGTGCAACATGCAGGCCGCTCCACCGGCGTGGCGGAGGGCGAGATCCGCGGGGTCGAGGATGGCAAGCTCTACGCCACCGGGACCACGACCTGTATCATCATGAAAATGCCCGCGCGCTGAAGGTCAGTCCTTGCGGTCGGCGGGGTGGTTGATCCCGTCCACCCACGGCACCGCGCCGAGATCGCGGGGGTTTACCCCTTCCAGACAGCCGACATTGACGCCGTATTCGTTCGGGTTCGAGCGTCTTTGATGGTGGGTATAGATGCCGCAGGTCTTGCAGAACCAGTGTTTCGCCGTGCCGGTCCCGAACTGGTAGAGCGTGAGGCTTTCCGCCCCGCGCACAATCTCGATCCCGTCCAGCGGGGCGGACACCGCAATCGCGCCGCGTCGCGCGCAGAACGAGCAATCACAGCGCCGCGCTGTTGCCAGACCGTCGGACAGATGCACCGCCAGTTCCACCGCACCGCAATGGCAGGTCAGGCGCAGTGCTGGTGTGGCAGGCCCGCTCATTTGCGCCGCGTGATGCGCGGAATCCGTGTCGCGCCGGTCTTTGCGGGATCGTTCTTGCGCTGCCCCGCCTGCGGGATGACGCTGCGCGCCACGCGGTACTGTGCCTCGGGATGCGGCGGATGCCCTTCGTTGCGCCTCCAGAAGGTCGGACCGCCCAGCTTCAGCCATAGCGGCGCGATCAGCACGATCCCCGCGATAAAGCCGCCCGCATGCGCCCAATAGGCGACCCCGCCCGCTTGCGGGTCGCCCCCGAAGCCGCTGAACAGCTGCAAGCCGAACCACAGCCCCAGCATGATCCATGCAGGGATCGGGAAAATCTTGAAAAAGATGATGAAGATGAACAGAACATCCACCCGCGCCTTGGGGTACATCAGCAGATAGGCCCCCATCACCCCCGCAATCGCGCCGGATGCGCCCACGGTCGGGATCGGCGAATAGGGGGCCGCAATCACATGCGCCCCGCCCGCCAGCAGCCCGGACAGCAGGTAGAAGCCCAGATAGCGCGTATGGCCCAGCTCCTCCTCCAGATTGTCGCCGAAGATGTAGAGAAACAGCATGTTGCCGCCCAGATGCATCAACCCGCCATGCAGGAACATCGAGGTGACAAGCGTGCTCCATTCCCCGCCCTGCATCAGATTGGCAGGCGTCATCGCATAGGTCGCAAACAGCGCGTTCAACGCCCGCGGATCGGAGAACAGCGGCCAATAGCTGAAAAACACCACCACATTCACCACGATCAAAGCGTAGGTGACATAGGGCGTCTTTTCGGAAGGGTTGTGATCACGGATCGGAAACATGGGCCCACGATTGAGGGTTTTGCGGTAAGCGTCAAGCGCGGTGGGCGCGATCTCGTCCAACGTGACTCCGGTCAGTGCATGAGCCTGCCCGGAGTTTCATCTTGAGCAAGCCTGATCTTGTGGTTAGACGACAGACGTGGCCCCTTGCTGGAACTGGTAGACAGACTAGACTTAAAATCTAAGGTCCGTATGGGCGTGAGGGTTCGAGTCCCTCAGGGGCCACCATCGCCGGTACCCGGACACTCCAGCACCGGTTTGCTGTGCATTTTGGCCGGTCAGGCACGCCCGAACACGAGGGCGGCCAGATACATCGGCACGCATGCGGCCAGAATCGTGCCGGGTGGCGCACCAGCCCCTCTAACGAAGCATATCACAAAAGGATGCTTGCCCGCGTCTGCTTTGGCGCAATTTGCTTGTCCGTGTTCGCCAGGGCTGCGGCGCCTGCGGCCGGTCCTGAGCCGGCGTTCGGCATTTACTCGCCCCTGCTCTGCCGGCAGGGCTGTCACCGGGCTTGCGTCGGGCTTCCAAATGCCTAAAACATCAGTCTAAAGTTGGAAAACTGTCGCTTAAGATTGGTTTTTGACCTATTGCGTTGAACACTTCTACCTACCTGAAGCCTATTTCTGTCGCCTCCGTCACGGTCGTGATCATTGAACTACAGGACCATCATGAACACGGCCGTCGATTTCAACCTACTCGTCAGCGTCGCATCCATGCTGACGCTCGTTTCGGTGATGATCGTTTACTACCTTCTCCGCACGATGACGGAAGATTTTCGTCCGGTCGTGCAATTGTACGCAGGCAGCACGCTGTTTCTGGTCATCGCGTCACTTGGCGTTTTGAGCAACGCTTTTCTTCCCTATGCGCTGACCGCATTCCTGATCATCACAGGCGCGCATTTTTCGATTGTTCTGGCCTATGCAACCTTCCGTCAGGTGGCCGGTGCAGGCATGCGCTGGCGGCCTGTTGTCATCGTGTCGTCGCTGGTTTGTCTGGCACAGGGGGCACTTGTGCTGTCCGGGGCCGACGTTCTCGCTCTGATGCTCGTGGCGTCCCTGATCAACGGCCCCGTCGCGCTGGTGGCGGGTCTCGATCTGGGACGTCGGTTCAGAACGGCGAACCGAGCCTTTCTCATTCTGGTGATGCTGCCATTTGTTTTCGTAGCCTTCACCTACCTGTTGCGCCTGTTTCTCATTGTGGCAACGGGCGACATGAATCTGGTGATGATCAACACAGCCGGGATCGCCTTTGTTCTGGGTGTGGTCTCGATGATCTGGGGCTTTACACTGATCATCCACCGCGAGACGGAGCTCAATCAACAGCTGAAATACGCACGCCGTCAGGCTGTGGTGATCTCACAGCAAAAGGCCCGTTTCTTTGCGCAGATGAACCACGAATTGCGCACACCGCTGAACGGTTTGCTGGGCCTGTCCGAATTGTTGCGGCCGCATGTCCGCAAGGGAGAGGGCGAGTCCCTGCTGCGCGAGTTGCACAGTTGCGGCGAGTTGCTGTTGTCTATCGTGAACGAGGTTCTGGATTATTCCAAGGCCGAGGCGGGCAAGGTGCAGCTTGAGATCCTGCCGATGGATCTGGAAGAGGTGCTGGAGAATGCAGCCGCGCAGTACCGCCGCGTCGCAGCCAGCAAATCCGTCAATCTGAGCCTGCAAGTGCTGCCCGCCGATATGCCGCCCGTGTTGGGTGATCCGACACGGATCAATCAGGTCTTCCACAACCTGCTCAGCAACGCGCTCAAGTTCACCCGCTCCGGCGAAATCATGGTCAAGGCAGAGCGCGGTGCCGATGATCTGGTGATCTTCACGGTCACCGACACCGGAATCGGGATGACAAGGGAACAGCTTGAGGTGTTGTTTGTGCCGTTCGAGCAAGCCTCCGCGGATACGACGCGGCGCTTTGGCGGGACCGGACTGGGGATGAGCATCGTGAAGATGCTGGTCGAAACCATGGACGGCGAGATCCATGTCGAAAGCGAGCTTGGCCGCGGCACCTCCATCACTTTCAGCCTGCCCTTGCCGGAAGCACCGAAAGCGAGGCTGAATAAGGACGTGACAGCCGCTGACGAAGAGCAGTCCGGCTCGTATCCGGGGTTGGAGATCCTCTGCGCCGATGACGATCCGATCAACCGGCTTGTCTTGCAGGCGCTGCTGGAAAGTTACGATGTGCAGCCCGTAATGGCCGAGGACGGGTACGAAGCGGTCAGTCTGGTCGGCACGCGTCACTTTGATGCCTATGTGATCGACATTTCGATGCCGGGCATGGACGGGATCGAGACGCTGGCGGCCTTGCGCGCGGCAGATCGCAGGTCCGGCGATGACATGCCGATGGCGTTTGCGGCCACCGCGAATGTGATGTCGGAAGATGTCGACAATTATCTCGCGGCTGGGTTCGATGCGCATCTGCCAAAGCCGATCCGGCGCGCCGATCTCGAAGCGGTGTTGCGGACCATTCGCGACAGGACGACGCTGACGGCCTGAGCCTGTTGCGGCGCAGCGATGCGCTGGTGTCTCGTATCCCGACAGCCCTGACCGCATCCGTGATCGGTGGTCCGTGATCCGCAAAAGCGCCCCTGTTGGCGCAGATCCCACAGCTTCAGCTGCCATGATCCATGATCGTGACAGCGGCCCATTGCCGTAACACCAAGTATTCACTATATGGAATATGAAAGCAGCCCAGACCGGGCCGCGATGTATGGATGGAGGCGCAAATGAAAGCGCAATTTGTAGCCCTGATTGGATTTCTGGCTCTGGCCCCCGCAGCTTTTGCAGAGTCCCTTACCCTTGAATATCAGCCGGTGACGGACTGGAAAGCCGTCTACGGCCAGATCGAGCCGCAAACCCACCTGCCAGCGCGCGCGCGCCTTGGCGGCACATTGGTCACACTCGACGTGGCCGAGGGGGACCGTGTCGCGGCAGGGCAGGTGCTGGCCCGCGTCGTCGATGAAAAGCTCGATCTGCGCCTGCGCGCGATTGATGCACAGGAACAATCGCTGCAATCGCAACTGGCCAATGCCGAAAGCGAGCTGGAACGCGGCGAGGCGCTGCTGCAACGTGGCGTGACCACCGTGCAGCGGCTGGATGCGCTGCGGACGCAGGTCGAGGTGCTGGGCGGGCAGATCGACTCGATGCGCGCGGAACGCTCGGTTGTCGCGCAACAGGCCGCCGAGGGCGATGTGCTTGCCCCGATCTCGGGGCTGGTGCTGACCGTTCCGGCCGCCGCCGGTGCCGTGGTGATGCCGGGTGAGGCGGTGGCGACGCTGGCGGGTGGCGGGTTCTTTCTGCGCCTTGCGATACCAGAGCGCCACGCCCGCGCCTTGGCAGAGGGCGACGAGATCGCGATCGACGGCGCGGGCGACAGCGCGACGGGCCGGATTGCGCGTATCTATCCGCAGATCGACAACGGCCGTGTCAGTGCCGATGTTGCGGTCGAAGGGCTGAGCGACGCTTTCGTGGATGCCCGCGTCCTGGTGCGCCTTGCCGTCGGCAGCCGCGAAGCGCTGCTGGTGCCTGAAACTGCCATCACGACACGTGCGGGGCTGGATTTCGTGACCGTCTCCGGCCCGAGTCAGGGTGAGCGTGTCGTGATGCTGGGCCAGCGCCACGAGCAGGACGGCGCGGTTCTGCGCGAGGTTCTGTCGGGCCTGAGCGCCGGTGACACGGTGGTGCTGAAATGACCGGTCAACCGCAAAAGCTGGGCATCGCGGGCAACCTGACACGCGGGTTTATCCGCTCCCCCCTGACACCGCTGATCATGCTGGCGGCCCTTGCGATGGGCATCATCGCGCTGATGGTCGTCCCGCGCGAGGAAGAGCCGCAGATCTCGGTGCCGATGGTCAACATCCTGATGCAGGCACCGGGGCTGCAGGCCGAGGATGCCGTCAGGCTGGTATCCGAACCGATGGAAACCATCATTCAGGCGATCAACGACGTCGAGCATGTCTATTCCCAGACAATGGATGACGGCGCGATGATCACCGCGCGCTTCAAGGTGGGCACCTCCTCGGATGCGGCCATCCTGCGGGTGCACGAGAAGATCCGCGCCAATATGGACCGTATTCCGGTCGGCATCCCCGAACCCCTGATCATCGGGCGCGGGATTGACGATGTGGCCATCGTCACCCTCACCCTGACCGCGCAGGACGGGGCGGAGATCAGCGCCAATGACCTGACACGGCTGGCCCGCGAGATGCGCGCCGATCTGTCCAAGGTTGCCGATGTCGGGCTGAGCTATGTCGTCGGCGAGGCCTCCGAGGCGATCCGCATCGCGCCCGATCCCGAACGCATGGCGCTTTACGGCGTCACGCTGCAACAACTGGCCGGAAAGGTGCAATCGGCCAACCGCACCATGAATGCGGGCAGCCTGCGCGACGGCGGCCAGCAGATCGGGCTTGTCGCGGGCCAAAGCCTGACAGCGCCCGCCGAGATCGCGGGCCTGCTGCTGACCACCCGCGACAATCGCCCGATCTATGTCGGCGATGTGGCGGATATCGCATTCGTGCCGGATATGTCCGACCGGATCGTGGCCCATGTGGACCGCGCCGCCGATGGCACAGTGACGCGCAGCCCCGCTGTGACACTGGCCTTTGCCAAGCGCGCAGGCGCGAATGCTGTGGTTGTGGCCGATCAGATTCTCGCCCGCACGGCCACCCTGCAACAGACGCTCATCCCTGACAGTGTCGCGGTCGAGATCACCCGCAACTACGGCGAGACCGCGCAGAAGAAAGCCGACACGCTGCTGGTCAAACTGTTTCTGGCCACGCTTTCGATCATCCTGCTGACGCTGGTGGCGATTGGCTGGCGCGAGAGCATCGTGGTCGCCGTCGTGATCCCCGTTACGATACTGCTGACGCTCTTCGGCGCGTGGATCATGGGCTATACGCTGAACCGCGTGTCGCTCTTCGCGCTGATCTTTTCCATCGGTATTCTGGTGGATGACGCCATCGTGGTGATCGAGAATATCGCCCGCCACTGGGGCATGAAGGACGGGCGCGACCGCGTGACCCGCGCCATCGACGCGGTGGCCGAGGTGGGCAACCCCACAATTGTTGCCACGCTCACGGTGGTGGCGGCCCTGTTGCCGATGCTGTTCGTCTCCGGCCTGATGGGGCCGTATATGAGCCCGATCCCGGCTGTCGCCTCGGCGGCGATGATCATCTCGTTCTTCATCGCGGTCATGGTGACCCCGTGGCTGATGGTCAAGATCGCGGGCAATGCGCCGATGCATGGCCATGACGCGAGCGACGGCGGCTTTCTGGGCCGGACTTTCACCCGCGTGGCGCGACCCGTCCTTGCCACCAAGGCGCGCAGCCTGAGTTTTTTGCTGGTCACGGCGGTGCTGTCTTTCGGCTCGCTCGGGCTGCTCTATACCCAGCATGTGACGGTGAAGCTGCTGCCCTTCGACAACAAGCAGGAACTGGCGGTTGTCATCGACATGCCCGAGGGCACGGCGGTCGAGACGACAGATGCGGTGGCGCAATCGGTGGCCCGTATCGCGATGGACCTACCAGAGGTGCTCAGCGTGCAGACCTATGCAGGCACGGCAGCACCCTTCAACTTCAACGGGCTGGTGCGCCACTATTTCCTGCGGGGCGATCCGCATATGGGCGATGTGCAGATCAACCTGTCCAAAGAGGCCGACCGCGCCAGCCATGACATCGCGCTGGACCTGCGCGACCGTTTGCAGGCGCTGGACCTGCCGCAAGGCGCTAGCCTCAAGACGGTTGAACCGCCCCCCGGACCGCCGGTGATGGCTACCCTGCTGGCCGAGGTCTACGGACCCTCGCCCGAGGCGCGCCGCGACACCGCCCGCAAGCTGCGCGCGGCATTCGAGAGCGTCGATTTCATCGTCGATGTGGATGACAGTTTCGGCACGCCGCCGCGCCGCTTGCGGGCGCTGATCTCGCCCGACGATCTGGAGTTCTTCTCGGTGCAGGAAAGCGATGTGTTCGACACGATCGGCATCCTGAATGGTGAGACGACGGTGGGTTACTCGCACCGCGAGGATGGCCGCCGCCCGATCCCGATCACCGTGGCGCGCGCCCAGTCCGACCGCGTGATGGACGAGCGGTTCCTCTCCACGCCGATCCCTGCCAACGTCCTGCCCGGCGCGCGCGGCGTGGTCGAACTGGGCGATGTGGTGCGGATCGAGGAGGAAGTGATGTCCTATCCCGTCTTCCGCCGCAACGGCCGCCCCGCCGAGATGGTGATGGCCGAGCTTGCAGGCCGGTTCGAGGCACCGCTCTACGGCATCGTCGAGGTGGGCAAGGCACTTGATGCGATGGACTGGGCGGAGGGGGAAAAGCCGCTGATCCTGCTCAACGGCCAACCCATCGACGACAGCCGCCCCACGATCCTGTGGGATGGCGAATGGGAGGTGACATGGGTGACCTTCCGCGACATGGGCGCGGCCTTTGGCGTGGCGCTGCTGGGCATCTATGTGCTGGTCGTGGCGCAGTTCGGATCGTTCCGTGTGCCGCTGGTGGTGCTGACGCCGGTGCCGCTGACCTTTCTGGGCATCATGTTCGGCCACTGGCTCTGGGGCGCGCCGTTCTCGGCCACCTCGATGATCGGCTTTATCGCGCTGGCGGGGATCATCGTGCGCAACTCGATCCTGCTGGTGGATTTCATCCGCCACACTGATCCTGCGGGCAAGGAACCGGTGGAGATTTTGCTGGAGGCGGGCGCGATCCGGTTCAAGCCGATCCTGCTGACCGCGCTGGCCGCGATGTTCGGGGCGACGGTCATTCTGGCCGATCCGATCTTTCAGGGACTGGCGCTGTCGCTGC
Organism: Paracoccaceae bacterium; assembly: GCA_024636555.1. Lineage (GTDB taxonomy): Bacteria > Pseudomonadota > Alphaproteobacteria > Rhodobacterales > Rhodobacteraceae > Seohaeicola. Next base: position 36,819 of record JAGXGW010000058.1, on the reverse strand, counting down.
TGTTCGGTCTGCTCACCTCGACGCTGCTGACCGTGCTGGTGATCCCGGCCATCTACCGCGTGTTCAAGACGTAGACGCAAGCCGGGGGGATGCATCCCCCGGACCCCCGGCGGATATTTCAGGCAAGAAGAAACAGGTGCTGCCTCTCAGGTGCGGATGCCCGCGAAGCGGGTCTGCCAATCCGCGCGCTGCTCGTCGGTAATCTTGGTGAACAGCACCTCCGGCACGGTGAAAGCGTGGCCTGCGGGCAGGGCCGACAGCCATGCGGCCAGATCACCCTCGGGCCAGTCCGCATCATCCGTTTGCAAACCCGCCAGCATGGCGGCGCTCGCATCGGGGATGAACGGCGCGGAGAGCACGGCATAGAGCCGGATCAGGTTGAGGCCCAGACGCGTCTGCATCGCGGCGCGGTCGGGGTCTTGCTTGAACGTCACCCAAGGGGCGGCGGATTGCAGATATTCGTTGCCCAGCACCCAGATCGCGCGCAACTCCTGCGCCGATTTGCGGACCTCCATCTCGTCCATGAAGGTCTGATAGGCGCGCAGCCGCGTGGTCAGCGTCTCGATCAGCGCGGCTTCCTGTTCGCCCCATGCACCGCCTTCCGGCACCGCCTCGCCGAATTTCGAGCGGCAGAATTTGGTGATACGGCTGACGAAATTGCCAAGTACATCGGCCAGATCCTTGTTCACGGAAGTTTGGAAATTCTCCCATGTGAACTCGGCATCCGAGGATTCCGGCGCATGCGACAACAACCACCAGCGCCAGTAATCGGCGGGCAGGATCTCCAGCGCCTGATCCATGAACACGCCGCGCCCGCGCGAGGTGCTGAACTGGCCGCCGTCATAGTTGAGGTAGTTGAACGACTTGATGTAATCGACCAGCTTCCACGGCTCCTGCGACCCAAGGATCGTGGCCGGAAAGCTGAGCGTGTGGAACGGCACGTTATCCTTGCCCATGAACTGGGTATAGGTCACGTCATCCGCGCCCTTGTCGGTGCGCCACCAGCGTTCCCATGCATCGGCCTGCAGCCCCTGCGTCTCGGCCCATTCAGCCCCGCAGGCGATATATTCGATCGGTGCATCGAACCAGACATAGAAGACCTTGCCCTCCATCCCCGGCCAGTCCTGATCGCCCTTTTTGACCGGAATGCCCCAGTCCAGATCCCGCGTGATGCCGCGATCCTGCAACCCGTCGCCGTCGTTTAGCCATTTCTTGGCGATGGAGGTGGTCAGGATCGGCCAATGTGTCTTGCTGTCGATCCAGTCCTGCAACTGCTGACGCATCTGGCTTTGGCACAGGTAGAGATGCTTGGTCTCGCGCTGCTCCAGATCGGTGGAGCCGGAAATGGTCGAACGCGGGTTGATCAGATCGACCGGATCGAGCTGCTTGGTGCAATTGTCGCACTGATCGCCGCGCGCGCTTTCAAAGCCGCAATTGGGGCAGGTGCCCTCGATATAGCGATCCGGCAGGAAGCGGCCATCGGCGGGCGAGTAGACCTGCGTCTCGGACACCACGCGGATCAGCCCCGCATCGGCCAGACGGCCCGCGAAATGCTGCGTCAGACGGTGGTTCTGCGGGCTGGAGGAGCGGCCGAAATGATCGAAACTGAGACGGAAGCCGCGCGCGATTTCCGCCTGCACGGCATGCATCTCGGCGCAATAGTCCGCCACCGGCTTGCCGGCTTTGGCAGCGGCCAGTTCGGCGGGCGTGCCATGCTCGTCCGTGGCGCAGAGAAACATCACCTCGTTGCCGCGTCCACGCTGGTAGCGCGCATAAAGATCCGCAGGCAACTGGCTGCCCACGAGATTGCCCAAATGCTTGATCCCGTTGATATAAGGGATCGCCGAGGTGATCAGATGCCGTGCCATATCGTTGCGCCCCTGTATTTCCACGCCTGTTCCGGTTTGGCCCTTCCTTAGCGCAAGGCGCGGCGGGGTTCCAGCGGGGCGTGCGCGTCAGTCCTCGTCGCGCGTGCGGCCTGTCAGCCGCCCGATCAGGAAGGAGGTGCGCGGCGCCCAGATATAGCGCGTCCGGTGCAGCGCGCCGGGGCGCATCTGCATCCGGATCAGACCAAAGACCACCAGCGCCCCGTGGCCCGTGCCGATCATCACGAACATCGCCGAGGGGCCGTAGATCTCGATCAGGGTTGAGGCCAGCAGCGGGGCCGCAATCGCCCCCAGTGCAAAGAAGAACATCAGCGCGGCCGACAGTTCCACCCGCTCGGATGTCTCCGCGAAATCATGGGCATGGGCGGCGGCGACGGAATAGATCGGAAAGGTCGTGGCCCCGAACAGCGTGGCGGTCATCAGGATACCCGCCGTGCCCAGATCGCCTGTCAGCGCGGTCAGTGCGGAGCTTGCGATCGAGGCGATGGACAGCCAGATCAGCACCCAGCGGCGGTCGTATTTGTCGGCCAGCCAGCCCACCGGATATTGCGCGATTGCACCGCCCGCCACGAAAGCCGCGAGGAAATAGGCGATCTGTTCCACCGCCAGTCCCACCTCCTGCCCATAGACAGGCCCGACCATCCGGAACGAGGCGCTGGACAACGCTGCCACCACCACGCCCGCCGCTGCCAGCGGAGAGCGCGTGACGGCCAGCATTGGGCGCAGCCGCAGCGCGCCGGGGGTTTCCGGCTCGGACGTGCGCGTCAGGGTGATCGGCAACAGCGCGGCGCAACACAGCAGGGCCAGCAGGTTGTAGGACACGTAAGAGGCAGGCTCCAGCACCGAGATCAGCATCTGCGCCACCAGCGATGCGCCCATATCCACCACGCGGTAGCTGCCCATGGCGCGGCCCCGCGTCTCGTTGGTCAGCTTGGCCTGCAACCATGCCTCGATCACCGTGTAACAGCCCGCCACGCAAAGGCCCGAGGCCACACGCATCAGCGCCCAGGCGTAGGCATCGATCACCAGCATATGCGCCAGCAACCCGATCGCCCCCGCCGCAGTGAAGGCCGCAAAGGCGCGGGAATGGCCGATGGTGCCCATCAGGCGCGGGGCCCACCAGCAGCCGATGAAGAAGCCGAAGAAATGCGCCGATCCCAGCAGGCCGATCTGGGCATTGGTGAAGTCCAGCGTCAGCCCCGAGAGCGCATCCAGCGGCCCCACGCCCCCGGTTGAAAGCTGGAGCAGGATGACCGACAAAAACAGGGCTGCAAAAGAGATCATCATGCGCATGGGGCCACTCCTGCCGATCCGGACGGGGATGGCAAGAGGGCTTGGCGCATTTTGCGCGCCGCACCCCCCGTCTCATGCGTATTTGCACAAGGATGAGGGGCCGCGCGTGCCCTTTCATCGTTCTTCAAATACTCATTATGCCCCGCCCGCATGGATCGGTCCGGTCGCGGCATGTTCCGGCCCTGTCAGATGCCAGTCTTTCGGCGGGTCCTGCCGCGCACGCAGCCGGCGCAGGGTCCAGCCCTGTTGCGCGGTGCTATGGGCGGGGGCCATGTGCCAGCGGGTCTCGACGCCGGGCGCACCGCCCTGCTCGGGCGTCAGGATCAGGCCAAGCGGCGCGCATGTCCCCTCGGCGGCCCCCGTTTCGGCGGCCAGATGCAACCGGCGCACGGGGGTCAGGCCGGGCGGGCCGGGCAGATCGGCCACCACCAGCGGTGCCGCCCCACTGCGCAGCGCCTCTTCCATGCACCACAGCAGGTCGTCGGGGCGTTGCGGCGTGATGTGGATAAACCCCTCGGGCCGCGCCAGCCCCACCACGCCGTCCGGATGGGGCTGGTCGGGCAGGTGGCGCGACGCGATCCAGATCACGGGGCCCGGCCCCTTGCGCTGCACATGACCGGCCAGCCAGATGGCAAAGCTGCGCCGTGCGGGGCCGCAAGCCTCGTGCAGGCGGGCCAGCGTCAGGCGGATATCATCCGCCAGCAACAGCGCGGGGCGGTCGCGATGCGGGGCGCGGGTCAGCAGGGCGGGGTTTACGGGAATCGACATGCGGCCAGTCTAGCATGTTCCTTATTTGTTCCAAACCGTTTCGGGGGTGACCCTGCCGGAAAAAGCATTAGGGTCTGCCGCAAACCACCCGCACAGGAGAGACAGGGATGAAAATGAACCCGCTGGGCCGCACCGGCCTGATGGTCAGCGAACTGTGCCTTGGCACCATGACCTATGGCACCCAGACGCCGGAGGCCGACGCCCATCGCCAGATCGAGACCGCGCTGGGCGCGGGTATCAATTTCATCGACACTGCCGAGATGTACCCCGTCAATCCGGTCGCCAAGGAAACCATCGGCCTGACCGAAGAGGTGATCGGCAACTGGCAGGCGGCCAATCCGTCGCGGCGCGGCGAATATATCCTTGCCACCAAGCATACCGGCGAGGGGATGGCCCATGTCCGCGACGGCGCGCCCATTTCGGCGGCCACGATTCCTGTCGCGGTAGAGGGCTCGCTCCGGCGGCTGAAAACCGATGTGATCGATCTCTACCAGTTCCACTGGCCCAATCGCGGCTCGTATATGTTCCGGCGCAACTGGTCCTATGACCCCTCCGCGCAGAACCGCGCCGAGACCATCGCCCATATGGAAGAGACGCTGGAGGCCCTGCAAATGCAGGTCGAGAAGGGCAATATCCGCCATTTCGGCCTGTCCAACGAGAGCGCATGGGGAACGACCCAATGGGCGCGGATCGCGGAAGAAAAGGGCTGGCCGCGCGCCGCCTCGATCCAGAACGAATATTCGCTGATGTGCCGCATGTTCGATACCGATCTGGCCGAGGTCACGGCCAACGAGGATGTGGGGCTGCTGGCCTTCTCGCCACTGGCCGCCGGATTGCTGACGGGCAAATACAACAGCGGCACCATCCCCGATGGCTCGCGCCGCAGCTTCACCCCCGATCTCGGCGGCCGGATCACCGACCGCGCTTTTGCCGCCGTGCAGGGCTATCTCGATCTGGCGGCGGAATTCGGTCTGGACCCTGTGCATATGGCGCTGGCGTGGTGTGCGGCGCGGCCCTTCATGACATCGGTGATCTTCGGCGCGAGCACGCAGGCGCAGCTTGACCATGTGCTGGCAGGGGCCGGACTGGTGCTGCCGGAGGGTTTGGCCGACCGGATCGACACGCTACACCGCGCGCATCCGCTGCCTTACTGATCCCAAAAATCACTTGATCATATCCATATTTCCGGTATTCAGGAAATATGGATATGAACATTGCCGTCACAGCCTTCGCCACGCTCGGCCATGCAGGCCGGCTTTCCGTATTTCGCCTGCTGATGCGCCACATGCCGCAGGGCGTGCGCCCGACCGAGATCGCCGAGGCGCTGGATATCCGGCAGAACACCCTCTCGCATCATCTGTCCGATCTGGAACGCGCGAGGCTGATCCGCAGCGAAAGGCAGGGGCGTTCGCTTTTCTACACCGTCGATCTCGGCCGCGCGGGTCAACTTGTTACATATCTGGTCGATGATTGCTGCCGCGGGCGGCCTGAAATTTGCGCGCATCTTCCTGCGCCCGCGATGTTTTCCCGCCAAGGAATGGAGAGAAGAATGTTCAACGTGCTGTTCATCTGCACCAGCAATTCGGCCCGCTCGATCATGGCCGAGGCACTGCTCAACGACATGGGTCAGGGCCGTTTCCGTGCCTTTTCCGCAGGCACCACGCCGCGCGGCGCGCCGCATCCGCGGGCTGTTGCGCTGTTGCGGCAGGCGGGGCTGTCGGCAGACGGCCTGCGCTCCAAGGATCTGGCGGCGTTCGAGGGCGAGGACGCGCCGGAGATGGATTTCGTCTTTACCGTCTGCGACCGCGCCGCGTCCGAGGAATGCCCGCCTTGGCCCGGCCATCCGCTGAGCGCGCATTGGGGTATTCCCGATCCGGTCAAGGAGACGGGAACCGAGGCAGAGCAGGCTTTGGCCTTCGCCGCTGCCTTTGACGCGCTGCGCCGCCGGATCGGGGCCTTCGTTTCGCTGCCGATGCCGGAGCTTGACCGGATCGCTTTGCAGAAAAGCATTGACGATATCGGGCGTGACACGAAGACAGCAGGAGAAAACGCATGACCCGTATCGCCCTGAACGGCTTTGGCCGCATTGGAAAACTGTTGCTGCGGGCCTTGGCGGATGATCCGGCGCAGGGGCAGATCGTGCTGCTGAACGATCCCGCAGGCACACCGGAGCAACATGCGCTGCTGATGGAGTTCGATAGCGTGCAGGGCCGCTGGAAGGGCGAGATTTCGCATGACGCCGACAGCCTGACGGTGAATAGCCAGCGGATGCAGGTGACCGCCCACAAGCGGATCGAGGATTTGCCGCTTGCCGAACTGGGCGTCGATCTGGTGCTGGACTGCACGGGCGTTTTCAAGACCGCAGAGAAGGTCGCGCCCTATTATAAGGCGGGGGTCAAAAAGGTGATCGTGTCCTCGCCCGTCAAGGATGGCGGCGCGCTCAATCTGGTCTACGGGGTGAACCATCATCTCTATGATCCGGCGCAGCATGATCTGGTCACGGCGGCCAGCTGCACGACCAATTGTCTGGCTCCTGTCGTGAAGGTATTGCACGAAGAAATCGGCATAAAGCACGGCTCCATCACGACAATCCATGATGTGACCAATACCCAGACCATCGTGGATCGCCCCGCCAAGGACATGCGGCGTGGGCGCTCGGCTCTGATGAATCTGATCCCCACGACCACGGGCAGCGCCACGGCGATCACGCTGATTTACCCCGAACTCAAGGGCCGTCTGAACGGCCATGCGGTGCGGGTGCCGCTGCTCAACGCCTCGATCACAGATGCGGTGTTCGAGATGGCGCGCGCCACTACGGCGCAGGAGGTCAACGCGCTGTTCAAAGCGGCTTCCGAAGGCGTGCTGAAGGACATTTTGGGCTATGAGGAGCGCCCGCTGGTGTCATGCGATTATCGCGGCGATCCGCGCTCGGCCATCATCGACGCACCCTCGACCATGGTGATCAACGGCACGCAGGTGAAGGTCTACGCATGGTATGACAATGAATGGGGCTATACCTGCCGGATGGCCGATATCGCCCGCATGGTCGCGGAGGCGATGTGAGCACCGCAACCGAACCGGCTCCGTCCGGCCTGCGCGCCTATGTGGCGGTGACGGCGGCCTATTGGGCCTTCATGCTGTCGGATGGCGCGTTGCGGATGCTGGTCCTGCTGCATTTCAACGCGCTGGGCTTCTCGCCTGTCCAACTGGCGTGGCTGTTCCTGCTCTACGAGGTGGCGGGCATCGTCACCAACCTTTCGGCGGGCTGGATCGCGGCGCGGTTCGGGCTGACGGTCACGCTCTATGCGGGGTTGGCGATCCAGATCGTGGCACTGGCCGCCTTGGCGCAACTGGACCCCAGCTGGACCGTCGCCGCCTCGGTGGCCTTCGTGATGGCGGTGCAGGGGGCATCTGGCGTGGCCAAGGATCTGGCCAAGATGGCGTCGAAATCGGCGGTCAAGGTGCTGGCCCCCAAGGGCCATGGCGGGCTGTTCCGCTGGGTGGCGCTGCTGACAGGCTCGAAAAACGCGGTCAAGGGCTTGGGCTTTTTCCTTGGTGCGGCGCTGCTGGGGCTGGTGGGCTTTGTGCCTGCGATCTGGGCCATGGCGGGCGTGCTCACGGTAATCCTGATCGCGGTGGCGCTGTTCATGCCCGCGGGCCTGCCCGCGGGACGCAAGGATGCGAAATTCGCGCAGGTCTGGTCGACCGATACGCGGATCAACCGGCTGTCGCTGGCGCGGATGTTCCTGTTCGGGGCGCGCGATGTCTGGTTCGTGGTGGGCATCCCGGTCTATTTCCACTCCGTCCTGTCCGATGGCACGCCGGAGGGCGCGCGCGCTGCGTTCTTCCTGATCGGCAGTTTCATGGCGGTCTGGATCATCGCTTACGGGGCGGTGCAGGCTTTCGCGCCGCGCATCCTGCATGCCGCGACAAAGCCCGAGGAGCAGATCGTGGGGCAGGCGATCCTATGGGCGGGTCTGCTGGTGCCGATCCCGCTGGCGCTGGCGGGGCTGGCCTATCTGGCGGGTGCGCCTGCGGACTGGCTGACGCTGACACTGGTGGCGGGGCTGCTGGTCTTCGGCTTTGTTTTCGCGATCAATTCGGCAGTGCATTCCTATCTGATCCTCGCCTTTTCCAGCGATGCGCGGGTGACGATGGATGTGGGCTTCTACTACATGTCCAACGCGGCGGGGCGGCTTTTGGGCACGCTTTTGTCGGGCCTGTCCTACCAGATCGGAGGGATACCGCTTTGTCTCGGGACGGCGGGGCTGATGGCGGCGGCCAGTTGGTGGGCCGTCCGGCGGTTGCGCGCCGCCTGAGGATTGTCCCGTCCGTTTGGCCTTGCGCCGCCCGCGCCGCGACCTCTAGTCTGCGCTTCTGGGCGGGCTGATCCGGCCATCGCCCGACAGGAGTTGCCATGCCATTCGCCAAGACCCGCCTCAGCCTTGGCCTGATGGCCATGGCGCTGGCCGCCGCTTGCGCCGCACCGCCCGCCCCTGTGCAGGGGTTTCGGGATACCGCCGCGCCTTTCGCCTCCATCCAGCGGTTCGAGACGGAGCGGTTTCTGGGCGACTGGGTCCGCGTGGCGGCTTTTGCGCCCCCCGGCGAGCCTGTTGCGGCAGAGCGGCACCGCTACCAGCAGGCCGCAGGCGGACAGATCATCGGCGATGTGACAGGGCCGGACGGCACCACCGCGCGGCAGGTCTATGACCTGACAGGACCGGGCCGCCTGCGCCCGCTGGGGCAGGCCGACCCGTCCGAGGCTTTGTGGCTGCTCTGGGTCGACGAGGGGTTCCGCACCGCCGTGCTGGGCACGCCCTCAGGCTCGCAGGCCTTTATTCTGGACCGCAGCGCCACGCCCGCGCCGGACAGGATACGCGCGGCGCGCAAGATACTGGACTGGTACGGCTATGACATGACGCGGCTGCAAAGCGGATCGTGAGGGGAGAATCGTGACGGCGGGTGAAGCGGCAGCGGTGGCGCAGTTGAGTATTTGAAGAACGATGAAGCGGAGAGCGGTGACCCTCACGCGATGCGCGCGCGCAGATCTGTCAGATGGGCAGTCAGGTCATGCGGCGTGATGCTGGCCTCGCGCACCAGATGGTCGAAATGGCGGGTGAAAGCCTGCACCCGCTCGGTGTCGCGGAAGGCAAGGTAGTTGCGCCCGATATAGAGAACCGCCAGCAGCGGGCCGAAAATCGTGACCGGCGCGGAATAGACGCGGCGCGCGTCGAAGAGATAGAGTCGCAGGCCGGGATAGAATTGCGCGTTCAGGTCAAGGAAACGGTCGATCTGTCCGGTCCGGATCGCCGGCGACAATCCGTGATAATAGCCGGTGCCAAGCGCAAAACTCTCCATCTCGTGCAGGGGCATGGCGATCTCGTAATCCGAATGCGCCCCGCGCATCCAGTTCAGACGGTCCTGCGAGGCATTGATCGCCTGTGTCGTCGTGCGCCCCAGATGCGGTGTATATTCCCACTCCAGAAAGCCGTGGGTTTTCAGCATGTCGGGCAAGGCCGCAGGGACGTGGCGGATCTTGTAGCCCGCGGCCTCGCGGTGCCAGCAGAAAATCTGCTCGTCCACCAGCGCGCGCGGGGCCTCGGTCAGGGTCAGCGAGGTGGCCATGATATCGGCGGCACTTTCTGGCCGATCCGAGAGCGACAACAGCCAGTCCGCCGAGACCCCCAGCGCTGCCGCGCATTCCCCCACGACCTGCGCATTCGGCAGCCGCGCCCCGTCACCGCCCAGCAGTTGCGACACGGTCGAGCGGTCCACCCCGATCTGGCGGGCCAGCGCGCTCTGGCTGAGGCTCTTTTGCTCCATCGCCATGGCAAGCCGCTGACGGAACTGGCTGGCGCGCTGGCGTTTGTCGATGATTTTTCGCATTTGGTGATAATTATCACAATTGTCGAGAATTGTTAATCATATTCGGAATGCGCATCAGCCACCCGCTTCTATAGCCTCCGCCGTATATGAATATGTACAAACATGTGGTTGGTCGGGTGCCTGTAAAATCCGCAAGATCCGTTGAATGGCCAACACTTTGCTTGCTGGTCCTGTGTTACGCCCTGTGGGGGCTGGGGACGAGTGTGGTGGCCGGATTGTTCCTGCCGCTGGGGATGGTGCTGGTCACGCTGGCGGCCGTTTTGCACTCCTCGCTCTCGCACGAGGCGCTGCACGGCCATCCGTTCCGGCAGCGCGCGCGCAACGAGGCGCTGGTGTTTCCCGCGCTCACGCTGCTCATCCCCTACCAGCGCTTCCGCGATACCCATCTGGCGCATCACCATGATGCAATCCTGACCGATCCCTATGACGATCCCGAAAGCAACTATCTGGATCTGGACGTGTGGGAGCGGCTTCCCGCACCGGCGCGGGCGGTGCTGTCCTTCAATAACCGGCTGATCGGGCGGCTACTGATCGGCCCGCTGGTGGGACAGGCGGCCTTCATGGCGGCGGACTGGCGCGCGATCCGGGGCGGGGACCGGGCCGTCTTGCGCGGCTGGCTATGGCACATTCCGGCGCTGGCGCTGGTGGTGCTGTGGATGGGCGCGCTGGGGCAGATGCCGCTCTGGGCCTTCCTGCTCTCGACCTATGCCGCGCTGTCTGTCCTGAAGATCCGCACATTTCTGGAGCATCAGGCCCATCTGCGCGCGCGCGGGCGCACCGTGATCATCGAGGATCGTGGGCTGCTGGCTTTGCTGTTCCTGAACAACAATCTGCATGTGGTGCATCATATGCATCCCAAACTGCCGTGGTACCGCCTGCCCAAGCTCTATTTCGGCAACCGCGCCCGCTATCTGGCCTGCAATGACGGCTATATGTTCCCCTCCTACGGCGAGGTGTTCCGCCGCTATCTGTTCAAAGCCAAGGATACGGTGCCGCATCCCCTCTGGCGCAGGCCGTGATTTGAGGGCATGACAGCGCCCATGGAAACATGGGTCATCGCCACCATCCTTGCTGCTGGTTTTCAGACCATGCGCTTCATGCTGCAAAAGCAGATCAGCATGGGGGAATTGTCCACGGCAGGGGCGACATTCGCGCGGTTCGTCTATTCCGCGCCGCTGGTGATGCTGCTGGTCGCGGTCTATCTGGCGTTGCAGGGTCTTGCCTTGCCAGCCTTCAGCGGGTTGTTCTGGGCCTATGCGCTGAGCGGCGGGCTGGCGCAGATTTTGGCCACCGTCTGCGTTGTGGCGCTGTTCCGGCAGCGCAATTTCGCGGTGGGCATCACGTTCAAGAATACCGAGGTCGTGCTGACCGCCTTTGCCGGGCTGCTGTTGCTGGGCGAGGCGGTGACGCCTGCCGGGCTGGCGGCGATCCTGCTGGGGCTGATCGGTGTGCTGGTGCTGTCGGGCACACCCGGCTTGGCGGGGAACTGGTGGCGGCGTCTGGTATCGCGCGCGGCGGGGCTCGGCCTGCTGGCCGGCGCGCTGTTCGCGGTGTCGGGCGTGACCTATCGCGGGGCCTCGCTGGAGCTGGCCAGTGACGATCCGTTCCTGCGGGCGATGGTGACGCTGGCGGCTGTGACGGCGTCGCAGACGATTGCGATGACGCTGTGGCTGCGCTGGCGCGAGCCGGGCCAGATCGGCACCGTGATCGGCGTCTGGCGGCGCGCGGTCTGGATTGGCCTCACCTCGATGGCGGGAAGCCTGTGCTGGTTCACGGCCTTCACCTTGCAGAACGCGGCTTACGTCAAGGCGGTGGGACAGGTGGAGCTGATCTTCTCGATCGCCGCCTCCATCCTGTTTTTCAACGAGAAATTCACGCGACGCGAGGGGATCGGCATTGCCCTGCTCAGTGCGAGCGTCCTGTTACTGGTCCTATTCCTTTAAGGCGCAGGAACAGGCTTTCCTCCTCGCTGTTCTTGAAGAAAGGCACCGTGGCGGGCGGCTCTGTCTCGCGCGCGCGGGCGGCCACTTCGGCCAGAACGACCTCGGTGATGAAGGGCAGATCGAACTCGCGTACGCGCGGCAGCGGAATCCATTGCAGATGCGATAGCTCGTCACAGGCCGCGCCGAAATCATCGGGATCGCTGGCCAGATCATCCGCATCCACCAGAAAGAACCGCGCATCGAAACGGCGCGGCCGGCCCGGCGGCGTCACCGCGCGGAAGACGAATTGCAGCGGATGGGCCGCAGGCATATGGCCCGTGGCGGCGAAGGTCTGCCAGTCGGGGGGCGGCGTGGTCCACAGCCCCTTGGCCCCCAGCACCAGCCCGGTTTCCTCCCACAACTCGCGGATCGCGGCGGCGGCCAGCGCATTCGCCAGATCGGGCGGCGCATCGTCGCACAGCCGCCCCGCGCACAGATCGGGCAGGGGCGTGACCAGCGGCACAGCGCGGTCCGCATCATCCACGGCCCCGCCGGGGAATACGAACTTGTCCGGCATGAACGCCGCCTTGGAGCCGCGTTGCCCCATCAGGACATGCGGATCGTCGTGGCGGTTACGCAGCACGATCACGGTCGAGGCGTTGCGGATGGCGGACTTGTCGATGGCGAGTTTGTCGGCGGGGGTCTTGTCGGTGGTCATGGCATCCCTTTCACGGTGAAAGGGTCAGGCGGCCTTGGCGAACCCATACATCCGTCGCGCCCATTGCAGGCCCACGATCGCCCCTTTCAGTCTGGGAAGAAGGTAGAGCGAGAGCGCGACAGAGCCAAGAGCGAAGATGCTGAACAGAACCAATGGTTCGGGGCGCCATGTCTGAAACACCACCAGCAGAAGCGGCCCCATGAGCTTGGCGACAATCAGAATCGTCAGATAGGCGGGGCCATCATCGGCGCGGTGATGGAAAAACTCCTCGCGGCAGACGGTGCATGATTTCCGCACTGTCAGATATCCGGTCAGCATCGGGCCACTGCCGCAATTGGGGCATTTGCAGCGCCATCCCTTGACCATGGCGGGCCATGTCGCGCGCAAGGACTGGTCGATGTGCAAATCGTCGGGAAGGACGTTCGCGGCATCCTGCGGCATGGTGTCAAAGTGGGTTTGGGCGGGGGTCAGCATCTTGGGCCTCGACATTCGTTTCGCGCGCACCATGCGGCAGAAAGGTGCGGGGTGAAAGCCGCCATGCCCGTTCCGCGTCTACATGTCGCGAAACCTTGCCAGTGTGGACACTCCCCCACGCGTCGCAGGTAGCGTCGCCTGAACAGCAATCGGAAGAAAAAAGTGCCGCCGCTGCGACGGAAGCTGCCGCACCGCGCGTATCAGTTGCAGAAGACGGTCAACAGGCCGGTGCTTCGGGACACAAAAGAAACTGGAGAGTTCAAGATGAAACGTGCCGTTCTGATATCGGGCCTGATGGCCCTCGCGCTGGCGGGCACCGCGGTTGTCGGCGTCGCAGCCTCGGATCACCACGCGGGCGGCAAGCCCGGCATGGGCCACCGTGGTGCCATGCAGTCCTTCGACGAGATGGACACCAACGGCGATGGCAAGATCACCGCAGAGGAGATGCAGGCCCATGCGAGCCAGCGTCTCGACGCGGTCGATACCAATGGTGACGGCTTTGTGGATGCAGCCGAGTTGCAGGCCCGGATGCAGGCCCATGCCACCACACGGCTGGAAGAGCGCAGCACGCGCATGATCTCGCGGCTGGACAACGACGGTGACGGCAAGCTGTCGCCCGAAGAGATGCGTGCCGGACCGCGTGGCAACCATGACAACGGTGACCGTTTCGCGCGGATGCTCAAGCGCTTCGATACCGATGGCGACGGTGCCATCTCGCGCGATGAGATGGACGCAGCCCGTGCCGCTTGGGCCGAGCGCGGTCCGCGTACCGAGCGTCCCGCACCCAAGGCCGACTAACATCGGTCTGGTGCAGGTCCGGGGCGGTCTGGCAGGACCGCCCCGTTAAGATGAATTGCCCAGACGACAGTGACAGGATAGGCCAAAGGGATAATGCAGATGCCTTTTGACGCCCATTCGGACGAGGCCGATCATGTGCTGCTGCGCCGTTTTGCCACTGGCGATGCGGTCGCGGCGCGCATCCTGACCGCGCGGTTGACGCCGATGGTTTTTGCCCATGCGTTCCGGCTGTTGGGAAACCGTGCCGAGGCCGAGGATGTGGCGCAGGAAGCCTTGTTGCGGTTGTGGCGGATCGCGCCGGACTGGCGCGAGGGCGAGGCGAAGGTGACGACATGGCTTTACCGTGTGACGGCCAATCTGGCGACCGACCAGCTTCGCAAACGGCGCGGGGTGGCGCTCGATTCGGTGCCGGAACCCGCGGACAGCGCGCCGAGTGCCGCCGAAGGGCTACAGGATGCGGCGCGCAACGCGGCGCTGTCGGCTGCACTGGCAGATCTGCCGGAACGGCAACGGCAGGCGGTGGTGCTGCGCCATATCGAAGGACTGGGCAATCCCGAGATTGCCGGGATCATGGACATCAGCGCCGAGGCGGTCGAAAGTCTGATCGCACGGGGCAAACGCGCCTTGACGCAGGCTTTGGCAGGCCGTCGCGCAGATTTGGGGTATGACAATGACTGACCACAGACAGCGCCCGCAGGATGATGATGCGCTGGAGGCGTTCTTCGCCGCGGCGCAACGCACCACGCCCGCGCCCTCCGATGCCTTGCTGGCGCGGGTGATGGCGGATGCGCTGGCAGCGCAGGAGGCGCGGCAACAGGTGCCCGCGCGGATGCGGCCGCAACCTTTCCGCCCTGGTCTGCTGGCGCAGTTGCGCGAGGCGCTGGGCGGCTGGCCCGCTTTCGGCGGACTGGCCGCAGCGGGGGTGACGGGGCTGGCGCTCGGCCTTGCCGCGCCCTTGGGTCAGGACGGGCTGGCAGGGTTCGCATCGGCTTTCCTGCTGCAAGGCGACACGGGCGATGCCTATCTGGTCGATCTGATGCCGGAGCTGGATTTTGACTTCGCCATGGAACGGAACGAGGGTTGAGATGACATATCCGCATGAACCGGAACCCGAAAGCGGGCCAGCTCGCGCAAGGACGCCCCGCTGGATCAAGGTGATCCTGTTCACCTCGCTGGCGATCAACCTTGCGGTGGCGGGCCTCGTGCTGGGGGCCGTGCTGAGCCGTGACGGCATGGCGGAGCGTCAGCATGCGCGCGCCAGCAGCATCGGCGGGCCCTATACGGCGGCCCTGACCCGCGAGGACCGTCGCGCGATCTGGCAGCAGATGCGCGCGCGTCAGGGGGAGGGACGGCCCAGCCGTGCGGAGGTACAGGCCGGCTTCGAATCCGTGGTCGCCGCCCTGCGCGCCGAGCCCTACGATCCGGGCGCGGTCCGCAATATCATCGGGCAGCAGTTTCAGGCCGGAATCGCGCGCCAACAGCTGGGACAGAACCTGCTGTTGGAGCGTATCGACACGATGAGCCCCGCCGAGCGCGTGCAGTTCGCAGACCGTCTGGCCGCGCGGCTGGAAAACTGGCGCGAGACCAGATCGAACGGGGACACAGCCAAGCCGGCGCGCGCGGCGGACTGACCTGCGGCGCAGCCCATTGCAACGCTCATGCGGCGGGTTTGCCGAGCGTGACCTGATTGCGCCCGCAGGCCTTGGCCCCGTAAAGCGCCTCGTCCGCCTGTTGCAGCAGATGCTGCACCGCGTCCTGCGGCGGGGTGTTGGCATGTCCGCCCGGCAGTGCCGCGCAGGCGGCATGATGCCCCATCGCGACCCCGATGCTCACTGTCAGCGGGATCCGCAAGCCCTTGTCCGGCAGCACGAAAGGATCCTGCGCGATGATCCGGCACAGACGCCGCGCAGCGACCCGCGCCTCTGTCCGGTTGGTATCGGGCAGGGCGATCAGAAACTCCTCCCCCCCGATGCGGGCAACCAGATCGACAGCGCGCAGATTGGCACGCAGGCGCTGCGCCACCTCGACCAGCACCGCATCCCCCGCCGCATGGCCGTAACGGTCGTTGATCGTCTTGAAATGGTCCAGATCGGCCAGCATCACGGCAAAGCGCCTGCCGCTGCGGCCCGATTGCTCGGCCAGCCGCGCCAGATGCGGCAGGGCGTAGCGGCGATTGTAAAGTCCGGTCAGCGGATCGGTCACCGCGGCGCGCAATCCGTCATGCAGCGTGCTGCGCAACTGGTCCGCCAGCCGTTTGCGCCGGATTTGAATCCCCACCCGCAGCGCCAGCTCCGTCGGATCGACATTGCCTGTCATGACATCACCCGCCCCCAGATCCAGCGCATCGGCGGCGATTTGCGGATCGTGATCCGGCAGGATGACGATCACGGCGGCGTGGCGCGTCTCGGGATGCGCGCGCAGTTCCGACAGCAGCCGCAAGCCTCGCAGGTCACGGGGATGGTGCATGACGATGACGCAGAGGTCGGGCTTGTCGCCTGCCGACACGTCGCGCAGAAAGGTTGCGCTGTCATGTACGCTGATCCGGCCTGTCCGGCGAGTGTCCAGATGCTGCTGCCAAGGCGCGCTGGTGCACGGCATGCCCGACAGGATGCAGATGCGCGGCGTGGTGACAAAGGCCGTCGCTTCTTCGGCAAACCCGAGCGTCCGGCTGGTAGCGTCGCGCAACTGGCTTTCCTGCGCGGCATCGCCCACGCGCATCAGACTGCGTAACCGCGCCTGCAGCAGCAGATCATCCGCCGGAAAGGCAAGCACATCCTCCGCACCTGCGTTGAGGGCGGCCAGCCGCAAGTGGCTGTCGGCCTGATCCGACAGGATCAGCACCGGCGGGCGGGGGCCATCTCCGGCAGGAGGGCTGTCATGCTGTATGTCGGGCTTATTGTCAGGTCCGGCGGCCCTGCCGCTCATCGCGCGGCACAAGGCCAGCGTGTCGCAATCGCCAAGGCGGGCGCTGAGCAGAACCAGATCGGGGCTGTGGCGCGCCAGCATCGACAATGCCTCTGTCGCGGTGCTGGCCTGCACCACATCGTAGTAAGCTGCCGACAACCGGACCCGGAGCAGGATCCGGTTGGTGGCAATGTCGTCCACGATCAAAATCCTGCCGGGCATCCAAAGGGGCCTTTTCGAGGGGGCGGGAGGGATTGATATGGAGGGGGTGCTTGCCTCCCGCATGCACACAGTCTTTACTGCGAATGGTTAAGAAACCCTTTCCAAGGCAGGGCAGAATGAAAACGGAGCAGGAAAAAGCAGAGCTGGTCGCGATTCAGGCGCTGGGCTGGGTCGCGGGCGATGACGAGGTGCTGGGCCAGTTCATGGGCGCAAGCGGCGTGTCCGTCGATGACCTGCGCGGCGCTGCGGCAGATCCGGCCTTTCTGGGGGCACTGCTGGATTTCGTGATGCTGGAAGACGCATGGGTCACCGGATTTTGCGATGCGGCGGGCCTGCCCTATGACGCGCCGATGCGGGCGCGCGCGGCCTTGCCGGGCGGCGCGCAGATGAACTGGACCTGAGGGTCGGCCAACATCACATCGCGTGGATCAAAGTGTGTTGAGCGGCGCGTCATCCGCCGGGCGCAGCTTGGTCAGCAGCCGGATCAGCGCCTCCTGCTCGCCCGGATCGAGCTGGCCGGACATGATCTGCGCATTCTGGCGGGCAAAGGGCGTGGCCGCCCTGATCGCATCGCATCCCTTGGCGGTCAGCGCCACGCGCCTCGTGCGGCGATCCTCGGTGCCGCAGGAGCGCGCCAGCAGGCCGTCGGTTTCCATCTGTCGCAACGCGCGGCTGGTAGCGGTGCGGTCGATGCCGACAAAAGCGGCGATCTCGGAGGGCTGCGACAGCTCCTCGTTGCCCACGGCCAGCAGGACACACCATGTCGTGCGCGTCAGGCCGAGGGTTTTCAACTGCTCGTCCAGACGCCGTTCCTGCTGGCGCGCGGCAACGGAGAGATGATAGCCGAGCGAGGCGTGAAGGCGGTAAGGTCCGGTCGTATCCATGTGTCCAAGCCACAGGATCGCGGTGTGAAAGTCAAGCGCGGGCGGGGTTGTCACGGCCCTGTTGCAGAGGCACTTTAGCGCAGGGCGGAAGAGTGACAGTTGATAACAGGGGACAGGCGATGCGGATAGACGGGATCATCTTCGACAAGGACGGCACGCTTTTCGATTTTCGCGCCACTTGGGATGTCTGGGCGCTGGGGGTGATCACCGAACTGGCCGAAGGTGACGCGGGGCTGGCGCAGCGCATCGCGGATGCGGCGGTGTTCGATTTGGCCGCCGGAGCCTTTCGGCCCGAAAGCCCGATCATCGCAGGCACCAACCGCGAGGCCGCCGAGGCGATCGGGACGGCCTTGCCGGAATGGTCCATCGAGGCGATCGAGCAATTCCTGAGCGCACGGGCCGCTGTGGCCCCCTTGGCACCCGCCGTGCCACTGGCCCCCTATCTGGGCGGTCTGGCGGCGCGCGGGCTGGCGCTGGGCGTGATCACCAACGATACAGAAGCGGGCGCGCTGGCGCATCTGGGCAGCGCGGGCGTGCTGGCGCATTTCGACTTCGTCGCCGGGTTCGACAGTGGTCACGGGGCCAAGCCGGAGGCCGCGCCGCTGCTGGCGTTTTGCCATGCGACCGGGCTGGCACCTGCCCGCGTCGTGATGGTGGGTGACAGCCGCCACGATCTGCTGGCAGGGCGCGCGGCGGGGATGCAGACCATCGGCGTGCTGACCGGCACTGCACTGACCGCCGATCTGGCCCCGCTCGCCGATGCGGTCCTGCCCGATATCGGGCATATCCCCGGCTGGATCGACGCCACAATCCCCGCCTGAGCAGGCAACGCTGGCGCCCTACCGGAGCGCATCTGCAAAAAGCGACCTTATCGGTCGCAATCGGAAAGGTATGTCACCGCGCGCGGTAGTTTTCTGAGCCTCAGCAACAGGAGGCCGGGATGCTGGAAGAGGTGCAGCGCAAGAAACGCAGCGGCGGGCGGGCCGGAAACGCGACCCGGCGCGGCACGTCGGCCATCGAGCAGATGCCGTGGCGTCTGCCCGTCAATACCGACCGTCCCGTCGAGCCGCTGACGGAGGAGGCTGTGCAGATCGTCCACGAGGCGGCGATGTATATCCTCGAAGAGATCGGCATCGAGTTTCTCAACCTCGAGGCGCTGGAGATCCTGC
This sequence comes from Paracoccaceae bacterium, assembly GCA_024636555.1. Lineage (GTDB taxonomy): Bacteria > Pseudomonadota > Alphaproteobacteria > Rhodobacterales > Rhodobacteraceae > Seohaeicola. The sequence continues at coordinate 17,895 of JAGXGW010000058.1, read as the reverse complement.
GCGCGGCGGGCTGCACCATCGCGGGCGAGAATGTCCGCATGGGCCGCGATTTCGTGATGGAGATGATCGCCCGCGCGCCGCGCGCGTGGACGATCACGCCGCGCAATCCTGCGCGCCAGATCACCATCGGGGGGGCGCATATCCTGTTCGGCAATGTTTCGTCGCCGCCCAGCTACTGGGATATGGCGACCGGGCGCAAAATGTCCGGCAGCCGCGCGATGTGCCGTGATCTGCTCAAGCTGAGCCAGTATTTCAACTGTATCCACTTTATCGGCGGCTATCCGGTGGAACCTGTGGATGTGCATGCCTCGGTCAGGCATCTGGATGTGCTTTATGATACGCTGACCCTGACCGACAAGGTCGCGCATGCCTATTCTCTGGGCAAGGAGCGGGTCGAGGATGTGATGGAGATGGTCCGCATCGCAGGCGGGCTGAGCCATGAAGACTTTGACGCCACGCCGCGGATGTTCACCAATATCAACTCCACCTCGCCGCTCAAACACGACATCCCGATGCTGGACGGCTGGATCAGGATGGCGCGGCGGGGCCAGGGGCTGGTCGTCACGCCCTTCACGCTGGCGGGCGCGATGGCCTCCGTGACGATGGCGGGCGCCGTGGCGCAAAGTCTGGCCGAGGCGTTGTGCGCCATCGCGCTGGCGCAATGGATCAGGCCGGGCGCGCCCTGCGCCTTGGGCACGTTCACCTCGAATGTGGATATGAAATCCGGCGCGCCGGCCTTTGGCACGCCGGAATATATGCGCGCCACGCAAATGACCGGACAACTGGCGCGGTTCTACGGCCTGCCGCTGCGCTCCTCCGGTGTCTGCGCGGCCAATGTACCGGACGGGCAGGCGATGTGGGAGACCTCCAACAGCCTCTGGGCGGCGGTGCAATCGGGCTCGCATATGGTCTACCACGCGGCAGGCTGGCTGGAGGGCGGGCTGATCGCCAGCCCCGAGAAATTCGTTATGGATTGCGAGGTTTTACAGCAGATCCAGCGCTATATGGAGCCTGCGATCTTCGCCACCACGCCCGAGGATATGGCGCTGGAGGCGATCCGCGCCGTCGGCCCCGGCGGGCATTTCTTCGGCATCCAGCACACGCAGGACCGCTATGAAAAGGCGTTCTATCAGCCGTTCCTGTCGGACTGGCGCAACTATGAGGCATGGGACATCGCGGGGTCTGTCTGGACGCATGAGCGCGCACACGGGATTTACCGCCAGATCATGGCCGAATTCGAGGCACCGCCGATGGACGCAGCCGTGCACGAGGAACTGCTTGCGTTTGTCAGCCGTCGCAAGGCCGAAGGCGGCGCACCCACGGATTTCTGACCCCCTGGTGTGAGGCCGCGGCGGCATGGGGGGCTGTCTGCCCCCCGTCGAACCTTGTTCGACTCCCCCCGAGGATATTGTTGGCAAGAAGAAGGCCGGCCGGAGCTGGGCGGAAAAGATCGTTCAAATTGAAGCTATTGGTTATTTCTTAAGCCTCGACGCCGATAGTGGGCGCAATGAGGGAAAGGAATGCGGATGCATGGTCTGGTTAACCGGGCGGTTCAGTGTTTTGTCACCGATACCCATGGCAGGGATGTCTGGGCGGAGGTGGCCAGCCGGGCGCGGCTGGATGCATCGGGGTTCGAGGCGATGCTGAGCCATGATCCCGCCCTGACGCGACGGGTGCTTGATGCAATGTGCAAGGTGCTCGACCGGCCCGTATCGGAACTGCTGGAGGATATCGGCACCTATCTGGTCTCGCATCCGCAGATCGGCGCCCTGCGCCGTCTGTTGCGTTTCGGGGGGGAGGGATATGTCGATTTCCTGCATTCTCTGGATGACCTGCACGAGCGCGCAAGGCTGGCCGTCTCGGATCTGGGTCTGCCGGTTCTGGAGTTGAACGATCATGCGCCGGACCGGTTCAGCCTTGAATGCCTGACAGGCCAACCCTACCGGTCCGATACCACCTACGAGGGGTTCGGCCATGTGATGATGGGCGTGCTGCGTGGCATGGCCGACGATTACGGTGCGCTCGTCGTGCTGGACCATGTGGCCGGTCGTGCCGGGCGCGAGGTGGTGGAGATATCGCTTGTGGAACAGGGCTATGCCGCGGGCCGCCGGTTCGAGCTTGGACAGCGGGCGGGGTGAGCGGTGGACGCGCGCGCCAACGCTATGCCGGAAAACGCGGCCGCGCTGCGGGACGGAGTGGCGGGACAGCAAGGCTTGGCCGGTCTGGTACCGGTCCTGGACCGACTTTGTCCCATGCATCTTGTCATTGCGCGGGATGGAACTGTTGTCCATGCAGGCCCGACACTGGCGCGCCTGCGCGCGCGGGACAGCCTTGCGGGGCGCTGCTTTCTCGACCTGTTCGAGATCACGCGCCCGCGCAATATCGGCTCGCTTGCACAGGTGTACGACAGCGCAGGCTGTGTGTTGCGGCTGAATTTTCGGGCGGCACCGGGCACCGCGTTCAAAGGGCAGTTGGTGCCGTGCACCGACGGGGCCGTGGTGAACCTGTCATTCGGGATTTCCATCCTCGATGCCGTACGCGACTATGCGTTGAGCAGCGCCGATTTCGCCGCAACCGACATGACGGTAGAAATGCTCTATCTGATCGAGGCGAAATCTGCCGCGATGGAGGAAAGCCGCAAGCTGAACCTGCGCCTGCGCGGGGCCATGGTCGCGGCGGAGGCGCAGGCGCTGACCGATACGCTGACAGGTCTGGCCAACCGTCGCGCGCTGGATCTGCGGCTGGCGGGGCTGGGCCGCGCGACCGCGGGATTTGCGCTGATGCATCTGGATCTGGACAAGTTCAAGGCGGTGAATGACACGCTGGGCCATGCGGCAGGCGAACATGTGCTGCGCCATGTGGCGCATGTGCTGGTCGAGGAGTTGCGCAGCGGCGACATGGTGGCGCGGATCGGCGGGGATGAATTCATTCTGGTGCTGCCCGCATTGCAGGACACCGCCCGGTTGGACCGGATCGCGCAGAGGATCATTACGCGGCTGGCAGCGCCGATCGCCTATCGCGGCGCGACATGCAGGATCGGTTGCAGCATCGGGACGGTTCTGTCGGGGAACTACGCATCGTTCGATCCTGCGCGGATGATCGCGGATTCCGATGTCGCGCTTTACGCGGCAAAGCGCGAAGGACGGGCGTGCCACCGGTTTTTCCAGCCATGACGCGGCTTGACCCTGTCGCCGGAATGTCCGGCAGACCGGCTTTTTCCCCGTTGTCCACCGCTGTGCCTGTCAAAGTCATCCGTGCCGGACGCGGGCCTGAGGGCTCAGTCCACCAGGGTCCGCAGCCGCGCCAGATAGCGATCCACACCATTGGGCAGGTCGACCTTGGCATGCCAGCCCAGCACCTCTTGCGCGCGGCGCGGGCACAGGACATTGGATTGCACATCGTGCACCGAAGGCACGTGGCGTGTTCGCAACGGACGGTTCAGAAGGCCGCCGATCAGCGCGATAAGGGCCGTCAGCGTCGTGCCCTCGCCGCTGCCGATGTTCAGCGTCAGCACCGGATCATCGAGCTTGTGCCGGATGCAGCTTTCCACGGCGCAGCACAGATCGGTGATTTCCAGATAATCGCGTTGCGCAGATCCGTCTCCGAGGATCTTGAAAGGGCGATCCTTCAAGAAGGCATCCACCAGAATCGGGATAACACCCTGATTCCGCTTGGCCAACGCCCCGCCGTAGGGGTTGGAAACGCGCAGGATGATCAGCTCGAACCCGCGCGTGCGGGCCAGATGCTCGAGCGCGCGCTCGATGCACAGTTTGTGCAGACCGTAAAAGCTGACCGGGCTGGTCGGATGTGTCTCCGAGATCGGCAGATGCAAGGCATTGCCGTAAACCGTACCGCCGGAGGAGAAATAGATCAGCCGGCCGCGCCAGCCCCGCGCCAGAAGCGCCTCGACCATCGCCACATGCGGCAGGATCTGCTCCTGTGCAAGCGTCGAAAAGCTCTGGAATTCAAGGCGCGGATTGGACATGCCCGCACAATGCACGATCGTTGCGGCGTGATGATCAGCATTGAACCAAGCCGCCCCAAAGACATCCTGTGCCTGGATCTGCGCCGGATGATGAAGCGGCAAAAGCGGGCAGGGTCTGCGCGACACGGCCTTGATCCGCATTTTCTCGTGCTGCGCGAAATGCAATGCGATCTCCGCACCCAGAACGCCGGACGCGCCTGTTACATATAAATCTGTCACTCGATATACTCTCGTTACCAAACAGGATCGTCTTCACCACGACGACAAGCTGACCAGCCTTTCGGTTAAAGTTCAACCTGTAAGTACTGCAGGTGTGTGCTGCCCTGCCGCCGACTCTGGCAAGCAAGGTGTTAAACTAGGTTAATGCGGAATTAAGAAGCAGATGGATGTGCATGGTCGGGCACACAAACGCGCGCCGGTTCCATGATTTCGTCACTATCGATGAAGTCCGGTCACTTCGCGGCGATTCGTTTCGCTGTCACCTGGTGCCCTGCGCCGAGGCTTATGTTCACGGCGATGTAGCTGCGGCCCAGCCCCCTTGTGGCACTGGCGAGAGTTGCATTGGCGAAGGCGAGACTTTGTTGCGCGTCGATCAGATCCCGCACCGTGCCGCCATCGCGCGACACGCTTTCGCGGGTCAGGCGCGCGGCCTCGGCGTAATGGCCAACCGTTTCCTCGGCCGCGCGGCGCGACTGTTGCGCGGCGGCATATTCGCTCAGCGCGGTTTCGACATCCCCGATGGCCGCGATGACCGTGCGTTTCCAGCTTGTATGGGCCTGTCTGACACGGGATTCACGCGCGGCCACCGTGGCACGTTGTGCACTGACTGGCAGAATTGGCAGGCGCAACGCGGGGCCGAAAACGTAATCGGTGCTCTGCTGCCCCGACAGCGCGGTAAGGCTGAGCGTGCCGCCAAGCGACAGTTGCGGATAAAGCGAGGCCTGTGCGGTTCTGACCTCTCGCAGCGCTGCATAATAGCTGCGCTCGGCCACGCGGATGTCTGGCCGGTTACGCAGCAGATCGGCGGGAATGCCAACGTCCGGCGAAAGAGAGACGCGTGGCTGCGTCGTGCGGTCGTCCAGATTGACCCCGCGTTGGCCCGGTATCTGCCCTGACAGAACCGCGATTTCGTTCTTCAGCCCGGCGATTGCGGCCTCGATCCCCGGCAGGGTGGCGCGGGTTTCCGAAACGAGTGCCCTTGCGCGCGCAATATCGATGCTGGTCGCGGAATCGGCCTCTTGCAAGGCCTCGACCAGATCCAGCGTTTGCTGGCGCGCGCGCAATTCGCTGCGGCGGAGTTGCAGGCTGGTCTGTTGGAATCGCAGATCGACATAGGCATTCGCGATGTTGAGCAGCAACAAAAGTCGCGCCGCGTCCACCTCGGCATCGGCGACGGCGACCCTTGCGCCTGCGGCATCGGCCTGTGCACGGCGTGCGCCATAGATGTCGAACAACCAGTCAAAGCCCAGAGTGCCCTCGGTGCGTGTGATGTCCGCGCCACCGTCGCTGCGTTCGCGCTGGAGGCGTGCGCTCGGTGTCAGGCTCGCGGTTTGCGGCAGGCTGTCGCGCGCGGCGCGCGCCTCGACCAGCCGTTCCTGTGCAAGATCCAGATCCAGACTGTCCAGCAGCGCCGTGTCGATCAGGGCGTTCAGAACCGGATCGTTGAAACGCGGCCACCAGTCGTCATGCGCCAAGACGCGCGGCGCGGCAGCGGATTGCGCTTTGTAGGCTGACATGAAGGGAAAAACCGGCGCGGCATAGGGATCATCGGTGCAGCCCGCGCCCAATGACAATGCTGCGAGCATGATCGCACCATGTCCTGTTTTGCGCGCATATTTGCGCCAGATTAGACCAGCCATATGATCGCCCCGTCTGTTCCGTCCCATGGTCACCGGACTTGGGTGCCGATTGTTCACACGGGTTTGCTCACGCAGAAGCCTGCACGTCAAAGCTCAAGAAAACAACATAAAGTGATACCGCTATAAGTGAGTGTTGCTGGTTTGCACTATCCCAAGCGTTGCAGGGTGGCGGCGGGAAGGGATTTATCGGTTACTCCTCCCGAAATGCACGGGTCATGCTGTCCATGACAGGTTTTGCCAGATATTGGGCAAAGGTGCGTTCGGCTGTCTGGATCATGATTTCCGCAGGCATGCCCGGTGTCGGCGAGAAGTTCCGCACCCGTTGCAGCTCTTTCGGCGGGACCGTGACGCGCGAGAGGTAAACCTCGCGCTGCGTCCCGTTGGAACCATTCGAGATTGCATCGGCCGAAACATAATCAACCGTGCCGTTCAACACGGGGGTCGTGCGCTGGTTCATTCCGGTCAGGCGCACGGTCGCTGTCTGGCCGACGTTGACGCTGTCGATATTGGCGCGCGGCACCAGCACTTCGATGATCAGCGGCGCATCGGCGGGCAGGATCTCGGCGATGGGTCGCCCGGATTCCACCACGCCTCCGGTCGTGTGGTAATAGAGCCGGACCACGGTGCCATCGACGGGGGCCAGCACATCGGTCCGGCCCAGAATGTTCTCGGAGCGGCGCAACTGCTCGCGCACGCTTTCCAGCTCGCTTTCGATGGTCTGCAATTGGGTCAGGGCGTTGCGGCTGTACTCGTCGCGTGTCTTGGAAATCTGCGCCTCGAATTTGGCGCGCATCTGGGTCAGCTCGGCGATCTCCGCCTCCAGCCGTCCGATCTGACCATCGGCGTCGAACATCGCGCGGCGCAAGGTAAGCGCCTCGCTGCGAAGCGACAGGCCGCGTTCCACCAGCGTCGTCTTGGATTCAAGCTCCTCGGCCAGCAGGTCCCACTGTTTGCGGGTCGATTCAAGCTGGATGCCATAGCCGGTCATCCGGATCGAGAGGGCCTCGAGATTGCGGGTGATCACGCTGATATCATTCACCACGCTGGCGCTGGAGGCCTGAAACGCCAGCATCTGGCCGTTCAGGATCATTTCGGCCTCGGGATCGCCCCGCTCGGCTTCCAGATGCGGCGGAAAGACAAGCTGCTCCAGATGCTGCTGCTCGGCCATCAGCCGCGCCTGCGTCGCTTCAAGCCGGATACGGCGCAGCGACAGTTCGCGCGTCGTGGCAAGGGCGAGGGTGCGGTCCAGCGTCAGCAGGGGCTGGCCCTGCGAGACTGTATCACCCTCGTTGACCAGAATATCTGCGATGATCCCGCCCTCAAGGTGCTGGACGATCTTGTTCTGGCCCGTCGCCACGAAACTGCCCAGCGCAATCACGGCGGCGGCCAAGGGCGCAAGCATCGCCCATGCGCCGAAGCCGCCGAAGGTGCTGAGCATCAGCAGCAGGCCGAAAACCGTCTGCTTGCCGATGGAGCGCGGCACCTCCTGATACCAGCCGTCGGGGCGCGGTATGACGGAGAGATCAGACATTGGGCGCTGTTCCTTGTTGCTGTGGCGGGCTTTGCGGCGGGCGGGTGATGCTGGCCGCGCCATTGCCGCCGAGTTGGGTCTTGGCTGCGGCGGCAGGGTTCAATTGCGCCATCACCTGTTCGCGATGCCCGAACAGCGCGATCCCGCCATTGGCCAGCAGCATGATCTTGTCCACGACATTGAGCAGCGAGGGTTTCTGCGTGATCACGACCACGGTGATCTTTTCCTTTTTGGCATGCGCGATGGCGCGGGCCAAAGCCTTGTCTCCGGCGGTGTCGAGGTTCGAGTTCGGCTCGTCCAGCACCACAAGGCGGGGATTGCCGAAGAACGCCCGCGCCAGCGCGATCCGCTGTTTTTGCCCACCCGACAAGGGCGCGCCATCGGCGGCGACCATCGTCTCGTAGCCCTGCGGCAGGCTCGCGATCATTTCGTGCACATCGGCCAGAACGGCGGCGTGGTGGATCTGCGCGTCTGTCGCATCGGCGCGCATCCGTCCGATATTGTCTTTGATGCTGCCGGGGAAAAGCTGCACATCCTGCGGCAGATAGCCGATATTCTCGCCCAGCTGGCGCGGGTCCCAATTGCGCAGGTCCATCAGGTCCAGCCGCACATTGCCCGATGTGGGCAGGATCGAGCCGACCAGCATCTTGCCCAGCGTGGTCTTGCCTGCGCCGGAATTGCCGATCACCGCCAGCGTATCACCGGGGTCGAGTGCGAAGCTGATGCCGTTCAGGATCACCTGTTTGGTGCCGCCGGGCACATAGAGCAACCGCTCCACGTTCAGCCGCCCTTCGGGACGCGGCAACCAGAGCCGCTCGAACTGCAACCGCGAGCCGCGCAGCAATGCGGCCACCCTGCCATAGGCGGCGCGCGACAGGATGAAGGCGTTCCACCCCTCGATCGAGCCTCCGATCGGGGCCAGCGCGCGGCCTGCGATGATGGAGGCGGCGATGACCATGCCCCCCGTGATCTGCCCGTCGATGGCGAGGTAAGCCCCCCAGCCCAGCATGCCCACCTGCGTCAGCATCCGCACCGCACGGCTGACCGAGGCGCTGATGATGTTGCGATCCTGCGCGCGCACCTGCGCGATCAGCGACGCCGCCGTATCGCGGCCCCAGATCGTGACCGCCTCGGGGATCATCGCCATCGCGTTGATGATCTGGCTGTTACGGGACATGGAATCGAGATGCATGTTGGCCTTGGCTTGGGCAAAATTCGCCTCGGCAAAGGGTCTGGCGGTGACGCGCTGGTTGATCAGTGCCACCACCAGAAGGATCAGCGCGGTCACCACCACGATCATGCCCAGATGCGGATGGATCAGGAAGATCACCATGATGAAAAGCGGGGCAAACGGCACGTCCAAGAAAGAAATCAGCGTGCCCGACACCAGAAAGCTGCGCAATTGCTGCAAATCCCCCAGCGTCTGGTATTCGCGCCCCGATCCGTGCAGCGAGGCGGCGGCGGCCGCACTCAGCACCGGCGCGCCAAGCCGCGTGGCCACCTCCACCGCTGTCCGCATCAGCATGAAGCGGCGCACCGCGTCGAAGACCGCCTGCAGGACCACGGCCCCCACGATGACGATGGTCAGCATCACCAGCGTGTCCAGCGAGCGGCTGGTCAGAACGCGGTCCGAGATCTGGAACAGGTAGATCGGGATGGCAAGGATCAGCACATTCGTGGCGCAGGTCATCACCATGACCATGGTCAGGTTGCGCCAGACCACGGAGATGCCCTGTTTCAGGCTGTCCTGAAAATTCTCCGGCCCCATCCGTTTGTGGAACTTGGCCGCGCCCGCGCCACCGCCGCCATCGCGCCCACCGCCGTTGCCCGCCGATGGCGCGGGCGGGCCGGGCATGACCGGCCCTCCGGTTTTGCCCTCGATGGTCACGCCTGCGAACGAGCCTGCGGCCGCATCGCGCAAAGCCTCCATCCGCGCGGCCTCGGCTTTGAGGTCAGGCGGGGCGTCGGGTGTCGGGGTTGCGGGACAGGCCGGTGCGGTCTGCTCCGCCGCCTGCGCGTCGCGCACACGCTGCGCTTGCGTCAGGCGCAGCGGTGCCGTGTCACAGGGCGGGGTTGCGGGGTGCCGGACCGTTCTGAATCCGAGCGGTCTTTCGATCATCTTGTTCACGGGGTTTCTCCGGTCAATGCGGGATCGGTTCAGGCGAGCATGGTTTGCATGATGTCCACGGAACACGCGTTATCCTGAGACTGGACCGGCGCGCCATATTCCTCGTCAGGCGTGGGCGCGATCATGTCATCGGCCAGAAATACGACCGCCTCGCTTGCAAGCGCACCCATCTGCACGCCTGTCGGGGCGGCATCGTCGTCAATCAGTTCGGCCTGATAGATCAGCGCATCGCTATAGGTATCGCCCGCCGCCATGACGGTGGACTCCAGCCCGCTTGACGCGATCGTGGCCGCATTGATCTGCGCGTTGGAGCCGCTGGTCACGGTCACTTCGGCCCCTTCGGCTGTGCTGATCATATCCTGAATGAAATGGATCTGGTCGCTGTCGCCCAGATAGTTGACCTGTTCGATCACGCTGGTCTGGATCAGATCGCCCTCGATATAGAGGATAGACAGCATCTCCTTGCCGGCGAACATCTCGTCCTTGGCGACGTCGGCAGACAGGGTGTTGCCGCCCGCTTTCAAATCTTCGAGCGCCTTGGCAAAATGGTCTTTCTGGTCGGCTTGGCTGTCCACGCCGGTGGTCGAGATCACGGCCATGTTAAGTTGCAGATTATCGCCCGCATGCAGCGTGGCCCCTTCGGGCACATCGCCGGTAATCCGGTCCTGATCCAGCATCACGTTGATCTGGGAGATCTGGTTGAGCGTGATCATGCTGCCGCCGATCATGATCAGGTCATAATGGAAGCCCAGATTCAGGAGCAGCGTCTCGTTGAAAACCATGTTCTCGCCGGTGCCGATATAGGTCGCGGCCCCGGTGAATTGCACCTCGACGCGGTCATAGTCGCTGACGAAAATATGCTGCTGCACCCAGTTCATCAGCATCAGGTCACCCTCAAGGCGGGTGACGTTCCAGAAACTGGGCAAGCCGTCCTGTGCTGCGGTTTTGTCCGGCTGACCCGCTCTGCCCTCGGCCATCGCGGATTTCTGTTCCAGCATCGCGACATTCATCGAGGTTGACGGGGAGGTTGACGGGGCGGGCGGGGCCTGATCGGGCAGGTCGGACGCATCCATGCGGATATTGACCTGCGAGATCACATCAAGACGCAGCACATTCTGCGCCACGGCGATCACAGGGGCATCGACCCAAACCGACTTGAGCACGGTCTCGTTGATGACGCGGTTGCCGCCGGTGACCACATGATGGCCCGGATCAACGCCGAAGGGGCCGGGGTCGTGATCCGTCACCCCGTCGGAACGCGCGGCGAGGGCTGGAAGATTATCCTCCTCCGTCTCTTCCTCGCGCAGGAACTTGGGCAGCAGATCCTTGATCAAAGGCAGTTCGTCCACTTTCTCGCCATTGACGAAAATGCCCTCCGCTTCCTCGCCGCGCAGCAAGACAGTATCGACGCCGTCCTGCTGGGGCAGGTCGGGCTGCTCCAGCGCCTCCACCATTTTCATGACGGACTCGTAGACAGGACCGTCCGCCGGTGACCAGATCCACGGATCGATCAGGCTGAGCGATTGCGCCAGTTCGCCAAGGTCCATCAGCAGCGTCAGAAACACGGCCGGATCGGTAAAAGCGGCGCTGCCGTCGAATAACAGCAGATCATTGTCGCTCAGAAAGGCCGACTGCTGGATCACCAAAACAATCGCGTTCGGCATGATCTCGAAAGACGGCCCCGTGATTGTCAGCCCGCCCAGCCCCGGCACCGGAAAGGTGATCTCGACCGGATCGGCGTGCAGCTTGGCGGGAAAGGCCTGCGGGCCTTGCGGCAGAAGTGCTGCCACGGGCGCAGAACCGGCAGCGGGCGCGTCCGTGGGGAATTTCGGGTTGTCCACTCCGGTTTTGACTTGCCCTTTGGGCAATTCAGAGCGGCCGGAGAAAGGATCGTCGCGCAACGGGTCCAGAACAGGCCCGTCTCGCAAGACCTTGAAGGCCTGATAGTCGAGCCGGAGTTTTGCAGCTTCTATTTCGAGGTGAAACAATCCGATGAAATGAGAAATCTCTTCGCTGATACGGTCCAATGCCATTTTGCAATCCCCCCGGTTTGCCCGCTGCACCAGCCTGCCCGGTGCTGCGCGAAACCGGGGCCGGATACCGGCCCCGGTTCGGTTTTATCTTGCCTCAGCTCAGATCGTCATCACCCACGATGCTGGAGCTGAGCGCGCCGCCGACAACGGTCATATCGACCGCGTTGCCCAGAACGTTGGCACCCATCACGATGTTCTGGTTGAAGGCGGTGGTGTTCACGGCCGCAGCAGCCGAGGCATAGGATTCGCCGGACACGTAACCGTCGTCGCCATTGCCCGAACCCCAGGAGCCTGCATCACCGCCCATGCCGCCTGCACCGGAGGTGGCATAACCACCCATGCCGCCGGTTGCATCGCCGACCATTCCGGCCCCACCGATTGCACCGCCACCCGTGATGTCACCGCCTGCGCCGCCGGTCGCATTGGCATCGCCGGAGCCGCCACCGACACCGCCGGTTGTCGCCGCCGATCCCGTCACGCTTGTCGTGTTGCTGGCATCGTCATCCGACCAGCCGTTGCCACCATAGCCCGCAATCGCATCGGCCATGCTGTCGGCGCTGCCGTCGATGTCGCTGGTGGCAAAGACCTGTGCATGGCCGCCGTCACCGCTGGCCGCATCCGCGCCACCGTCGCCAGTGCCACCGGCTTCGGCGCCAGAGTCCGCGGTGTTGACCGCCTGACCGCCTGCCGCATCGCCACCGGTACCAGCGCCGTCACCGTTTCCGGCCGAGTCCGCATGGGACATGCCGCCCGTGCCTGTGCCGCCCATGCTGTTGGCATCGGCCATGGCATCGGCGTCCGCGTCGGCATCACCCGAATCCGCGGCGGTTTCACCGGCGTCGCCCGCGTTGGATGTGCCGGTTCCCGTGCCGGTGCCGGTGCCTGTTGCATCGCCCGATGTGGCATCGCTTGTACCGTCACCACCTTCGGCAACGGACAGGGCCGCCGCCAGTAGGCCAAACGCGCCGGCGCCCGAACCTGCACCACCGCCGCTTGCGCCGCTGTCGGCCTCGTTGTCGGCATCACCAAGGCCCGCGCCCAGACCGAGGGCACCAGCGTCTCCGCCATCGCCACCGCCTGCGCCTGCATCGGTTTCGGCATCCGCATCGGCATCCGCATCGGCATCCGAGTCAGCCGTGCCGCCTGTGCCGCCACCTGCCAGCGCACCCGCACCGGACAGGCCAAGGCCAAGACCGGCCCCGTCAGCACCCGCATCACCGCCGTCAGCATCCGAGGCTTCGGCCTGCGATCCGGCAAGGCCGACGCCCAGCCCGACACCGAGTGCCCCAGCATCGCCGCTGTCGCCGCCGTCCGCGGCGCTGTCCTGTTCGGAGGAGGCGCCATTCAGCGCCACAGCAAGGGCGCCCGCGTCACCGCCGTCACCGCCTTCGGTGTCGCTGTCTGTCGCCGCGACGCCGCTGGCCAGACCCAGCACGGTGCCGCCTGCGGTGTCGGCGCCGCCGCCGTCGCCGGTTTCCGCGTCACCGTCGCCACCGTCGCTTTCGGCATCGGTGCTTGCCATTGCAACGCCGCCCAAAGCCATGCCGCCTGTGGCATCGCCACCTGCGACACTCGCGTCACCGCCACCTGCGGCACCGTCGGACGAGGCGTTGATCCCCTCGGACGCGTTTGCCGTGCCGCCCCAGGCGTTGCCGCTCTGGTTGAAGGCCGCGTTGTTGGCAACGGTTGGGCTGTCCAGAACATCGTTGTCGACCAGATTGTTGGCTTGCGCGATGCCGAAGGCATTGCTGTTGCCGTCACCGAAGGTCAGACCGTTCAGAACATCGCTCATGTTCAGGTCGTTACCGGGATCATAGTCCATATCTCCCGTGACGCCGAACACATCGCCCATGGAGGCATTGCCGCTCAGGTCGATATCGATGAAGTCGTCATCGCGTGGCATCCACTCTCCCTCGCCGAAATCAATGACGACGGAGTTGGAGTTGTCGTTGGTGCTGTTGCCGGCATTCTCCACGGCCTGACCCTGAAGCTGGCCTTGAAGCTGGCCCTGATCCTGGTCCTGACCTTGGCCCTGACCTTGGTCCTGACCCTGGTCTTGATCCTGACCCTGACCCTGACCCTGGTCTTGCCCCTGGCCTTGTTCATTGTCGACTGTGGTGTCCACCTCTGTCGACTGGTCCTGCTGCTGTTCTTGCAGGTCGACGTCGATATCGGCGGATTCGACTGTGACATCGGTGTCAAAATCGGCATCTATGTCTTCGACGTTGATATCGTCAAAAGCAAAGTTCGTATTGAAGTTGCTGTTGCTTCTTGAATTGCTCATCGTACTAGTCCTCCAGTACGCTCGGCGGGCCACCAATCATCTCAAAAGTGACAACGGCCAAGCGGTTTCGGGTTGCGTTTTCGGATGTGACGGGGTGGTCATGCGGTACTGCCATACCAACAGATCATCCCGGTTCTTTCTCGTTCGTGACTGTTGCCCTCCTTCGTCTGGGTGCAGAAAGCTGTCGTCCGGATCAGGATTCCGGGCGCTGCTTGCTGCGGGCCGACTGTGTCGATATTCGGTTTCGGCGCATCCGGCCGTTGGTTGAATTTTCCCAAGGGTCGCTGAAAATTGCTGCGACACCCGAAGGCTCTCATTCCGGGGCGAGATTTGGAAGTTGGACAAATGATTAGGGGGTAGTTAAGGATCTGATAAAACGGGATTTATTTCTCATATCGCGTTTGAAAACAGTCAATTATCAGCTTTAAATAGATTATATAAAGTTCTGGGCATCCCTGCTTGTCGCGCGGCCCTAGCCGTTTTCCACGCAGGAAATGGTTTGATCTCTTGTGCTTGGCGATGTGATCCAAGCCGCTAAATGGCTGACACTCTTTCACTTTTAAGGCGAATCTCCGTGCTGTGGCGCCTGTAATCGCGACGCGTTCCGAAACCTTTACCGGCCCTGCGAGGTGCCATAACTCAACCTTAATCCATCATCTAGTTCACGATGTTGATTAAATGGAGTATAATTTATCGGATGTATTGGTTTGATGCGTTAAGAATTGCGATCATTTTTTTTGACACATTCCGCAGCTGACAGCCTGAGGGGGTTGCCATGTTTGAGCGCGATCACTCTGTTGCTGCCGGGTCATACAGCCTCGGCGGTCCGACAGATATTTTAGTGTTTATTGGTAGTGTTCTTGTTTTTCCGAACCCCATTCTGCGCATCGCCGAGCAAGAGGCCGGCGGTGTTCATGCCATTCGTGTCGAGAACCTGCGGGACCTGCTGACGCTGGCCCGCAACCCGTCTTTCTGCGTTCGTAAAGTCTTTTTCGACGATCATTTCGTCAATGACACGTTGCGCAGCTTCGACACGCTGCGGCAGGATATGCCCGATGCAGGCTGGATACTGGCCTATCGCGAGAAAGCCGTCGCACAGCGCTTGCTGCGGGAACGCTCATGCGAGGCGCATCTGGCCGATATCCTGTTATTGCCGATGACCCTGTCGATCTGCCCCTGGGCTTCGATGCTGCGGCTGGTGCTGTCGGGCCAGTTCATCGCCTCGGGCGATCTGATCGGGCCGGCAGAGGGGGAGGCGGCCCCGGACGATCCTGTCCCGCCGTCAAGTCAGACTAACCTAATGGCTAGGGTCGACAACGCTGCGGCGTGTCATGCGGCAGAGCAGCAACCCCGTGGTGGAAAGCTGGACCGCCGCAAAGTCGCGCCCGCGTTGATGGCGATGGTGCGGACCGATCCGGGGCTGACGCGGCGCGAGAAAGAGGTGCTGGCCCATGTCTCGCAGGGCGGTCGCAACAAAACCATCGCGCATCAGATGTCGCTGTCGGAGCATACGGTGAAGCTGCATCTGCATAATGCGATCACCAAGATCGGTGCGCGCAACCGGACGGAGGCGGCAAGGTGGTATCTGTCGCGGCAACTGGGAGAGCGGGATGACCTCTGATCCTGTTCCCGGCAGTCCCGCGCAACCTGCCGAATTTGACGGCATATTGTTGCTGATCGGGCGGCTCAACTATACGTGGACCAATACCGAGAGCCTGTTGCTGCATCTGATCGCGGGACTGTCCGGCACGACAAAGGATGTGGCCGTTGTCATTTTCCTGACGCTGAATACCACGCGCGCCCGCGTCGATCTGGTGGAGCGGCTGGCGAAGATGCCCCATCAGGCCCCGGCAGAGCGTGATGCCGTGCTGGGGCTGACCAAGGGGTTGATGAAACTGTCGGGCGCGCGCAACCGCTACAACCATTGCATCTATGCCTTCGATCCTGACGGCGGGCCGCCGAAATCCATCCTGATGCGGATTGCCGACCGCAAGGATGAAATCCGCATGGGCCAGACTGTCGATCTGGATGCCACCGCGATTGCCAATATTGCGCAGTCGATCGACGATCTGGCGCGGATCAATCAGGAGATCTGGGCGCATATCGCGCGGTTCGGCTATCCCCGTTGATTCTGTCGGGCAGGTGATCCGCCGTATTCACCGGAACTGCGCGACCAAGGGGCCAAGCGGCACACGCGCTTTCAGCATCGCGGCAACAAGGTAGATCCCCGCGATCTTGCGGTGCAGAAACAGGGTATCGGCTGGCGGCACATGCGCCATGTCACGGTCGCGCCCCAGCGCGATGCCCATATCCCGCAGCTTTTCAACAATATCCGACGTCCCGAAATCGAACGGCCCGGGCTGGCGCAGCGGGGTCATCGCGGTCTCGAACATCTCGATGATCAGCGCGCTGTGCTGCGGGCTGGTTGTGGTGTCGAAATAGCCGATCTCGCGCATCAGCGTCTCAATAGCTGCCCTGTCGTGATCTAGGGCGGCGCGCAGCAACTGCCGGAACTTGCCCGACAATGCCGGGTCGATCCGCATCACTGCGCCGAAATCGAGCAGGACGATCCGGCCCGTTGCGGGATCATAGCGGTAGTTCGCCAGATTGGGATCGGTCTGCATCATGGTGAAATCGAACAATTCGCGCAGGACAAGCGTAATCAGACGTGTGGCGACCTCATCGCGCAGGGCTTGCGGTGCCTCGCGCAGCGCCTGCAACGGATCGCTTTGCAGATAGGTCATGGCCAGAACGCGCGGCGTGCTCAGATCGGGATGCAGCGCGGGCAGGCAAAAGCCGGGATCATCCGCCATAACCGCGTGGAAGGCTGTGAGATGCGCGGCTTCGGCTGTGTAATCCGCTTCCTCGTGCAACTGGCGCCGCGCCTCTGACAGCAGGGGGGCGATATCCATGCCACGTGGCAACATGCCCGACATCCGCAGGATCGTGGCGATATTGTCGATATCGCTGTCGATGCTGGACCGGACGCCAGGATATTGCACCTTGATCGCCAGATCGCGGCCATCGGCCATCTGTGCGCGGTGGACCTGCCCGATCGAGGCGGCCGCGAAGGGGCGCACATCGAAGCGGGTGAACCGCCGCCGCCAGTCCGGCCCCCATTCGGCGTTCAGCACATCGCGCAGCTGGGCGGGCGGCATGTGGCGCGCCTCATCACGCAGCGCGGCCATGATCGTGGTCATCTCCGGCGGCAGGACGAATCCGGGGTCCATCGACAGCATCTGGCCAAGCTTCATCGCCGCCCCGCGCATCACGCGCAGATCGCGGGTGACACGCCGCGCGGCACCGGGGGTCATCACCATATCCTGCAGGCTGGGCCGTTTGCCCTGCGCGAGATGCCGCAGGCCCGACACGGCCATATCGCCCACAAGGCCGGAGGTCATGCCCCCCAGCCGCAGGAACCGGCCCAGCCTGCCATCGGGCACGGCTGCCGCGTTATCGTCTTTGTGATCGGCCATCGTGCTGCCCCGGCTCGTTGTTTGTCCGGTGAAACATGGGGCAAGTGCCGCGCGATGCCAGCCCGCAGGCCGCATCCTGCGGGAATAAACAATAGCGACGATCTGTCGATTGAAATGCAGCCGCTGCGGCCCATGTGGTCACGTCCGGAGCACGCGGGTGCATCCGGCCAAAAATAAAGCAGAAAGAGGGCGCGCCGTGACGCAGCAGATCGTGATTGTGGGGGCCGGCATGGCAGGGCTGGCCTGTGCGCGCCGCCTTGCCGCGGCCGGCTTGTCGCCGGTGGTTCTGGACAAGGGGCGCGGGATCGGCGGGCGGATGGCGACACGGCGCGTGACGCTGGCGGGGGCGGAGGTGCGTTTTGATCACGGGGCGCAATATCTCTCGGTGAAGACGCCCGATTTCGCGACCGCGCTGGCCGATGTGCCAGACGCTGTCGCCGCGTGGCAGATTGCGCCGGATATGATGCGTCATGTCGGTCTGCCGGGCATGTCGGGATTGGCGCGCGCTTTTGCCGAAGGGCTGGAGATCCGCCAGACTGTCGAGGTCACCGCGCTGCACCGTGCAGACCATGGATGGCGGATCACAACACCGGGAGGGG
>JAGXGW010000057.1 GCA_024636555.1 Paracoccaceae bacterium | reverse complement strand
TCTCGTGGGCTCGGAGATGTGTATAAGAGACAGCAACTGTAGCAGTAGTGGTATTTACAACAGTTTGCAAAGGCGACGATTTGCGCTTAGCTGCCGCTGATGACCGACGCAGCGAAAGTCGGAAATCCGCCCACTTTGACGGAGCGCCAATGAGCGAAGTGATCCACGATCGCCGCCTGCACAGGGCTGAAATTGGCCTGATGCAGATTTGGCATGACCGAACAGTTCGAAATGCTTTGAGTTGCCCTGCCGTTCATTTGATCTTGTCTGATCACCTGAGCGCCAGCAGTGCGGAAGAGGTGTTTGCTTGAACCGAAGATTATCCATTTGCAAATCCTGTTGCAGCTTGGATGTTCGAATGCACCGGCTTATCCCGCTGTGACGGTCGGCCGATGCATCCTTGCTGTTTAGTAAGAAAATTTAGACTGATAGCCCCCGTGCCTTGCCGACGTAGCGCTCTGCAGCCAGCAATGACCGGGTGTAACGCGCGCCCTTGATCGCCAGTGCCAGATTGGCGCGGACCTCCTCTATTCGACGACCCGTCAGCGTGAGATTGCAGTCGGGCGAGAGATCGTCTTCGGCATCCTGCCAGCCATAGGGCGGCGTGTAATAAACTTCCCGATTTACCAGACCCCGAAGCTCGCGCTCAAACTCAACCAGCGCGACCAGTGACGCCTCATCGTAAAGCGCGTCACTGGTAAGCACCTTTGCGATCCAGGCGAGGTGAATCGCCCGGGAAGTGTCTGACAGACCCAAGTCTGCCAGATCGAGTGCGGCCTGCGCTCCGGCCATAGCTGCCGAGGCCGCAATATCCTCGATGCGGTCGAGGTCCGTGATGGATAGGTGGTGCATGAGATGCCCCCTTGTTGTGCACTGGCGTCGGGTCAGTGCTTCAAGCTGCCTGCCCCAAAGGGCAGGCAGTCACCCTCACGCGGCGGCATCCGTGACTTTGCCGGTGTCGCTCCGGTCAGACGCTCCGACAGCATGCAGACAAGCCGCCAATGCCTCGGTGTGCAGGCAACAGTTCCCGACCCGTGGATCATTGAGGTCGAGATCAGCAAAGATCACAGCCTCATTGCTGTCGAGGTCATCGTGCAGCTCCAAGCTCAGCAATGCGTGCACGCGGTGCAGCAGATTGACCTGCAGCGGTCCAGCCGCGTCACCGCGCAGAACGGAGTGGACGAAGCTCTGGGCAAGCAGGCGCCAGCGCTCCCCCCCGAGCCAGCCGCAGCAGGCGATTAGATCGTCACCTTGCGCGCTGAGGTAATCGCGCAGCGGGGAAAAAGCGGGTTGTTGCCCGTCGAAGGCTGTGCGGCGTCGGTTCAGTGTTTTGGTTTTCATATCAGATCTCCGAATTTGCGAGCGCGGAAGGCGCATCGCGTCAAGTCGGGTTGGAGATCTCTTCTCTCGTTCGCCGGTGCCTCCTGCGCGCTCTCAACAGAGGGAGCGTGCAGAAGGAACGGTGAACACTTTCGGTCTTTCTTTACGGATACAGCCGATGTGTTATCAGCCAGCAACCCCTCGGAAACGGAATTCCGTCTTCCGAGGTTTTCTTGGCTACAAAATGCACACGCGGAAACTGTATTAATATCAGACTGTTAATCACCCTTGGGCATAATAGGCCCAACCCTTGGACGTTAAAACACCCTGTTTTGGACTAACTTTGCCTGTCAGATCAACAACGAACCCGCCCTACCGTTTCACCCACATTTGGAATGGCCGCAACTGGCACAGGTCATGCAGCCCTCGACCATCCGCATATCGTATTGCCCGCAGGAGGGGCAGGCCTTGCCGCGGGGCAGGTCGAGGCCGACGACATTGGCTTGGGGATCGGTTTTCAGCCCCATCCCCTCGCCTGCGATGAAGCCGATGGAGATCATGTGGCGCTCGATGACGCCGCCGATCGCGGCCAAGATCGACGGGATGTACTTGCCGTTCATCCATGCACCGCCGCGTGGATCGAAAACGGCTTTGAGCTCTTCCACCACGAAACTCACGTCGCCACCGCGCCGGAATACGGCGGAGATCATCCGTGTCAGCGCCACGGTCCATGCGAAATGCTCCATGTTCTTGGAGTTGATGAAGACCTCGAAGGGGCGGCGGTGGCCGTTGATGATGATGTCGTTCACTGTCAGGTAGATCGCGTGTTCGCTGTCGGGCCATTTCAGCTTGTAGGTATTGCCCTCGAGCGCCTGCGGGCGGTCCAGCGGTTCGGACATGTAGATCACATCGGCCCCGTGATCGGATTGGGGGACAGTCTCGGTCGTCTCGGACACGCTGAGCACAGAGCCGGTCACCTCGTTGGGCCGGTAGGTGGTGCAGCCTTTGCAGCCCTGATCCCATGCGGCCATATAGACCTCCTTGAAATCATCAAAGCTGATATCTTCGGGGCAGTTGATCGTCTTGGAGATCGAGCTGTCCACCCATTTCTGCGCCGCAGCCTGCATCCGCACATGGTCCAGCGGGGCCAGTGTCTGGGCGTTAACAAAGTGGTCGGGCAAGGCGGTCTCGCCGAACTTGTCGCGCCACATCTGCACCGCGTAATCTACCACCTCCTCCTCGGTGCGGCTGCCATCTTTTTGCAGCACCTTGCGGGTATAGGCATAGGCGAAGACCGGCTCGATCCCGGATGACACATTGCCTGCATAAAGGCTGATCGTGCCGGTGGGCGCGATGGAGGTGAGCAGCGCGTTGCGGATACCGTGGGTGCGGATCGCCTCGCGAACGTCCGCGTCCATCGCCCGCATCGTGCCGGAGGCCAGATATTTCTCCGCATCGAACAGCGGGAAAGCGCCCTTCTCCTTGGCCAAATCCACTGACGCCAGATAAGCGGCGCGGGCGATCGCGTGCAGCCAGTCCTCGGTCTGACGCGCCGCCTCCTCGGAGCCGTAGCGCAGGCCGACCATCAGCAGCGCATCGGCAAGCCCCGTGACACCCAGCCCGATGCGCCGTTTTGCCTGCGCCTCCTGCGCCTGCGCGTCCAGCGGGAAGCGGCTGGCGTCCACGACATTGTCCATCATCCGTACGGCCACGGCGACCAGATCGGTCAGCGCCTTGGGGTCCAGATGCGCGCCCGCCTCGAACGGGTCCGCCACAAGGCGCGCCATGTTGATCGAGCCCAGCAGACAGGCGCCATAGGGCGGCAGCGGCTGTTCCCCGCAAGGGTTAGTGGCGGCGATGGTTTCGACATAGTTGAGGTTGTTCGCCGTATTGATCCGGTCGATGAAGATCACGCCGTGTTCGGCGAAGTCATATGTGCGTTTCATGATCTGGTTCCACAGATCGCGCGCCTGCACCGTGTGATAGACCTTGCCCTCGAATTGCAGATCCCACGGCCCGTCCGCCTTGACCGCTTCCATGAACGGATCGGTGATCAGCACCGACAGGTTGAACATCCGCAGCCGCGCCGCATCGGATTTTGCGGTGATGAAAGCCTCGATATCGGGGTGGTCACAGCGCATCGTCGCCATCATGGCACCGCGGCGCGAGCCTGCCGACATGATCGTGCGGCACATCGCATCCCAGACATCCATGAACGACAAGGGACCGGAGGCATCCGCCGCCACGCCCAGCACATCCGCCCCGCGCGGGCGGATGGTCGAGAAATCATAGCCGATCCCGCCCCCCTGCTGCATGGTCAGTGCGGCTTCTTTCAGCATGTCGAAAATGCCGCCCATGCTGTCGGGGATCGTGCCCATCACAAAGCAGTTGAACATCGTGACGCGACGTCCGGTACCCGCACCTGCGGTGATGCGGCCTGCGGGCAGATATTTGAAATCCTCAAGCGCCGTGTAGAATCGGTCTTCCCACAGGGCGCTGTCGTCTTCCACCGCTGCCAGCGACCGCGCGATGCGGCGCCAGGTATCCTCGACCGAGCGGTCCCGAGGCGTTCCATCGGCCTGTTTGAACCGGTATTTCATGTCCCAGATCTGTTCGGAAATGGGGGCGGCAAAACGGGTCATGGCGGCGTCCTTGGATCATCAGGTGAGATATGCAGCGGAGGAGCGTTTGCGAAGAGCAGACAGTCTTGAGCAGGCCTTCCACAATAGGCTGACGGGAGGTTCGGGTCAACGGCGGAGCGGCGCTTATACTGACACCGGTTGCCCTTGATATCGCGGTTTCGGCCTCTATGCTCTACCACACTTTGGGAAAACGCCATGCCAGAACCACTCAATTTGATTAAACTGTCTGTCGGCACCGAAGGTGTCGAGGATCTGCTTGCATGGCAGTCCAGCATCCGCGCCAAGGGGCCGGATGGCCTGCCGCGCCACGTCACCCGCATGTGGCCCAAGCGCGAGGCAGAGATTCTCGATGGCGGCTCGATCTACTGGGTGATCAAGGGCGTGCTGCAATGCCGTCAGCGCATCCTGCGACTGGACGAGGTGATCGGCGGCGACGGTATCCGCCGTTGCGCCATCGTGCTGGACCCCGAACTGATCCGCACCACCCAAGCGCTGAAGAAACCGTTTCAGGGATGGCGCTATCTGCCTGCCAAGGATGCGCCCGCCGATCTGGCAAAGGGCCGTGAAAACGAGGATGCGCTGCCCAGTTCGCTGAGCGCGGCACTCGCGGATCTCGGCGTTCTCTGAAGGCGGCGCGCCAACGGTTGAACTCCACCCTCGACATCACGCTTGAAACGCCGCCACGGCGGACGCATGGTACCGTCAGGTTTCAGGACGAACCATATGCTCCGCCCCCAGTTATTGACCAGTCTGTCAACATATTCGGTAGCCACCTTCAGGGCGGATCTTGTCGCGGGCATCACCGTGGCGATGGTCGCGCTGCCGCTCTCGCTGGCCATCGCCATCGCATCGGGCGCCACACCCGCACAGGGGCTGATCACAGCCATCGTGGCGGGGTTCATCATCTCGGCGCTTGGTGGCAGCACGGTGCAGATCGGCGGGCCGACAGGGGCGTTCATCGTGGTCGTCGCGGGCGTCATCGCACAGCATGGCTATGACGGGCTGGTGCTGGCCACGGCCATGGCGGGGGTGATCCTGCTGGTCGCGGGCTGGTTGCGGGCGGGCAGTCTGATCGCCCATGTGCCCGAATCCGTGGTGAACGGCTTTACCATCGGCATTGCCGTGCTGATCGCGGCCAGCCAGTTGAAAGACCTGTTCGGCCTGTCACTGGCCGATGAGCCAGCCGAATTGCTACACAAGGTTCCCGCTCTCTGGGCTGCGCGCGACACGTTCAGCATCGCGGCGTTTGGTGTTGGTCTGGCGACGATGGTGCTGATCGTGGTCTTCCGCCGCGCGGCCCCCCGCCTGCCCGGCCTGATCGTGGCGCTGGCGCTGACCTCCGGCGCCGCTGTCATACTGGCCCTGCCTGTCGAGACGATCGAGGCGCGTTTTGGTGCCCTGCCCACAACGCTGCCACTGCCCGGACTGCCTGAGGTCACGCTGGCGCGGATGATCGAGGTGCTGCCCTCGGCCCTCATCATCGCCTTTCTGGCGGGCATCGAATCGCTGCTGTCGGCAGTCGTCGCTGACCGAATGACAGGCGCGCGGCATCGCCCCAATGCCGAGGTTGTGGCGCAGGGCACGGCCAATCTCGCCTCTGCGGCCTTCGGCGGATTGCCCGCCACAGGCGCGATTGCCCGCACCGCCACCAACGTCAAGGCCGGCGGGCAGACCCCTGTGGCGGGGCTGATCCATGCGGCGGCGATCCTTGCGATGATGATGCTGGCGGCGGGGCCGACGGGGATGCTCGCCATGCCCGCAATGGCCGGATTGCTGATCCTGACCGCGTGGAACATGGCGGAGCCGCATAAATGGGGCGCATGGATGCGCGAACGCCCCTCGGACCGTGTGCTGTTGCTGCTGACCATGGGGCTGACTGTGCTGGTCGATCTGACTGTCGCCATCGGTGTGGGCGTCGCACTGGGGCTGGCGCTCAAGCTGCGCGAAGGCCGCACGCGCCCCGACCCGTTTGATCCGCGCGAGGACTGACGCGGTCAGTCTACCTCGATCATCTGGCAAAGCTGTTTGAGCGTGTCGCGGTCGGCATCCGACAAAGCTGCGGCACGGCTGCGGTACAGCGTGGCCTGCGAACGCAGGATCAGCCCGTCCTGCAACAGTTTGAGATGGTTGGCCCGCAACGTCTCGCCCGTGGAGGTGATGTCGGCCACGGCCTCGGCAGTCTCGAATTTCACCGTGCCCTCGGTCGCGCCCTGACTGTCGACCAACGCGTAATCGGCCACACCCGATGCGCGCAGGAAATCACGCACCAGCCGGTGGTATTTGGTCGCAATCCGCAACCGGAAGCCGTGGCGTGCTCGAAAGGCGGCGGCGGCGGCATCCAGATCGTCCAGCGTATCCACATCGACCCATGCCGCTGGCACCGCGATGATCAGATCGGCATGGCCGAAGCCAAGTTCGGCCAGCTCCTGTACCTGCTGGTCCCACTGGCCCAGTTTCTCGCGCACCAGATCGGTGCCGGTCACGCCCAGATGGATGCGCCCCGCCGCCAGTTCACGCGGGATCTCGGCCGCCGAGAGCAGCACCAGTTCGACGTCTGCAATCCCCTCGACCGCGCCCGCATATTCCCGCTCCGAGGCGCTGCGCGACAGGGTAATGCCGCGCGCCGCGAACCACTCGAAGGATTTTTCCATCAGCCGCCCCTTGGATGGCACACCCAGCTTGATCGTCATGATGCGGTCCTCAGCCCGAGCAACAAACCGGGGCGGATCACCCCCCCGACAGCCGGGATTTCAGCCCCCTGCCCCAACACGCGGGTCAGCGCGTCATAGCGCCCGCCGGTGGCGAGGGGCGGCAGATCGCTGCGCCCTGCAGCGTAGAACCCGAAGACGAAACCGTCGTAATACTCCATCGACGTGCGCCCAAAGCTGGCCTCGAACTCCAGCGTATCGACGGGAATACCCCGCGCCGCAAGCGCATCGACCCGGGCTTCCAGTCGGGCCACAGCAGGGGCGATGGCGGGCATATCCACGGAAATATCGCGCAGATGTTCCAGCGCGAAGGGCAATGTCTCGCGCACGCTCAGGATCGCATCCAGCAGGGCGACTTCATTCTCGCTGATCGGCGGCGCGGCGGCATCGGCGCGCAGGGCCTCGACCCTTGCGGCGATCTCGGTGCGGTCGCGCAGCCCGATCAGCGGCGCACAATCGGCCAGCGGATCGGCAGAGGCGAGGAGCGCGGACCGCGTCTCGGGCACCGGGGCACGGCCAGCATAACGGTCGAGCAGCGCACGGAAGCGGCGCGGGCGCCAGATGTGACGGCGCAGTGCGGCCTTGCGCGCCGATGTCGTCTCCAGCCCCTCGACAGCAGCGGCCAGAATACCGATGTCACCCGTCGCGGCACGCAGCGGCAGATCGCCCAAGGCTTCACGGATCAGCGCGAACACCTCGGCATCCGCCGCCGCCGGATCCGCACGGTCGAACACCTCGTATCCGGTCTGGAAATATTCGTTGTCGCGGTCGGGAAAATCTTCCTGCCGCCGGAAAACCTCGCCCGCATAGGTATACCGCGCGGGTTCCGCGCCATGCGCCATATGGGTCTGGACCACAGGCACCGTGAAATCGGGGCGCAGCATCTGTTCGCCGCGCACCGCATCCGAGGTGACATAGGCGCGCGCGCGGATGTCCTCGCCGTAAAGGTCGAGCAGGATTCCGGCAGGTTGCAGGACGGGAGGGTCCATAACCTGTGCGCCTGCAGCCTCAAACAGCGCGCGCAGGCGCAGGGCCTCGTCGCGGATGGTAGAGCGTGTGACGGCCATGTCAGGCATCGGTCTGGCTTTCAAGGATTTCGCGGACCTTTGCGACCATCTGGTCACGCGGCACCTCGTATTGGCTGGGGCGGCTTTGCCATTCCTCCAGCGTGGCATTCTCGGCGATTTGCGCGCCGAGAATCAGGTCCTTGATCTGCACCACGCCGCGCTCTTTTTCGTCGCCACCTTCGATGATCGCGACGGGCGAGGCGCGTTTGTCGGCATATTTCAACTGGTTGCCGAATTGCTTGGGATTGCCCAGATAAACCTCGGCCCGGATACCCGCTTGGCGCAACTCGCTCGCCATGGCCTGATAATCGGCCATCCGGTCGCGGTCCATCACAGTCACCACCACAGGCCCCTGTACGCTGGACTGCATCCGGCCCTTCTCGCGCAATGCCGCAAGCAAGCGGTCCACTCCGATGGAGACACCCGTGGCGGGCACTTCCTGTCCGGTGAAGCGCTTGACCAGATCGTCATAACGCCCGCCGCCCGCAACCGAGCCGAACTGCCGCTTGCGGCCCTTGTCGTCGAAAATCTCGAAGGTCAATTCGGCCTCGAACACAGGCCCGGTGTAATAGCCCAAGCCCCGCACCACGGAGGGGTCGATCACGATGCGGTCGGGTCCGTAGCCTTGGGCGGCGACAAGATCGGCGATTTGGGCCAATTCGTCCACGCCATTCATCCCGATGGAAGAGCCGCCAACGGCGGCGCGCAGATTGGTCAGCGTCTGTCCAACGGTGTCGGCCTTTGACGTCAGAAACGCGATGACGGGATCAGCCTGTGCCGCATCCAGCCCGACACCGTCGATGAACGCGCCTGACGCGTCGAGCCGCCCCTTGGTGAGCAATTCGCGCACGCCCGCTTCGCCAACCTTGTCGAACTTGTCGATGGTGCGCAGCACAGCCTCGCGGGTATCACCCTCAGCCAGACCCATCACCTCGAGAATACCGTTCAGCACCTTGCGATTGTTCACCCGCACGATGTAGTCGCCGCGTGGAATGCCCACCTCTTCCAGCGTATCGGCCAGCATGGCGCAGATCTCGGCATCCGCCGCCACGCTGGCCGCGCCCACCGTATCGGCATCGCATTGATAGAACTGCCGGAACCGTCCCGGCCCGGGCTTTTCATTGCGCCAGACCGGCCCCATCGCATAGCGGCGGTACGGCAGCGGCAGGTCGTTGCGGTGCTGGGCATAGACGCGGGCCAGGGGCGCTGTCAGGTCATAGCGCAGCGCCAGCCAGTCGCCCGGCTTGGCATTCTCGCCCGCGTGTTCCGCATCTTCCTGCCATGCGAAGACGCCCGCATTGGGACGGTCCACATCGGGCAGAAACTTGCCCAGCGCCTCGACCGTCTCCACCGCCGCGGATTCCAGCGCGTCAAAGCCGTAGCGGTGATAGACCCCGGCGATCTTTGCCAGCATCTCGGCGCGCATCGTCACATCGGCACCGAAATAATCGCGGAACCCTTTGGGGGTCTCGGCGCGGGGGCGCGGGGTTTTCTTTTCCTTGGCCATGGCAGGCTCCCTCAGTCTTCATCGGGGCAGTCTTCATCGGGGCAGATTTGATCGGGCGGTATCGTCCGGCTTGCCTCTAGCGGATGCAGGCCAAGGGGGCAAGCGGGGCGCGCCTGTCCAGCCATGCGGACGGGGCTGGCGGCGGGTTCGAGTATTTGCAGAACGATGAAACGCAGGCCTAGAGATTATCGAACCGTCCCGCGCGGCCCTGACCGGAGGAAAAGCGCGTGGCCCCGGCGCGGCCTTCGGCGGCGAATATCGCGGCAGAGGCCCATTCGCGGCGCAACCCCTGTGCCAGATCGGCAGGCGGCATCCGCGCCGACAGGTGATCGGCCCGCATACAACCTTGCGGAAACCGCGTGAGCGATTGCGCCAGTTCCAGTGCGGCCGCCAGTGCCTGCCCTTGCGGCACCACGCGGTCGGCCAGCCCCATCGCCTGCGCCTCGCTCGCCTCCACCGGACGGCCTGTCAGGATCAGGTCATTGGCGCGGCCCTGCCCCACCAGCCGCGGCAAGCGCAGTGTGCCGCCGTCGATCAGCGGCACACCCCAGCGGCGGCAATAGACCCCCATCACAGCCCCTTGCGCCAACACACGCAGATCACACCAAGCGGCAAGCTCCATCCCACCGGCCACAGCGTGGCCCTCAATGGCAGCAATCACAGGCTTGGACATCATCAGGCGCGAGGGCCCCATCGGTCCGGGCAAGGGCTGGCCTACCGGATCGGTCCAATCGGCGGGAATATCGACCGATGCGATCCAGTCGGCGGCAGAGCCGTCGGCGGCGGTTTTCAGATCGAAGCCCGCGCAAAACGCGTCCTCCGCGCCGGTCAGGATCATGACATCGGTCTCGGCATCCGCCTCCAGCCGGAGGAAGGCCTGATAGAGCGCCTGCGCTGTGGCCGCGTCAACGGCGTTGCGGGCCTGCGGGCGGTTGATCGTGACCACCGCCACCCGATCCGTTTGTTCCACCCTGACTTTCATCGCCTGTCCTTCCCTGTGCACGGTCCACATGTTAACAACAGCATCGCAAAAGGAGGCACGATGCAACATCTGGAAGAGAAACTGGCCCATCTGATCCGCACGGTCGATGACCTGTCAGATGTGGTGGCCGCCCAGCAGACCGAGATCGACCGGCTGACGCGGCGTGTCGAAATGCTGATGCAGCGCGAAGGCGAGCGTGAGGCAAGCGGCGGCGATGGCGTCGTGCTGGCAGACCAGCGCCCGCCGCATTACTGACCAAAGCTGTGAAGAGACAGGGGATCAGACCTCCTGCACCTCCATTACACCGGCCAGCGAGCGGATCGCGCCCTTGATCTGCGGGTTGAGCGGGAAGTCCTGCCCGGTATCAATTTCGGTCTCGCCGGGCAGTGTCGGGTCCATCAGGCAGAACATCACCGGCCCGCGCGGCACACCGCGGGCATTCTCTGCCGCCTGCCCCAGCACAGAGGCAACCGTGGGAATCGCGGCCACATCCTCGATGAAAATCCGCAAGCCTGTCGCGCCCGCCTCGGCCACCACCCCGTCCATCGCCACGACCGAGCGGCCCACTGGATCGAACTGGCCCTCGTTGAAGCGCGCCTCGAGCGTCATCACCACCTGATGCGTCTGGTCGAACACCCGCCGCACCGCGTCGAAATCATCGCAGAACATCGCAATGCCGGAAACCTGACTGGTCGGATCGCTGATGTTCATGCGGAAAAACCGCGTGCCACGCCCCGATTTACGCTCCTGCAGGGCCGAGACCAGCACGCCGACCTTGCCGATGGCCCCGCCCTCGCGTTCCGCCTTGAGCTGGATCTCGGCCAGCGTCATCACATTGCGCCGCTTCAACGCGGGCAGGTAGTCGTCCAGCGGATGACCGGAGAGGTAGAACCCGATGGCCTTGTGCTCCTCGTCCAGCCGTTCCAGCGGCTGCCAGTCTGCCACGGGCATCAGGCGAGGCTCCGGCAGATCGTCACCCGCCTCGCCGAACAGCGACACCTGATTGGAGGCTTTCTGCTCGTGGATCGCCGCCGAGTAGTTCACCAGCGCGTCCAGCCCGTCGAACACGCGGCGGCGGTTGGCATCCAGCATGTCGAACGCGCCCGACCGCGCCAGCATTTCCAACGGGCGCTTGCCAACGCGCTTGAGATCGACGCGGCGGGCGAAATCGTAGAGCGTGACGAATGGCTTGTCCTGCCCCGCCTCGTCGCGGCGCGCGGCGGTGATCATCCGCATCGCCTCCACGCCTACATTCTTCAGCGCGCCCAGCGCATAGACAAGCTGTCCGTCCAGCACGGTGAACACCGCATCGGAACGGTTGACGCAAGGCGGCACGATGGTGATGTCCAGCCCGCGCCGCACCTCTTCGGCAAAGGTCGACAGCTTGTCGGTCAGATGCATGTCGCAGTTCATCACGCCGGCCATGAACTCGACCGGATGGTTCGCCTTCAGCCATGCTGTCTGGTAGCTGACCACGGCATAGGCGGCGGCGTGGGATTTGTTGAAGCCGTAATTGGCGAATTTTTCCAGAAGGTCGAACACTTCGGAGGCTTTTTTCTTGTTAACCCCGTTGGCCATCGCGCCCTTTTCGAACTTGGGACGTTCCTTGGCCATCTCCTCGGCGATCTTTTTACCCATCGCGCGGCGCAACAGGTCAGCGCCGCCAAGGCTGTAGCCGCCCATGACCTGCGCGATCTGCATCACCTGTTCCTGATAGACGATGATACCTTGGGTCTCTTCAAGGATATGGTCGATCAGCGGATGGATCGAGGCGCGCTCTTTCAGCCCGTTCTTCACCTCGCAGTAGGTCGGGATATTCTCCATCGGGCCAGGACGATAGAGCGCCACAAGCGCCACGATATCCTCGATACAGGTGGGCTTCATGCGGCGCAAAGCATCCATCATGCCGCTGGATTCCACCTGAAACACCGCCACCGTCTTGGCGCTGGCATAGAGCTTGTAAGTCGCCTCGTCCTCCAGCGGGATCGCGCCGATATCATCCACCGCACCGTCCGCCGGATCGTAAAGCTGCACGCCATCGGCGCGGATATGCAGATGCCGCCCGCCCGCCTTGATCAGATCGACCGCGTTCTGGATCACCGTCAGGGTCTTGAGGCCGAGAAAGTCGAACTTGACCAGCCCGGCCTGCTCGACCCATTTCATGTTGAACTGCGTGGCGGGCATGTCCGAGCGCGGGTCTTGATAGAGCGGCACCAACCGGTCCAGCGGGCGATCACCGATCACCACACCTGCCGCATGGGTCGAGGCGTTGCGCAGCAACCCCTCCACCTGCTGGCCGTAATCCAGCAGACGTTTCACCACCTCCTCGGAGCGTGCCGCCTCGCGCAGGCGTTCCTCCTGCGCAAGCGCCTGTTCGATGCTGACGGGTTTGACGCCCTCCACCGGAATCAGCTTGGACAGGCGGTCCACCTGCCCGTAAGGCATCTGCAAAACACGCCCGATGTCGCGCACGGCTGCCTTGGACAGCAGCGCACCGAAGGTGATGATCTGCCCCACCTTGTCGCGGCCGTAACGGTCCTGCACATAGCGGATCACCTCCTCGCGGCGGTCCATGCAGAAGTCGATGTCGAAGTCGGGCATGCTGACGCGTTCGGGGTTCAGGAACCGCTCGAACAGCAGGCTGTAGCGCAGGGGATCAAGGTCCGTGATGGTCAGCGCATAGGCCACCAGAGACCCCGCACCCGAGCCACGCCCCGGCCCCACCGGAATGGTGTGATCCTTGGCCCATTTGATGAAATCGGCCACGATCAGGAAGTAACCGGGAAAGCCCATGCCCTCGATAATGCCCAGTTCGAATTCCAGCCGCTTCTCGTATTCCTCGACAGGGGCGGCATGGGGGATCACGGCCAGTCGTGCGGTTAGCCCCGCCTTGGCCTGACGGCGCAGTTCCAGCACCTCGTCATCGGCGAATTTCGGCAGGATCGGATCGCGCTTGTAGGCTTTGAAGGCGCAACGGCGCGCGATCTCGACGGTGTTTTCAATCGCTTCCGGCAGATCGGCGAACAGCGTCACCATCTCCTGCGGGGACTTGAAGTAATGCTGCGCGGTGAGGCGGCGGCGCGGCCCTTGCTGGTCGACATAGGCGCCTTCCGCGATACAGATCAGCGCGTCATGCGCCTCGTACATGGCGGTTTTGGGAAAATAGACGTCATTGGTGGCGACGAGCGGCAGGTCCATCGCATAGGCCATCTCGACAAAGCCGCGCTCGGACAGCCGCTCGGCCTCGGGCAGGCCACCACCTTCGGGGTGACGTTGCAACTCGACATACAGCCGATCCGGATAGATCGCCGCAAGCTTTTGCATCAGCGCCTCGGCCGCCGGGCGCTGGCTCGCGCGCAAGAGCCGCCCCACCGGGCCGTCCGGTCCGCCTGACAGACAGATCAGCCCCGCGCTGAATGTCTCAAGCTCGGCCAGCGTGACCTGCGGCAACTGGCCCGCCTTGTCGAGATAGAGGCAGCTGTTGAGCCGCATCATATTCTCGTAGCCGGTCTCGCTCTGCGCCAGCAGCACCACGGGCGCAGGGTCACGGGGCCGCTCGCCGGGTTGTGCCGCCATATAGGCGACAGAGACCTGACAGCCCATGATCGGCTGGATTCCCGCCCCGCTGGCCGCGACCGAGAATTCGAGCGCCGCGAACATATTGTTCGAATCAGTGACAGCAACAGCGGGCATGCCTGCATCGGCACACAGACCGGGCAGCTTTTTCAGCCGCACCGCCCCTTCCAGCAAGGAATATTCGGTATGGACGCGCAGGTGGATGAATCGGGGAGATGTGCTCATGGCTTAGTGCTACCCCAAGCCTCCGGCTGGTGAAAGCGCAGCTTTTGCTTGCCTTGGTGTCAAATCCGCGCTTTGTTGCGGTTCAGCCAACAAGGGCCCGCGCTGCTCTACGCCGCATCGAGACAGCGCATGAACGGGCAAAAAACGGTAAGGCGGCAGGCTTTACGACATGGACATCTCCTTTCTTCTGAACGGGGACAGTGTGGTGTTGCGGGATATCTCCCCGACAACCACGGCACTCGACTGGCTGCGCGAGACGCGTGGCCTCACCGCAACAAAGGAAGGATGCAACGAGGGCGATTGCGGTGCCTGCACCGTGATGGTGACAGATCCCGACGGCACCAGCCGCGCCCTGAATGCCTGCATCCTGTTTCTGCCACAGCTTGACGGGCGCGCCCTGCGGACCGTCGAAGGGATCACCGGACCGGACGGCGCGCTGCATCCCGTGCAGCAGGCGATGATCGAGCATCACGGCAGCCAGTGCGGCTTTTGCACACCCGGTTTCATCGCCGCGATGGCGGTCTCCCATGTGAACGGCGAGACCGATCACGACACGGCGTTGGCAGGCAATCTCTGCCGTTGCACCGGTTATGCCCCGATCATCCGCGCCGCCAAAGCCGCAGAAGACGCACCCGTCCCCGACTGGATGACCTCCGACCGCAGCTTCTTCTTGCCGGAAATATCCGCGGGGGGCTCGTCGAACCAGGGGTTCGACGAGGGGGGCGGCAAGCCCCCCGTCGGTGATACGTTGCAGCCCCGCAGTACCGATGCGTTGGCCATAGCCTATCTCGCCAATCCCGAGGCCACGCTGGTGGCAGGCGCCACGGATGTGGGGCTTTGGGTGACCAAGCAGATGCGCGATCTGGGGCAGGTGATCTTTCTGAACCGCTGCGAAGACCTCAACCGGATCACGCAGGACGAGGACGCGTTGAGCATCGGCGCGGGCGTCACCATCGCGCGGCTGATCCCGCTGATGGACGGGGCTCACCCCTCTTTTGCCGCGATGCTGCGCCGCTACGGCTCGGCGCAGGTAAGGGCTGCGGCCACGATCGGGGGCAATATCGCCAATGGTTCGCCCATCGGGGATGGCCCGCCCGCGCTGATCGCATTAGGGGCCACGCTGCATCTGCGACAGGGCGATACACGGCGCAGCATGGCGTTGGAGGATTTCTTTCTCGACTATGGCAAGCAGGATCGCCGACCCGGCGAGTTCGTCGAAAGCGTCACCATCCCGCGCCAGCCCGACCGTTTGCGCTGCTACAAGTTGAGCAAGCGCTTCGATCAGGACATCTCGGCGGTCTGCGGCTGTTTCAACATTACTGTCGAGAATGGGCGCGTGAGCGCCGCCCGCATCGCCTTTGGCGGCATGGCAGGCACGCCGAAACGCGCGGCAGCGGTCGAGGCCGCCTTGACCGGCCAGCCATGGGACGAGGCGACGGTGACCAAGGCGATGCAGGCTTTCGCACAGGATTACTCGCCACTGTCGGACATGCGCGCCTCGGCCCGCTATAGGCTGGAGACGGCGGCCAACATGCTGCGGCGCTACTATCTTGAAGATCAGGGCCAGCGCGTCGCGATCATGGAGGTGCAGCCATGAGCGTGGCCAAACCGCTGCCCCATGACGCAGCACATCTGCATGTGACGGGTCAGGCCCGCTATGTCGATGACATGCCCCTGCCCGCCAATACGCTGCATCTGGCCTTCGGGCTGTCCACCATCGCCCGTGGCCGGATCATCGCGATGGACCTTGCAGCGGTGCGCGCCGCTCCCGGTGTGGTGATGGTGCTGACGGCGCAGGATCTGCCCTTTGCCAATGATGTCTCACCGTCGGCCCATGACGAGCCTTTGCTGGCCACGGGCGAGGTGCACTACGTCGGCCAGCCGCTTTTCGCCGTGGTGGCCGAGAGCCATCTGGCCGCGCGCCATGCGGCACCGCTGGGCCGGATCGACTATGCCGAGGAGACTCCGATCCTCACGATCGACGAGGCCATGGCCGCCGACAGCCGCTTCGAGGATGGCCCGCGCATCTATGCCAAGGGCGACGCCCGGACGGCGATTGCCGCAGCACCGCACCGTATCGAGGGCCGGTTCGAGATAGGCGGGCAGGAGCATTTCTATCTTGAGGGTCAGGCCGCCCTGGCCCTGCCGCAAGAAGGCGGCGATATGGTCGTGCAAAGTTCGACCCAGCACCCGACCGAGGTGCAGCACAAGGTGGCCGAGGCATTGGGCGTGCCGATGCATGCCGTGCGCGTCGAAATCAGGCGCATGGGGGGCGGTTTTGGCGGCAAGGAAAGCCAGGGCAACGCGCTGGCCGTGGCCTGCGCCGTCGCGGCCTCGCGAACGGGGCGCCCCTGCAAGATGCGTTATGACCGTGATGATGACATGGTGATCACCGGCAAACGGCACGATTTCCGCATCGATTACACGGTAGGTTTTGACGATCAGGGCCGCGTGCTGGGCGTGGAGTTCATGCATTACGCCCGCTGCGGCTGGGCACAGGATCTGTCGTTGCCCGTGGCCGACCGCGCGATGCTGCATGCCGACAATGCCTATCTGCTGGACCATGCGCGGATCGAGAGTCACCGCCTGAAGACCAACACCCAAAGCGCCACGGCCTTTCGCGGTTTTGGCGGCCCGCAAGGCATGGTCGGGATCGAGCGGGTGATGGACCATGTCGCCCACCATCTGGGCCGCGATCCGCTGGAGGTGCGGCGGGTGAACTACTATGCCGAAGCTACGCCCGTGTCAGATCGCGCCAGGGGGCTGTCTGCCCCCCCTGTTGAACTGCGTTCAACACCCCCCGAGGATATTGCGGGCAAGAAGAAACAGACCACGCCCTACGGGATGGAGGTGGAGGATTTCATCCTGCACGCGATGACCGACAAGCTGGCGCAAAGCGGTGAGTATCACCGGCGACGGCAGGCGGTGGCCGACTGGAACGCGGCAAATCCGGTGCTGAAACGCGGGCTGGCGCTGACGCCGGTGAAGTTCGGGATCTCGTTCACGTTGACGCATCTCAATCAGGCGGGCGCTTTGGTGCATGTCTATCAGGATGGATCGATCCACCTGAACCATGGCGGCACCGAAATGGGCCAGGGCCTGTTCCAGAAGGTGGCGCAGGTGGCGGCGGCGCGTTTCGGGCTGGATGTCTCGGCGGTCAAGATCACCGCGACAGATACCGGCAAGGTCCCCAACACCTCGGCCACGGCGGCGTCGTCCGGTTCGGATCTGAACGGCATGGCGGTGAAGGCTGCTTGCGACACGATACGCGACCGTATGGCGGAGCATCTGGCGCAACTTCACCAATGCGCGCCCGCCGGTGTGCGGTTTGCCGAAGGCGAGGTCTGTGCGGGCGAGGCGCGCTACAGCTTTGCCGAAGCCGCTCAGATGGCCTATGCCGCGCGGGTCAGCCTGTCTGCCACAGGATTTTACGCCACACCCAAGGTGGAATGGGACAGGATCAAGGGCCATGGCAGACCGTTCTTCTACTTTGCCTACGGGGTGGCGCTGACCGAGGTGGTGATCGACACGCTGACCGGCGAGAACCGTATCCTGCGCGCGGACCTGCTGCATGACGCAGGCGCCAGCCTGAACCCGGCGCTGGATATCGGCCAGATCGAGGGCGGCTATGTGCAGGGCGCGGGCTGGCTGACGATGGAGGAACTGGTCTGGGACAAGGCAGGCCGTTTGCGGACGCATGCGCCATCGACCTACAAGATACCTGCCATCTCGGACAGGCCAGCGGTGTTCAACGTGGCGCTCTGGGATGGCGACAACCGGGAGGACACGATCTACCGCTCCAAGGCGGTGGGCGAGCCGCCCCTGATGCTGGGCATTTCAGCGCTGATGGCCTTGTCGGATGCGATAGCGGCTTGCGGGCCCGCCTATCCGGCGCTGGATGCACCTGCCACCCCGGAGCGTATTCTGGCCGCCGTGAACAGGGTGCGCGATGGGATTTGATGTATCAGGATTGCGCGACGCGGTGGCGCAGCATGGCCGTGTGGCGCGGGTGGTGATCGCGCAGGTGCGCGGCTCGGCCCCGCGCGAGGCCGGTGCGGCGATGCTGGTCTGGCCGGGTGGCCAGTCGGGCACCATCGGCGGCGGGACGCTGGAATATCAGGCGACAGCGGCGGCGCTTGCGATGCTGGCGGACGGGGCGAAGGCGCGGCTGAGCCAGCATGCGCTCGGCCCCGATCTGGGGCAGTGTTGCGGTGGATCGGTGCAACTGCTGACGGAAGTTTACGACAGCGCAAGGCTTGCCACCTGTGAGGGGCAAGAGGTGATCGCGCGGCCCATTGTGGCGGGGGCGGCGATGACAGTGCCGGTGCAGCGCCTGCTCAACGACTCGCGTGGGCAAGGCCAAAGCCCTCTACCGCAACTGGTTGCGGGCTGGGTGATCGAGCCGGTGGCACGTGCGGCCCATCCGCTGTGGATCTGGGGCGCGGGCCATGTGGGCCGCGCGCTGGTGGACACGCTGTCCCCCCTGCCCGATCTGGCCATCACCTGGCTCGATACCGCCCCCGAGCGGTTTCCCCATACGGTTGCGCAGGGTGTGACCGCCCTGCCCGCCACCGATCCGGCAAGGCTGGTGCCGCATGCGCCGCGCGCAGCGCATCATCTGATCCTGACCTATTCGCATGCGCTGGATCTGGACCTGTGCCACCGACTGTTGAGCCATGGCTTTGCCAGCGCCGGGCTGATCGGATCGGCCACCAAATGGGCGCGGTTCCGGTCGCGGCTGGCCGCGTTGGGGCACGTGCCTGCCCAAATCGCGCGCATCCGCTGCCCGATCGGTGATCCGGCGCTTGGCAAACACCCGCAAGCGATTGCCATCGGCGTGGCCACCAGCCTATTGAGCACATTCGCGGCGAAGGCCGAAAAGAAGGAGCGCAGCGCATGACCGCACCGGTTCTGAGCATCAAGGGGCTGACAAAGGCCTATCCGGGCGTTGTCGCCAATTCCGATGTCTCCTTCGATGTGTATGCCGGCGAGGTTCACGCGCTGCTGGGCGAGAACGGGGCCGGAAAATCCACGCTGGTCAAGATGATCTACGGGCTGGTCCAGCCCGACGCGGGGACGATGACCTTGGAAGGCAAGCCGTATGCGCCCACAGAGCCGCGCGCGGCGCGGGCGGCGGGCGTGGCGATGGTGTTCCAGCATTTCTCGCTGTTCGATGCGATGAATGTGGCCGAGAATATCGCGCTGGGGATGGAGAATCCGCCGCGACTGGCCGATCTGGCAGGGCGCATCCGCGATGTGTCGGAGACCTACGGCCTGCCGCTGGACCCGTTCCGCATTGTGGGCGATCTGTCGGCGGGTGAGCGGCAACGCGTCGAGATTATCCGCTGCCTGTTGCAGGACCCGCGTCTGCTGATCATGGACGAGCCGACATCGGTGCTGACCCCGCAGGAGGTGGAGATCCTGTTTCTGACCTTGCGCAAACTGACAGCAGAGGGCGTGGCGATCCTCTACATCAGCCACAAGCTGGAGGAGATCCGCACCCTGTGCGACACCGCCACGATCCTGCGTCTTGGCAAGAAAGTGGCCACCTGCACACCCTCCGAGACGACCGCGCGGGAACTGGCCGAGATGATGGTGGGCACCGTCCTGCACACGCCCGAACGCAGCGGGCGGGCCTTGGGCGAGGTGGCGCTGGAACTGCGCGGGTTATCCCTGCGGTCGCCTTCGGCCTTTGGCTGCGCGCTCAAGGATATCAGCCTGTCGGTCCGGCAGGGTGAGGTTCTGGGTTTGGGTGGCGTTGCCGGCAACGGGCAGGACGAATTGCTGGGCGCGCTGTCGGGCGAGTTGCGCAGCGCCCCCGACATGGTGCGGATGCATGACCAGCCGGTGGGCATGCTCGGGCCGATGGAGCGGCGGCGGATCGGGCTGCTCTGCGCGCCCGAGGAGCGGCTGGGCCACGCGGCGGCCCCCGATATGAGCCTGACCGAAAACGCCATGCTGACCGGATCGCAGCGCGAGGGGCTGGAGCGGCGCGGCTTTCTGGACTGGGGCCGCGCGCAGAGCTTTGCCGAGGCGATCATCACGCGTTTCGACGTCCGCACACCCGGTGCCGCCAATGCGGCCAGATCCTTGTCGGGGGGGAACCTGCAGAAATTTGTGATCGGGCGGGAGGTGATGCAACGGCCCGAAGTGCTGGTGGTGAACCAGCCGACATGGGGCGTCGATGCCTCTGCCGCTGCCGCCATCCGTCAGGCGCTGCTGGATCTGGCCGCGGGCGGCACGGCGCTGGTGGTGATCAGCCAGGATCTGGACGAACTGATGGAGATCGCCGACCGTTTCGGCGCATTGAACGAAGGGCGGCTGTCGGCTATCCGGCCAACCTCGGAACTGAGCATCGACGAGATCGGCCTGATGATGGGTGGAGCCCACGACATGGCGGTGGCGCATGTCTGAGGCGTTGTTGTTGCGTATTTCCGCAAAGGCGAACGGGGGCGCGCGCCATGCTTAAGCTGGAAAAGAGGCCCCAGCCCTCGCAGGCGTGGATATATCTTGCGCCACTGGTCGCGGTGATCGCGACGATGATCGCGGGCGGTGCGCTGTTCGCAATCTTGGGAAAAGACCCGCTGGTGGCGATCCGCACGATTTTCTATGATCCGCTGTTCTCGGAATTCGCGTTCTTCTACCGCCCGCAACTGCTGGTCAAAGGCGCGCCGCTGGTCTTGATCGCCATTGGTCTGAGCCTTGGGTTCCGCGCCGGTATCTGGAATATCGGGGCCGAGGGTCAGTATATTGTCGGTGCCCTGACAGGGGCGGGCGTCGGGCTGGCCTTCTATCCGCTGGAAGGCTGGTTCATCTTTCCGCTGATGGTGATGGCGGGCGCGCTTGGCGGCTGGGCATGGGCGATGATTCCGGCGGTGCTGAAGGTGCGGTTCGGCACCAACGAGATTCTCGTCTCGCTGATGCTGGTCTATGTGGCCGAGCAATTGCTGGCCTCGATGGCGTTGGGACTGATGAAAAACCCGCAGGGCTTCGGCTTTCCGGGATCGCGCAACCTGCAGCAATATCCCAGCGCGCATAATGCCGAACTGATCGCAGGATCGGGAATGCATTGGGGGGTGGTGGCGGCGCTGATCGCGGTGATCTTCGCTTATGTGCTGCTGACGCGGCACATCCTCGGCTTCCACATCCGCCTGACCGGAGAGGCCCCCCGCGCTGCACGTTTCGCGGGCGTGAATCCCGCGCGGCTGGTGCTGATCTGTCTGGGATTGGCAGGCGCGCTGGCCGGGCTGGCGGGGATGTTCGAAGTGTCCGGCCCGGCGGGGCGCGTGAGCATCGATTTCAACGTGGGCTATGGCTTCACCGCCATCATCGTGGCCTTTCTGGGCCGCCTGCATCCGGTTGGCATCCTGCTGGCGGGGCTGTTGATGGCGCTGACCTATATCGGCGGCGAGATCGCGCAATCGCGTCTTGGTCTACCGGCGGCGGCGATCCAGATGTTTCAGGGCATGCTGTTGTTTTTCCTGCTGGCTGTCGATGTGTTGACCAATTACCGGCTGCGGCTGGCAAGGCGTGAGGTGGCGTGATGGATCTGTCGTCAATCAATCTGGTTCTGCTGCTGGCCTCGCTGATGGTGGCCGCCACGCCCCTGCTGCTGGCCGCCATCGGCGAGTTGGTGGTCGAGCGCGCGGGCGTACTTAACCTGGGTGTCGAGGGAATGATGATCACCGGCGCGATCTGCGGCTTTGCCATTTCGGTCAATACCGGCAATCCGCTGCTGGGGGTTGTTGCTGCGGCGCTGGGCGGTGCGGCGCTGGCGCTGGTTTTCGCGGCACTGACGCAACTGGCGCTGGCCAATCAGGTCGCCTCCGGTCTGGGGCTGACACTGTTCGGACTGGGGTTGTCGGCGCTGATCGGTCAGGGCTATCAGGGTGTCCGCCCGCCATCCTTTCCGCGGCTCAGCATTCCGGGCCTGTCGGATCTGCCCGTTGTGGGCCGTATCCTGTTCTCGCATGACTTGATGGTCTATTTCGGTCTGCTTGTTGTGGCTGCCGTCTGGTTCATGCTGAAATACACCCGCGCAGGGCTGATCCTGCGTGCGGTAGGCGAAAACCACGATGCGGCGCATGCCCTAGGCTACAAGGTCAAGCGCATCCGGATCATGGCGATCCTGTTCGGCGGGGCTTGTGCGGGGATGGGCGGGGCTTATATCAGCCTCATCCGCGTGCCCCAATGGACGGAAGGCATGACCGCCGGGATCGGCTGGATTGCCCTTGCGCTTGTGGTCTTTGCCAGTTGGAAACCGTGGCGTGTGCTGCTGGGTGCCTATCTTTTTGGCGGCGTCACCGTGATTCAGCTGAATCTGCAAGCAGCAGGCGTTGCGATTCCGGTCGAGTATCTGGCAATGTCACCCTATCTGATCACCATCCTCGTGCTGGTCATCATGTCTGCCGACAAGAGCAAGGCACCCGCCTCTCTGGGTCGGATATTCCACGCCTCGCGCTGAGGCAGAAAACGTCTACGTCACTTACAGGGGGAAACCTGAATGAAACTGATCAAATACCTGTCCACCGCCGCTTTGGCGCTGGGTATGGCCACCGGAGCCATGGCGCAGGACAAGCTCAAGGTGGGCTTTGTCTATGTCGGCCCCGTGGGCGATGGCGGCTGGACCTACGAGCATGACAAAGGCCGGCAGGCCGTGGAAGCCGAGTTCGGCGATAAGGTCGAGACCGTCTTTGTCGAATCCGTGCCGGAAGGCCCGGATGCCGAGCGCGTGATGACGCAGATGGCCCTTGATGGCGCCGATCTGATCTTCACCACCTCTTTCGGGTTCATGGACCCGACGATCAACGTGGCGGCTAAGTTTCCCGATGTGAAGTTCGAGCACGCAACAGGCTACAAGCGCGCCGACAACGTCTCGACCTATTCGGCACGCTTCTATGAGGGCCGCGCCATTCAGGGCCATATCGCGGGCAAGATGACGGAATCGAACATCGTGGGCTATATCGGCTCCTACCCGATCCCCGAAGTGATCCGCGGCATCAACTCGGCCTTCATCCACGCGCGCAAGGTCAACCCCGATGTAGAGTTCAAGATCGTCTGGGCCTATACATGGTTTGACCCCGCCAAAGAGGCGGACGCGGCCAAGGTTCTGATCGAACAGGGTGCCGATGTGATCTTCCAGCACACCGATTCCACCGCACCGCTGGCCGCTGCTGCCGAGGCTGGCAATGTGATCGGGTTCGGTCAGGCCTCTGATATGTCGGAATATGCCGATGGCCCGCGCGTCTCCTCCATCATCGACGACTGGGCACCCTACTACATCGACCGTACCCGCGCCGTGATGGATGGCACTTGGGAAAGCACCGACACATGGGACGGGATCGGACCGGGCATGGTTGGCATCGGCGAGATCACGGACCGCGTGCCCGCAGATGTGAAAGCCGAGGCGCTGGCCATGAAAGAGGCGATTGCAGCGGGCGAGTACCATCCCTTCACCGGCCCGCTGAACAAGCAGGACGGCTCTGCCTGGCTGGCCGAGGGTGAAGTGGCCGATGACGGCACATTGCTGGGCATGGATTTCTATGTCGAAGGTCTGGAAGGCACGATCCCGAACTGATCGGGCAACCAACAAGGCAAGAAGAAACCCCGCTACAAGGCGGGGTTTTTTCGTTTCGGGGGCATGGGGTGGGGATTTGCGGATCGGTCACACCATAAGGGCGGTGCCCGATCGCGGGGGGCGGCTGATCCGGGCGGAGACTGGCTTTTCTATCGCAGGTCGTCCTGCCCAAAGCAGACAGCACTGGCATCCCGCTCATGCAGGATCACGCCGTGTCACGCGTATGACAAGACAGCCGCATTGCGCGCCTGCCGGCAAAACTGTAGTGCAGGGTCCAATCTCGCGAAGGACGCACCTCACCATGACCATGCTGGAAACCTTTATCAAACCGATGCATCCCGAAGGGCGCAAGTTCGTGGCGATCTTTGCCGCCATTACGATCGTATTGTTCTTTCTGTGGGAGCCGCTGGGCTGGATCGGGGTAATCCTGACGATCTGGTGCTATTACTTCTTCCGAGACCCCAAACGCACCACGCCCGTCCGCGAGGGTTTGCTGATCAGCCCGGCGGACGGGATCATCTCGCTGATCGAGAAAGCCGTGCCGCCCGCCGAGCTGGGGATGGAGGATCATGCCCTTACCCGCGTCAGCGTGTTCATGAATGTGTTCGACTGTCATGTGAACCGCGCCCCGATTGCCGGACGCGTGACCGCCGTGGCCTATCGTCCGGGCAAATTCCTGAATGCCTCGCTCGACAAGGCCTCCGACGACAACGAGCGCAACTCCCTGTGCATCGCATTGCCTGACGGGCGCCGGATCGCTGTCGTGCAGATCGCCGGGCTGGTCGCACGGCGCATCGTGTGCTGGACCAGACCGGAACAGCATCTGCTGACCGGAGAGCGTTTCGGCCTGATCCGCTTTGGCAGCCGCGTCGATGTCTATTTGCCGGACGGGGTTGAACCGATGGTGGCTGTCGGTCAGGGTATGATTGCGGGCGAGACCGTTCTTGCCGATCTGACCTCAGCCGAGGGAGCGCGTCGTGGGCGAACAGCCTGATTCCGAACTTTCCACACCCGTGCGGTCGCGTCGCGAACTGCCGATTGTGCAGCTTTTGCCCAATCTGGTCACGGTCGCCGCGATCTGTGCGGGGCTGACGGCCATCCGCTTTGCCGCAGGTGGCAACTTTACGGTGGCAGTGCAGCTTGTGCTGGTGGCCGCCGTTCTCGACGGTCTGGACGGCAGCCTTGCACGGTTGCTGAAAAGTGCAAGCGCCTTGGGGGCCGAGCTGGACAGTCTGGCCGATTTCCTGAATTTCGGCATCGCTCCGGCTTTGCTGATGTATTTCTGGGCCTTTCAGGACATGCGGAACCTCGGCTGGATCGCCGTTGTGATCTATGCGCTGTGCTGCGTCATGCGGCTGGCCCGTTTCAACGTCGGCACCAAAGCCGAGGCAACCGCCAAGCCCGCGCGGCATTTCGAGGGCGTGCCCTCGCCCGCCGGTGCCCTGCTGGTGATGTTGCCACTATTCATCAACCGCGCCTTTCCGGCCCTCGGAGATTTTCCTGATCTGCTGATAGGGCTTTACATGCTGGTGGTCGGCTTGCTGATGATCGGACGGCTTCCGACATTGTCGCTGAAATCACTGACCATCAAACGCGAGAATGTACGCTATCTCTATGTCGGTTTCGTCTGTTTTCTGGCAGCCCTGATCAGCTATCCCTGGACGACGCTGATGACGTTGG
Source organism: Paracoccaceae bacterium (assembly GCA_024636555.1). Taxonomy (GTDB): domain Bacteria; phylum Pseudomonadota; class Alphaproteobacteria; order Rhodobacterales; family Rhodobacteraceae; genus Seohaeicola. The sequence goes on along the minus strand of JAGXGW010000057.1, from coordinate 9,500 downwards.
ATCTGCTCTATCTCGGCTCTCTGCTATGGGCGTGGCGGCAGACTCGCAAAGCGGCTCCCGTACAGGGCTGAAGCGGGCGCATTGCCCCCTTTTCCTTGACCGGCAACCGTGGCAGGGTCGCCGCATGACACATCCCCTGACCAGCCGTGACGGTACCCCCGCCAGCCGCCTTGCCTTTGGCACGATGCAATTCGGTGGCCGCGCCGATGCCGCGCAAAGTGAGGCCATGTTCGAAGCCAGTCTGGCCGCGGGCATCACCCATTTCGACACGGCCCATGCCTATACGGCAGGTGCCTCCGAGGAAATCACGGGCCGGCTGATAGCCCCCCATCGTGACCGGCTGATCCTTGCGACCAAGGCGGGTTATGTCGGCGGATCGACGCGTGAGAATATCCTCAAGACCTTCGACATCTCGCGGCAGCGCTTGCAGATGGATCAGGTCGATATCCTCTATCTGCACCGTTTCGACGACACCACGCCGCTGGATGAGACGCTCGAGACGCTGGCCACACTGAAGCAGACGGGGCAGATTCGATATGTCGGCGTCTCGAACTTCGCCGCATGGCAGGTGATGAAAGCGGTCCGCGTCGCGGCGGCGTTCGATCTGGCCATCGACATCCTGCAACCGATGTACAACATCGTCAAACGTCAGGCCGAGGTGGAACTGTTCCCTGCCTGCGTGGATCAGGGTATCGCGATTGCGCCCTATTCGCCCTTGGGTGGCGGGTTGCTGACGGGCAAATATGCGGCAGGCGGTAGCGGCAGGCTGGTCGAGGACGAGGCTTATGCCAGCCGCTATGCACCGGACTGGATGCACAACGCGGCTGCTGGCTTGCAGGGCATTGCCGCGGATGTGGGTGTGCATGCGGCAACGCTCGCCGTGGCTTGGGCCGCTTACCATCCGGCGGGGCCGACGCCGATCATCTCCGGCAGATCCGCCGAACAGCTTGCGCCGTCGCTCGCGGCGATGGATTACACGCTGGACGATGCGCTTTATGCGCGGCTGTCGGCGCTGGCCCCCACACCTGCCCCCGCAACGGACCGTCTGGAGGAGGCATGAGCCGGATCATCGTCATCGGTGGCGGAATCGCAGGCATTTCTGCAGCGGCCCGGCTGGCCCCCCATGCGCAGGTGAGTGTGCTGGAAGGCGAGGCGAGCCTTGCCTATCACGCCTCCGGTCGCTCGGCGGCGATGTTCCTGCTGAACTACGGCAATGCCACGATAAAGGCGCTGAACGCGGCCAGTGCCGATCACCATCGCCACGCGGATGGCGGCGTTCTCTCAAGCCGCGGGATGATGATGGTGGCTGGTCCCGACCATCTCGCGGCGTTCTGGGCGGATAGTGCCGATCTGGGGCTGGACGAGGTAACGCTGGACGAGGCGCAGCGCCTCTGGCCGATCCTGAACCGCGAGACTGTGGCGCATGCCGCCTACCGCGAGGATGCACAGGATCTCGATACCGACCTGCTGATCCAGAACTTCGCACGCAGCGCCAGGGCGCATGGCGCGCAGATCGTCACCGATGCACGCGTCAGCGGGATCGAACGAACGTCGGCCGGCTGGCGCGTGACAACGGCGAACGGACAAGTCCACGAGGGCGATCTGCTGGTCAATGCCGCCGGAGCATGGGCCGATGAAGTGGCACGGATGGCGGGTGTGACCCCTTTGGGAATTCAGCCCTATCGCCGCTCCATGGCGCGGATCGCGCTACCGCAGGGCATGTCGCCTGCCGATTGGCCCTTTGTCGATGGCGTGGGCGAAAGCTGGTATTGCAAGCCCGACGCAGGCGCGCTGATCGTGTCGCCTGCCGATGAAGACCCTGTTGATCCGCAGGATGCCTGGGCCGATGACATGGTGCTGGCCGAAGGGCTGGCCCGCTATCAGGAGATGGTCACCGCGCCTGTCACGCGGATGCTGGCGAACTGGGCGGGGCTGCGCAGCTTCGCGCCGGACCGCGCGCTGGTGATCGGTGCGGACATTGGGGATGCCGCCTTCCTGTGGTGCGCGGGGCAAGGTGGCTACGGCTTCCAGACGGCCCCCGCCGCCAGCCAGCTACTCGCCGATCTGGCGCTTGGAGTCACACCCGCGCTTGATCCAGCTGCCGTCGCCGCACTCGACCCGAAAAGGTTTGCCTGACATGTCCCGCCGCCTCAACCTGCCCGACAGCGCCGCGAGCGCCACCCCCTCGGAGGACGGGCGCATGTTCGCGCCCTCCGCCGCGCGCAACGTGCATGACATCGCAACCCTCGTCGCAAGTCATGCGCCTGCCACGGGGCGCGCGCTGGAACTGGCCTCGGGCACCGGCGAGCATGTAGTGATTTTCGCGCACCGGATGCCCGGCCTCGACTGGCAGCCCAGCGATATCGACGCCGCGCGCCGCGCCTCGGTCGATGCCCATGCCTCTGTCGCGAAATTGCCGAACCTGCACCAAGCGATCACGCTGAATGCAACAGCTGCGGGGTGGGGAGACGAACACGGCGGGCAGGATCTGATCGTTCTGGTGAACCTGCTCCACCTGATCAGCACAGCGCAGGCGAAAACCCTCATTGCCGAAGCTTCCAAGGCGCTGACCCCCGGCGGGCTGCTGGTCCTGTACGGCCCCTTCCTGCGTGATGGCAAGACAACTTCCGAGGGCGATACCAGCTTCCACGCCAGCCTGATCGCGCAGGATCCGGCTATCGGCTACAAGGACGACTGCGCCGTGACCGACTGGATACTTGCCAGTCGGCTGGAGCTTGTGCAGACTGTCGAAATGCCCGCCAACAACTTGGCTTTTGTCACGCGCCGCATCTGATCTCTGATCAGGATCAAGCTGGCCGATACGCGCCTGCGACCAGACCGTGCCGCAGGCTGACAGTTCGGAGGAGCGGCGCGTTGTGCAGCGCCGCCCCACCTTGCCGTTTTAGCCGTCCTGACGGATCGTCGCATTGGCCGGATCGTAGGGGCTATCCTCGACGATCCGTGCATCCCACAACCGGTCGAACATTTTAACCTTGAGCGCCGTGCCCACGACCGCCAGATCGGGACGGACATAGCCCATGCCGATGCTCTGGCTGAAATGCACCGAATAGCCGCCCGAGGTCAGACGCCCGACGCGGGTGCCATCGACCGCATAAAGCGCCTCGCGGCCCCATGGATCGGCATCATCAGGTCCGTCCACCAGCAGTGTCACGCATTTTGAGCGGATGCCCGTCTCCTCCATCGCGGCCTTGCCGTTGAACTCTTTCGTCAGATCGACAAAGCGCGGCAGATCGGCCTCAAGCGGGGTCGCATCGCGGCCAAGCTCGTTGCCAAAGGCGCGATAGCTCTTTTCCTGCCGCAGCCAGTTCTGCGCGCGTGCGCCCACCAGCTTCATGCCATGTTCGGCACCTGCCTTTTCCAGCAGGTCGAACAGGTAGTTCTGCATCTCGATCGGGTGATGCAACTCCCATCCCAATTCGCCGGTATAGGCGACGCGGATCGCGTTGACAGGGCACATCCCCAGCTCGATCTGCCGCGCGCTGAGCCACGGGAAGCGCTTGTTCGACAGGGCTGTTTCGGGATCGGCATCCTTGATCACCGCCTTCAGCACATCGCGCGATTTCGGGCCTGCGATGGCAAAGACGCCCCATTGCGTGGTGACGTTCTGGATCTCGATATAGCCGAACTCACCCATCTTGTCGGCGGCGGCTTTGCGCAGGAAATCGCCGTCATAATCGGTCCATGCGCCTGCGCTGACCAGATAATACTCGTCCTCCGCAAGCCGCACGATGGTATATTCGGTGCGCGTGGTGCCGTGATCGGTCAGCGCATAGGTCAGGTTGATGCGGCCCACCTTTGGCAGCTTGTTACAGGTGAACCAGTCCAGAAACTGCGTCGCTCCGGGGCCTTTGACCACATGCTTGGTAAAGGCTGTGGCGTCGATCATGCCAACGCTCTCACGGAGCGCGCGGGCCTCCGCGACCGCATGTTGCCACCAGCCGCCACGGCGGAAAGACCGCGCGTCATGGTCGAAGCTGTCGGGCGCATCCAGCGGGCCAAAGTAGTTGGGTCGCTCCCAGCCGTTCACATGGCCGAACTGCGCGCCACGTGCCTTCTGGCGGTCATAGGCGGGGGCGGTGCGCAGCGGGCGGCAGGCTTCACGCTCCTCGTCGGGGTGATGCAGGATAAAGACGTGGGCGTAGGATTCCTCGTTCTTGCGCGCGGCATATTCGGTCGTCATCCAGCTGCCGTAACGCTTGGGATCAAGGGCCGCCATGTCGATCTCGGCCTCGCCCTCCACCATCAGTTGCGCCAGATAATAGCCGGTGCCGCCCGCTGCTGTGATCCCGAAGCTGAAGCCCTCGGCCAGCCACATGTTCCGCAGTCCGGGGGCTGGCCCAACCAGCGGGTTACCATCGGGCGTATAGCAGATGGGGCCGTTGAAATCGTCTTTCAGACCCACGGTCTCGGACGAGGGCAGACGATGGATCATCGACATATATTCTTCCTCGATCCGCTCCAGATCCAGCGGGAAGAGATCGGCGCGGAAGCTGTCGGGCACACCGAATTCGAACCGCGCAGGCGCGCCATGCTCGTATGGGCCGAGAATCCAGCCGCCCCGCTCCTCGCGCACATACCATTTGGCATCGGCATCGCGCAGCACCGGATGCTCCAGCCCGCCATTCTTGCGATAGGCCATCAGCGCGGGATCGGGCTCTGTCACGATGAACTGGTGCTCCACGGGAATCGCGGGCGATTTGATCCCCAACAGCCTTGCGGTGCGCTGCGCGTGGTTGCCCGTGGCGGTGACGACATGTTCTGCCGTGATGACGATCTGCTCGTCCGAGGGCACCAGATTGCCGCCCTTCTCGACCATTTTCGTACAGGCCACCTGCCACTCGCTGCCGGTCCAGTGATAGGCATCCGCCTGCCATTTCCGCTCGATCATCACCCCGCGCTGGCGGGCGCCCTTGGCCATTGCCATCGTCACATCGGCGGGATTGATATAGCCATCGGTGGGATGATAGATCGCGCCTTCAAGATCGTCGGTCCGCACCAGCGGCCAGCGGTCCTTGATCTGCGCGGGCGTCATCCATTCGTAAGGCACGCCGCAGGTCTCTGCCGTGGTGGCATAGACCATGTATTCATCCATCCGCGCCCGTGTCTGGGCCATCCGCAGGTTGCCCACGACGGAAAACCCTGCGTTGAGGCCCGTCTCGGCCTCCAGCGACTTGTAAAAATCGACCGAGTATTTGTGGATATGCGTGGTGGCAAAGGACATGTTGAACAGGGGCAGCAACCCCGCCGCATGCCATGTCGAGCCGGACGTCAGCTCGTCGCGTTCCAGCAGCATGACATCCTGCCAGCCCGCCCGCGCCAGATGATAGGCAATCGAGGTGCCAACCGCACCACCGCCGACGACCAGAGCTTTTACATGTGTTTTCATGGTGCCTGCGACTCCCTTGGATCAAGCTTTCGCCGATCAATAGCAGGTGGCGCAAAACGCGAGTGAACCAGCCGACGCAATCCTGCCTGAAAGCGACGTGCGGCACAAAAGCGGACGCGCCGCGCGCTTCTTCTTGCAAGAAATATCCTCGGGGGCGTCGAACGCAGTTCGACGGAGGGGGCAGACAGCCCCCTGCCCGCCCTACTCGCCCAGCGCGACGCCCTCGCGGCGCGGATCAGCCCCGCCCAGCAGCCCGTCCGGCCCCAGCGAGATCGCGTGTAGCCCCGATGTCTGCGCGCCAAGACGCACCTCATAGCCCAGCGCCTCCAGAGGTGCTGCCAAGTCAGCGGCCTCGCTCCCTTCTTCCAGATCATAAATGCCGAACCTGTTCAGAAGGTGCCCCATCTGGACCGCCTCCTGCACATCCATCCCCCAATCCAGATGCGCGACCAGAGCGTTGACGACATAGCCGATGATTCCGCTGCCGCCGGGGCTGCCGAGCACAAGTACGGGTTGCCCGTCCTGCCGCACGATCGTGGGCGACATCGAGGAGCGCGGGCGCTTGCCCGGCTCCACACGGTTCGCTACCGGCACACCGCCCTCGTGACTGCGGAAAGAGAAATCGGTGAGTTCGTTGTTCAACAGAAACCCCGCCGCCATCAGCCGCGCACCAAAGGCATTCTCGATGGTCGAGGTCATCGACAGCGCGTTGCCCTCGCTGTCCACGATGGAGATATGGGTGGTGGCGGGTTGTTCCAGCGTCGGGCCATCGGACCAGAGCAGCGTGTGGTCGAATTCCGGTTCACCCGCGATGGCTTCTTCCAGCACGCCACCGTCTGCAATAAGCGCCGCGCGATCCGCCAGATAGGCCGGGTCCAGCAAGCCCTGCACGGGCACAGGCACGAAATCGCTGTCGGCAAGGTAACGGCCACGATCCGCAAAGGCGAGACGGCTGGCCTCGCCGATCAGCCGCCAGCTTTCGGGATTGCGAGCGCCAAGCGCCGCCAGATCACTGCCTTCCAGCATGCCGAGAATCTGCCCGACAGCGACGGCACCGGACGACGGCGGCCCCATGCCGCAAACCTCGTGCCCGCGATAGGGCGCGCAAACGGCCGCGCGTTCCTTGACGCGGTAGATCGCCAGATCGAGCGGTCCCAACAAGCCCGGATTGTGATTCGCGCCCTGCACCGCCTCGGTGATGGCTGCAGCCACAGGGCCTGTATAAAACCCCGCCTCCCCGTGATCGGCGATCCGTCGCAACGTCTCCGCATAGGCCGGATTTCGCAGAATGTCGCCCGCGGCCAACGGCACACCGCCGGGGAGGAAATAATCCGCCGTGGCCGGATCGACGGCCAAGCGTTCGGCATCATTTGCCACCAACATCGCCAGACGCGGCGACACGGCGAAACCCTCCTCGGCCAAAGAAATCGCGGGCTTCAGAAGATCGGGCCAGTTTGCCCTGCCCCAGCGTGCATGCGCCTCGGCCATCAAGGCAGGCGTGCCGGGTGTGCCGACACTGCGCCCGCCAACCACGGCCTCGAAAAAGCCCAAAGGCTCGCCTGCCTCGTTCTGAAACAGACGCGGAGTCGCTTCGAGCGAGGCGGTTTCGCGCCCGTCCAGCGTGGTGATCTCGCCCGTGGCCCCATCGTGCCAGACCAGAAACGCGCCACCGCCCAAGCCGGAGGATTGCGGCTCCACCAGCCCCAGCACGGCCTGCACGGCCACCATCGCATCGGCCGCGGTGCCACCAGCGGCCAGCACATCGGCCCCGGCCTCGACCGCCAGCGGATGCGCGGCGACGACCATCCAGTCCTGTGCCGCAACCGCGCGCCCCTCGGCCTTGGCTTGCTGGGAGGCCGCGACGCTGGCCGATGTCTCCACCCGGCCCGCGCCTGCCGCCTCCGGTGCTACCGTATCGGCGGTCTGCTGCGCGGCAACCGCTCCGGCTGTCATCCAAAGGGCGACTATCAATCCCACGCGGTGCATAGGCGATCCTTTCTGCTTTGGAGGCAGCGCCGTGCAATGATGACGCAACAGCGTCAGAGCATGGCCGGCACCACCTGATCCGGCGGACGATGACCGTCCGCAAACGTCTTGATGTTGATGATGACCTTTTCACCCATTTCGGCGCGGCCTTCGCGGGTGGCGGACCCCATATGCGGCAACAGCACCACATTGGGCAGGTCGCGCAACTGCGGATTGACCTCGGTGCCGTGCTCGTAAACGTCCAGCCCCGCGCCTGCCAGATCGCCCGCAGTCAGCATACGGGCCAGCGCATTCTCGTCGATGACCTCGCCGCGCGAGGTGTTGATGATCACCGCATCGGGCTTCATCAGCTTGAGGCGGCGTGCATTCATCAGATGGAAGGTCGAGGGTGTGTGCGGGCAGTTGATGCTCACCACATCCATCCGCGCCACCATCTGGTCGAGGCTTTCCCAATAGGTCGCCTCCAGCCTGTCCTCGATCTCGGGGCGCAGGCGGCGGCGGTTGTGGTAGTGGATCTGCATCCCGAAAGCACTGGCGCGGCGCGCCACCGCCTGCCCGATCCGTCCCATGCCGAGGATACCCAGACGCCGCCCGCCGACGCGTCCGCCCAACAGCGCGGTGGGTGACCATCCGGTCCAGCGCCCCTCGTTCATGATTGCCAGACCTTCGGGCATCCGGCGGGTCACCGCCAGCAGAAGCGCCATGGTCATATCGGCCGTATCATCGGTCAGCACGCCGGGCGTGTTGGACACAAGGATACCGCGCTGTCGCGCCGTGGCGACATCGATGTGATCCACCCCTGCCCCGTAATTGGCGATCAGCCGCATCTTCGGCCCGGCCTGCGCGATCAGCCCGGCGTCGATATCGTCGGTCACGGTCGGCACCAGCACATCGGCACGCGCGATGGCGTCGACCAGTTCGCCGCGGCTCATGGGCGCGTCGTCATCCCGCAGCTGCACATCAAACAATTCCTTCATCCGCGTCTCGACCGCTTCAGGCAAGCGTCGCGTCACGACAACACTCAGACGTGCAGTTGGCATCAGGCCCTCCCCATCTTTCCAAATCATCAAGCTGGTGTCAGAGTGGCGGATGAACCGGCGGGGCACAAGAACCCCATTCCAGATTTAACCGGATCACAGCAGATAGAAGGCAGGCATACGCAATGACAAAGCTGAGATTTCGGGCGGTGGTCGCTTCATGGCTGACCAGAATGTGCGCCGTGTTGCTGATCGCGCTCTCGATCGCCGCCGCAACCATCCCCGCCGCGCAGGCGACGGAACGCGGCAGCGTCACCAACCTGCCGCTGCCACGCTATGTCTCGATCAAATCGAACGAGGTGAATGTCCGGCGCGGGCCGTCGCTGACGCACCGGATCGACTGGGTCTTCAAGCGCAAGGACATGCCTGTGCAGATCACCGCCGAGCATGGCCATTGGCGCCGCGTCGTGGACCGTGACGGCGCCGGCGGCTGGGTGCACTACTCTTTGCTGTCCGGCACGCGCACCGTGATCGTGGACGAAGACATGCTGCCCCTGCTCAACAGCCCCGTGCAGGATGCGCCGGCGACCGCCAAACTGGAACTGGGCGTGGTCGCACGGCTCGACAGTTGCTCGGAAGACTGGTGCCGCTTGTCGGCTGGCGGCCATCGTGGCTGGGCGCCCAAAACGGCCCTCTGGGGCGTCGAGGCGGACGAACTGCGCCAGTAAACCGGCGAAAGATAGATCATGTCGATTTTTTCGATAACGGGTCTTGAACCCGTCTTGATGTCAGAGTAATCAGCCCCACACGTTGGGGCGTGGCCAAGTGGTAAGGCATCGGTTTTTGGTACCGTGTACCGTAGGTTCGAATCCTACCGCCCCAGCCAAAACACATGAGACAGAGTGTTTGCCTTCGTTGCTTGGTCGTAGACCGTGCTGGCGGAGTGCGGAGTGCCCCATGCGATGGCCCAAGGTGGTACTTGGGCTCAACTAAAGCGCCCGACTCGAAACCTGAATCGTTGGGATTCCCTTGAGCGTTGATCTGTGATTCATCCTGTTTGGGAGGATGGATCATGTCAGCACCTTTGCCGGATGCGCTGCGGGCGCGGTTTCAGCAGTTGATTGAGGAAG
>JAGXGW010000056.1 GCA_024636555.1 Paracoccaceae bacterium | reverse complement strand
GTGGTTGCACCTGTTGCGTCAATCGTATCATTGCCGGTAAAGCCGCTGACGCGCTCGACACCTGTCCACGCGCCGACAGCGACAGACAGGCCGTTCACATCGCTGATCTGCGCGCGGTCAAATCCTGAGGTGCCGGAATCGTTGATCATATCGCCGGACTGGATCATGTAGAGGTCCGATCCTTCGCCACCATCGAGGGTGTTCGCGCCCGCGCCGCCGATCAGCGTATCGTTTCCGGTGCCTCCGTAAAGCGTGTCATTCCCGGCGCCGCCGATCAGCTGATCGTTTCCGGCACCCCCTTCGAGCACGTCATTTCCGTCTCCACCGAACAAAGTATCGTTGCCGATGCTGCCGAGAAGGCTGTCGTCGCCATCGCCACCCAGCAATGATTGTGCTGCGGACGCGCCTGTGGCGTTGATCGTGTCATTGCCCGAACCGCCCACGATCTGGTTCACGCCTGTCCAGGTGCCGACGTTCAGGTTAATGCCATTCGTGTCAGTGACCTGCGCGCGGTCAAAGCCTGCTGTGCCGGTGTCGTCGATCTGGTCAAAGGCATCCACGTAATACGTATCGGACCCTTCACCACCATCCATCAGGTCAGCGCCTGCGCCGCCGTATAGCATGTCATTCCCGTCGCCGCCGAAGAGCGTGTCGTTGCCATTCCGGCCATGAAGGGTGTCGTTGCCGCCTTCCCCGTACATCAGGACGTTTTCACCCCTTGCCCGCAAGAAGTTGTCCTCTGCGCTGCCCCTGAGGGTGTCGTTTCCGACCCGGCTACCGATAAGGCTTTGAATGTTGACCAGCGTCTGAGTGAAGGCGACACCGTTATAGGAACCGGTGGCCGTCCCCGTCGTCAGGTTTACGTCGACCGCGCTTATTCCCGCCCTGTCATAACGGATCATGTCACGACCGGCACCACCGTCGACGCTGTCATTTCCGCCATAAGTTATGAAGATCTCGTTGCGATCAGACCCGACCATCGTATCGGCAAAGGCAGTACCGCCGATTTCGAGGTAGCCCATACCCGTGCCTGTGACGTTGATCTGGTCCGTTCCGCCAAATCCATCATTGGAGACGACACCTGACGCGACATCAATGACCATCCCTTGCGTGGCCAGTTGTTGAGCACCGCCCGTGCGGAAATCCAGGCGCACGCCGCCGGAATTGGTCAGGTCGATGTTGTAGGTGTCATTGCCGCGACCACCCAGCAAACCGATAAAGCCCCCGTCCAGCGCGATGTTGAACGTGTCCCCAGAGTTCGTGCCTAGGATGAACAAACCGCCGGTGAACAGTTCAAGAGATGAAAGAACGTTATTTACATCGATAAGCGTATCGGTGCCAGCCGTGCCTTTTGTGATCGTGCCTGTGTTGGTCGCACCGTCTATGTCAACCTGGAGCGGTCCAGTAAGGCCAGTGTAGAGGAGATCGACATAACCATCGGAGAGGTTACTGAAATCGAGCGTGTCATTGCCGCCGTTGGCAATGTGGAAATCACCGTTCACCGGATCGTTGACAAAGATGATCACATCATCCGTCGGATTTAGGTTGTTCAGGTCATTAACGCTCACGGTAAGGTCATTGAACTGGAATTGCTCGACGTCATAGCTGATGAGGTCGACCCCATCACTTGACGAAATCTGCCACATATTCCCGAAGTCCGCGACAATGATCTCGGAGCTGTTCGCGTCAATAATGACCGTGTCAAAGCCCGAGCCACCAAAAATCGTGTCGTTTCCAGCCCCACCACGCAGGATATCGTCACCGCCGTAAGCATTGATCAGGTTGTCTGCCGCATTGCCCGTCAACGCATCGTTGCCGCTGCGGCTGCCTCTGATCTGCTCGATGTTCGACAGCGTGTGCGTGAAGGCCGTGCCGAAATAGGTGCCGGTGCCAATACCGGTGGCAAGATTGATATCGACGCCCGAAATACCATTGCGATCATAGCGCACGAGGTCGGTGCCACCGCCGCCGTCCAGCGTGTCATCGCCACCCAGCAGAATGAACCGCTCTCTGGCATCGGAGCCGATGATGTTGTCGGCGCGCCCCGTAGCCTGGATTTCGATCCGGCCAGACCCGGGCGTGATATTGAGCTGGTCCGTGCCGCCGAACCCGTTGTCAGACACCGTGCCGGAGTTGAGGTCCACGACAATGCCGCTTGCCGGGCCTTGACCGCCGAAGTAGTTGTAGGTGACCCGCACGATCCCTACATCGGACAGATCAAGGTTGAACGTGTTGTTACCGGGGCCGCCGACAAGCTCAACCCACTGCTCACTGAGTGATACCGTGAAAGTGTCGTCTCCGGTGGTGCCGGCAATAGCCAACCCACCCGTGCTGCTGAACCACCCCGCAGAAAGCTGGCTGCCCAGATCAATGAAGGTGTCAGTGCCTATGCCCTGCTTGACGATCGAACCAGTTGCTGCCGGGCCGTCAATCCCTACATTGATCGGGCCTGCGACATCAGCGTAATCCAGATAGACATATGATTGGTAGGAATCAGTGAAATCAATTGTATCGGATCCGTCGCCGCCCGGAATGAACTCCGTGAAGAACGGATTTTCGACGACACGGATATAATCATCCTGTGACGCGGTCACACCGGGGATCGCGCTCATGTCGATAGTATCGCCCGGGCCTGGATCGTGCAGCAGTGTGGTGCCAAAGCTGATCAGAGTGGCTTCGAGGGCGCCCAACTCTTCAAGCGAGTTGATTTCCGGCAGGGGCGAGCCCCCGACGAAGAATATATAACTGATTTCAATACCGCTGATCGGATCCTCAAGATTGAATAAAAGGATTGTCGTGCTTTGCTGCACGCCGTCGAGCGTCCAGCTAAAACTGCTCAGCGATGTTGAAGCGCTCTGGCCGTCAATAAACTCGCCGTCAACGATCAGTGACCCGATGATACTTCCATCTATCGCAATTTCGACTTCGTCCTCGTCGAAAATATCGGGGATCGGAATGTAGGGAATAAGGCTTTCGTTACCGACCAACGCCAGACTGCCGTCGACCGTGCGCGCGTCCAGAATGTCGTAATCATCCGTAATAGGATTGTATTGATCAACTATTTGGAGAACACGGAAACTGTAAGTTGTCATACTGAAATACCCCTGAAACACACTATACACGCGCGATCATACTAGACCGGCAAGGATCAGGGCAAGACAAAGGCCCTGTTCCACGTGAAAAGTAACCACGGGTTTATCGTGGGCGCAACGTCTAAAGTTGCTGATTGCGCACTTTCGTCAGGCGGAATCCGGTGTCATTTCGTGTCAGACAAACACGAAGTCATCGGCTGTCAGGCTGGAAGACTGGATGTTGACCAGTAATATTTCATCTGCCGTGTCATGCGCGCGGATGACGGCTATGTTGTTGAATTGCGTGATCAAAAGAGCATCGAAATCATGCATCGCGGCGTGCCCGGCGATCTCGATCAGATCGGTCCCCCGTGCAAAGTCCCGCACGACGTCGCGGCCGAACCCTTCGGTGAAGACGAATGTATCCGCGCCGGGGCCACCAACCAGATAGTCATTGCCCGACCCGCCGATCAGCCGGTCATTGCCCGCGCCACCATAAAGCTGGTCATCGCCGCTGCCACCGATCAGGACATCGTCGCCATGACCCCCGAGCAACTGCTGGTCAGCGGTCGCACCTGTTGCGTCGATCGTGTCGTTTCCGCTGAAACCGGACACGCGCTCAACACCGGCCCACGCCCCCACCGATAGAGACAGGCCCGCGGCCACGCTGATCTGGGCACGGTCGAAATTGCCCGGCGCTGTGCCGGTGTCTGCGATATGGTCCTGACTGGTGATCATGTAGAGATCGTTGCCCTCGCCACCGTCCAGCACATTACTGCCTTGCCCGCCGACAAGCGTGTCGTTTCCGGCACCGCCATGGAGCGTATCATCTCCGGCAGCCCCGATCAGAATGTCATTCTCATCGGCTCCGTGGATCAGGTCATTCCCGTTTCCGCCAAAAAGCCGGTCATCGCCGCTGCCGCCGCTCAGCACGTCATTGCCACCTCCACCCTGCAGGGTTTGGGCGGCGGTCGCTCCCGTTGCGTCAATCGTGTCGTCGCCGGTGAAGCCGGACACACGGTCCACGCCGCGCCACTCTCCAACAATGATGTGCAGCCCCGACGCATCGCGGATTTGCGCGCGGTCAAAACCCCAGCCGCCGGTGTCGTTGATACTGTCCTGATCGTCGATCATATAGAGGTCGCTGCCGTCCCCGCCGTCCAGAACATCAAACCCCTGTCCGCCCATCAATGTGTCATTCCCGCCGCCGCCGAACAGGCTGTCAGCTCCGTCATAGCCGACCAGCATGTCATTGCCATCGCCACCGAAAAGCTGGTCCGCGCCGATCCCGCCGAACAGCGTGTCACTTCCTGCTCCGCCGTAAAGCAGATCATCACCGCCGCCTCCGACAAGACGATTGTTGCCGCTGTTTCCGGTCAGGCGGTCGTCCGATGTCGTGCCGGTCAGGGACAGATCGGCAACGCCCAGAAGCCGCGCATCATGGAAGCCGGATACCAGGCGCGTATTCACCGATGTCAGGATCCGGACGCCGTCAACCACATCAAGCTTGGCATTTCCGCCGGAGGTATCCACCGAGATTACACCTGATGACCCTTCGCTTTCGACTGTCACCATGACCGCGCTGGCACGATCGACCGCCAGCGCATAACCGCCAGCTGCCGCAGCTGCGACGGCCCTGCCGTCATGGGCGACCTGCCCGGAAACCCCCTCGCCGATCGAGTAGAAAGCATCGCTGTCACGATCGGAATAGAACACGCCCGTAATGAAGACCGGCACGCCGGACGAGGCGAAGTTCTCGGTCAGCATGGATGCGTAGTTATAGTTTGTGCCGTTCCACGTAAACGGACCGGCCACCTGCGCCACACCGACCTCGCGGAAGCTCTCTTTCATGATGTTGAGGCGGTGTCCTTCGCTCAGGAAAAGGCCTTTGTGATGCTGGGCGATTGCCTGGTTCAGATCTATGGGCGCAGTCGAGGCCGAAAAGGCTAGGTTCTCGCCAACGCTCCAAGTGCCGCTGAGCGTGTAACCGCTATCCAGGATGCGCTGTTTGACGGTAGTGCCGTTCTCCCCCGTATGGCTGAAGCTGTTCGTGGCAAGCAACCATTCCGAATGGGCCTGCGCTGCCGATTCAAGAAGGGTGTTGGGCGCTAGAACCTGTTTCTGGGTTGCCGTGATGGTTCCTGCGGCGAGGTTGGCGTTCAGATCGATGCCATAGCGGCTGGCCTCGGCGAGCGGATCAAGTCTGGCCCGGTTGAGCAACTCGATCAGATACTGTTCCGCTGCTGAAATTGTCATGCTTGCACCCTTTACCAACACACAGGATCACCTGAACCCGAGGTAAGACTTGCGGGTAAAAGGGGGCAGCTTGATGGCCATGCAAAAGCATGAAAGTGAAATTTCAAAGGCCGCGCCCACATGGTGACAGCTTGCGCCGCAGACTGTGTCAGGCCGTTCTGACTGCCTTTGTTCGCCCGTCAGGCACTATCCGGTATGTTTCAGCCGCGTCTTCAGCAGGTCGCCGCTTTCGGTCAGGATCGGGTAGGCGACCATGATGAAACAGGTGTTGATCTGCTTGAGTTCGCGCAGGGTTTCCTGATGCAGGCTGGAGGTTGCAATGCTGTCGGCATTCGCCTCCTGAAGCCGCGTCAGGTGCGTGCGGTGCAGCTTTTGCTCCAGATGCCGCGCCCATTCCTTTTCCGCGACCAGCGCGCGGGCAGCCTCGGGGTTGCGGGTCATCTGAACATGCAGCGCCGCCTGTGCATTGGTCAGAACCATATCGTGGAAATCCGCCAGTTCGCGCTGGCCGTCCGGCGAGAACGACAGGTCTTCGGACCGCATCTTGCGGGCCAATCCGAATGTCATCCGCGCGATCGCGTCTCCGGCAGCCTCGAAATGCGCCGCCTGTTCCACCAGTTCGGCGACACGCCGTCCGATATCGGTATCGTCTTCCGGCTGCACGACTTGCGCCAGATAGGCTTTGACCTCCAGATTCATCTTGTCCAGCCGCATTTCCGCATCGGCGATTCCGGTGGCAATGTTCTGATCCCACTGGGAAAAGAGCTTCATCGTCGGGCGCAGCATCGCCTCTACGGTCTCGCCCATATGCAATATCTCGCGGGTGGCGCAGGCAAGGGCGCGCTCCGGATCGGCAAGCGATTGCGGATCAAGCACCGCCGCGCGTTCGTTCAGCGGGCCGGCCGGCGCGGGTGTGGGCAAGACGAGGGCCAGCGCTTTCAGCAGCAGCGGCACAAGCGGCAATCCGACAAGCGCGACCCCGATGTTGAACAGCAGGTGCAGGTTGATCACCTGCGCCTCGGGCGTTGATCCAAGCCATACCATATCTGTTGCAAGGAAGGTCATCAGGCTGAGACCCGCGGCGGCCCCTCCGCCCCTCAGGAACACATTTGCCCAGACCATGCGTCGTGCCTCGGGATCCGCGCCAAGGGTCAGCCCCACGGCGATCAGACTGCCGCCAAGATTGGCACCCAGCACCATGGCCAGCGCCGTTTGAGGCGGCATGAGGCCTTGTCCCGCGATGATCATCAGCAACAGGATCGACGCAACGGACGAATGGATCAACCATGTCAGCACAGCCCCGATCACAAACGCCGTGACCGGATCACCGCGCAGGTAGGCAGCGGCAGCGGCCATACCGTTATGGTCGCGCAAAGGACCGCTTGCCTGCGCGATCATGTCCAGCGCCACGAAGATCAGAGCCAGACCGACAAGGATACGTCCAACCTGACGACCGGGCTTGGCCTCGGACCGCAGAAAGGTTGCGACACCGAAGAACAGCAGCAGCGGCGCCAGCCATTCGGGCCGCAGTACAAGCGCCTGCACCACGAGCGCCGAGCCGACATCCGCGCCAAGCAGCATCGCAAGGCCGACGCTGCCGGAGATCGAGCCTGCCGTGATGAAGCCTGCCGCGAGCACGGCAACTGCCGTGGCGCTTTGCATCAGCAGGGCGACAAGAGCGCCGCTGCCCGCCGCCACGCTGCGGTTGCGCGCCGAGGCCCGGAGCCAGCGGCGCAATTGGATGGCGAACGCGCGCTCCACACCGGTGCGGACCATCCTGACAGCGTAGATCAGAAGGGCGGCTGCTCCTGCGATACTGAAGACAAACATGAGCATGATGGCGTGGCTTTCTGGTCTGGGATTTCGGCGCTGTCGCGGAGCTATGTGGCCATGACAACCGCCGGACCAAGCGAGATTTGTAACAGATTTATGACAAACCGGCGTTGCTGACAAGCCTGACACCAAAGTATCACGCGAACACAAGGCTTTAAGGGCGATATCTTGTCCCGCTACGGAAGCATGAAAGCCCTGGCGCGGATGCCGATAACATGGATATCTGGTTGAGTATCAGCGCGCGAACGTGCCGTTGGTTCCCCGATCCGCTGCAGATCCCCTCACGCACCTACCCCGATCACCCACAAGATACGTGTGCGGGCCGGGGGCATCCTTGTCAGAGGCGGGGTTGGCTCTAAGCTTCGCATGCGTACGCAGACGCGCTGTGATATGGGCCTGCCTATGCAGTCCCGCTTTGGTAAAGGCATTTCATGATCCCCGCAGCTTTGGCCGTTCCCGGCGATATCACCACCATGACGGGTGGATACATCTATGACCTGCGCGTGCTGGAGGAACTCCGGTTGGCCGGGCGCGAGATGCGTCTGATCCGTTTGGCGGAGGGCTTCCCCTTTCCGGACAGGGCCGGGATGGCCGATGCCCTGACCCAGTTGCGGGAGCTGCCGGATGATTGCCCGGTGATCATTGATGGTCTGGCGTTCGGTGCCTTGGAGACGGAAGGTGTTGCCGCAATTCGCGCCCCGATTGTCGCGCTTGTCCATCATCCGCTGGCACTGGAAAGTGGTTTGCCAGAGGCGCAACAGAGCCAGCTTTTCGAGACCGAGAAGAACAACCTGCGCTATGCCGCGCAAGTGATCGTGCCCAGCCCGCATACAGGGGCCATTCTGACGGAACGCTACGGCGTGCCATCGGAGCGTATCCACATCGCCAGACCGGGGATCGCGCAGCCGCACGGCGATGGCGTTGACCCCTCCCCGCAGAAACAGACACCGCCGCTGATCCTGTCGGTCGGTATTCTGCATCCCCGCAAGGGCCATGACGTTCTGATCGACGCGCTGGCGCGGATTGCCGATCTGGACTGGTCTGCCAGCATCGTGGGCAACCCCTGGGAGACGGGACATGCCGAGGCGCTGCAACAGCAGATCGACCGGCTTGGACTGGAAAAACGTATCAATCTTGCAGGCCGCGTGTCGGCTGAGGAACTGGCGCGGCTTTACGGTGAGGCCAGCCTCTTTGCTCTGGCGACCCGCTACGAGGGCTATGGCATCGTCTTCAACGAGGCTTTGGTGAACGGCCTGCCGATTGTGTCCTGCCGCACCGGGGCTGTCGCCGACACTGTTCCGTCCGAGGCGGGCCTTCTGGTGGCGCGCGATGATCCTGCGGCTTTTGCCGGTGCTCTCCGTGCCCTTCTGTCGGAGCCTGCAAAGTGCGAGGCAATGGCGCAAGCCGCCGCCGCTTTTGGATCGAAGCTGGCAAGCTGGGCGGAAACGGCCCGCATCGCCGGAGAGGCGCTGGATGCGGCAGCGGGGGCAACGAAATGAGGATAGCCACGCAAGAGCAAGACGCAGCCGATCTGGCCTTTGCGTTGCAGGCGGCAACCGAGGCCGGAGGCGTGCTGATGCAGCACTGGGCCGCGCGAAGTAACCTCACAGTGACCACAAAACGCGCCGGGGATTTCCTGTCGCAAGCGGATGTCGAGGCGGAAACCTGTTTGCGCGGCATCCTGCTGGGGGCGCGGCCCACCGATGGCTGGCTGGGCGAAGAGACGGGCGAGGCGGTGTCTACCCATCGCCGTTGGATCGTGGACCCGTTGGACGGGACCACGAATTTCTTGCGCGGCATTCCGCATTGGGCCGTTTCCATCGCGCTGGAGGTGGATGGCCAGCGACGCATCGGCGTGGTCCACGATCCGGTCAAGGCAGAGACCTTCTCGGCCCGTCTGGGCGCGGGCGCGCATCTCAATGGCGTTCCGATCAGTGTGGCCAAGACGGACAATTTGTCTGCGGCCTTGTTCGGCACGGGTATTCCGTTTGGCGGGATGGATCATATCGACGATCACGCCGCCGATATCGCCCGCCTCATGCCGCATTGTGCAGGCGTCAGGCGGATGGGCGCGGCGGCGCTCGATCTTGCCTATGTGGCGGCCGGACGGCTTGACGGCTTCTGGGAGCGCCGTTTGCGGCCATGGGATATCGCGGCGGGGCTTGTGATCCTGCGGGAGGCCGGAGCGCGTACGGCGGCTATGGATCAGGGCGACCACCCCGAGCGGTCAGGCACCGTGCTCACGGCCACGCCCGCATTGTTCGACGCATTTGCCGGATTGCTGTGCGCTCAGCCCGGCCAGCCCGGCCAGTCAGATCAGTCCGACAGGCGCGCGTAAAGATCACCCGAGGTTGAGTCGGGCGGCAGGCCTGTCAGCCACGCTTTTGTAGCATCGGCGTCGCGCCAGGTGTCCCACAGGAACGCTCCCGCTTCGCCGCGCACGGGGTTGAAGCGGTAGTCCCCCAGCTCCAGAAGGCGGTCGATCACCGACAGAGTCAGATCCGGCAGGCCGGGCAAGTATTCCACGGAAATGAACGCAACCGGCTGGCTGAGACCGGACAGAACCTCCAGCTCGTAGCCTTCAACGTCGATCTTCACGTAACGCGGCAGACCCTCCTGCGCGATCAGCCTGTCCAGCGTTGTGACCTGCACCTGCTGCGCGCTATCCCAGCGGACATGCTCGAAACCGGGGGCGGCGCCTGCCTCTTCGGCGAAACCTGTTTTGAGCGACGAGACGGTCGGATGGCGGGAGGATACGGCCATCTTCGCCACGGTTTCGGCACCGCCAGCGGCGGCTTCGACCAGCCGGATATCGCGCGGCAGGGTCAGGCGCAGGAAGGCGGAGAAAGGCGCTTGCGGCTCCAGCGCCACCACACGCGCGCCTGCTGCGCGCATCGCCCTTGCACGGTTTCCGACATGCGCGCCGATGTCGAAAGCCAGATCACCCGGTCGCAGCAGATCGCGGTAGAACCGGCGCAGCGGCCTGCTCCTCACCGGATTGTGATAGATCACCAAGGATCGCAACAGACCCATCCATGTCGTGACGCTCACACCGGATACTCCTCTTGTCCTGCATCGCATTTTATTGATTCATCCACATAGCGCATCGGGCCGCAGGTCTAGGCCGGTCCGGCGAAAGATCGCGCAAGTATGGTGTATGTCAGGGAAATTGGCGATCCGCACTTGTCTGGGCATATGTCACACTATTTTGAAGGTGATGTTCAACGCATTGGTTATCTCATGAACGCATTACCGCCCGCGCGCGTTTCTGAAGCGCTGTCCTCCGCCTCGCTCGGTCCCGGCGTCACCGCGCGCGTGATGCGTGTCCGGGGAGATGTGCGGCTTGGTGTGCCTGTCGTTCTGACCCATGGCGACGATGCCGCACTGGTTGTGGCGGTCGAAGGGCTGTCGGCGGAGCGTTTGGCCGCGCTGATGTCCACAAGCGCACAGCCGGAGTTCGTTCTGACACGCCACCGCGCTGCCGCCTTGGGCCTGAAGGCTTTGCCTGTGGCCAAGGTCGTGGCAATGGGTCTGACTGCAAACGTTGATCTGGATGGTTTGCATGCCTTGACGGACCCGAAGTCCGGCAATTTCTCCGGCAAGATGCCCCATGCTGCGGCCTCCATCATCGGCGCGCCACCTGAAATGATTGCGGGGCGGCCCATTCACCGTGCGGCGATCGCCCTTGCGAAATCCGCGCAACTCTTGCCTGCGGCGCTGGTCATACCCGTCAAGGACGCGGTGGCCGAGGCAACGCGTCACGGCTTGTGCCTGATCGCGGCGGAGGATGTGCTGTCTGAATTGAACGCGGCGCGCGCGCAGCATCCCGTCTCCTCTGCCGCGTTGCCGATGGCGGCCCATGCGGCGGGGCGCGTGCATGTCTTTCGCCCTGATGACGGCGGCATCGAGCATTACGCGATCGAGATCGGCAAGCCCGATCCGATGCGTCCGGTTCTGGTGCGGCTGCATTCGGCCTGCTTCACAGGCGATGTGATGGGCAGCCTGAAATGTGATTGCGGACCACAGTTGCAAGCCGCCTGCGCGACGATGGCTGAGGAGGGCGCGGGCGTTCTGCTCTACCTCAATCAGGAGGGCCGTGGAATCGGCATGGCCAACAAGATGCGCGCCTATGCGTTGCAGGATGCAGGCCATGATACGGTGGAAGCGAACAACCATCTTGGTTTTGACGATGACGAGCGGGATTTCCGGATCGGCTCGGCGCTTCTGGCGGGTATGGGGATCGGTTCGGTCCGATTGCTGACGAATAATCCGGCCAAGGTGCGGATCTTGCAGGCACACGGGATTGCGGTGGTGGAGCGGGTGCCGCTCGAAGTTGGTAAGACGGAACAGAATGCAGGGTACCTTGCGACAAAAGCCCTCAAATCCGGACATTTGCTGAAATGACTGCGCAGGCGCTCTGGTGTGTTGCCCCCGACCGGGCCGAAATCCGCCCCGCCGCTATGGGCGAGGGCGTTGCCGTGGAGGCGTTCTTCTCCGGCATCAGCCGCGGCACGGAGCGTTTGGTTTCCAAAGGGCAGGTGCCGGCGTCCGAGCATGACCGGATGCGCGGCCCCGGCATGGAAGGGTCTTTTCCGTTTCCGGTCAAATACGGCTATTGCAGCGTCGGTCGGGTCATGGAGGGGCCGATGGAAGGGCGTTGCGCCTTCGCTCTCTTTCCGCATCAGACGCGTTACAGGCTGCCGCAGTCCTCGCTGACCCTTCTGCCCGAGGCTCTGCCGCCGGAGCGTGCTGTTCTGGCCGCGAATATGGAAACAGCCCTGAATATCCTGTGGGACAGCGGTGCCGCTGCCGGTGACAGGATTGCCGTGATCGGGGCCGGTGTGGTCGGGGCGATTGTGGCAAGGCTAGCCGCAGGACTGCCGGGAGCGGACGTTACATTGGTTGACATCAATGCTGATCGCGCAACACTGGCGGACGAATTGTCTGTCGCCTTCGCCCGTCCGGAGGCTGCGCCACAGGATTGCGATGTTGTGATCCATACCAGCGCGTCGGAGGCGGGTCTGGAACTGGCCCTCTCAATCGCGGGCCAGGGGGCCACCGTGGTCGAGGCGAGCTGGCACGGTGACAAACACGTTGCCGTTCCGCTGGGCGGGCCGTTCCATAGCCGCCGTTTACGCCTGATCAGCTCACAGGTCGGTCACCTTCCCGCTGACCGTCTGCCGCGTTGGAGCTATGGCCGCCGCATGGCCAAAGCGCTGGAGCTTTTGTGCGATCCCGTTCTGGATGTGCTGATTTCAGGGGAGACGGATTTCACCGCTTTGCCAGAGGTCTATGCCGATATTCTCGCAGCACCGGAAACCTTGTGCCACCGCATTCGTTACTAAAAGCGGGACTCCGTTATTTCCCCCCGCATTCACCAAGGAGCTAAAATGTACGCCGTCGAAGTCCGTGACCATATCATGATCGCCCATTCCTTTCCGTCACCGCTCTTTGGTCCCGCGCAGGGCATGCACGGGGCGACCTTTACGGTCGATGCCGCGTTTTTCGCCGATGACATCGACGAGCACGGTCTGGTCGTCGATATCGGTCTTGCGATCGAGGCTCTGGCGCAGGTGCTGGAACCGCTGCGCTACAAGAATCTGGACGAGGCGGAGGCGTTCAAGGGAAAATTCACGACGACGGAATTCCTTTCGGGCCATATCTTTCAGGAAATGGCGAAAAGGGTGCGTGCTGGTGATCTGAAGGATGCAGGACGGGTCAAGCGGCTGCGGATCACGCTGCACGAAAGCCATCTGGCGCGCGGCTGGTTCGAGGCCGAGATCTGACAGATGGGTTTTTCCGCAACATGGCTGTCCCTGCGCGAACCCGCCGATCACGCGGCGCGCGATGCTGCGCTCTTGGCGGCTGCGGCCAAGGCTGCGGGTGCCGCGCCGGTCATCGTTGATCTGGGATGCGGCACAGGCTCGACGATCCGCGCCTTGGCAAATCACTTGCAGCAGCCAGCGGCGTGGCGTTTGGTGGACAACGATGCCGACCTTCTGGAACATGCGGCAAGGGCGACCGAGGATCATGTGACAACGCATCGGATCGACCTGCGCGATCTTGATACCCTGCCGCTGGACGGGGCCAGCCTTGTGACGGCGTCGGCCTTGCTGGACCTGTGCTCGCGCGATTGGGTACAACGGCTCGCGGAACGGCTTGCGGCACAAACGCTCCCGTTTTACGCCGCTTTGAACTATAATGGCGCGATGCAATGGTCGCCTGTGGACCCGTCTGACGATGCCGTGACGCAAGCCTTCAACCGGCACCAGCGCGGTGACAAAGGCTTTGGCCCTGCGCTTGGCGCGGATTCCGCCGATGCTATCGCGGAGGTGTTTTCGGCGGCGGGTTTCAAGGTGCTTCAGGCAGACAGCCCTTGGCAGTTGGGGCCAGCCGAGGCCGATTTGCAGCGCGAATTGTTGACGGGGATTGCCGGTGCTGCCGCCGAGGCTGGTGCGGATGTGTCGGACAGATGGCTGCAGACGCGGATCGGTGCATTGGCCGAGGCCCGTTGCCGGATCGGCCATCGTGATCTGCTGGCGCTTCCGCCCGGCATGGAAACGGGTGCGGCATGAGCGACGGGAAAGGAGAACAGCAATGCAAAGCGTGACTGTTACCCCGAAAGTCTGGGAGCGGATACTGGCGGTCCGGTCCGGTCGCGCCTGCGCGTGTTGCGGTGCGTGGTCGGATGAGGAGCGCGCGGCGCTGTGGCTTTACGGACCGCTGGCGCGCCGTGATCTTGGTCCGGTTGCTGTCGCGCAGATCGGGCAGTCTCTGGACGGTCGTGTGGCGACCGTTTCGGGCGATGCCCGCGATGTGTCCGGGCCTGACGGGCTGGCGCATCTGCACCGGATGCGCGCGCTGGTCGACGGGGTGGTGATCGGCGTCGGCACGGCGCTGCATGACAATTCCCGCCTGACCGTGCGCCTGTGCAGCGGGCCCAATCCGGCGCGTATTGTGATCGACCCCAAAGGACGGCTGCCGGATGACGCGCCTGCCTTGCGCGCCGATGGCACGCGGCGTCTGGTTCTGCAGGCCGTGGACCGGCCCCGCCCCGCCGGTGTCGAGGTCATCCGCCTGCCACTGGTTGATGGCGTGTTCCGCCCTGCCGCCATTCTGACCGCTCTGCAGGAGGCTGGCTTGCCAAGCCTTCTGATCGAAGGTGGCGGCATCACCATCGCCGGATTTCTCGAGGCCGGCTTGCTGACACGGTTGCAAGTGGCTGTGGCGCCCTTGCTGATCGGGGCCGGCCCGGCCTCGCTCACGACGACAATGCCGCAGATGAAACTGGCCGATTGCATCAGGCCGGATATGCGGGTGTTCGGTCTTGGCTCGGATGTGCTGTTCGATTGCGGTCTCTCGCCTCAGGCCGCCGCCGCAACCTTGCCGATCCATGAGGCAGGACAGGCGATGCCGCGACGGGCTGCATCCTATCTGTCCTGACGCCGACATGATGACGATTGAGCCGCCACAACTGGCCTGCGTCAGTTGGAACATCCATCGTGGCAAAGGGCAGGACGGGCGCATAGACCCGGCGCGCACGGCGGATGTGCTGCGCCGCGAGGTTGCGTTGCCGGGCACGGACATTCTGGTTCTGCAGGAGGCCGACGAGGAACAGCGCCCGCATCGCGGATTTCTGGATATCGCGCGGATCGAGGCGGAAACGGGACTGCGCTATGCACATGTTGACGCGGGCCACCGTTGGGGGCCGCACAGCCACGGCTTTCTGGGGGTGATCCTGTTTGTGGCATCCGACATCCTGATCGAGGATATGACCCTGCTGGATTTGCCCGGACGTTGCCATCGTGGTGCGGTCATCCTCGATGCCCGGAGGGAGGGGCGACCTTTTCGTGTCATCGGCACACATCTGTCCCTCGGGCAGCCCTTCCGCGTGGCCCAGATGCGGGTGATCGGACAGCATCTGTTCCGGCGATCACCCCGGCAGACAGTGCTGATCGGTGACTTGAACGAATGGCGGCCATGGGGCGGGCTGGCCTTTTCGCACCGGTTGATCGGTCAGACTTTGCACGGGCCGGCGCGGGCAAGCTTTCCGGTCGGGCGGCCGCTTTTTCCGCTGGACCGGATACTGACCACAGCGCCCGGACGGGTGACGGGGCTGCGGGTTCTGGACGGGTCCGGCATCCGGATCGCCTCGGACCACCGTCCGATAGCCGCGCAGGTTACGCTGGCAGAGCCTGCGGGCTGATCCCGTTCAGCCACCGGATCAGCAGCGGCGCGGCGATCATCGGCCCCGCTACCGGCAGAAGCCAGATCGCGGCGGCTGGGTTCAGATGGAACACCAGCGCGATCAGCGTCAGACCGGTCAGCGCCTCGGCAAACCCTTGCGGCAGGTTCCGGCGCGGACCGTCGGGCTGCTTCCATCCGCAATCGCGGCCCATCATCACCGAGAGGACAGCCGCACTGTGATGCAGCATTACCAGCGGTGCGAGCAGGGTGGACAGCAGCAACTCGCCACTGAAGGTGCGAAAGGCCAGACGGGTGCGGCGCGGCGTACGGCGGGTTTTCAGCAACGTTTGCAGGCCAACAATTTTCGGCACCAGAAGCACCGCCACAATCAGCAACAGCGGCACGGCCCCTTCGAGCACGACAAGGCCGGTCCCCATCATCAGCACCAGTATCAGCCAGACGGGCGCCGCGAGAAAGCTGAATATGCCGGATGCGATATGCAGGCGGCTGATCGGGTGCAGGCCGGGGGCTGCGATCAGCCGGATATGTTGCAGATTGCCCTGACACCACCGCCGATTACGCCTGTGGTATGATGCGAGATCCTGTGGCCCGTCCTCGGCGCTTCCTGCCGCTGCGGGATCGAACACCACGGCCCAGCCGCCGCGACGGATCACGGCGGCCTCGATGATATCATGGCTCAGGATATCACCGCCGAAGGGGGCCGTGCCGGACAGGGCCGGCAAATGCGCGGCATCGGTGAAGGCGGCGGTGCGGATCAGGGCGTTGTGGCCCCAGTAATTCCCCGTCGCGCCCGTCCATGCGGCAAGACCCGCCCCGAAATGCGGCCCCAACAGGCGTGACGCCGTGCGCTGAAACTGCCCGAACCGGCTGCGCGCAGGCAACAGGGCCATGCCTGCCTGCAAAAGTCCCAGATCGGGCTGCTGTTCCATCCGCCAGATCATTCGCCTGATCCGCGCCCCGCTCATGCGGCTGTCGGCATCCATCACGAGCATGTAGGCAAAGCGCTGTCCTGCGCGGTCAAACCATTCGGCGATGTTTCCGGGTTTGCGTCCCGTATTGTCCGCTCTGCGACGGTAATCGACCAGTCCGGCCGCGATCAGCGGCGCGAGTGCAGATTCTTCCGCAGCAATAGCCTCGGCTCCGAAGGTATCCGACAGCACGATCACGCGTGTCGATGGCCCAAGTCCGGCCTTGCCGGTCTGACGGAGCAGTTCCGTCAGCGCGGCAGCAACGGGCTGGGGGTTTTCACGACAGAGCAGCATCAGGATCGCGGTCCGGCCAGCGGGACACCATACAGCAGGCGGGCCTGCCTCGGCGCGAGGCGGGCAGAGCATGCCGGTCAACGCGGTTGCGGCACCGCCCGAAATCCACAGCAGGCTGGGCAATACAAGCGCCACGGCCAGAACGGACCATGCGGTCCAGTGCGCGACATTCACGATCACGCCCAGCCCGACAAGCAGTGTCATGCCCAGCGTCAGGACGGCAAAGAGGATGCGTGCGTTTCGTGTGGGCAAGGACGGGCGCACAACGGGCTTGGCCGCCAACCGGACCGCTTTCAGGTCACAGGTAACATCCGGATGTCTGGCCTGAAAGGTCACGGGCGGAAAACGTCCTCTTGGAAAGTGACAGGATGTGAACGTGGCTGGATCAGCGACGGCTTGGCCACATGCGTTGGAACACGCCGTCGCGTTTGATCAAACCGTGGTGCAGCGCCGCCCCCACATGCAGCGCGATGAGCGCCATCAGGGCCAAGCCGCCAAGGTAGTGAATCGACTTGGCCGTTTCGGCAAGAGCATCGGACCGGGGCAGGAGCGTGCCGATACCCAGACTATCCAGCATCTCGATCGGAAAACCGCCGGCCCTGACACGGACATATCCCGACACCGGAACCAGAAGGATCAGCCCGTACAGGATGCGATGGGTCCAGGCCGAGGCATGCCTTTGCCAAGGCGTAATCGTGCGGGGCAGCTCCGGTGGCGGGTTCAGCAAACGGTAGACCAGCCGCAGGACAACGAGTAGCGCGACAATCACGCCGACGTTTTTGTGGAAGATGAACAGCCCGTTCTGGACCGACCGCTCCAGCCCCTCCTGAACCATCAGAAGGCCGACGGGAAGCATCACCAGAACAAGCAGCGCCACGCCCCAATGGAACCAGCGCGCAGGAGCCTTGTAATGTTGCTCTTGTCGTTCCATTTCGTCCTCGATACCAACGCCCACTTGATGTAGCTGTATCGCTGCGGCGGTCAAGTCGAACACGATACCGTGAATGATCAGCCTGCCTGATCTGCACAGACGTTATCTGAAGCCCGACCCGCTTGACTGCGCTTGTGCCGCACTACTTTTGCCGGATGGATACAATGTCGACCTCTGCACCGCCACTTGAGCATTACCGCGGGCTGCGCCCGCGGACGGCGCTCGTGCTGTATGCCGTCTTCACGGGCCTCATGATGCTTGTCCTGCATCTGGCCGTTTTCGGGTTGCGGCCGGAGGCCTTGGCGGCCTTTGCCCTGTTCGGTGCCGGTTCCATGTTTTTGTGGATCAGGCTGCCGCTGGATTATCCGCATGCACATTTCGGTGCCTGCAATGCGGTGACGTTGTTGCGCGCAGGGCTGGCCGCCTGTCTGCTGACCCCGTTGCTGACACCGAACCCTGCGGGCGGGAGCCTTGAGGAATGGTCGATCGTCCTGCTGGCCATTGCCGCCCTTTCGCTCGACGGGATTGACGGGCTGCTGGCGCGCCGCAGCGGCCTGATTTCGGCCTATGGCGCAAGGTTCGACATGGAAGTGGATGCGGGCCTGTCGCTGATCCTCACCCTGCATCTGCTGGCCGACAATACCTTGGGGCCATATGTGATCTTGTTGGGCATCATGCGTTATGTCTTCATCGCAGCCTCCGGTCTCTTGCCATGGCTGGCCGCGCCCTTGCCGGAGCGGTTCGGGCGCAAGCTGGTCTGTGTCGTTCAGGTGGCTGCGTTGATCGCCTTGCAGGTGCCGATCCTGCCCGCTGTGCCGGCGCAATGGATCGCGGTTGGCGCGGTTGCTGCCCTGTTGTGGTCGTTCGGACGTGATACGCTCTGGCTGTGGAGACATAAGACGTGACAGACCGGACCCCGGCCCGAAGCCAGCGGGCGGTTGTGTGTCTCCAAGCCGTTGTTGCAGCCCTTGTCCTGCATCTTGTGCTGATACAGCCAAACCATCCGAACGCCATGACATGGGGCGCGTTTCGCCTGTTCGCACTGGAACTGCCGGTTCTGCTGCTGGCCCTGCCAGTGATCGGAAACGGCAATCCGGGAAAGGTGCTGCGCGGTGTGCTTGTCCTGTTGATGACTGTGATTGCGGTGCTGAAAGCCGCCGATTTCGGCATGTTCACGGCCTTCACGCGGGGGTTCAATCCGGTCGGAGACATACCCCTGATCGACGCCGCCTTCCGGTTGCTCTGGGGATCAATCGGGTTCTTGTCCGCACTTGCAGCGCTTGTCGGGGCTTTACTGGCAATCGTCGTCCTTGCTGCCGTGTTGTGGTGGGCGATGGGCGTCTGGGCGCGCTTGCCCTTGCCGCGTCCGGCACGGTTCGTGGCCGGTGGCGGCGCGGTTCTGGCGCTTGTGGTGGCGGTGGCCGATGTGGGGGCGGTGATGGCGCGCTGGAAGGTGCCGTTCGATACGCCCGGCACAGCCTTCACTGCCCGCGTCGGCATAGAGCGCGCCCGCCTGATCACCAACACGCTGGCCGATTTGCGGTTGTTCAACGACTTCGCCAGAAATGATCCGTTTGCCGAACGCGCGGACTTGCTGGACCTGATCGACCGTGACGTGCTGGTGATCTATGTCGAGAGCTATGGGCGCACCAGTCTGGACACACCGTTTTATGCGCAGGAGCATCGGCCCCTGCTGGAGCAGGCCACGAAACGACTTGAAGAAGCGGGGCTCGAGATGCGCTCGGCCTATCTCGATTCGCCCACGCGCGGCGGTCAAAGCTGGCTGGCCCATGCGACCTTTGCCAACGGAATGCGCGTGAACGGGCAGGCCCGCTATCACGCCGCCCTTGCCAGTGGCCGCGAGACGCTTTTTCACATCGCAGCCAGATCTGGTTTCCACACTGCCGCTGTGATGCCCGCCATCACGCTGGATTGGCCCGAAGCCGATCTGATGGGGTTCGAGACGGTTCTGCCTGCCGCTGATCTGGGATATCGCGGGCTGCCCTTCAACTGGGTGACCATGCCGGACCAGTTCACCCTTGCTGCGACGGACCGGCTGTTGCGTGACCCGCCACGGGATCGCAGGCTTTTCGCGCAGATCGCGCTGATCTCCTCGCATGCCCCTTGGTTGCCTGTGCCGGAACTGATCGACTGGGATGAACTGGGCGACGGCACCGTGTTCAACGAGGTGGCCCAGTCCGGAGATCGGCCCGACGTTGTCTGGCGCGACCATGACAGGGTGCGCGCGCAATACCGTATGGCGGTCAGCTACAGTCTTGATACCGTGTTCGATTATGCGGCTTTGCATGCCGGGAACCCGCCCCTGATGGTGATTGTTGGTGATCATCAGACCGCAGGATTTATCGCGCTGGACGAGCGCTCGGACGTTCCGGTCCATGTCATCGGGCCGCCTGATCTGGTCAGGGCCATTGATGACTGGGGTTGGACGCCGGGCTTGGTCCCGGCCGATAGTGCGCCTCTGTGGCCGATGGAAGCGATGCGTGACCGACTTCTGGAAAGCTTCAGTTCCGCGCCAGCCGGAAGCGTGGCCCCGGTTGACGGCCCGAAAGCCGCTTCCGTACTGATGAACGGGGGATAGTGACGTGATCTCGCGCAAGATGACGCTGAAGTTGCTTCGCATTGCCGTAGCGCTGACGCTGCTGGTTCTGCTGTGGCAGACAGTGGACGGGCCTGCCGCGCTCGCGTTGCTGCTGGATGCCGATCCGGTGTGGCTGCTGGCGGCCGTGCTTGCCCTGACGGCGCAGACCTTTCTGTCGGCCTTGCGCTGGGTTCTGACAGCGGGTGCCTTGGGGCAGGTGATCCCGAAAGCGCATGCGGTGCGGGAATATTACCTGTCGCAGATCGTCAACCAGTCTTTGCCGGGCGGCGTGTTGGGCGATGCCGGTCGGGCGCTGCGGGCGCGCCATGTCGGCGGGTTGAAGCGGGCGGGGCAGGCCGTGATCTTCGAGCGGTTCGCCGGTCAACTGGCGTTGCTTGTGGTGACGGTGACCACAATCGGGCTGGTCTGGCTGTTACCGGGCGGTATCGCTTTGCCGGAATGGGTGCCGCAGGGTGTGGGCGCGGCCCTGATGGCGCTGGCGGTTCTGGCCTGCGTGGCATGGGGTGTCGGGCGCACCGGCAGCATCGCGGGGCGGCATCTGCGTGAATGGATGCAGGATTTCGCGAGAGCGGTTCTTTCGCCATCCGTGTTGCCGCGTCAGGTCCTGCTCAGCCTTGGCACCACGGCGCTGAACCTGCTCGCATTTGCCCTTTGTGCGCGGGCAACGGGCACGGCACTGCCCCTGACCTCGATCATGATCGTGGTGCCGCTGATTCTCTTTACGATGCTGGTGCCGATTTCGGTCAGTGGCTGGGGCCTGCGGGAGGGGGCTGCCTCCGCCTTGTTCCCGGCGATCGGCGCCACGGCGACCGAAGGCTTCGCCGCGAGCTTTGCCTTTGGTCTGGTGTTCATGGTCAGCGTGCTGCCCGCTTTGCCGTTTGTCTTGCAGCGCGCCTATGGCGCGTCCGGTGAGACCGATCCGACCGGGGATCAGGGCAGTTCAGCCGCCGGGATCATCTCGAAAAAGGTGCCGTCCGACCAGACACCGAACCATAAAACGCCGTCCACATCGTGCTCGTCGCCGAGTTCGACCAACCTGTAAAAGCTCTTGCGATCGATCAGCGCTTCGAGGCCCGCCCGTACCATGACGTAAGGAGAGGGCTCCCCGCTCGCGTCGCGTACAAACCGTAGCGGCGTTTGCGCGCTGGCGATGACGCTATCGCCCACATTGGTGTGAAAGGTCAGCTTTTGCTCCTGCCCCTCGCCGTCACGCTCGAAATCGACAGCCAGAAAAGGCGCGTCCTCGACGGTGATTCCGACTTTTTCGACCGGCGTGACCAGAAAATAATCTTCGCCATCCTTGCGCAGGATGGTCGAGAACAACCGCACCAAGCCGGGCCGTCCGATGGGCGTACCCTCGTAAAACCACGTTCCGTCACGGGCGATCCGCATGTCCAGATCACCGCAGAAGGGGGGATTCCAGTCTTGCACGGGCGGCAGCCCGCGCCCCTTGGCTGCCTTGACAGAGGCAGCGATGCCTTCCGCCGAAGGAGTCACGATCATTTGTCCGCTCATTGCTTTTGCCATTTGCCTTTCCCAAGATACTATCATGTTACCTAGTTAGGGTTCAAAGGAGAGATTACCATGTCCGATCACGCCGACCTGGTCGCCGGTATCGAAGCGCTTGAAGGCAAGCTGGCGCAAGCGCGGGAGTCGATCACCCGGCGATTCATCGGGCAGGAGCAGGTTGTGGACCTGACCTTGTCGGCGCTTTTGTGCGGCGGGCATGGCTTGCTGATCGGTTTGCCGGGGCTTGGCAAGACACGGCTGGTCGAGACGTTGTCCACCGTGATGGGGCTGCATGGCAACCGCGTCCAGTTCACGCCCGATCTGATGCCGGCGGATATCCTCGGCTCGGAAGTGCTGGACAGCGATGCCGACGGACGCCGCGCGTTCCGCTTTGTCGAAGGCCCGATTTTCTGCCAACTTCTGATGGCGGACGAGATCAACCGCGCCAGCCCGCGCACGCAATCCGCTCTGTTGCAGGCGATGCAGGAACGCCGCGTGACCGTGGCGGGGCAGGACCGTGCGCTGGGCGTTCCTTTCCACGTGCTGGCGACGCAGAACCCGATCGAGCAGGAGGGCACCTATCCCCTGCCCGAGGCGCAGCTTGACCGCTTTCTGGTCCAGATCGAAGTGCAATATCCCGACCGGAAGACCGAGCGGGACATCCTGATCGCCACCACCGGCGTGGCCGAGGACGCGGCGCATCAGGTCTTTTCCGCGGCGGAATTGCTGGAGGCGCAGACATTGTTGCGCCGTATGCCCGTGGGGGATGGCGTGGTCGAAGCGATCCTTGATCTTGTCCGCGCCTTCCGTCCCGACGATGACAGCGCGGACGAGCGTGTGCGCCAGACGGTGGCATGGGGCCCCGGGCCGCGTGCCGCGCAGGCGCTTATGCTGACGGTGCGCGCGCGTGCCTTGCTGCAGGGGCGGCTTGCCCCGTCGGTCGAGGATGTCGTGGCAATGGCGCGGCCTGTGCTCACGCACCGGATGGCGCTGAACTTTGCCGCGCGCGCCCGTGGCGACACGCTGACCGGCCTGATCACCGATACCGCCGCCCGCATCACGCGGATCGAGGCTGCTGCGTGACATATCCGCTGACCCTGCGCGCCAGAGCCGAGGCGGAGGCCGCCCGCTTTCCGCCGCTTCTGGCCCGGGCCGAGCAACTTGCCGGCACCGTCCTGCTTGGCGAGCATGGACGCCGTCGCGCGGGGCAGGGAGATGATTTCTGGCAATACCGTCCGGTGCAGCAGGGTGATCCGCTGCGGATGATCGACTGGCGCAGATCGGCGCGGGGCGATACGCAATTCGTACGCGAACGCGAATGGCAGATCGCGCAAAGCGTGATGCTCTGGGTGGATCAGGCAGCCTCCATGCGGTTCACATCAGGCTCTAACCTGCCCGAAAAGGCGGATCGCGCGCGCCTGCTGGCCTTGGCGGTCGCCGTGCTTCTGGTGCGCGGCGGGGAGCGTGTGGGCCTGACGGGGACAGACCTGCCACCGCGTCGCGGCAACGCGCAGCTTTTGCGTCTGGCCGAGATGCTCTCGCAGGACGATGCTGCCGATTACGGATTGCCCGAGGCCCGCGCAATGATCCCGCAGGCCCGCGCCATGTTCATCTCGGATTTCCTCTCGGATATGGCTCCCGTCGAGGCCGCGCTGACCAAAGCCGCCGATCGCGGTGTGCGCGGTGTCCTGTTGCAGGTGCTGGACCCGTCCGAGGAAGCCTTTCCCTTTCAGGGGCGCACGATATTCCAGAGCATGGGCGGCACCATCGCCCATGAGACGCTGAAAGCCGGCGATCTGCGCGGCCGCTATCTGGAGCGACTGGCAGCGCGCAAGGCCGCTCTTTCCGATCTCTGCGCATCAACCGGCTGGCAATACCAGTGCCACCATACCGATGCCTCCGCGCAATCGATCTTGCTCTGGATCTGGCGCGCGCTGGAGCGGGGGGCGGGCAAATGATGCTTGGTCCCATCGGTTTCGCGGCCCCGTGGCTGCTGCTCGGTCTTCTGGCGCTGCCGATCCTGTGGGTGATCCTGCGGGCGGTGCCGCCTGCCCCGATCCGCCGCCGCTTTCCGGCTGTGGCGTTGCTGCTTGGTCTGAAGGATGACGAAAGCGTCACGGATCGCACGCCCTGGTGGCTGTTGCTGCTGCGGATGGTGGCTGTAGCAGCTGTCATCATCGGACTGGCTGGCCCTGTCTTGAACCCGCAGGCTGATCGTCAGCCGGGCACCGGCCCGGTGCTCGTTGTGATGGATGGCGGCTGGCCTGGCGCGCAGGACTGGACCAGCCGCGCCGAACTGGCAGACCGCCTGCTGGCCGAGGCCGGACGCGAGCGGCGCACGGCGGCGGTTCTGCGCCTGACGACGCCGGAGCAGGTGGCGTTCCAGTCTGCCGATCTCTGGCGGGCGCGTATCGCGGGGCTTGCGCCGCAGCCTTGGGTCGCCTCACCTGACATGTTGGAGCGCGTGGCTGCGCTGCTGCCCGAGGGCGGGTTCGAGACGCTCTGGTTTACGGATGGTCTGGCGATGGACGGGCGGGATGCGTTGCTGAGCACGCTGGAATCGCGCGGACCGGTGCGGGTGTTTGCCTCTGGCCGCAGCCCCGTTGCGTTGCTGCCCGCGCGTTACGAGGACGGTGTCCTGCACCTGAGCGCGCGCCGCGCCACCCCCGGTCCAGCACAGGAGATGACCATTGCCGCGCATGGGCTGGACCCATCTGGTGTGCCGCGCATGCTGGCGAGTCTGCCGCTGTCTTTCGACAATGGCGCGACAGAGGCACTGACGGAGGCGAGCCTGCCTGCAGAACTGCGCGCAAGGATCACACGGGTCGAGATCGAGGGCATCCGCAGTGCTGGCGCCGTGGCGCTGTCCGATGACAGCCTGAGTCGCCGCGAAGTGGCGCTGATCGCCGGGCGTGATGACCGCGAAGGGTTGGAACTGCTGTCGCCGCTGCATTATCTGCGGCAGGCGCTTGCGCCGAATGCCGATTTGCTGGAGGGGGGGCTGAGCGATGTGCTGCCCGCCAATCCGGATGTGATCGTACTGGCCGATGTCGCCACGCTCTCTGCGTCCGAGGAGGAAGCGCTGCTGGACTGGACCGAACAGGGTGGTTTGCTGTTGCGCTTCGCGGGGCCGCGTCTGGCCGCCAGCGAAGTCAGCCGGACCGAGGAACACCCGCTGATGCCCGTGCGCCTGCGCGCGGGCGGTCGCAGCGTGGGTGGCGCGATGAGTTGGGGCGACCCCAAAACGCTCGCCCCGTTCACCGAGGACAGCCCGTTTTTCGGATTGCCGATCCCCGATGACGTGACCGTTTCGGCGCAGGTCATGGCGCAGCCTGACCCCACCCTGGCCGACCGCGTGATCGCCCAACTGACCGACGGCACGCCGCTGGTCACCCGCAAACCCATCGGGCAGGGGCAGGTTGTGCTGATTCATGTGACGGCCAATGCGGAATGGTCCACATTGCCGCTGTCCGGTCTTTTCGTGCGGATGCTGGAGCGGCTTGCGGTTTCATCGGTGGGGCAGGGGCTTGCGGCCGAGGATCTGGAAGGCACGACATGGCAACCGGTCACGGTGCTGGACGGGATGGGGCACATTCAGGACGCCCAGACGATGACGGGCGTTGACGGGGCCGCATTGCTGTCCGATCCTCTCGGTCCCGATCTGCGGCCCGGTCTTTACGATGGCGGGGAGCGCCGGATCGCGCGCAATACCATGATGGCAGACAGCGTTCTGCAGCCTGCAAGCTGGCCGTCACGCATTCCTGTCGAAGGGTTGTCGCGCCCAACGGAAACACCTCTGGCGGGCTATCTTCTGGCCACGGCGCTGGCGCTTTTGCTGGCGGATGTAATCGCCTCGCTGGCTTTGTCGGGGCGCTTGCTCGGCGCACGCGCGGCGGGCCTCGTACTGGTGGCCATGCTCGGTCTGCCGCAGGATGCCGGGGCCCAGCAGCAGAGCGGGGATGATTTCGCGATTGCCGCAACATCGGAACTGCGGCTTGCCCATATCGTGACAGGCGATGCGCGGTTGGATGACACCGCGCTGGCAGGGTTGCGCGGCTTGTCCGAAACGCTGTTTTTCCGCACCTCCGCCGAGCCGGAAGAGCCGATGTCCGTGAATCTGGAGACCGACGAGATCGGATTTTTCCCTTTTCTCTACTGGCCCATCACACCGGATCAACCCACGCCGTCCGCTGAAGCCTACGACAAGCTGAACCGTTATCTGCGGGCCGGCGGCATGATCCTGTTCGATACGCGCGATGCCGATATCGCGGGCTTTGGCGCGGCCAGCCCGAACGGGCGGAAGTTGCAGCAGATCGCGGCTCCGCTGGATATTCCGGCGCTGGAGCCGCTGCCCGAAGATCATGTGATCACGCGCACATTCTATCTGTTGCAGGACTTTCCCGGCAGGCATACGGCCCGCGATATCTGGGTGGAAGCGTCCCCGCCGGATGCCGAAAGGGCGGAGGGTATGCCCTTCCGCAACCTGAATGACGGGGTCACACCTGTTGTGATCGGGGGCAACGACTGGGCGACCGCATGGGCCACGGACCGGCGTGGCAATACGCTTTTTCCGGTGGGACGCGGCTATGCGGGCGAGCGCCAGCGCGAACTGGCCTACCGTTTCGGGGTCAACCTGATCATGCATGTGCTGACGGGGAATTATAAATCCGATCAGGTCCATGTGCCTGCTTTGCTGGACAGGTTGGGCCAATGACCGGACAGATCATCTTTGATCCTTTGCTGCCTTGGGCGGTGCTGGCTGTTCTGGGCGCGGTTGTCGCTGTGGCTGCGACACTGGCACTGGTGCGCGGGCTGGCGGGATGGGCGCTGCGTCTGCTGGCGGGACTGGTCGTGCTTGCGGCGCTTTCGGGCCCTAGCTGGCAGGAGGAGGATCGCGCACCGCTGTCCGATATCGTGCTGATGCTGGTTGACGATTCCGCCAGTCAGTCATTGGGCGCGCGCGCGGAGCGGACAGCGGAGGCGGCGGATGCGCTCGAGGCGCGGTTGACGGCGCGGGCCAACACCGAAGTGCGTCGGATCGATGTTCCGGATGGTGAGGGCGATAGCGGCACTTTGCTCATGTCCTCCCTGAATGAAGCACTGGCGCAGGAACCGCGCGGGCGGATTTCCGGCATCATCGCGCTGAGCGACGGCATCGCGCATGATATGGAGCGCGCGCAGGATATGCCTGCGCCGTTGCATCTTCTGCACACCGGCCTGCCGGACGACTGGGACCGTCGCCTGATCGTTGAGAATGCACCGGCCTTCGCCATTCTGGGCGAGCCGGTCATGCTCACCCTGCGCGTCGAGGATATGGGTGCCGCACCGGCAGGGGTTACCCGTGCGCCGCTGGATATCTCTGTCGACGGGGCCGAGCCGCAACGCTTCGAGATCGAGATCGGACGCTCTTTCGAACTGCCGGTGACCCTGCCCCATGCCGGGCGCAACGTCATCCAGTTCACCGTTCCCGAGGCCGAGGGCGAACTGACGGATCGCAACAACACCGCATTGGTGCAGATCAACGGCGTTCGTGACCGCCTGCGGGTGCTTCTGGTCTCGGGACAGCCGCATGCAGGTGGTCGCACGTGGCGCAATCTTCTGAAATCGGACAGCTCTGTCGATCTGGTGCATTTCACCATTCTGCGGCCACCGGACAAACAGGACGGCGTGCCCGTCTCGGAACTGTCACTGATCGCCTTTCCCACGCGGGAACTGTTCATGGAGAAGATCGAGGATTTCGATCTCATCATCTTCGACCGCTACAAGCGCCGCGGCATCCTGCCCTCGCTCTATCTGGAGAATGTTGCGGATTATGTGCGTAACGGCGGTGCGGTTCTGGTTGCCGCGGGGCCGGATTTTGCCTCAGCCGCATCGCTCTACCGCTCACCGCTCTCGACTGTGCTTCCGGCACGTCCCACAGCGCGTGTGATCGAGGAAGGCTACGTGCCCCGGATCACCGATCTGGGCCAGCGCCATCCGGTCACGGCGGGGCTGGCACCTGAGGGTCAGGACAATTGGGGCCGCTGGTTGCGCCAGATCGACCTCGAGACCGAGAGCGGGAATGTTGTGATGTCGGGCGTTGATGACAGACCTTTGCTGATCCTCGACAGGGTTGATGAGGGGCGTATCGCGCTTCTGGCCTCGGATCAGGCATGGCTTTGGGACCGTGGCTTTGAGGGCGGCGGCCCGCAACTGGAATTGCTGCGGCGTCTGGCGCACTGGATGATGAAAGAGCCGGAACTGGAGGAAGAGGCGATCTGGGCCGAACCGACAGGACAACGCATGCGGATCATCCGGCGCACGCTGGATGACAGCACAGGCCCGGTGACCGTGACCACGCCCAGCGGCGAAGAGGTGGAGCTTGACCTGACCGAAACCAGCCCCGGCCGTTTCGAGGTGGAATACGAGGGGCCGGAGATCGGGCTCTACCGTCTGACGGACGGAGAGGAAGCCGCTGTCATCGGCCTCGGCCCTGCAGCGCCGCGCGAATTCGAGCAGACCATTGCCACGGGTGCCGTGATGAAACCCGCGATCGACAGTTTGCGCGGCGGCGTTCTGGCGCTGGATGACGGGCTTCCGACGATCCGGGAGGTCAGCGCGGGG
This sequence comes from Paracoccaceae bacterium, assembly GCA_024636555.1. Classification (GTDB taxonomy): domain Bacteria; phylum Pseudomonadota; class Alphaproteobacteria; order Rhodobacterales; family Rhodobacteraceae; genus Seohaeicola. The sequence continues at coordinate 90,555 of JAGXGW010000056.1, read as the reverse complement.
CGTCCCGCTGCCGGGCGCGGCTGGATCGGGCTGACCCCGCGCGAGGCTTTCGAGACGCGTGATCTGCGGCAGATGCCTTTGCTGCCATCTTGGCTGGTTCTGTTGCTGGCAGCGGGGCTGATTGTAGGCGCGTGGCTGCGCGAGGGGCGGCGTCAGGGCTAGGTGCGGGCCGCTTGCGTTATGCGTGTGGCCCGCCCATCTCATCGGTCTTGGCGGTCAGCACAGCGCGGGATTGCGATGCGAATTCCCGTCGCCACAGAACGCCGAGCGTGATCACAGAGGCCGCAATCAACGGCAGGGCGCCCAGAAACCACGCGGCGCTGGCCAGCGCGAAGTAGACCGACCGCAGCCCGCGATTGAAGCTGCGCGCCGCCGTGATGTTCACCTCTGCCGCTTTTTCGGCACGCGGCAGGGCACTTGGATCGCTGGCATCGTTCGGCACGGCGGCAATCAGAATCGCGCAATAGCCGAACAGGCGATGCGACCAGACGAATTTCAAAAATGCGTTTGCGAGAAAGATCAGGGTGATCAGCAGTTTGATCTCCCATACGAAGATCGGCTCATTGATCATGGTCAGATCACTGGCGACACCCTGCAGGCGTTCGGCATTGCCGATCAGGGCCAGACCACCGCCGATGGCGATCATCGTGGCCGATGCGAAGAAGGACGCACCCTGCCGCAATGTGCTGAGAACCTGCGCGTCGAACATCCGCATCTGACGCTCGACCATCATCCGCATCCATTCGCGTCGATACTCTGCCATCAGGACCGACACCGAGGGACGCCAACCGCCTTTCGCCTCGATCCGCCATCCGATGATCACCCAACCGCTGAAAAGCAGCACAAGCCCCGCCAGGTCCAGCGGCCCGAATAATCCCAGGCGATCCATCCATGTCATGCCAAACCTGTAGCCTCTCACATGAACACTTGCCAGATGCCAAAATTGGTTATATTTTCTTACCAATACGCAGGAGGAGCCACATCATGGAAATGCCAACCCCGAATCCGGTGATCCTGGCCAAGAAAGCGCGGCTTGTGGAGCGATTGCTGGCTGCGTTGCCGGAAACCGCGGTGATCCACGACGAAGCCGAAACGCGCGCCTATGAATGCGATGCGCTGACGGCCTATCGCTGTCCCCCGATGGTGGCTGTTCTGCCCAGCACAACACAGGAGGTCTCGGATATCCTGCGGATTTGCAACGAGATGGGTGTGCCTGTCGTGCCGCGCGGGGCCGGAACCTCGCTGGCGGGCGGCGCCTTGCCCACGGCGGATTGCGTGATCCTTGGTGTTGCGCGCATGACCGAGGTGCTGGAGACGGATTATGCGAACCGCTTTGTGCGTGTGCAGACAGGGCGCACAAATCTCAGCGTGACAGGTGCCGTGCAGGAAAACGATTTCTTCTATGCGCCGGACCCGTCCAGCCAGTTGGCCTGCGCCATTGCAGGCAATATCGCGATGAATTCGGGCGGCGCGCATTGCCTGAAATACGGGGTGACGACGAATAACCTGATGGGCGTCACGATGGTGCTGATGGATGGCACCGTGGTCGAGATCGGCGGCGCGCATCTCGATGCAGGCGGGCTGGACCTGCTCGGCGTCATCTGCGGATCGGAGGGCCAGTTGGGTGTCGTGACCGAGGCGACATTGCGTATCCTGCGCAAGCCCGAAGGGGCGCGGCCCGTGCTGATGGGGTTCGACAGCAACGAGGTTGCGGGCGAATGCGTGTCCGACATCATAAAGGCGGGCGTTCTGCCGGTGGCGATCGAGTTCATGGACCGCCCGTGCATCCGCGCGACAGAGGCCTTTGCCAAGGCGGGCTATCCCGATTGCGAGGCCTTGCTGATCGTGGAAGTCGAAGGCTCGGATGCCGAGATCGACGAACAGCTTGAAAAGATCATCGCCATTGCCCGCAAACATAACCCCGTGGAGTTGCGCGAAAGCAAATCCGCCGACGAAAGCGCGCGGATCTGGCTGGGCCGCAAATCCGCCTTCGGCGCGATGGGACAGATCAACGACTATATGTGTCTCGATGGCACGATTCCGGTCAGCCAGCTTCCCTATGTGCTGCGGCGGATCGGCGAGATGAGCAAACAATACGGGCTGGATGTGGGCAATGTCTTTCATGCCGGTGACGGCAACATGCATCCGTTGATCCTGTTCGACGCGAACAAGCCGGGCGATCTGGAGCTTTGCGAGGCTTTCGGTGCCGACATCCTCAAGCTCTGTGTCGAGGTGGGCGGTTGCCTGACCGGCGAGCATGGGGTGGGTATCGAGAAGCGCGACCTGATGGTGGATCAATTCGCGCCCGACGATCTGGACATCCAGATGGCGGTCAAGGATGTATTCGATCCACAATGGCTGCTGAACCCTGCCAAGGTGTTTCCGCTGGCCTCCTCGGACGCGCGGCGCGCGGCCTGATCGAAACGCCGGGGGCCAGCCCCCGGACCCCCGGAGTACTTTTGGAACAATGAAGATGCTGACACCGCGGACAGAGGCTGAGCTGGCCGAGATGGTGGTGGGTGCAAACCGGCCGCTGCGGATCATGGGCGGCGGGACGCGATCTGTCTTGCCGGATCAGGACAGCGCAGGCCTGTCTTCAACCGGGCTTGACGGGATCACGCTCTATGAGCCTGGGTCACTGACGCTGGTGGCGCAGGCCGGAACGCCGCTGGACAAGATCGAGGCCGCGCTTGCCGCCGAAAAGCAGCGCCTTGCATTCGAGCCGATGGATCACCGCGCCTTGCTGGGAACGACCGGAACCCCGACGATCGGGGGCGTGTTTGCCGCCAACGTCAGCGGCCCCCGCCGCATTCAGGTCGGTGCTGCGCGGGATTTTCTGCTGGGTGTGCGCTTTGTCGACGGGATGGGGCGCATTCTCAAGAACGGCGGGCGGGTGATGAAGAATGTCACCGGTTATGATCTGGTCAAGCTGATGGCGGGATCGCGCGGGCAGTTGGGTGTGATCAGCGAGGTTGCCTTCAAGGTGCTGCCATTGCCGGAGATGACAGTCACGCTGGCCCTGCCGGACCTTGATGACGCGGCTGCGGTCCATGCCATGGCGCAGGCGCTGGGCTCACCTTTCGAGGTCAGCGGTGCCGCGCATTGGCCCGGTCAAGGCACGTTCCTGCGGATCGAGGGATTTGCCGGATCGGTCGCCTACCGTGCGGAGAAACTGCGCGGGATGCTGGGTGGCGAGATCGAGCAGAGCACGCAGCGCTGGACCGAGATCCGGGATGTGGCTCCGTTCCACGGGGCAGAGGGCGATATCTGGCGGCTGTCGGTCAAGCCAAGCGATGCGCCGGGCATTGTGTCCCGCGCGGGGGCCGAGGCCGTGCTTTACGATTGGGGCGGCGGGCTCGTCTGGTTGCGGATGGCCCCCGGCACCGACCTGCGGGCGCGGATCGCGCCGTTTGCAGGCCACGCCACGTTGCTGCGCGCCGATGCGGCAACCCTGGCGCGCCTGCCGATCGAGCAACCCGAAGCCCCGGCGCTGGCGGCCTTGTCCGCTGGCCTGCGCGCCAAATTCGATCCGCGCGGTATCTTTGCTGCCGGGGGCGTACCGGCGCAGGTTGCCGCGTCATGATCGTGGTCCTTATCGTGCCGGTCGTCCTGGCCCTGTCCTTGTGTCTTTTGCCACCGGGACGGCCGGCGGCAACGGGTATCGGCGTGACGGCAGTGCTTTTGCTTGTGCTGTGGTTCGCATCCGGCGGGGTCGGTGGGCAGGGGCTGACAGGCAGCTATGTGCTGATGGCGGCCCCCGGTGTCGCACTGGCTGCCCTGGCGCATCTAACCCACCGGATTCTCGGCCCGCGCCTGCCCGTTTGGGGCTATGCACTTGCCGCCGTGGTCATACTGGTTGCGATATCGGCATTCTTGAACGCAGTGGCGGGGAACTGACATGCAAACGACATTTACACCCGACCAGTTGAAAGATCCCGCCATCGCACGGTCAAACCAGATCCTGCGGTCCTGTGTGCACTGCGGCTTCTGTACGGCAACCTGCCCGACCTACCAGATTCTGGGCGACGAGTTGGACAGCCCGCGCGGGCGGATCTATCTGATCAAGGATATGCTGGAGAACGAGCGGGTTCCAGATTCGAAGACGGTCAAGCATATCGACCGTTGCCTGTCCTGTCTGGCCTGCATGACGACCTGCCCCTCGGGCGTGCATTACATGCATCTTGTCGATCACGCCCGCACCTATATCGAGGAGCATTACAAGCGCCCGCTGTCGGACCGTTTGTTGCGTTGGGTGCTGGCGCGTATCCTGCCCTATCCGATGCGGTTCCGCGTGGCGCTACTGGGGGCCAAGATCGGGCGGCCTTTCGCGCGGCTGATGCCGGATGCGCGCCTGCGCGCGATGCTGGAGATGGCCCCGAAGGTGATCCCGCCGGTTAGTCGCAACGATGATCCGCAGACATTTGCGGCTAAAGGCGCGCGCCGCAAGCGTGTGGCGCTGATGACGGGATGCGCCCAGCGTGCGCTGAACACCGATATCAACGACGCAACCATCCGGCTGTTGCAACGCCATGGCTGTGATGTGGTGATCGCCGAAGGGCAGGGCTGTTGCGGCGCCCTGACCCACCATATGGGTAAAGAGGCCGAAAGCCACGCTACCGCCGCGCGCAATATCCGTGCATGGGTGGCCGAGATGGACAATGGCGGGCTGGACGCCATCGTCATCAATACCAGCGGTTGCGGCACCACGGTCAAGGATTACGGCCATATGTTCCGCAACACGGATCTTGCGACGGATGCATCGCGGGTGTCGGCCATCGCAAAGGATGTCTCCGAGGTGCTGATGACGCTCGATCTGCCGGAGGGGGCCGACAAGGGCATGACCGTGGCCTATCACGCGGCCTGTTCGCTCCAGCACGGGCAGCAGATCAAGACCTATCCCAAGGATTTGCTGAAACGCGCTGGTTTTGCCGTGGTCGAGCCTGCCGACAGCCATTTGTGCTGTGGATCCGCGGGCACCTACAATCTGATGCAACCCGAAATTTCAAAGCAGCTCAAGGCCCGCAAGGTCCAGACGCTGGAGGCCAAGGCACCGGATGTCATTGCGGCGGGCAATATCGGCTGCATGATGCAGATCGGATCGGGCACAGAGCTTCCGATTGTCCACACTGTCGAGCTGCTTGATTGGGCAACCGGCGGGCCGCAACCGCCCGCGATGACGGCGCCGGGGAAAAGAGCGCCGCGGATACCCATTTTGCGCTAATGCTGAACGTATTTATGCCGTATTGAATGTCTATCGGTAACCCCCGTGGATGAAGAGGGCATGATGCGACACGGACTGGTCTTGGCCATTGGCATTCTTTGTGCTGCCGCGATCGTCTCGTGGCCGAAAGCATCGGCGCAGGATAGGTCAGCTGATACCCGTCTGACCCGCATGGATACCGGCGACCAGACCCGTGGCTGGGAAGCGGTGGGGCGTCTCGATGTGGACGGGCGCGGCTTTTGTACGGGGTCGCTGATCGCCCCTGATCTGGTGCTGACCGCAGCGCATTGCCTGTTTGACCGCCACACTGGCGAGCGGATCGACCACAACAAGATCGAGTTCCGCGCCGGTTGGCGCAATGGCCGTGCGGAGGCGTACCGCTGGGTGCGCCGCGCCGTGATCGACCCTGATTATGTCTTTGATGGCGAGGTTGTCTCGGCCCGCGTGCGCAACGACGTGGCGCTTCTGGAATTGCAGCAGCCGATTCGCACGACGTCGGTTGTGCCGTTCCAGACAGATCATCGCCCGCGTACGGGTGACCGTGTCGGGGTTGTCTCCTATGCCTATGATCGCGCGGATGCACCTTCCTTGCAGGAGATGTGTGTGGTTTTGGGCCAACAGGAGGGAATCATGATCATGTCCTGTTCTGTCGATTTCGGGTCTTCCGGCGCGCCGATCTTCTCGTTCGGGGAGGACGGGGTGCGGATCGTGTCCGTCGTCTCAGCCAAGGCTGAAATGCGCGGCAACAAGGTTGCACTCGGCACCCAGTTGCAAGAGCCGTTGTCACGGCTCAGGGCGCAGCTTGCGGCTGGTGACGGCGTGTTCCTGCATGCGTCACCGGATGTGAACCGTATCGCGCCGGGCGATGTCAAACGCGATATCGGGGCCAAATTCGTCCGGCCGTAAACCGTGTTTCCCTCCTCTTGACAGCAATCTGATCGCTCCCCACATCCGCATTTGCGGGGTGCCACTGAAGGGCCTCGCGGCAACAGCCCGTCCCGAATGGGAGGGTGATTTTGGTATCGCTCAGATGGAGGATGACCCATGCGAAACTTTGATCTTGCACCGCTTTATCGTGCAACCGTAGGCTTTGACCAGATCGCGGACCTGATGGACCGCGTGTTCACCAGTGACCTGCCGCAGCCAACCTACCCCCCTTATAATATCGAAAAAACCGCCGAGAATGCCTATCGCATCTCGATTGCCGTGGCAGGTTTTGCGGCGGACGACCTGAGCGTCGAGGTCAAGGAAAGCGTGCTTGTCGTTGCGGCGCGCAAGGCTGACGAGGACGAGGAAAACCGGACCTACCTGCATCGCGGTATCGCGAACCGCGCGTTCGAGCGTCGGTTCACCCTGGCAGACCACGTGCGTGTGACCGGAGCGGCCCATGCTGACGGTATGCTGCATATCGATCTGGTGCGCGAGATCCCCGAAGTGCTGAAACCCCGCCGAATCGAGATCGCCCGGACACAGACCAAGCAATTGTCGGACAAGGATGTGGTGGACGCCAAAGCAGTCAACTGACAGCATCCGCTTGCTGCACTGGCCCGCGATCCTCGCGGGCCTTTCACGCCGCGCGGGTCAGGCTGCCCACAAGGTGTAGCCACCTGCGACAAACACATAGCGGCCAAACTTTCCCAAACCGATCAGCAGGATGGCAAAGAGCAATTGCGCCCGCATCGCGCCCGCCACGACAGTCAGCGGATCACCGATCACAGGCACCCAAGCCATCAAGAGGGTCCAGCGGCCATAGCGCGCATACCACAGCTCGGCCCGCGCATATTGTACGGGCGAGACGGGAAACCACCGCCGGTCCCGGAACGCGGCGGCGTAGCGCCCCATGCCAAAGGACACGAGCGAGCCAAGCAGGTTGCCCCCGAGGGCCACGAGGACAAGCGTGACCGGATCACCGATGCGCGCCACCAGAAACCCCAGCAGCACCGCCTCGGACGATCCGGGCAGCAAGGTGGCCGATGTAAAGGCGCTGACGAACAGCGTGGTATAGGCGGCAAATGGCGTCATGGGGACTCTGATATGAAAAGCCCCCTGCAGTGTCGCAGGGGGCAGTTTGACGTCCGGTGCTGAACTGGCGCGCAGTGGCGGGTTGGCCGCCATCTGAACGGCCGTAGCCGCAAAGCTAGACCGCCATGCAGATGTATTTCATCTCGAGATAATCCTCGATACCGTGGCGGCTGCCTTCGCGGCCAAGGCCGGATTGCTTGACGCCGCCGAAGGGGGCGACCTCGGTCGAGATGATGCCGGTATTCACACCGACGATCCCGTATTCCAGCGCTTCGGCCACTTTATAGACGCGGCTCAGATCGCGGGCATAGAAATAGGCGGCAAGGCCGAAGATCGTGTCATTGGCCAGTTCGATCACCTCGTCGACATCGTCGAACTTGAAGAGAGGCGCGAAGGGGCCGAAGGTTTCTTCGGTCGCGACGGTCATCTCGCGGGTGGCGCCTGTCACGATGGTTGGCGTCAGGAAGTTGCCCGGTCCCTGCACAGGGTCGCCGCCCATGATGACCGTGCCGCCCTTGGAGGTGGCATCGGCCACGTGGCTTTGCACCTTCTTGATCGCGGCTGCATTGATCAACGGGCCAAGGGTGGTGCCATCCTCGAGGCCGTCACCGACCTTGAGCTTGCCGACCGCCTCTTTCAGCTTGGCGGCAAAGGCATCATAGATCCCGGCCTGCACGTAGATGCGGTTGGCGCATACGCAGGTCTGCCCGTTGTTGCGGAACTTGCACATGATGGCACCTTCGACAGCGGCATCCAGATCGGCATCGTCGAAGACGATGAACGGCGCGTTGCCACCCAGTTCCATCGAGCATTTCATCACCTGATCGGCGGCCTGACGCAGCAGGATGCGCCCGACATTGGTCGATCCGGTAAAGCTGAGTTTGCGGACGGTGGGGTTCTCGCAGAATTCCTTGCCGGTCTCGGAGGCATCTGTGGTGGTCACGATGTTCAGCACACCTGCGGGAATGCCCGCGCGTTCCGCCAGCACACCCATGGCCAGCGCCGAAAGCGGTGTCAGCTCGGAGGGGCGCGCGACAAAGCCGCAACCTGCGGCCAGCGCAGGGGCCACCTTGCGGGTGATCATCGCGGTAGGAAAGTTCCACGGCGTGATCGAGGCCGCCACACCGATGGGCTGCTTGATCACGGTGATCCGCTTGTCACGCTGGTGGCCGGGGATGGTCTCGCCGTAGATGCGCTTGGCCTCCTCTGCGAAAAACTCGATGAAAGCGGCACCATAGGCGATCTCGCCCTTCGCTTCGGCCAGCGGCTTGCCCTGTTCGGCGGTCAGGATAACGGCCAGATCATCGGTATTCTCGATCATCAGATCGAACCAGCGGCGCAGGATCGTGGCGCGCTCCTTGCCGGTCTGCTTGGCCCATTCCTTTTGTGCTTTCTCCGCAGCGGCAATGGCCTTGGCGACCTGGGCGCGGCTCAGATCGGCGACGTTGGCGATGACATCGCCGCGCGCTGGGTTCGTGACCTCGAATGTCGCGCCGCTGTCGCTGTCCACCCATTTGCCATCGATATAGGCCTGCTCGGCCAGCAGTGACGGGTCTTTGAGCAGGGATTTCAGATCTGTTTTGCTGTCCAGCATGGCTGAATCCTCCAATTCGCATATGGTATAGGCAAACCATCTGGGGCTAGTCTTGTCCAGAGCACCAAGGGAGATTGTGGATGGCCGAGCTTGACGATGCCTATGCGAATGCAGCGCATATTCCGGGGTCTGCCGCGTATCCGCCCAGATGGGAGCGCCTTGCCGCAGGCCTGCGCGAGGGCCTGCTGGAGCAGGGTCTGGCGGATCTCGACCTGTCCTATGGCGAAACGGCGCGCCAGCGGTTCGATCTGTTCCATCCCGGCGGCGCGGCGCAGGGATTGATGATTTTCGTGCATGGCGGTTACTGGCTGCGCTTTGACAAAAGCGTCTGGTCGCATCTGGCCGCAGGCGCGCTGTCGCGGGGCTGGGCGGTGGCCATGCCCTCCTATGATCTGTGCCCGCAGGTGCGAATCGCCGATATCACGGCCCAGATCGCGCAGGCGGTGACCACGGCGGCGGATATGGTGGCTGGTCCGATCGTATTGGCGGGCCATTCTGCAGGCGGCCATCTGGTGGCGCGGATGCTGGAGCCGGGGCGTTTGCCGGATCACGTGGCCGCGCGGTTGCGCCATGTGATGCCGATCTCTCCGGTCTCCGATCTGCGGCCTTTGCTGCGCACCAGCATGAATGCGGATTTCCGGCTGGATGACGATGCGGCCTTCGCGGAAAGCCCGATCATGATGCAGAACCGTTTGCCGGTGCCTGTCACAGTCTGGGTCGGGGCAGATGAACGCCCGGCCTTTCTGGATCAGGCACGCTGGCTGGCCGAGGCTTGGGGCTGCGGGCATGTGGTCGATGACGGGTTGCACCACTTCGATGTGATTGACGCGTTGGCCGACAAGGACAGCGCCATGATCGGCCGACTGCTTGGCTGACGGTCAGGCGTAGCGGTCCTGCCAGCTTGGTTTGGTATCGCCCGGTAGGGAGGTGGCTGCGTACATTGCCCGCGCGATGGCGCGCGCCATGCAGATGGCGGCGGCATGGCCAAGATCGAGCGTGTCGATGACCGGATGCCCGAGCGACCGTGCGCCTGTCGAGACGGCGAAGATCAGATCGCCATCCATCGGTGTATGCGCGGGCACCAGCGCGCGGGCAAAGCCGTCATGCGCTGCGGTGGCCATACGTGTGCATTGCGCCTGCGTCAGATCGGCATCGGTTGCGACGATTCCGATGGTGGTGTTGGCGTGGCTGTCGATCTTTGTGACGGCGATATGCGGGTCTGGGTAGCTTTGCGCCACGCCCCGCCCGCCGAACTCGCTGCCCATCTCGAAAGGTGCTGCCCAGAAATGCGCGCTGTCGCCAACGGTGGCGGAGCCGAGCGCATTGACGGCGACCAGCGCGCCAACCGTGTGGCCCGACGGCAGAATGACCGAGGCCGAGCCCAGCCCGCCGCGCAGATTGGCGGTGATCGCGCCTGTGCCGGCCCCGATGCTGCCGATCGCGAAACGCTGTTCCGCCGCCGCTAAGGCCGCTTGTCCGATTGCGCGGTAGGGGTTGTCATCCCAGTCCTTGGCACCGCCATTGTTGAGATCGAACAGGATCGCCGCAGGCACAATCGGCACCCGTTGCGGGCCTACGGCAAAGCCGCGCCCCATGCGGCGCAGCGCATCGGCCACGCCAGAGGCCGCGTCCAGCCCGAAAGCCGAACCGCCCGCCAGAACCAGTGCATCTACCTGTTGCACGGTTTTGTCCGGCGCCAGCAAATCGGTCTCCCGCGTGCCGGGAGCGCCGCCCATCACATGCACACCCGTTGTGAAAGGCGCATCGGCCACCATCACCGTCACGCCGGACTTGCGGTGCAGGTCTGTCGCATTGCCAACCCTGAGCCCCGCGACATCGGTGATCAGGTTCAGCGGTCCGGGCTGTGTTGTCGTTGTCATGATATTCTTTCCGGAGTGGGACGCTTGCGCGGGATCACAGGCAGATTACACGCGGATCAAAGGCGGATCACGAAATCCTTGCGCGTCGTCTCGACAACCTCCCAGATACCCTGGAACCCCGGGCGGAGGATAAAGCTGTCACCCGCGCGCAGTTCGACAGGGGTGCCGCCCTCTTCGGTCAGGATGCTGTGGCCGGACAGGATGCGGCAGTATTCCCATTCGTCGTAGGAGACGCGCCACGCGCCCGGCGTGGATTCCCAGATCCCGCAATACAGGCCGTCCCGGTCTTCCAGCAACCATGTGGTGAATGCAGGATCGCCCGAGATCACCCGATCCGGGCTTGGCCGCTCCCGCTCGGCCTCTACATCGGGGGTGACAGGCATGAACAAGTTTGACATCGGGCAAGTCCTTGATGATTGCGCGGCAGGCTAATGCGGCTTGTCGCCGGGGTGCAACCGGAAAGGCCGCTGCGGTGTGAAAACCGTTGGTGCACCTGCGACAGGGATGGGGCAAGATGGTTCCGAGCCAAGGAGATGGAACGATGCTGGCACTGGTACGGTTGATTGTTGTGGGCTTTGTTGCGCTGACGGTGATCTATCTGTCGCTCTCGTATTACGCACGCGCCGCGCGACGCGACAAGCTTCGCCGCAAATGGGACGAGGATATCCGGCGGGGTGACAGGGAAGCCTATGTAAAACGCGGGTTGCAGATTTACGATCGTTCCTTGCGGCGCAAGCTTTTGTGGGGCGTCTATGTTCTTCCGGTTGTGACAATCGCCGTAGTGATTTATCTGGTGAACTTCGCCTGAAGGGGAATGCTGCAAACATGGCCTATGTGAAATGGACGTTCATCGTACTGTTCTGGCTGCTGGTCGGATCGTTCTTGCATTACACCCTGCCCCAGCATGACGTGGCGCGGATCACCGATACTTATCTGGAACGGATCAATTCCGGTGAGAACTCCATTTTCTGGGCAAATGCCGAGACGGGCGACGCTGTGGACGGGCCAAGCCGCGATGTCTTCTTCATCCAGACATTCCGCACCAACGACCGCCCGATGATCTATCGAAACGAGGATACGGGCTGGGGCTGGCCGCCCTATTTCAAGTTCAATACGGCCAACCTTCAGGCACAGGCGGCGGATCTTGAAAGTCGCTCGACCAGCGGGCAAGAGGCGCAATGGGTGATGATCCGCCATTACGGCTGGCGCAACGAGTTCATGTCGATCTATCCCAACGCGGTCAAGATCTGGCGGGTGGACGGCCCGGATGCTACGGTTTTCCCGTGGATCACCGTCGTGATCCTGACGTTTCTGGTGGCTTTCTTCTGGGCGATCTGGGTGCGCTGGCGGCGGTTCCGCCGTGCGCGGATCGATCCGGTTCTGCACGATATCAACGACAATATCGAAGCGGCGACCGATCATGTGGTGGACAGGCGCGGCAAGGTCCGGCGCTGGTGGGATGCCAAGCGCGGCAGGACGCCCGCAAGCTGATCAGCGTTTGCCGTAATAGAGGCCGACGACATGCTCGGCCTCGGCAAAGAACAGCCAACGCGATGTCAGAATGCCGATGATATGGCAGAGGACGGCTGTCAGGCCGATCCAATGGCTGAACGGTGCCAGCAGCAGCGCCAGAGGCAAGGCATATCCCAGCGCAAAGGCGATGATCCGCAGCTTGAGCGCATGTTTGCGCGCGATCACAAAGACCATCTCGCGCAGCAGATAGTTCGGCCCGGTATGCGGCGGCTCGAACGCGCGGACAGTGCCGATATGGCCCAGCCCTGTGGCGGTCGCCATTGTGGTGCCGGAGGCCGCGAAAGCACGGTCACCCTGCCACCACCATGCCAGTTGCAGTGCGCTGGCCAGCACCAGCAAACCCAGCGCCCAGATTACCTGCCCTGCCAGAAGCGCGCCGCCGCCAATTGCAAGCGTCAGATAGAGCGCAGGCGTCAGAGGGCTGTACCAGCGCGGCACGGTTTTCATCTGGGTATAGATCATCGAGGTGGTAAACACCGTGCCAAGCGACAAAGCGGCCCCCAGCCAGCCCAGAACAAACCAGTCAGCAGCGAAAAACACGCGCCCGACGGCGTAAAGCCCCATTATGATCAGTGTCGCCACCGCGCAGACCGCCTCGCGGCTCAGCCAGCTTGAGCGCCATTGCGTGAAGGCCAGCAGCCCGCGTTCAGGGTGGCCGAGGTGGAAGGCCGAGGCGATCAGCCCGCCGCCCGCCAGCACGTAGGCGATGGCGAAAAAGACGAAGGCCACCAACCCGGTTGATCCCGGCATCCCGATGCCGAGCCAGAACAACAGGCCGAAGCCAAGGCCCGACAGGGTGCTGAAAGCGATGATCGACGGGGCGGGATGCATATCAGATCTTGTCCAGCGCTTTGTCGAGCCAACCGAGGAACCCTTTGGGTTGGTCGGTCACTGGCGCAAGAAAGGGGGCGAGCACGTCGATCTCCTCTGTCCGGTCCAGCCTGTCCTTGAGGCGGGGTGGCAGGTATTTGTTGACGGGTGCTGTGCCTTGCTCGGGCATCAGATCCATCCCGCCACGCGCCGCCACCAACTGGCTGACATCGCTGTCAGGATCGGCAAGATCACCGAAATGGCGCGCATTGCTGGGGCAGGTGCGGACGCAGGCGGGTACGCGGTCCACCTCGGGCAGGTTCTCGTTATAGATGCGATCCACGCACAGGGTGCATTTCTTCATGACCTTCGCGGCGGCATCCATCTCCCGCGCGCCGTAGGGGCAGGCCCATGCACACAGGCCGCAGCCGATGCAGGTATCCTCGTTTACCAGAACGATCCCGTCTTCCTGCCGTTTGTAGCTGGCCCCTGTCGGGCAGACGGTGACGCAGGGGGCATTGTCGCAATGCAGGCAGGATTTCGGGAAATGCACCAGTTGCGCGGTGCCGTCATCCGGCTGCACCTCGTAGCTGTGGACGCGGTTGAGGAAGGTGCCCGAAGGCTCCGCGCCGTAAGGGTCCTGATCCGACAGCGGCGCGCCGTAATTCTCGGTGTTCCAGCCCTTGCACGACACGACGCAGGCATGACAGCCCACACAGGTATCCAGATCGATCACCAGCCCCAGCTTGCGCCGGGTAGAGGAGGGCAGCGTTGTCATGCTGGCTGCACCAGATTTGTCGAGGGCAGGGAGGTGACAGGCTCTTCCCTGCCAGCGTCCCATGTCACGATAAACCAGATGAAGGAGCCGACGATGAGCGCGACGAAGACAAGGATCATCACGAGGGTGCGTTGCTGTGGACTCATGATCTGACCTTCCATGTGATAGCGCCCGGCCCCTTGCCCACAGGCGATGTGATGGCCGGATAGGCCGGCTGGCTGCGGGCGGGGGCGCGGACCTTCTCGATCTTTACCCGCAGGTCGAACCATGCCGCTTGCCCCGTGACGGGATCGGAGTTCGACCAGCGCAAGCCATCGCCGCGCGGTGGCAGCAATTCGTGGATCAGATGGTTGAGCAGAAATCCCTTTTCGGTCTCCTGCGCGGTCTCATCCAGCGCCCATGCGCCCTTGCGCTTGCCAATGGCGTTCCACGTCCAGACGGTATTCTCGTTCAGCGCGGCCATATGCGCGACGGGCACGGTGATCACCCCATGGGCCGATGTGACCTGCGCCCAGTCACCCTCGGCAAAGCCGTGCTTTGCCCAGAGTTTGCTTGGCACATACAGCGGATTCACCCCGTGGATCTGGCGCAGCCAAGCGTTTTGCGTACCCCACGAATGATACATCGCCATCGGGCGCTGGGTCAGCGCGTGGATTGGAAACTCCTCCGGATCGGCATGGCCATCCTCCAGCGCGGCATACCAGACCGGCAGCGGATCAAGCGTGGCCCTGATCTGCGCGCGCAGGTGGTCGGGGGGCTGGCGGTCGCCGTGGCCTTCGGCGGCAAGCTGGAAGCGGCGCAGCGGTTCGACATAAAGCTGGAACAGATAGGGTTCGGGTTTGTCGTAAAAGCCCATGCTGACCGCCCAATCCTGATAGGCGGTGTTCCACGGTTTGAAATAGGCGGCATTCTCGGGCACATGCGCCACGAAAAATCCGCCATGCGCGATGTATTCATCGAGTTGCGCCGCATTGGGCAGGCCGCGCCCGTGGCTGATGCCCTTGTCGCCCGTGCGCCAGCCTGCCAATGGTCCGATACCGGGCTTGCGCTCGTGGTTCACGATGTAATCGGCATAATCGGCATATTTCGGGCTGCCATCCGTGTTGACCATGCCGGGCAGATCCAGCCTTGCGCCCAGATCCAGCAGGACGGACTGGAACCCCCGCACATCGCGGTCAGGTTCGATCACCGGCCAGCGGATCGCATCGCCCGCGCCGTCAGCCTCCGAGATCGGGCGGTCCAACAGGCTGATGCAATCGTGCCGCTCCAGATAGGTGGTATCGGGCAGGACCAGATCGGCATAGGCGACCATCTCGGAACTATACGCATCCGAATAGATGATGCGCGGGATCACGTAATCGCCGTTCTCGTCGGTATCGGTGAGCATCTGCATGACGCCGCCCGTATTCATAGAGGAGTTCCACGACATGTTCGCCATATACATGAACAGCGTGTCGATCCTGTAGGGATCGCCCGCATGAGCATTGCTGATGACCATATGCATCAACCCATGCGCGGACATCGGGTTTTCCCATGTGAACGCCTTGTCGATCCGCACGGGGCTGCCATCGGGCTTGAGGCACAGATCATCCGGCCCCTGCACGTAGCCCAGATGCGGCCCATCCAGCGGCGCGCCGGGCGTCACCTTGCAATGCGGCTTGGGATGGGCAGTCGCGGGTTTGGGATAGGGCGGTTTGAACCGCATCCCGCCGGGGGTTTCCACCGCACCCAGCAGGATTTGCAACATGTGCAGCGCGCGCGCTGTCTGAAAGCCGTTGGAATGGGCGGAGATGCCCCGCATCGCGTGAAAGGCGACGGGGCGGCCCACCATGGTCTGGTGCGTCTCACCGCGGAAATCCGTCCATTCGCGGTGCAGGATGACCGGATCGTCAAAGGCGGTATGGGCAATCTCTGCGGCCAGTGCGCGGATCTTGGCGGCGGCAATGCCGGTGCGGGCCGCGACCTTTTCGGGCGCGTATTGCGGATCAAGGTAGCGCTCGGCCAGCAGATGCATGACGGGACGGTGCGTGATACCTGCGTGGCGGTAGCTCGCCGCGAGATCGGGCCGCACACCGGGTTGATCAAAGGCGGTCAGCTTGCCTGTCACACGGTCCATCACTAGCGGCTTGCCCGTATCGTCGCGCAGGAACAGGCCGTGTTCGGGCGATTTCGGATCGCCGTTCACCAGCACCGGCGCGTTGGTGTAGCGCGAGAGGTAATCAAGATCGATTTTGCCCGCTTGCAACAGCTCATGCACCAACGACAGGATCAGCAGGCCATCGGTGCCCGGCGTGATCCCCAGCCAGTCATCCGCAACCGCGTTATAGCCCGACCTGATCGGATTGACGCCGACGATCCGCGCGCCGCGCGCCTTGATCCGCCCGATGCCCATCTTGATCGGGTTGCTGTCATGATCCTCGGCCACCCCGAACAGGATGAACAGCTTCGTGTGCTCCCAATCGGGCTGACCGAATTCCCAGAAGGCGCCACCCAACGTATAGATGCCCGCCGTCGCCATGTTGACGCTGCAAAATCCGCCATGGGCGGCGAAATTCGGGGTGCCGAATTGCTGTGCCCACCAGCCGGTAAAGCTCTGCGACTGGTCGCGCCCTGTGAAGAACGCAAGCTTCTCCGGTGCCGTCTCCCGCAGGGGTTTCAGCCATGCGGTGGCGAGCGTGAGTGCTTCTTCCCAACTGATCTCCTCGAACGCGCCCGATCCGCGCGGGCCGACCCGCTTCAGCGGCGCGCGTAGCCGCGAGGGCGCGTTGATCTGCATGATCCCGGCAGAGCCTTTGGCGCAAAGCACGCCCTTGTTGATCGGATGATCGCGGTTGCCCTCGATATAGGCGACCTTGCCACCCTTGAGATGCACGTCGATCCCGCAGCGGCAGGCGCACATATAGCAGGTGGTTTTGCGGATCTCGTCGGAGACGGGGGGCGATGTCTCAAGATATGGCTGGGTCATGCGGCCTCCTGCTGGATCAACATGAGTGCATCGCGGGCGATCTGTCGCTCCTCATCAGCCGGAACCACATGCACCGGCACGGGGCCGAAGCAGGAGAGGTGCGCAACAATACGGTCACGTATTGTGGGAGCATTTTCCCCGATCCCGCCGGTGAAGGCGATCGCGTCCAACCCGCCCATGGCGACGATGGCCGAGCCTGCCTGCCGCGCGGCCCAATAGCAGAAATGATCCACGGCAAAGCGCGCCTGATCCGTGTCAGCGGCCAAAAGCTGTGCCATGTCACTGGTTCCGCCCAAAGCCCGTAGCCCGCTGTCATGGTTCAGCAGATGGGCAGCGCGGTCCATGCCGTGATCGGCGGCCATCCGCAGTACGGCCATCCCGTCAATGCTGCCGGCGCGGCTGCCCATCACCAGACCATCCAGCGGCGAATAGCCCATCGAGGTCGCAATCGAGCGCCCTTCAAGGATGGCGCAAAGGCTGGCCCCGTTTCCCAGATGCAGCGCCAGCAGCCGACGGGGCGGATCGGGGCGTAGCGCCTCGACCAGACCGGCATAGCTGAGGCCGTGGAACCCGTAGCGGCGGATGCCCTTGTCACGCTCGGCCTGCGGGATGGCATAGGTCACGGCAATATCGGGGTTTGTGGCATGGAAGGCCGTGTCAAAACTGCCGTATTGCGGCAAGTCCGGCGCAAGACGTCCGAGCGCCTCGATCCCCGACAGGTTATGCGGATTGTGCAGCGGGGCCAGCGTGTTGCAGGCGGCGATCTTTGCCAGCGTGTCAGGCGTCAGCCGTGCTGGCTCGGTCAAATCCGCGCCACCATGTACGATGCGGTGCGCCGCGGCCTCAAGCCGGCTCAGCGGCATATCGCGATCCGCCAGCCCGTCCAGCAGATGTGTGAGCGCCGCGCCATGATCGGGCGCCGCCACTTGATGATGCGCCTCGCCCAGTTTCAGCCGTGCCCCGCCGCCGATCTCGGAGACTGCGCCGGTGATGACCGAGGTGAGCGCCCTATCGAACACCTCGACCTTGATCGAACTGGACCCGGCATTCACCACGAGGATCATAGCCGCACTCCGGATGCGACCACGCCAAGGGCTGCGGAGGCGATGCGCGCCGGTGTGCCCTGTGCGCGAGAGGTCAGCAGGACCGGTACCCGCAATCCGAGGACCAGACCGGCGCAGCAGCAACCCATGCCAAGCGACATCAGTTTGAACAGGGCGTTGGCCGTGGTGATATTCGGCGACAGGATGATATCGGCATCCCCCGCCACGGGAGAGATGTAATTCTTCGCCGCCGCCGCTTCCGCCGAGAAGATCAGATCGAGCGCCATCGGCCCCGCCACGTCGGCCTGCGGCAACGCGGTCTTGGCCCAGGCGGCGATCACGGCGGCGTCCATCGAATTCTGCAGCGACGGCAGCGGGTCTTCATTGGCCGACAAGATTCCCGCCTTGGGCCGCGCGATGCCTAGTTGCTGCGCCAGCCGCACGGCATGGCCGAGGCAGGCCTGACGGGTGGGGATATCGGGGTCCACGTTCAGCGCGCCATCGGTCAGGATCAGGGGCCTGTCCGAATGCGGTGCGGTGATGTGAAAGACATGGCCGCAGCGGGTGTGCGCGTCGCGCAGGCCCGCCGCGCGCGGCAGCAAGCCTTGGAGGAAGACCGAGGTATGTACCTGCCCTTTCATTATGGCGTCCACCTCACCGAGGCGGGCCAGTTCGGCAGCTTTGACGCTGGCGGCTGCCGCAGGTGCATGGATCAGGCGCAGATCGGAGATATCCCAGCCAATCTGCTCTGCGACCTGCCGTATCTTGGATGCGTCCCCGATCAGGACGGGATGGGCAAGCCCGGCCTCCGCCGCTTCGCGTATGCCTTGCAGGGCGTTCTCGCTGCCGGCATTCACCAAGGCGACACGGGGCACAGGCAGACCGCGGGCCTGTTCCAGCAAACGGCGCGGCGCGGCGGCTGTGATGGGGGACAGGAAGGGAAAAGGTTCTCTCATATCTCATTCAATCCATCACGGGCGCGCGGCTTAGGCAAGCCCGCAAGCATAACCTTCCGTCGATCGCCTACGCCAGAGGATAATCTCCCGCCGAAGTTGCCTCCGGCGGGGATATTTAGGCCAAGTAGAAACACCCGAATGTCACGCAGGTGCCCGAGTTATGCGGATGTCTGCGCGCGCATGTCCGCAGCCGAGATTCCCGCGACAGAAACGGGTTTTTTCATTGCGTCGCGGCGGAAGGGCTCGCCCAGTTCCTGATTGATCAGCGCCTCGATCAGGGTGGTTTTGCCGTGCTGCATCTGATCCTCGATCGCGGTGCTCAGGGCGGCGCGCAGCTCGTCCATCGTTTTGGCCTGAACGCCCTGCAAGCCGCAGGCGCGGGCGATTCCGGCATAGCTGACCTGATCGTCCAGTTCGGTGCCGACGAAATTGTCATCATACCACAGGGTCGAGTTGCGCTTTTCCGCGCCCCATTGGTAGTTGCGGAACACGACCATGGTGACGGCCGGCCATTCCGGACGACCGATGGCGGTCAGTTCGGTCACCGCGATACCGAAAGCGCCATCGCCTGCGAAACCCACCACGGGTGTATCCGGGCAGCCGATCTTGGCCCCGATGATCGAGGGCAGGCCGTATCCGCAGGGGCCGAACAGGCCGGGGGCGAGGTATTTGCGCCCTTCCTCGAAGCTGGGATAGGCATTGCCGATCGCGCAGTTGTTGCCGATGTCGGAGCTGATGATCGCGTCACGCGGCAGAGCGGACTGGATCGCGCGCCACGCCATACGCGGGCTCATCCAGTCGGGCTTGTCGGCGCGGGCGCGCTGGTTCCAGGTGGTGCCGGGATCGTCGTCCTCGTGGTCCATCGAGGACAGCTGCTGCGCCCATTGCGATTTGGTCTGCGCGATCATGGATTTCCGCTCGATCCGGCCCGCATCGCCTGCGGTGGGGGACAGCTTGTCCAGAATGGAAGTGGCGACCTTTTTCGCGTCACCCACGATGCCGACGCTGACCTTCTTGGTCAGGCCGATCCGGTCGGGGTTGATATCGACCTGAATGATCTTGGCGTCTTTCGGCCAGTAGTCGATCCCGTAGCCCGGCAAGGTCGAGAACGGGTTGAGCCGCGTGCCAAGGCACAGCACAACATCCGCCTTGGCAATCAGCTCCATCCCCGCCTTGGAGCCGTTGTAGCCCAGAGGTCCGGCGAACAGGGGATGCGAGCCGGGGAAAGCGTCATTGTGCTGGTAGCCCACGCAGACCGGCGCATCGAGCCGTTCGGCCAGTTGCATCGATGCGGGGATCGCCCCCGCCAGCACCACGCCCGCGCCGTTCAGGATCACCGGAAAACGGGCGCTGGACAGAAGATCGGCGGCGCGCTGCACCGCCTCCTCGCCGCCGCCGGGACGTTCGAAGCTCACCATTTCGGGCAGCTCGATATCGATCACCTGCGTCCAGTAATCGCGCGGCATGTTGATCTGTGCGGGGGCCGACATGCGGCGCGCGTTCAGGATCACGCGGTTCAACACCTCGGCCACGCGGGACGGGTCGCGCACCTCTTCCTGATAGGCGACCATATCCTTGAACAGGGCCATCTGTTCGACTTCCTGAAAACCGCCCATGCCGATAGTCTTGTTGGCGGCTTGCGGGGTGACCAGCAAAAGCGGCGTATGGTTCCAGTAGGCGGTCTTTACCGCCGTCACGAAATTGGTGATACCGGGACCGTTCTGGGCGATCATCATCGACATCTTGCCGGTGGCGCGCGTGTAGCCGTCGGCCATCATCCCGCCAGATCCCTCATGCGCGCAATCCCAGAAGGTGATGCCCGCGCGCGGAAACAGATCGGAGATCGGCATGAAGGCAGAGCCGATGATACCGAAGGCATGTTCGATCCCGTGCATCTGCAACGTCTTCACGAAAGCTTCTTCAGTGGTCATTTTCATCGCGGGATGCTCCGGAACTGGGGAAAGGGGCCGATTTAAGCCTTTGTGTCAGACTAGGCGTGTCGGGGAGCCGGTAATAGGGCCAGCTACCGTAGGCAAATAGGTCCAGATGGCCTGTGAACGCAGTTCATGCCAACGCTTCTGCCACCAGACGGACACCTTCACCGATCCGCGAGGAGGGGATCGAGGAATAGGCCAGCCTGTAAAACGCGGTCGGAGGGTCGGCTGCGGCAAAGAATGGCGCACCCGATTCGATCAGCACACCCCTGGCGCGCAGGTCAAAAGCCACTTTTGTCGTGTCGACGCCCTCGGGCGCGTGCATCCAGATGCTGGATCCGCCGAAGGTGCCGCGCCCCGCGATGGTCAGGCCGTTGCGCTGGATCGCCTCTTCCAGCACTTGACGGCGCTCTGCCAAAGCGCGGGCCATGCGGCGGATCTGTGCATCGTAATGACCCAGCGACAGGAAATAGGCGGCGGTGCGCTGGATATGCCCCGGCGGGTGGCGCAGTACGCTGGCGCGCAGGGCGCGGGCTTCGCGGATGAAAGCCTCGGAGCCGACGAGATAGCCCAGCCGCAGCCCCGGAAACAAAGATTTAGAGAAGCTGCCGACATAGACCACCCGCCCGTCGCTATCGAGCGATTTCAGCGCGGGCGAGGGGGCCGCGAGATAGGACATCTCGAATTCGTAATCATCCTCGACGATAATCGCCTCCAGTTCGCGAGCGCGGTCCAGCAGGGCGCGGCGGCGTTCCATCGGCATGGTGGCCGAGGTGGGGCATTGATGGCTGGGGGTCGTGAAGATGACATCCGTCCCCTCCGGGATCGACTCCGGTGGCAGGCCGTCGGCATCCACAGGCAGGGCCGCCAGCCGGCAGCGCGATTGCATGAGAATATCGCGCAAGGCATGATAGCAGGGGTCTTCGATCGCGGCGAGGCGGCGTTGCGTGAGCAGCACCTGCGCCGTGAGCCACAGCGCATTCTGTGCGCCCAGCGTCACCAGAATCTCCGAAGGGCGGGCGACGATCCCGCGCCGGGGCAGGGTGTGGCGCGCGATGAACTCGATCAGTTGCGGATCGTCCTGATCGTAGTAATCGGTGGTCAAGGCGGTGAAGTCCCGCGCGCCCAAGGCCTGCACGGCACAGAGCCGCCAGTTGGCGTGATCGAACAACGTCGGATCGGCCTGCCCGTAGATGAAGGGGTAGCGGAAGCTGGCCCAGTCCTGCGGTTTCTCGGGCGTCACGCCGCCGGTGAACCGCTGCCCGATGGCGCGCGTCCAGTCCACGGTTTCGCTGCGGGCCGCCGGAGCGGGGGCGAGGGGAGGCTCGGGTGCGTTGTCGGACACGAAATAGCCCGAACGCCCCCGTGCGGTGATGTAGTCATTGGCCAGCAATTCCGTATAGGCCAGCGTCACGGTGATCCTGCTGATGCCAAGATGCGTGGCAAGCCCGCGGGTGGAGGGCAGTTTCTCGCCGCGCCGGAACCGCCCCGACAGGATGCCGCCCGCGATCATCTGCTGGATGCGGGCTTGCAACGTGCCTTGTGTTGCCGGAGCGAGAAAGAAGGTTTCCACTGGGATAGCCATAGAGGCAGGGTAGATGGACTTACCGTCTGCGTAAACTGGTCTTAATTGCAAAAGGGCGCGGGTTGGACCCCACGCCCCTGATTTGCCGCTTTGGGAGGCGGTCAGCCGAAAACGCGGCTCAGCGCGCCATCAACGCCCTCGATGATTTCGTCGATATCGTCCTTGGTCGCGATCAGCGCGGGGCTGAAGCACAGCGTATTGTTCAGGCCAGGAAGCGAGCGGTTGGTCGCGCCGATTATCAGCCCCTGCGCCATGCAATCGGCTGTCACCATCTGCACGCGCTTTTCGGCCATCGGCTCCCGCGTGGTGCGGTCCGCGACAAGTTCCGCCCCGAGGAACAGCCCCTTGCCGCGCACATCGCCGATGACGGCGTGCTTGTCCTTGAGTTCTGCCAGACGGTCCAGCATGTAATGGCCCATCCTGGTGGTGTTCTCCAGCAGACCTTCCTCCTCGATGATGTCCATATTCTCGAGCGCCGCCGCGGGGCCGGCAGTGCAGCCGCCAAAGGTGGAGATGTCGCGGAAATAGTTCAGCGGATCGGTCGCGTCATCCTTGAACATGTCAAAGACCGCCTCGGTCGTGACCAGGCAGGCGATGGCAGCGTAACCGGAGGCGACACCCTTGGCCATCGTCACCATGTCAGGCTGTACGCCGTAATGCTGGTAGCCGAACCATGTGCCGGTCCGCCCGACGCCGCAAACCACCTCGTCGATATGCAGAAGCACATCGTATTTACGGCAGATTTCCTGAACGCGCGGCCAGTAGCCTTCCGGCGGGGTGATGACGCCGCCGCCTGCGGTGACCGGCTCAAGGCAGATCGCGCCCACAGTATCCGGCCCTTCGGCGAGAATCACCGCCTCGATCTGGTCGGCGGCCCATTCGCCGTAATTCTCGACAGGCGCGCCCTGATCGGCGGCGCGGTATTCAAGGCAATGCGGCACGCGAATAAAACCGGGCGTGAACGGGCCGTATTGCGCGTTGCGTTCGTCCTGACCGCCTGCGGAGAGGCAGGCGATGGTGGTGCCGTGATAGTCACGGTCACGGTACAGGATCTTGTGCTTCTTGCCGCCATAACGCTTGTGCGCGATCTGGCGCACCATCTTGAAGGCTTTCTCGTTCGCCTCGGAGCCGGAGTTGCAGTAGTAGACGCGGCTCAGCCCCGGCATTTTCTCGATCAGCCGCTCCGAGAACATCGCGCCGGGGATCGACCCTGCGGAGCCTGCGAAATAGTTCAGCTTGATCAACTGGTCGCGCACCGCATTGGCGATCCGCTCGCGGCCATAGCCGACATTGACGGTCCAGACACCGCCGGACACGGCATCCAGATGCTCTTTGCCCTTCTGGTCCCAGACGCGCATCCCCTTGCCCTCGACGATGATGCGGGGATCGGAGGTCTCGTAGGGTTTGTGCTGGCTCAGGTGGTGCCAGACATGGGCGCGGTCGGCGTCCACAACAGCCTGAATGTCATTGTCGAACTTTCCGTCCATCATTTTGCCGCTCCATCTGTTTGATTAGGACAAAGGCCCGCTGAAAGGCAGGCATTTGGACACAGTATCACATGCAAATCGGGTCAAAGAAATAGGGCCAGATCATAGGTATAGTTAAGTCCAGGTAGCCTTTGGGCCAGTGCCAACGATTTGGGCGCTCTTCCCAAGTGGCTGAAGTTAAGCCGAAAAGGCGATTTCGATTGTATGAAAAGATAGGTGCAAAGCCGATGTGGATGTATGTTTGCCGAGAAAATCATTGATCGGAATCGGCTTTTCCGCTCCGATATTTCACGTGGCACCGCCTTGCCGGGACAAATGGCAGCGGTTTGTCGCAGAATTGACAGATCACCGGAACAGGTGGCGCAACCAAACGGGAGCTATGAATGACACGCAAATCAAGAATGATGGGCGCAGTTGCAGCTATTGCCTTCAGCACTGCCGCGACATCCGCAATGGCGATGGACGAGATCACCGTCGCCTATTTCACCGAGTGGCCGATGCCGTTCCAATACGCCAAGCAGATGGGCACCTATGACGAGGCGATGGGCGTCAAGGTCAACTGGCGCGCCTTCGATACGGGAACGGCGATGAGCGCGGCCATGGCCTCGGGCGATGTGCATCTGTCGGTCAGCCAGGGTGTGCCGCCCTTCGTTGTGGCCACGAGCGCGGGCCAGGATCTGCAGATCGTCGATGTGGCCGTGTCTTACGCGGATAATGACAATTGCGTCGTGGCCAGCGCGCTGGAGATCGACAAGGACACTGCCGCCGATCTGGCGGGCAAGAAGGTGGCCGTGCCGCTGGGAACGGCAGCGCATTACGGTTTTTTGCGCCAGATGGAGCATTTCGGCGTTGAACTGGCGAGCCTCGAAATCGTGAATATGGCCCCGCCCGAAGGTGCGGCCGCAATCGCTCAGGGCGCGGTGGACATGTTCTGCGGCTGGGGCGGATCGCTGCGCCGCGCCAAGGAGCATGGCAACGTCCTGCTGACTGGCTCGGAGAAAGAGGAACTGGGCATTCTGGTCTTCGACGTGACCAGCGCGCCTGCGCCTTTTGTCGCCGAGAACCCCGATCTGGTGGCGGCTTTCCTGAAAGTCACGGCAGAGGCCAATGCCATGTGGGCCGATCCGGCCAACCGCGATACGATGTTGCCGGTTATCGCGCAGGATGCGGGCATGGATCTGGATGCGACAGCCGAGACGATCGACACATTCGTCTTCCCGACCGTCGAGGACCAGCTTGGCTCCAGATGGCTGGGTGGCGGCGCGCAGGAGTTCATGAAAGGCGTGGCGCAAGTGTTTGTCGAAGCAGGGAGCATCCCTTCGGCGCTGGACAGCTACGAGACGCTCGTCAACACCGGACCGATGTCCAGCATCGGCGAGATGTGATGCATTTGCTGGCAGGACAGGGCAAACCTGTCCTGCCAGCCCTTCGCTGTGATGGCGTGATGCCTCCGGCGGGGATATTTCAGGCAAGAAGAAGCCGGTCGCCGCAGCTTTAACAGCGCGGTTGAGCCGGACCTGAACGAGAGGGGGCGGGCTGTGTCGACACTGTCCATCGAAAACATCTCCATGCGGTTCGATCTGCCCAACGGCAGCCATGTGCAGGCGCTGCAGGATGTGGGGCTGACGCTGAACACGGGCGAGTTGCTGAGTATTCTGGGGCCGTCGGGCTGCGGCAAGACCACGCTTCTGAACATTCTGGCGGGGTTTCTGGCTCCGACGCAGGGGCAGATCACCCTCAACGGCGCGCGGGTAAACGGGCCGGGGGCGGAGCGGGGCATGGTGTTCCAGCAAGGCGCGTTGTTCGAATGGATGAGTGTGCGCGACAACGTCAGCTTCGGGCCGCGCATGGCGGGCCAGCGCGAGGCGCAGTGGAAGGGTACGGTCGACCATCTGCTGGATGTCGTGGGCTTGCGCGATTTCAAGGACAAGTCGGTTTACGAGTTGTCGGGCGGGATGCAGCAGCGCGTGGCGCTGGCGCGGTGTCTGGCGAATGAGCCCGATGTGATCCTGATGGACGAGCCCCTGGGCGCGCTGGATGCGCTGACGCGCGAGAAGATGCAGGGGCTGGTTCTCAAGCTGTGGAAGGAGACCGGCAAGACGATCATCCTGATCACCCATTCGGTCGAGGAGGCCCTGCTGCTGGGCGAGCGCCTGCTGGTCATGGCCCCGCGTCCGGGACGCATCCATCGCGAGTATCACCTGCCTTTCGCGGAAATGGGCGTGCAGCAGGATCTGCGGAGCGTCAAGAAACACCCGGAATTCGCGGCAAGACGGGAGGAGATCCTGAGCATGATCTGGGATATGGAAGAAGAGATCATGGGCCGCAGCGCGGAGGCCACGGCATGATCGCCCTGAGTGTTTATCTGGCCATTTTCATCGGCAGTTTCGTTCTGATCCGGATCGGCCTGCGCCGCTGGCGGGCGCGGCACGATTTCACCTCGCTCAAGACCGTGACCTTCGGGGATGAAAGCGCCGTGCGCCCGGACCGCGCGGCCAGCATCATCTCGGTTGTGACGATCTTTCTGATCTGGGGCGCGTTTACAGGCAGCAAATGGGCGCCTGTCCATGTGCCCGGCCCGTTTCTGGGCGATACGCAATTCACCTTTACCGTCGAGGCACCGGACGGCACCCGCGACGACGCGACCGTTTTTGCCCGTGTCCAGCCTGTCGGGGAAAGTGCCGCGACACCAGACGTGCCGCCCAATGCGGGGTTCGCGCAAGACGATGCGGTCACGGTTGCCGCGATGCGCTCCAGCCTTGTGATATGGGACGAGAATGACGCGATCAACCGCACGGATGGTGCGCGGGTCGTGGCGGTTGAAGGACAGGCCGTGGCTCCGGGCGCGACAGTGAACACACAGGCAGGTGACGTGACCCTGACCGCGCGGGGGACGCTGAACTTTGCCCCCGCCAAGGGGATGCAGATGGAGCCGATCTGGCTGCCCGCGCCTGAAACTGTTCTCGCACGGGCGGGAGAAATCGCGGCGACGGGGTACCAGAATTTCACCCTGTGGGAGCATCTGGGCTGGTCGCTGTACCGTGTGATCGCAGGCTTTGCGCTGGGCGCGCTGGTGGGGATCCCGCTGGGCTATGCGATGGGGCTGTCGGACTGGTTCCGCGGCTGGTTCGATCCCATTGTGGAATTCATGCGCCCCGTGCCGCCCCTCGCGCTGATCCCGCTAGTGATCATCTGGGCGGGAATCGGGGAGGCGGGCAAGATCATCCTGTTGTTTCTGGCGGCGCTCTGGATCATGACCATCGCGGCGCGGTCGGGTGTGTCGGGCGTGGCGATTGCCAAGGTCCATGCCGCCTATTCGCTGGGTGCCAGCAAGTGGCAGATCCTGCGGCATGTGATCGTACCGAACTCCCTGCCCGAGATTTTCACCGGCGCGCGTGTGGCGATGGGGGTGTGCTGGGGCACCGTGGTCGCTGCCGAACTTGTGGCGGCAGAGAAGGGGGCGGGCATGATGATCATGGTGGCCAGCCGGTTCCAGCTGACGGATGTGGTGATCATGGGAATCATCCTGATCGGGATCATCGGCTATGCCATCGACATTCTGATGCGGATCGCGGAAAAGTGGCTGGTACCCTGGAAAGGGCGCATCTGAACCCGTGCCCTTGAAAGGGCACGTCCGAGCGTCTGATGAAGGCAAGCCCATGACCCCGCAGGACCGCGCCTTTCTGGCGTCATTGTTCAAAGCCGCCGTCGATGCGGCTGACCCGCACAAGGCGCTTGCCGCGTATCTGCCGGAACGCCCCAAGGGGCGGACCGTCGTGATCGGGGCGGGCAAGGGTGCGGCACAACTGGCAGCAGCGTTCGAGGATCTGTGGGAGGCTCCGGTAGAGGGTGTGGTCGTCACCCGCTACGGTTATGCCTGTGCCACGCGGGATGTGCGCGTGCTGGAAGCCGCGCATCCGGTGCCGGACGAGGCGGGGTTGGCTGCGTCCGAGGCATTGTTTGCGGCTGTGGCCGGGTTGGGGCCGGATGATCTGGTCGTTGCCCTGATCTGCGGGGGCGGATCGGCCTTGCTGGCGGCCCCGGCAGAGGGTTTGACGCTCGCTGACGAGGTGGCGCTGAACGAGGCGCTGTTATCCTCGGGCGCGCCGATTGGCGCGATGAACGCGATCCGCAAGCAGATCAGCCGGATCAAGGGCGGGCGGCTGGCCGCGGCGGCATTGCCCGCGCGGATGGTCAGCCTGATCGTGTCGGATGTGCCGGGGGATGATCCGGCGCAGGTGGCCTCGGGCCCGACGGTGCCGGATGCGGTGGGGCGGGCAGAGGCGCGGGCTGCGATCCGTGATCATGGGATTGCCTTGCCCGAGCGTATTGCGCGGTTTCTCGACGAGAGCGCCGAGGATGCGCCGCGCCCCGATGATGGACGGTTCGACCGGCATGAGGTGCATGTCATCGCCTCGGCCGCACGCTCGCTGGAGGCTGCAGCAGAGGTAGCGGAGGCGGCGGGTGTTACGGCGGTGATCCTGTCCGATGCCATCGAGGGCGAGGCGCGGGAGATTGCCAAGATGCATGCGGCCATGGCGCGGGAGGTTGCGCGGCGCGGACGACCGTTCAAAGCCCCCGTGGTGATGCTGTCGGGTGGCGAGACGACTGTGACGATCCGGGACACAAGCGGGCGCGGCGGGCGCAACACCGCGTTCCTGCTGTCACTTGCACTGGATATCGAGGGCCAAGCGGGCATTGCGGCGCTCGCCGCCGATACGGACGGCATCGACGGGTCCGAGGAGAATGCAGGTGCTTTTGCCGATGGCGGAACAGCCACGCGGATGCGGGCGGCGGGGCTGGATCCTGCGGCCTTGCTGGCCGGGCATGATGCATGGACGGCCTTCGATGCGATCAACGCGCTGTTCGTCACCGGCCCGACGGGCACCAATGTCAACGATCTCCGCGCGATCCTGATCCGCGAATGAGCGGTGAGGGCCTTGTGGGGCGCTGCCCCACACCCCGGGATATTTCGGGCAAGACGAAGCCGGATGAGGCGGTTATTCCGTATTGAGCAGCACAGCCTCGACCCGGCGGTTGACCTCGCGTCCTGCGGAATTGGTATTGGGTGCGATGGGGGAGAGGTAGCCCATGCCCTCGGCTTCAAGTTGCGAGGCCGGAACCCCGTAATCCGCAACAAGACGGTCGAGAACGGATCGCGCGCGTTGGCGCGACAGGTTGATATTGACGGGCAGCGCGCCCACAGCATCGGTATGACCCACCAGCGCGATCCGGAGGGACGGGTCTGACAGCAGGAAATCGGCCAGCTTCTCCAGTGTTGCAAAGCGCCGCGGCGCCAGTTGCGCCGCGCCTGTGTCGAAAGTCAGGTCCGACAGGATGACATGCCCGCGCTGCATCAGGCTGTCGGCCAGTGTGACCGGCCCTGTGGGGGGCAGTGGCGTTTCGGGAACGGATTCCGGGGGGATCGCGGGCGCGGGGGTTCCGTTGTCGGTGGCACTGGGCGTGCCATCTGGCGCATTGATCCGCAAGGATGCCGCCTCAGGATCGGATATGACACGGATCACCTGAATGAAGCCTGCATTGGAAGAGGCGCTGATCAGCAGGCCGAGGTAATCTTGCGCACCATTGCGCGCGGCCAGATAGCGGAAATCGTTGAGGTCAACATACATATCCGGTGCGGGCAGCACTTCGATTCCGAAGCGGAAATCAAAACCGCCACAGGCCGCAGCATAGCATTCGAACAGTATCTCGTAGCCCGCCGCTTCAAGCTGTTCGCGCAAGGGCGACAGCAATTGCAGGGTTGTGAGCGACTGGCCTGGCATCCGGTGGACCTGCCGTTCAACGCGCCCCTCCAGAACCTGCAAGGGCACGCCGCCAGCCGTGAAGGGGCCGGTAGCCAGCGCGTGGCTGTCCGGTGCGGTGATCACCTGCGCCGTGATCTGGCTGCTGAATGGCAAGGTCAGATCAAGCGCGCGGACCGGGCCTGCCAGCAGGAACGCGAGCAATGCCGTGCAAATCAGCGCGGGCTGGAAAGGTGATGCCGCACGCCGGATCATCCGCAATCCGGTGCGTTACCTTGCCTGTGCATGATAGTCCTCGTTCGGTCGCATATCAGTAGCCGAGGCGACGCGGTTGGTCATGTTGTAGAAGGCCGCGACATTGGCGATATCCCAGATGTCGCGATCGCTGAAGTCGACATCGCGCAGGGCCTGCCGATGCTCTTCCCCGATCGTGGCCGAGGCGGTTGTGACCAGTGCCGCGAAATCCAGCATCGCGCGCTGGCGCGCATCCAGCGGGGCGACGCGGTAGTTCATCACCAGCATCTCGCCCAGTTTGGGATCACCGGAGAGTTGCCGCACCGCCGCGCCATGCGCGGTAAGACAATAAAAGCAGCGGTTGATCGACGACACAGTGACCGCGATCATCTCGCGCTCCAGCTTGCTGAGGCCGCTTTCGGCCAGCATCAGATCGTTATAAAGCGCAGAGAAAGTGTTGAGCTTGTCGATATCGAAAGCATGGGCGCGCAGCACATTGGGCACCATCCCCAGCTTTTCCTGACAGATATCGAAATATTTCTGCGTGGCTGTCGGCAGCGGATCGACGGCAGGCAGGTTCAGGGCGGTGGGCAGGTCTTGGTTGCTCATATGCGGCTCATTTCATGTCGTCTGGATGTTTGCGGTAGTGGTACTGTCCCACAAGCGCCATCCCGAGGGAAGCATAGAGCGCATTCGCGCCCGCATTGGCCTGCGTGCAGACAACCGACAGATGCGTGGCGCCATGCTGCTGTGCCCAGTGGGCAGCCGTCCGCATGAACCAACCCGCCATGCCCTGCTTGCGTTGATCCGCCAGCACCTCCACCGCATGGACCATCGCGATGTGCTCATGGATCGCCACGAAGGCCGTGCCGCCGGGATGGTCGTTGATCCGTCCCAGAATGGCCGTTTTCGGCCCCTTGGCGCGGCGCATCACGGCGATGCGCGCCGGTCCGATCCCGGCTTTGGCCCAGATGTCGATCTGGATGGCCAGCGGTTCCCAGATGCAGAAGGTCATTACTGGTGGCGGACGTTGCGTGAGCAGCATGTCCAAAGGGGCGACATAGAGGTTGACGGGGTCTTTGATCCCGTAACCGCGCTGTTGCAGCATTGCATCCAGCGCCGCGTCGCCCTGCCTGATCTGGAACAGGCGCGGCTGACCCATCTCCAGCATCGCCGCCTCTGCGGCCTCGATCTGCGGCGGGTTCACCGGAGCAAGGGCTGTGGCCGCCGAGACCCGCTGGCCGCCGCCATCGCCCTGACGAAGCAGAAAGGGGCCAAGGCGGCGCGTCTGTGCCGCTGGCCATGTGCCGTCGATCACATCGTAAAGCTGTGCGACATCCGGCTTCATTCGGGAAAGAACGTGCCAAGTTCTGCCATGGCGGCATCGACGCGGGCACCCTCCGCCCCGCGGATCACGATATTTGCCCCGTAAACGCCGTTCACCTGATAGGGATAAGAGCCGATGGACAGATCGGGATAGCGCGCGGCCAGTTCGCCCAACGGGCCTGCGATATCGCCTTCTCCGCGTTGGATACGCAGGGTCTGGGACATGAGCGGCTTGCCTCCGGTCATCCTTGGCAGCACCGAGGCGACCATGGCCTGAAACACAGTCGGAACGCCCGCCATGACATGCACATTCTCCAGAATGAAGCCCGGCGCGGCCGATACCGGATTCTCGATCAGTTGCGCCCCGTCGGGGATGCGGGCCATGCGCAGGCGGGCTGCGTTCAGCTCGGTGCCGCTGCGGGCGTAATGGGCGGCCAGCAACTCGCGGGCGTCCTGCCGGATGTCGATGGGCACGCCAAAAGCCTCGGCGATGCAATCGGCGGTGATGTCGTCATGCGTCGGACCGATCCCGCCGGAGGTGAAGACATGCGTATTGGTCAGGGACAGGGCGCGGACGGCGGCGACGATGGCGCTTGCGTCATCGCGGATCATCCGGACCTCGCGCAGGTCGATGCCGGCTTTGGTCAACTCGCCTGCGAGATAGTGCATATTGCTGTCACGCGTGCGCCCGGAGAGGATCTCGTCTCCGATCACAATCATGGCGGCGGTGGGGTTGGCTGTGTGATCCGTCAAAGTGTCGGTCATGGCGCGGTCCTTGGGATGTTGTGATCCCAACGGTATAGGCGCAAGCGAAGGCGCTTTCCAAGCCCCCCGGTTCTTCATGGCGACAAACGGCCTTGCCGTTTCCGTGATTGCGGCGCGCCGCCTCGCTTCCCGAAGCAGGCCGCAGGTTTGCAAGCCGTCATGTGCTTTTGCGGCGGCTCTGGCAACTGGCGCCAAATATGCCTAAATAGAAGGGAAATCGTTTTATTGACGGGGTTTTGGTTTGAACGATCAGCATCGCGGCCGCTTGACGCGGGAAGGAATCCGTATTCACGAAGCCGGTGATTTTGCCGGAATGCTCCGCGCCGGACAGGTGGCGGCGGGCATTCTGGACGCCATTGCGCCGCATGTGCAACCCGGTGTGACCACTGGCGAGCTTGACAGGATCATCGAAGAGAAGGTGCATCAAGCCGGAGCCAAATCCGCGACCATCGGCTACAAAGGCTATCAGCATGCAAGCTGCATCAGCCTGAACCATGTGGTTTGCCACGGAATTCCGGGCGATAAGAAGCTCAAGGACGGTGACATCCTGAACATCGACGTCACGGTGATCGTGGATGGCTGGTTCGGCGATACAAGCCGGATGTATGCCGCAGGTGCCTTGCCGCGCAAAGCCGCGCGGCTGGTCGATATCACCCATGACGCGCTGATGCTGGGCATCGAAGCGGTCAAGCCGGGCAACACATTCGGCGATATCGGGCATGCGATCCAGACCTTCGTGGAGGGTCACCGGATGAGCGTGGTGCGCGATTTCTGCGGCCATGGTCTGGGGCGGGTGTTTCACGCGCCACCCAATGTGCTGCATTACGGACGTCCCGGCACCGGACCGGTGCTGGAGGAGGGGATGTTCTTCACCATCGAGCCGATGGTCAATCTGGGCCGCCCCGAGACCAAAGTGCTGGCCGATGACTGGACAGCGGTGACCCGCGACAAATCGCTGAGCGCGCAGTTCGAACATTCGGTCGGCGTGACTGCGACAGGATGCGAGATCTTCACGCTGTCTCCGGCAGGACGGTTCCACCCGACCTATGGCTGAGGGCCTTGCGCTGCGGCGGTAACACGTGCCGTGCGGGGATATTCCAGGCAAGACGAATCCAGGGCAGCGGCAGTTTCAGGCACAGGCAGCTGGATGCGGGCGCGCCCCAGCCGTGGATGAAGCCTGCTGGCTATGCCACAGGCCAGCCACAGGCCAGCACCGCAGGCGATGAAGACACCCGATAAAGGCGCGACGAGCAGCACCAGCCACGCCACGCCGGGTGTCAGAATGCCCGACACGTCGCGAAAACTGGAATAGACCGCCGACATTTCCGTGCGTTCGGAGGGTTTGACGGCCATCAGAAACGGCAGGCCGCCGCAGACATCCAGCAGGATCAGGCAGAAAGAGGCCGCCATCAGCGCCGCGACCGCCCCCCAAGGTAGCCACTGGCCCATGCCGGCCAGAATGAACAACGCGCCTGAGAAGAAGAAGCCCGACCGCACGGCGGTGCGGATGGAACTGGCCTGCACGACCCGCAACATCAGGGGTGTCAGAAACAACGTACCGTTGGTGATGGACAAAACGATCCCGCCTGTCGCCTCGCCCAGCCCTGATTTGACCGCGAAGATTGGCAGATAGACCACATAGACCCACCAGCCGCAGGACCGGATCACGGCGAACAGCCAGCCCGCGATGAGCCGTGGCTGTGCAAAGAATCGCACCAGAAAGGCCAGCGGATTGGGGGCGGGCGCACGTGCGCGGCTGATCAGCTTGCCGTTGCCCAGCCGCATCGCCCAGAAGACGGCCAGCATGCACAGCGATGCCAGCGCCGCCACAAGGAACGGCGCAGGCCGCCAGAGCGCCATCAAGGTCACGCCGAGCACCGGCCCCACCGTCCAGCCCAGAGCGGAATAGAACATCCGCATCGATTCCGCCTGCCCCAGATCGGCGCGGGTGATGTAATCAAGCACATAGGCATTGAAGCAGACAAAGGTGATCACCGTGGCCAGCGTATTGCACAGCAGCGCGAACATGATCATCTCGGTGCCGCCGAAAATGGCCAATCCGGAGCCGATCAGATAGAGCGCGGCCCCCGTGGTATACATCCAGCGGCGTGGCACGAAACGGTTGAGCCATGGCACCATCAGGCCAGCCAGCAACGAGATCACCCCGATCATGAAATAGACCAGCGAGACGCTTTGGGCATCCCCGAGCGCGCGGTACATTTCCAGCGGAAAGACAGAGATGAGGATGCCACGGGTAATAGCCTCGAACCCCTGAAGGGTGGCAAAGCCCCGCACCCCCGGCGCGGGCGCAAAACGGGTCCACAGGGGGATGTAACGGGTGGCCATGGGTATTCCGGACTGGTGTCCGTACAGGCTGCACCCGCAGGCGCGCAAGCGCTTTGCCATTTCCGACGCGGGGATGCGTCGTCTTTTGCCACCTTACGCGGATCAGGCCCGCAGCAGGCTGATGACCGTGTCGCCGTAACGGCGGCTGTCCAGTGGGCTGAGGCCCTCCGGCGGGGTGATGGCGGCGCTTTCCTCCCAGACGATCAGCGCACCGGCCGCAATCCAGCCCTGTGTCAGCGCGTGGGCCAGCGCCACTTCGCCCAGACCTTTGCCATAGGGTGGATCGAGAAAGACCAGATCAAAGCCCTCACCGTCATTGGGCGGCAGTTTGCGGGCGTCGCGCTTGATGATCCGCGTCTCGGCTCCGGCGTCGCATAGGGCGATGTTCTGCCGGATCAGGCCCAGCGCCCTCGTCCCGTCATCGACGAATGTGACATGGGCGGCCCCGCGTGACAGCGCCTCCAGCCCCAGCGCGCCGGTACCCGCGAACAGGTCGAGCACCCGTGCCCCTGTCATCGGATCGCCGAAGCGACCGCCCGCCAGCATGTTGAACAGGCTCTCGCGCGTGCGGTCACTGGTGGGGCGCAGATGTGCGGCGGGATCGCCCTTGCCCAAGGCGGCGAGGGCGCGGCCCCTGAACCGGCCTGCGACAATTCTCACGCGGGCAGCAAGGATTTGAGCGGAATATCGGGATTGGCGATATCCTCGGCCGCAGGGGACTGGCCGCTTTCGATCAACCGCTTGCCGATCATATAGGCGCGCGGATCGTTCATCGCATCGACCGCGAGCAACTCGTTCCCGCTGAAATACCAGACAGACTGGCTGCCCGCTTTCTCTCCCGGTCTGACGATCGTGCGGTCATAGCCGGTGTTCAGCCCCGCGATCTGCAGTTTCACATCATACTGGTCCGACCAGAACCACGGTTTTGCCGCGTATTCCTTGGCCGCGCCCATGATGTTTTCGGCCACGCATTCCGCCTGATCGATGGCATGGGGCACGCTTTCCAGCCTGATCCGCTGCCCCCGCCACGGGAACGAGGCGCAATCGCCTGCCGCCCAGATCGCGGGGTCCGATGTGCGGCCCTGCGCGTCGGTTCGGATGCCGTTTTCGATGGCGATGCCTGCCGCTTCGGCCAGCGCGGTGGCCGGTGCGATGCCCACGCCAACGATCACCAGATCGAAGGGAAGCTCCGTTCCATCGGTGAAGCGCGCGCCTGTCACATGGCGATCGCCCAGCAAACGGTCCAGCCCGACGCCCTCATGGATGGTGACGCCATGCGACTGGTGCAGCGCACGGAAGTAATCCGAGGTTTGCGGCGCTGCCACCCGTTGCAGGATGCGGTCCGCCATCTCGACCAGCGTAACGGACAGCCCGCGCTTGGCGGCAACGGCAGCGGCCTCCAGCCCGATATAGCCGCCGCCCACGATCAGCGCGCGGCGTCCTTGCTGCACATGCGGGGCCATGGTGTCGACGTCGAGCAGATCGCGCACCACGAACACCCCGTCCAGCGCGCCGCCGATACTGGCGGGCAGGCGGCGCGGGGTGGAGCCTGTGGTCAGCACCAGATGGTCGTAGGAAAGCACCTCGCCATTCACAGTGACGGTGCGGGCGGCGGGATCAATCGCGCTGACATGCTGGTTCAGGCGCAGATCGATGTCATGCTCGGCATAAAAGCTCTGGGGGCGCAGGAACAGGCGCTCCAGCACCATATCACCCAGCAGATAGGCTTTGGAGAGGGGCGGACGCTGATAGGGTGGCACGGCCTCGGCACCGATCAGGGTGATGCGCCCGTCGAAGCCGGAATTGCGCAATTTCGCGACAAGTGACGATCCGGCCTGCCCTGCTCCGATCACGACAACATGCGTCATGCCCATTCCTTTTCGAAAGTGTTGGTTTCACGTTGCGCGGCACCCTATATCGTGGTCACAGGTAAACGCAAACTCAAGGTGAGGGACAACATGACGATTTCCAAAGGGGCCAAGCTGCCCGATGCGACTCTTGTGAAGATGGGAGAGAAGGGGCCGGAGCCCGTTGCGCTTGGCGACAAGCTGAAAGGCCGCAAGGTTGCCCTTTTCGCGGTGCCGGGTGCCTTTACCCCGACATGCCATTCCGCCCATGTGCCAAGCTTCATCCGCACCAAGGACGATTTTGCGGCAAAAGGCGTGGACGAGATCATCTGCATCAGCGTCAATGATCCCTTCGTGATGAAGGCATGGGGCGAGGCGACAGGCGCGACCGCGGCCGGGATCACCATGCTGTCTGATGCCTCCAGCGAGTTCACCAAAGCCATCGGAATGAATTTCGACGCACCGCCCGCCGGGTTGGTTGCGCGGTCCAAGCGTTATGCGATGCTGGTCGATGATGGCGTGGTCACCGTGTTCCATCCCGAGGAAAGCCCCGGTACCTGTGACGTCTCGGGTGGCGAGGCGCTGCTGGCCGCGATCTGATCGCTGACAGTCAAGCAGGAAAAACAGGCCAAGCAATAAAAAACCCCCGTCCGGTTATGCCGGGCGGGGGTTTGTATTGACGAGAACCGTGCAGAAACAATTATCCCCGCCGGAACATCGTCCCACCTTCAGCCGCGCTTGAGGTCAACTTTGATATTGTTCTGTGTCGCATGGGAATAGGGGCACACGACATGCGCCCGCGCGATCAGGTCATCGGCGACATCCGCCTCGATCCCGGGCAGCGTGACGGTCAGCGCCACTTCCAGACCAAAACCCCCGCCATCAGAACGCGGACCAATACCGACTTCCGCCTGCACGGTGGCGTCAGAGGACACCTTGATCTTGTCCTTTCCCGCCACGGCTTTCAGCGCACCGAGAAAGCAGGCCGCATAGCCTGTTGCGAAAAGCTGCTCGGGGTTCACCCCGTCGCCGCCACCGCCGCCCAGTTCCTTCGGCGTCACCAGTCTGACATCGACAGCGCCATCCTCGGTGGCGGAGTGACCCTCGCGCCCGCCCGTGGCTGTGGCTTTCGTGCGGTATTTTACGTCAACAGACATCATCGTCTCCTTCATTGTTGAGATCGCTGCAATTTATATCGTGCGCGATATATTTAATTACAACACGTCAGGATAGGAAAAGATGATGCAGGCATGTTGCCGCTGCCCGGCTCAGGCCACGTTGATCATCGTTTGTGTCGGGAACGGGATTTCGATACCGGCCTGATCCAGCGCCTCTTTGACGGCGCGTTTCATATCGGCCTGAAACTGGAAATAATCGGCGGACGAACACCAGACGCGAACCAGAAAATCGACCGAATAATCACCAAGGTTGTTGACCTGAATGAACGGCGCGGGATCAGTCTTGGACCGTGGGTCGGCCATGATCGTATCGCGGATGATGGATTCCGCCAGCTTTAGATCAGCCCCGTAACCCACGCCAAAAACCCATTCCGCGCGGCGCGTATCGTAGACGGAATAGTTGGTGATCACATCGCCCCAGATTTTGCTGTTCGGCACGATCACCTGCACATTGCCAAGCGAGGACATCTCGGTGAAGTTCAGCGAGATCTCCTTTACGGTCCCCATCTGGCCACCGACCTCGACGAAATCACCGTTTTTGAAGGGGCGGAAAATGATGATCATCACCCCCGCCGCAACGTTGGACAGGGTGCCTTGCAACGCCAGACCGATCGCAAGACCCGCCGCACCGATAACAGCCACAATGGAGGTTGTCTGGATGCCAAAAGTATTCAGGACAAACAATGCCATGAATGCCAGAATGACATAGCGCAGCAGGTTGCCGAGAAAGCTGAACAAGGTGGCATCCAGCCGGTGGTGGCGCTGCGAGAGGCCTAAAACACGGTTGCGTGCCCAACCGGCCACCAGAAATCCGCCGATAATGATGACGACTGCGGCCAGCACCGATCCGGCCAATGATGCCAGAAATTGCAGGGTCAGCAGATCGGCAAGCGTATTCTCGTTCCACAGTTCGGTTGTCATCAGGTCTTGCATCGGTCTTCCTTGGTCTGCTGCGCGTCAAAATCGTTCAAATACTATCCATCTTGCGGGCCAGCTTGGCATCCAGCGCCGAAAGACCATCCACATCATGCGTTGTCAGCACAACAGTCACCGTTTTGTAGACATTGGACCATTCGGGATGATGGCCCCATTTCTCGGCCCACAAAGCCGCCTGCGTCATCCAGCCGAAGGCTTCGGTGAAATCCTTGAACTCGAAGGTCTTGGTGATGGCGTCGCGGTCCTCCGCCATGCTCCAGCCCGTCTCGAACAATGGTGAAAGCATGGCTTTGCGGCCGGTATCGCTAAGGCGTTCGGTCATTCCTGTTCCTCCACTTGGCTTTTTCTGAACGGACCATAGGCCGTCAGAACTTCGATATCTTCCTCGACGGCCGCACGCTCGGCGGTGAGGTAGCGGGCTACTGCATCGGCAAAACTCTCGTCGCGCATCCAGTGCAGCGAATGGATCGGTACCGGCAGATAGCCACGGGCCAGTTTGTGCTCGCCCTGTGCGCCAGCTTCGACGCGTTGTATATCCTTGGCAATCGCAAACTCCATCGCCTGATAATAGCAAAGCTCGAAATGCAGGCAGGGGTGATCCTCGGCGCATCCCCAATACCGGCCATAAAGCGCCTGTCGGCCGATAAAGTTCAACGCCCCTGCCACGGGAACCCCGTCACGCATCGCCAGCACCAGCAGCATGTCGTCGCGCAGGCTCTCTTGGGCGATGTCGAAGAACCGCCGCGACAGATAGGGCGTGCCCCATTTGCGCGCGCCTGTATCCTGATAGAAACGCCAGAAATACTCCCAATGCCACGGCTCGATCTGTTCGCCTGTCAGCGCGACGATCTGCCCACCGAAACCCTGCGCTTGTGCGCGTTCCTTGCGGATCATCTTGCGCTTGCGCGACGAGAGCGAGGCGAGAAACCCGTCAAAATCCGCGTAGTTGTCGTTTTGCCAATGATATTGCTGGGTCACGCGGTGCATCAAACCCATTTGGGCACCCGCCTCGGCCTCTTCCGTTGTGCAGAACGTGATATGAAGCGAGGACAGGTTGTTCTTGGCCGCAAGCTCCACGCAGCCTTTTACGAGAGCGGCCTGTCCTGCCGCCTCGAACCCCGGACGGACCAGAAACCGGCGGCCTGTGGCCGGTGTAAAGGGGACGGCGATCTGCAGTTTGGGGTAGTAGCGCCCGCCCGCGCGCTCATAGGCGTGGGCCCAGTTGTGATCGAAGATATACTCTCCCTGACTGTGCGACTTGGCGTACATCGGCGCGCAGGCGATGATCTGGCCGTCTTTCGTGGCCACCAGATAGCGTGGCTGCCAGCCCGAGCCGGTGCCCACCGAACCGCTGTCCTCAAGCGCCTTGAGAAACCGCCACGTGGTGAAAGGATCATACGGGGCCTGCCCGTCCGCCACTTCGGGGCAGGCGCAGGCATCCCATTCGGATTGCGCCACCTCCGACAGACTGGCCAGCATCGAGATTTCGATCATGTCATCTGTCATTACGGCGCGCCCTCTTAGTGCACTGAACTATCTGGAGCAGTCCGAGGTCCGATCAAGCCGGTATCGAAGCGGCATATCCCTCAAAGGTGACATTATGTGCGATCCGGCGCGCGTCTGCCTCTGCCGCAGCGGAACGGATCGTCCAGCACAGGATCGCCGCGCCGCGCGCCTTGAGGTCGGCCACACGCGCCGCAGCAAGATCACTGGCCTGATGGCTGATAAAACAGGCGCGCGCCGCATCAAAGTCCGGTATCTCGCGCAGCCGTTTGCGTGTGCCCGCAGGCAGCAGCGGCCAGTCCGTTTCGCTGTAGTTGCAGGTCGTCAGACCACGGGGGATGTCAGGGGCCAGTCCCGCCATGGCGATCATGGAATGGGGGTTGAACGACATCACAGCAACGGCACCGTCATAGCCTTTCAGGGTGCCGGCCGTTGCCGCCTCCAGCGCGCCGACGCTCGCACCCATCGCGCCGTCCTGATCCTTGATCTCGATCAGCAGCGGCACGCGGCCCGCCACCTGTTCCAGAACCTGCGCCAGTGTGGGAATCGTATCTGTGCCGCCTGTCAGGGTGATCTGTCCCAGGTCCGCCGCGATGCGCTGGCGCACCGGACCTTTCTGGCCGGTGAGACGCTTGAGGTCGTAATCGTGAAACACCATCGCCGCCCCGTCCGAGGACAGTTGCAGGTCGATCTCGATCCCGTAGCCCGCGGTGCAGGCGGCCTCGATCGCGGCGGGCGAGTTCTCGGGGCGTCCGGCACCGAGATCGTGCAGGGCGCGATGGGCAATCGGGGCCTTCAGAAAGGCAGCAGGCAGGGTGTTCATTTTATCTGGAAGATCGCTTCGATCTCGACAGCTACGCCCAGTGGCAGCGAGGCGGCGGACACGGCGGAACGGGAATGCCGCCCGATATCACCCAGCGCCTCGACCAGAAAATCGGATGCGCCGTTGATCACCTTTGGCTGATCGGTGAAATCCGGCGTCGAGTTCACGAAGCCTGTCAGCTTCACGACCCGCACCAGACGGTCCAGATCGCCGCCGCAAGCGGCTTTGAGCTGCGCCAGAAGGCTGATCGCGCATGTTTTCGCGGCAGCAGCACCGGCAGCCACATCCATATCCGCGCCCAGCTTGCCGGTGATGAACCCGTCCGGCCCGTTGGAAATCTGACCCGAGACAAACACCAGATCGCCGCTCTGGACGAATGGCACGTAGTTGGCCGCAGGTGCCGGTGCATCGGGGAGGGTGACGCCGAGGTCTGCAAGGCGGGCTTCAAGGGTGCTGGTCATGGGAACGCTCCGTATCGAAGGGTGAGTTTGTCGAAGGGTGATTTGAACCGGACGCTATCGGGCTTCGCGGTGGATTGAAACCGCAAAGACAAGGCGCACCGGCGCAGGATACGGGCCTAGTCTTCCCGCAGCGCGGTGCTGAAGTAATCCGCAAGCGGCTTGACCAGATAGTCCAGCGGGCTGCGGTCCCGTGTGCGGATGAATGCTTGCACCGGCATGCCGGGGATCAGCACTGTCACTTCGGGCAAGCGGTTCAACTGGCCTTCGTCCAGCACGATTTCCGCGCGGTAATAGGATGTGCCTGCACTGTCATCCGAGAATGCATCTGCCGAGGTCCGTACAACGCGGCCAATCAGTTCCGGTGTCCGGCGTTGATCCAGCGCCGAGAACCGCAAGGAAACATCCTGTCCGGCGGCGACCTGATCGATATTGACCGGGTCCACCTGCGCCATGATGATCAGGGGCCGGTCTTGCGGCACGAGGAACAGCACCGGCTCTGCTGGGCGAAGAACGGCGCGGCGGGCGAACACCTGCAAGCCGTAGACGATGCCCGACACAGGCGCGCGGATATCCATACGCTCGAGCCGTTGCACCAAGGCGCGGCGCTGTTCGGCCAGTTCGAGTTCGCGAAATTGCAGATCGCGCAGACGGGTGATCGCTTCTTCGCGCCGTGCTTCCGACAGCCGCAGAATCTCGATTGTGGTTTCGGTGATGCGGCTCTCGGCCTCCGCAGCCTCGGCGCTCAGCGCCCCGATCTGGCCGTTCAGCCGCGCCAGTTCGCGTTGCAGGCCCAGAACCCGGCTGGCCTGCGCCAGACCGCGATCCAGCAGGCTTTGCTGATCGGTCAGTTCCTGTTCGATCAACGAGACCTGCAGCGCCAAAGCCTCGCGCTGGGCGGCGATCCCCGCGATCTGGTTCCCGATCTGCTCGCCACGCTTGTTCAGTTGCTCGAC
Organism: Paracoccaceae bacterium; assembly: GCA_024636555.1. GTDB lineage: Bacteria > Pseudomonadota > Alphaproteobacteria > Rhodobacterales > Rhodobacteraceae > Seohaeicola. The sequence continues at coordinate 48,613 of JAGXGW010000056.1, read as the reverse complement.
CTGACTGGCCAGAGACGTGGCGCGCGCCTGCAAAAGCTGTGTCTGGCCGTCCATCAAAAGAGCGGTGTCCGGATTGGCTGCTGCTGCCGCCACCAGAACGGGATCGAACACGGCCTCCGCGCGGTTGTCGCGCTCTGCCTCGTGCCGCCCGCGACGGGCCATCAGCTCGAACAATTGCCCCTCGATGATGGCGATTTCCGAGACCAGTGCGGCCTGATCAAGCCGGATCAGAACCTGATCCTCGGCGACATGCATCCCCTCTGTCACCAGAATTTCCGCCACCACACCGCCATCGGGATGCTGGACGACCTGGCGGTTCTGATCCACTTCGATCCGCCCGTTCGCCACAACAGCCCCCGCGATATTGGACAACGCAGCCCATGTGCCGAAACCGCCCAGCAACACGACCAGCCCCGCAATCCCGATCATCATCGGGCGGCGGACCGAGAAATCCCTGCTCATCGTACGCCTCCGATCTGGCCTTGATCTGTGCCGCTCCGGACCTCCTGATGGTTGGCCAGAACCTGCTTGAGAACAGCGTCTTTCGGGCCGAATGCAGCGCGCATGCCGTTTTCCAGCACAAGGATCATGTCGCATTCCTGTATCGCCGCGGGCCGGTGCGCCATGATCAGGACGGACCTGCCCTCGGCCTTGAGCGCGCGTATCGCGAGGTTCAGGGCTTGCGATCCGTCATTGTCGAGGTTCGAGTTCGGCTCGTCCAGCACAAGGATCACGGGCTTGCCGTAAAGCGCGCGGGCCAGCCCGATCCGCTGGATCTGTCCGCCCGAAAGACGCCCGCCCGCGGCGGTGACCATCGTGTCATAGCCGTCCGGCAGTTTCAGGATCATCTCGTGCGCGCCCGCCTTTTGCGCGGCCTCCACCACCAAGGCGGGGTCCGGTTGCAGCGCCAGACGGGCGATATTCTCGGCGATCGTGCCGTCAAACAACTGCACACGCTGGGGGAGATAACCGATCAGCAAGCCAAGGGTGGCAGGATCGTAATTGTCCAGCGCCGCGCCATTCAGCCTGATCTTGCCCGACATCGTGGGCCAGACACCCGTGAGTGCCCGCGCCAGCGTGGATTTTCCGGCACCGGAGGGGCCGATCACGCCGATCGCCTGACCGGGTGCCACCGTGAAGCTGAGCATTTTCAGCGCAGCCTGCATCTCGGTGGGCGGCACGACGGTGATCTGCTGTACATCCAGATGGGCACGCGGTTGCGGCAGCGCGGTGCGCTGGCGTTCCTCGGGCACCTCGCCGAGCAATTGCGCGAGATCCGTCCAACCCTTGGCGGCGCGCTGTACCAGTGCCCAGTTACCGATGGCCAGTTCCAGCGGGGCCAGTGCCCTGCCCATCAGGATCGAGGCCGCGATCATCGCACCGGGCGTGACCTGATCCAGAATGACGAGCCATGCCCCCAGGCCCAGCATCGCCGATTGCAGGAACAGCCGGAACGTTTTGGAGGTTGTGCTGAAGGTCCCGCCCAGATCGGCTGCGTGAAGCTGCGCTTGCAGGCTGGCCTTGCGCGACAGTTGCCACCGCGCAAAGGCCGCATCGCGCATGCCGAGCGATTGCACCAGCTCGGCCTCGCTGCGGATCTGGTCCGCCATCGCGTCGGAGGCAAAGCCGGAGCTGTTGGCGGCATTCACCGCGTTGCGGGTGGCGATCTGGTTGGCGATGGTAATCAGGATCAGCATGGCGCCTCCCACCAAGGCCAGATAACCGAGCCACGGGTGGAAGATCGCGATGCCGATCAGGAAGACCGGAGTCCAAGGTATATCGAACAGGGCCATCAGCGCGGGCGAGGTCATCATACGCTGGACGGATTCAAGATCGCGCAGGCCTGTTGCACTGCGCTGTTCGGGTCTGGTTGACGACTTGCGCAGGACAGCATCGAACACGCGTCTGTCCAGCCGCGCCTGAAACCGCGCCCCGACGCGCCCCATGATGCGGGCGCGTGCGTGGTCGAGAATACCCATCATCCCGTAAAGAAAAGCGACAAGCAGTGTCAGGGCGATCAGCGTGGACACCGACCGGCTGCCCAGCACCCTGTCATAGACCTGCAGCATGTAGATCGGTCCGGTCAGCATCAGCAGGTTTGCGAAAAAGCTGAAGATGGCGACGGTCCAGTAGAGATGGCGGCTCTCGCGCCGTATCGCCCGCAATTCGTTCAGACCAGCCTCGGAATTGTCTTTTACCATCGCACCCAAACTGCCACTTTTTACCAGAACCAAACATTTCCGCCTTCTGGCGCGGACGATAGGCGGAAAAAGTTTAGAAATACCACAGGGAATTTGGCAAGAGCGGCATCAGCCTGTTCTCGCACTCTGCACCGGATGCGCCTTTCCGAGGCCAAAGGGCGTGCCAGTCACGGCGCGCCCTTTGGGCGGGCGGTCAGTTGCGTCCGGCGCCGAACAGATCCCGGAACAGTTGCTCGATGGCATTCTGCGTTTCCGGCTGGCCGTTGTTCGAGGGACGTGGCTGGGCCTGTTCCTGTCGCCACGGTTGGCCCTGATTTTGCTCTTGCGAGACTTGCGGCGCGCCCTGCAAAGGGGCCTGCATCGGCAACGGACGTGCAGGCATACCCTGATGGACGCGGACCATGACCTCGTGCCAGATTTCGGAGGGCAGTCCGCCGCCTGTCACCCCTGTCAGGGGGGTGTTGTCGTCATAGCCCATCCAGACGCCTGTCACATAGTCAGCCGAATAGCCGATGAACCACGCATCGCGCGCTGCCTGCGTTGTGCCGGTCTTGCCCGCAACCTCGCGGTCTTCCAGATTGGCGCGCGTTCCGGTGCCGCGTGTGGTGACCTGATGCATCATCCATGTCAGTTGCTCTGCGGCTTCCTGGCGGATCACGCGCTCGCCCATACCGCCTGTCGCGCTCATCATCGGCTCGTCCTCGCCCTGCATCCGCAATTCGATCAGGCCGTAAGGCGTTACCGCCGAGCCACCGTTGAGGATGCCCGCGAAAGCGCCGGTTGTTTCGATCAGTGTCGAATCGGAAGCACCCAGCGCCAGCGCGGGGCCAGCGGCGAGATCGGACTGGATGCCGAACTGGCCGGCAATGGTTCTGACCCTTTCAAGCCCCACGGTCTGCGCCACCTTGACCGCCGGAATGTTCAGCGAGCGGGCGAAGGCATCGACCATCGTGACAGGTCCGTTGAACGAACGGTCGTAGTTGTTGGGGCACCATTCTCCCGACCCGGGAATGTTCACGCAATAGGGCGAGTCGTCGATGATGTCATAGGGTGAATAGCCAAGGTCCAGCGCGGCGGCGAAAACGAAGGGCTTGAAGGCCGAGCCGGTCTGCCGTCGTGCCTGTGTGGCACGGTTGAACGCGCCAACAACCTTGGTGTCGCGCCCGCCGATCATGGCGCGCACGGCCCCGTCCGAGGACATCACGACAATCGCGGCCTGCGCCTCGGACCCGTCGCGCACCTTGTTGTCGAAGATGAACTGCATCGCCTCTTCGGATGCGCTTTGGATGCGCGGGTCGAGCGTGGTGCGGATCACCACATCCTCTGTCGTGTTGCGGGTAAAGAATTCCGGCCCCGAAGACATGACCCAATCCGCGAAAAATCCGCCTGCGCGGGCTTCGGCGGCTTCGGACAGGCGCGCGGGATTGTCCAATGCGTCACGGGCCTGTGCGGCAGTCAGATAGCCCTGCTGCTCCATCAGGCGGACCACCGTGGCGGCGCGGTTCTGCGAGCGCTGGAGATTGTTGGTCGGCGCGAGGCTTGTGGGCGCGGTCAGCAACCCGGCCAGCATCGCGGCCTCTGCGGGCGTGACCTGTCCGGAGGTCTTGCCGAAGTAGCGCTGGGCTGCGGCCTCCGCACCGAAGGCCCCGCCGCCGAGATAGGCGCGGTTGACATAGATCGCGAGGATTTCGTCCTTGGTATATTTGGTCTCAAGCGCGAGAGCGTAGACCGCTTCCTTGAGCTTGCGCGAAAGCGATCCGCGACGGCAATCCGCCTCATAGGCCGCTTCGGATTCCCACTGTTCCTTATCATAGGGCACGCCGAGACAGAGCAGTTTGGCTGTCTGTTGCGTGATCGTGGAGCCGCCGTTGCCGGAAAACGGCCCGCGTCCTTCGCGCAGGTTGATCCGCATCGCACCGGCGATCCCGCGCGGCGAGACACCGAGGTGGCTGTAAAAGCGCCGATCCTCTGTTGCGATGACGGCATTTTTCAGATGCGGCGAGATGGAGCTGGCGGTCACCACGCCACCGAACTGGTCACCGCGCCACGCAAAAACGCGGCCTTCCGCGTCAAGCAGCGTGACCGAGCCGCGCTGGCGTCCATCCAGCAGCGCGTTCGCCTCCGGCAGGGTTGTGTAGAAATAGCCGACGGCTCCGGCAAGGATCAGACCGATGATCAGACCTACGCGCCACGTGAAGCCCCAGATCACGCGCCAGATCAGATGGAAGAACCCGGCGATGAAGCGGATCACCGGATTACGATGGGTTGATTGACGCCGCGCTCTCGGCTTGCGCTTTGCGGTTTTTGCCGATGCAGGCTTGGCCGCAACAGCAGCCGGTTTCGCGCGCGCGCGTTTATCCGCCACCAAGGGTGGTTTCCTGCGACCTGAATCACTCATGCTTAGCCATGCCCGACGTTTGTTCTTTTGGGTAATATAGCGGTCCTTGATGGGAATGTTGACCCATACCCGATGCGCTTGGGCTTTTTGTTTAGCCTAAAAAATATGCTTTTTTTAAAAATTGCATAATTTTTGTGCTGAAATACGGGAAAGCGCGTCGCTTTTCCGGTCACAGACTTCCTTTCACAAGGTTTCGCCCGTTTTGCTGCAACTGCAACATGCGGGCCTCATCCCGCTCCAGGACGAAGGGGACCAAGGTGAAACTCATCATTGCAACGATCAAGCCGTTCAAGCTCGAGGAGGTCCGTGAAGCACTGACCGATATCGGCGTGCGCGGTATGATGGTCACTGAAATCAAGGGCTTCGGATCGCAATCCGGGCATACGGAAATCTATCGTGGCGCCGAATATGCCGTGAATTTCGTGCCCAAGGTGAAACTTGAAATCGTGGTGAATGACGCGATGGCCGATCAGGTTGTCGATACGATCACCGCTACTGCCAAGACCGGGAAAATCGGCGACGGCAAGATTTTCGTGCTTGATGTGGCGCAAACCGTGCGCGTGCGGACCGGCGAGACCAATGAGGACGCGGTTTAACCGCGCCGGGGGAAAGGATAATGAACATGAATCGTATCACGAAACTGGGACTTGCGGCGGCGCTGATCGCTTTGCCAAGCCTGGGTCTGGCGCAGGAGACCACTGAAGAAGTGGCCGCCGCCGTTTCTCCTGAGGTCGTCTGGATCTTCAACACGTTGCTGTTCCTGATCGGCGGCTTTCTGGTTTTCTGGATGGCGGCCGGTTTTGCCATGCTTGAGGCAGGACTTGTGCGTTCCAAGAACGTCACCATGCAGCTGACCAAGAATATCGCGCTCTTCTCGACGGCCGCGATCATGTATTACCTGATCGGCTACAACCTGATGTATCCGCTGGGAGACTGGGCGATCGAGGGCGTCTTCTCGGCGCTGTTCCCGATGGTCGCTGTGCTTGAGGATGTCGGCATCGCCTTGGCAGATGCGGATGATCCCGAATATGCCTCGACCAGCTCGGACTATTTCTTCCAGCTGATGTTCGTGGCCGCCACGGCCTCCATCGTGTCGGGTGCACTGGCCGAGCGGATTCGCTTGTGGCCCTTCCTTGCGTTCGTGGTTGTCCTGACCGCCATCATCTATCCGCTGCAGGCATCCTGGAGCTGGGGCGGTGGTTTCCTGAGCGAGGCAGGTTTCTCCGATTTCGCAGGCTCCAGCATCGTGCATTCGGTGGGCGGCTGGGCAGCTCTGACAGGTGCGTTGATCCTTGGCCCGCGTCTTGGCAAGTACAAGGATGGCCGCACCATCCCGATGCCCGGTTCCAATCTGGCGCTGGCGACACTTGGCACGTTCATCTTGTGGATGGGCTGGTTCGGCTTCAACGGTGCGTCGCAGCTTGCGATGGGCTCGGCGGGCGATGTGGCCGATATTGGCCGGATCTTCTCGAACACCAATGCTGCGGCTGCAGGTGGCGCGATTGCGGCGCTTCTGGTGACCCAGCTTCTCTACAAGAAGCCTGACCTTACCATGGTGCTGAACGGCGCGCTGGCCGGTCTGGTGGCGATCACCGCAGAGCCGCTGACCCCGACCCTTGGCGCTGCAACGCTGATTGGTGCCGTGGGTGGCGTGATCGTGGTCTTTGCTGTCCCGATGCTGGACAAGCTCAAGATCGACGATGTTGTCGGCGCGATCCCCGTGCACCTGTTCGCCGGTATCTGGGGCACGCTGGCTGTGCCGCTGACCAACGGGGATGCGTCTTTCGGCGCGCAGATTTACGGCATCTTCGTGATCGGTGCTTTCGCGGCTGTTGCCACGGCGGTTGTCTGGATCATCCTGAAAATGATCGTCGGCATCCGCGTCTCGGAAGAGGCAGAGATCGCCGGGCTGGATACGGCAGAGCTGGGCATGGAAGCCTATCCCGACTTTACCAAAGGCTGACTTCCTTTCAGCATCAACGGATGGAAACCCGGGCGCAAACGCCCGGGTTTTTTTCATGTGGTGGCACGGGCAGGTTTAAAAAAAGGCCCGCGCGGGGCGGGCCTTCTGTTTATTTATAAAATAGTCTTCAGTGATCAGAGCTTTGCCGACCATTCGTCGACCTGCTTTTCAGCTTCGTCTCTGCCGACCCCGTATTTCTCCTGAATCTTTCCAATCAACTGGTCACGCTGACCGCCTGCCTGATCCAGTTCGTCGTCCGTCAATTCGCCCCACTTCTCTTTCGCGGAGCCCTTGTACTGCTTCCATTTGCCTTGCACGATATCCCAGTTCATTTGACAACTCCTTCGTTTCAAGATGCACATAAAAACAACGTCTGTTGCCGCTTTCGGTTCCTTAAAATCAGGGCAGCTTCAGGGCGCGGTCCATGGAAATTCAGCGTCACGGGAAGCTGTGCCGGCCGCCTTTCTGCTTGCTGACGCGTGTAAAAAGACCGGCCGCCGCATAAAAATGCCCGCCGGTTTCCCGACGGGCATTCGCGGTTCCCTCGCGAGGGTTACCTTGGACAGACGGGTAAATTACCCCTCGTAGGCAGGCATTTCGCGCAGTTGGTCTTCCGTCATCGGGACCTGAACCATCACGTCACCATCCTGATCGTTCCACAGGATATCGACCTGTTCGATCTCGATGGCCACAGTGTGCTCGCCCATGCCCAGAAAGCCGCCCACGTCCATAATCACGTGAGTTGCGGCGCCTTCGGCGTCGAGAACCAGATCGTCAACATTTCCGATGTCCTCGCCTTGCATGCCGTAGGCGTTCGCCCCGATCAGGCGCTCGGCCGTGCGATCCTCCGGGTTCATCTGTGCGTAGCCTTCAGGTGCCTCGGCTGCACCCATGCGGTCAGCGGGAACGGCTGTGTCCGTCTGAACCTGTTCGGTTTGAACCTGGTTGGTGCCAGTCTGCGCGGTGAGGTCTGTGGCGGCACCGGTGGGCCTGGTCATGCTGGCGTTGTCAACGGTTGTACGCGTTTGGAAACCTTCGCTCAGGCGATTCTCGTCCCATTCGGGCAGTGCTTCCAGTTGCTCTTCGGTCATCGTTGCCACAACAGAAAAATCTTCAACACCTTCGACGGTGTCTGTGCCTGTCGTATCGTCGGCCACGAAATACAGTTGCTCGATGTCGACCATCACGGTCCGTGCGCCCAGACCAAGGAATCCGCCCACGTCGATCAGAACACCGCGGACTTCGCCGTCCTTGGAGATGACGACGTCAGCGATGCTGCCGACGTCTTCCCAAGCGTCACGCTCGCCTGCGAATATCGGGCTGCTTTCCCATCGTAAATTCTCGTTCGCCCGCATCTCGTCACTGCGCAGGTTTTGCGCTGTTTCGCTCTGCAATGTGTACAGGTTCTTGCCAGTGAAGTTCGACACGACAAAGGCCGGCACGTTCTGGCCTGTCCTGTTTGCTTCGGCATTCTGCTGCGCAATCGTGCTTGTGGTCGTGTCAGTGGTCTGCGCAACGGCACCCATGGACGTTATAGCGACAATTGCGGTCGTCATCATAAGATGTTTCATTTCGCGTCTCCTAAATAGTTTCGGCCTCTCAAAGGCTCTGAATGGAAAACGCTTCCAGACAGGAACGGTTCCTATTAAATCCATCAAGTTTGATTTTAATTTTTGTAAATCAAGTATTTAGTGGAAAATATGAGACGCTCATCACCAAAATCAATTTCTGATCCTGATGGTTTAATAGCGTATTTATTTTCAATTAAGCGGCAACCTCAGATTATTCTTTCTGAAAGTTTTGCATCAGTACCGTTTAAAATGACACAGATAGCACGGCAATCTTTGCAGCCGCACCGATCAACCCATCAACGCGGACTCTCACAGAATGTTCCAAACCAAAGAGACTTTTCCCGCAACACTGCAGGGGAGGTGGTTTTTGCCCTACCGGCAATGCTCTCGCGGCGCGGGCAATGCCCGCGTTGCTTTTGTAGCCGTAAGCGGTGGCGGGTTGCCTTGCAGGGCTCAGGTGACGGGTTGCGGCGCACCTGTAGCCATGTTCGTGCCGATGTAAGGCAGCTTCTCGGCTTTCCACGCAGCAAAGCCACCTTCAAGATGCGCGATATGCGTGACGCCCGCCGCAATCGCCGCGCGGCTGACGCGCTCGCTCCGCGCGCCCGAGCCGCAATGGAACACGATTTTCTTGTCCGACTGCCCCGGCAGCTTCTTCGCGTTGAAAAAGGCCATAGGCATCAGCAGCGCGCCCTCGATATGCTCGAACATATATTCCTGCGGTGTGCGGACATCTATCACGACCACCTCGTCACGCGCGAAGGCTGCGGAAAGCTCGGCCGGAGTCCACGTTTCAAAAACGGCACCGTCGATTGTTTCGGTTTTCATGGCATCAGTCCTTCTGTGATTTCGGTAGCTGGTGTGTATCTATCAAGGCGCGCAAGAGCCTCTTTGCAATGGGCGATCATCACATCGGAGAAGCGCTGGACCTTCGGATCACGGTATTTCCGGCTTGGCGACAGGCATGCAAGCTGCGTGGCGACGGGCGGTGTTGCCGTTGCCACGGGCACCAAGCGGCCTGTGTGCAGATGCTCGGCAACCTCGAATATCGGTTTCATCACGATGCCTGCCCCGTCCAGCGCCCAGCCGGTAAGCACATCACCGTCGTCGGATTCAAGCGGGCCGGAAATATCGAAACGTTTCGGGCCGTCCGGGGTTTTGAGGGTCCATTGAAACTCCTTGGCCCCGGGAAAGCGCAGGTTCAGGCAGTCATGCCGGTCACGCAACAGCGCGGCCCCGTCAGCAGGCATCCCCCGCCGCGCGATATAGTCGGGCGCTGCACACAGAACGCGCGGACAATCGGCGATGACGCGCACCTTCAGGTCGCTATCCGTCAGCGGCCCAAGGTGAAAGACAAGATCAAGCCCTTCGCCCGTGACGTCGATCACGCGGTCCGACAGGCGCAGGCGGATATCGATCTGCGGATAGTCCCGCTTGAACCCTGGCACGGCAGGCGCGATGAACCGCCGCCCCACGCCCAAGGGGGCGGCGACAAACAGCGTGCCGCGCGGCGAGCGGGTGGCGGCCATCACCTCGGCCTCGGCCTCGTCGATAGTTTGCAGGATTCGTGTCGCCCCGTCATAGAACAGCCGCCCGTGATCCGTGGGGTTCAGCGCCCGCGTGGTGCGGTTGAACAGACGCACGCCCAGATGCTTCTCCAACTCGGCAATTCGCGAGGAGGCCACAGCGGGAGATGTGCGCTGATCCCGCGCTGCCGCGCTCATGCTGCCCAATTCATAGACACGCAGGAACATCCGGATATTGTTCACATAAGCCATTATCAGTCTTTGCTTGAAACTCTTGCGCTGATTGGAAGGATTAACAAACAAGTCACGCTAAGGGTAGCCTGATTGAAACCCTGTCCGAAGGAGAGCGCGATGTATGATCTGGCTGCGATGGGCGCATGGCTCGAATTTGCCGTCCGCTGGCTGCATGTGATCACTGCTATTGCGTGGATCGGCGCATCTTTCTACTTCATCGCGCTGGATCTTGGCCTGCACCGCGACCGCAACCTGCCTTCCGGGGCGGATGGCGAGGAGTGGCAGGTCCATGGCGGGGGCTTTTACCACATCCAGAAATATCTGGTCGCGCCCGACAACATGCCCGACGGTCTGATTTGGCACAAATGGCAAAGTTACTGGACATGGATCAGCGGGTTCATCCTGCTGGTGCTGGTCTATTATCTGGGCGCGGAATTCTATCTGATCGACCCTGCCGTGATGGATCTGGCGGTCTGGCAGGCTGTGGCGCTCTCGGTGGCCTCGCTGGCCTTTGGCTGGGTCATCTACAACACGCTGTGCCGCGTGTTCGTCGATGCCAACCAGACAGGGCTGATGCTGGCGCTGTTCGTGGTGCTTGTGGCGATGTCCTATTTCTATGCCAGCGTCTTCGCAGGCCGCGCCGCGATGCTGCATCTGGGGGCCTTTACCGCCACGATCATGAGCGGGAACGTGTTTTTCACCATCATCCCCAACCAGAAAATCGTGGTCGCCGATCTGATCGCAGGCCGCAAGCCCGATCCGAAATACGGCAAGATCGCCAAACAGCGCAGCACGCATAACAACTACCTGACGCTGCCCGTGATCTTCCTGATGCTGTCGAACCATTATCCGCTGGCCTTTGCGACAGAGGCCACATGGATCATCGCAAGCCTTGTCTTTCTGATGGGGGTGACGATCCGGCATTACTTCAACTCGCTGCATGCGCGCAAAGGCAACCCGACATGGACATGGGCGGCCACCACGATCATTTTCCTTGTGATCATGTGGCTCAGCACCGCGCCGATGTTCCGCAATGATGCTCCGCAGCAGGTGCAGGGCACGGCGCTGCGTTTCGCGCAGGCTGAGGGGTTCGAGCAGGTGCATGATATCGTCATGGGCCGCTGCTCCATGTGCCATGCGGCAGAGCCGTTCTGGGAGGGGCTTTTGTGGGCGCCCAAAGGCGTGCGTCTGGACACCGAGGCGCATATTGCAAGCGCGGCCAAGGCGATCTATCTGCAGTCCGGCATCAGCCATGCCATGCCGCCCGCGAACCTGTCCTATATGGCCGAGGAGGAGCGCGCGGCGATCGTGGCGTGGTACAAGGCGGCAACTGGCGGCTGAGCGCCAAAGTGCAATCTGCGCCATGGTCGAATCGGATCGCTCCATGCTAGGTCTAGGGGCATGGCTCAACCGAACCCCAATATAGGCGAGACTCGCCCTGTTATCCGGCAACTGGACGAGGCCGCGATCAACCGGATCGCGGCGGGCGAGGTGGTGGAACGTCCCGCCTCTGCGGTCAAGGAACTGGTCGAGAACGCGCTGGACGCAGGCGCGCGCCGCATCGACATTGCCATGGCCGATGGCGGCAAGACCCTGATCCGCGTTAGCGACGACGGCTGCGGCATGACACCTGCGGAATTGCCGCTGGCCTTGTCGCGCCATGCGACCTCCAAGATTGACGGCTCCGATCTGCTCAATATCAACAGCTTCGGCTTCCGTGGCGAGGCGCTGCCCTCTCTGGGCGCTGTCGGGCGGCTGACGATCACCAGCCGCGCCGCAGGGCATGATGCGGCGCAGATCATGGTCGCGGGCAGTCAGGCCGGACCTGTGAAGCCTGCGGCCCTGACGGCGGGCACTGTGGTCGAATTGCGCGATCTCTTCTACGCAACGCCTGCGCGGCTCAAGTTCATGCGAACGGACCGCGCCGAACAGCAGGCCGTCTCCGAGGTGATCAAGCGTCTGGCGATGGCCGAACCTTTCGTCAGCTTTACGCTGCGCGACGTGTCAGGCGGCGGCGAGGGCCGCGTGCTGTTCCGTGCCGATGGCGAAACGGGTGATCTGTTCGATGCGCTGCACGCGCGGCTGGCCCGCGTTCTGGGCGGCGCGTTTGCCGATAACGCCCTGCGGATAGATGCGGCGCGCGAGGGGTTCCACCTTACCGGCTATGCCGCTTTGCCCACCTATTCGCGTGGTTCCTCCGTGGCGCAGTTCCTTTTCGTCAACGGCCGCCCGGTGCAAGACCGTTTGCTCATCGGCGCGTTGCGCGGGGCCTATAGCGATTTTCTCGGCCGTGACAGGCATCCGGCGGCAGCGCTGTTTCTCGACTGTGATCCGCAGATGGTCGATGTGAATGTCCATCCCGCGAAATCCGAGGTACGCTTCCGCGATCCCGCCATGGCGCGCGGGTTGATCGTGACCGCCCTGCGGCACGCCTTGGCCGAAGCGGGGCACCGCGCCTCCAACACGGTCGCGGCTGACACGCTCGGCGCGTTCCGCCCCGAACCAACCCAGCCGCATCAACCCGCCCGCATCTACCAGATGGATCGCCCCAGCCTCGGCGCGCGGCAGGCATCCTATGCCGCGCAAGCGCCCGGTTTTGCGGATATGCCTGCCAGCAGCTATGCCGCGCGGGTCGAGGAGACCTTGCCGGAGGTCGAGGAGACGAGGCTGCCCTTGGGGGCGGCCCGCGCGCAGGTGCACGAGAATTACATCATTGCCCAGACTGATACCGGCATGGTCATCGTTGACCAGCACGCAGCACACGAGCGGCTGGTCTACGAGCGCCTGAAACGCCAGATGGCCGAAACCGGCATCGCCGCGCAGGCGCTGCTGATCCCCGAAATCGTCGAGCTTTCCCCCGGTGATTGCGCGCGTCTTTTGGAGCATGCCGGTGATCTGGCCCGCCTTGGTCTGGGGATCGAGCCTTTTGGCGGCGGGGCCATCGCCATCCGCGAAACCCCGGCGCTGCTGGGGCCTGTCAATGCCCGCGCGATGGTGCTCGATATCCTTGACGAACTGGCTGATCAGGGGGAAAGCACGGGCCTCCAGACCCGGCTCGAGGCGATCCTGAGTCGTGTGGCCTGTCACGGCTCCGTCCGTTCCGGTCGCCGGATGCGGGCCGAGGAAATGAACGCCCTGCTGCGCGAGATGGAGGCAACGCCGCATTCCGGCCAGTGCAACCATGGCCGTCCCACCTATGTCGAACTGAAACTGGCCGATATCGAACGGCTGTTCGGGCGCAGATGATTACCCTTGGCGATCAGAACTATGCGCTGGATGATCCGGCGGTGATGCTGGCGCTCGCGGGGCTGGGCCTTGCCTTTCTTGTCGTGTTTCTGCTGATCCTCGCCCTGCGCGCGGCGGCGCGTTCAGCCAAGCTGGCGGAACCTCTGGCACAGCAGATGGCCTATATGGCGGCGCGTGTGCAGGGCCTTGGCGACGGACAGCAACAGCTCTCCGGCGGGCTGACGCATGTGGCCGAGGCGCAGGCGGCGTCGCAGGCGCAGATGATGCGCCTGATGGAGCAGCGTCTGGCCAATGTGACCGGACAGATGACCGAAACGCTGCACGGTTCCGCGCGCCGCACCGCGCAGTCCCTTGGCGAGTTGCAGCAACGCCTTGCCGCCATCGACAAGGCGCAGGACAATATCACCAAGCTGTCCGGCGATGTGTTGTCGTTGCAGGATATCCTGTCCAACAAGCAGACACGCGGGGCGTTTGGCGAGATCCAGTTGCATGACATCGTGGGCAAGGCGCTGCCCTCGGACAGCTACAAGATGCAGGCGACGCTCTCGAACGGCAGGCGCGCCGATTGCCTGATCCATCTGCCCAATCCGCCCGGACCCATCGTGGTGGACAGCAAATTTCCTTTGGAGGCTTATGAGGCATTGCGCCGCGCCGATAATCCGAACGATCTGAATCGCGCCGCCAGCCTGCTGCGCCAGTCCGTGCGGGCGCATATCAAGGCAATCTCCGAGCGTTATATCATCGAGGGAGAGACCGCTGACGGTGCCCTGATGTTCCTGCCCTCCGAGGCGGTCTATGCCGAATTGCACGCCAATTTCCCCGAACTGGTGCGCGAGGGTTTCGCCGCCCGCGTCTGGATCGTCTCGCCCACCACCTGCATGGCCACGCTGCATACGATGCGCGCGATACTGAAGGATGCACGGATGCGCGAACAGGCGGGCGCGATCCGGCGCGAACTGGGGCTGCTGGCGCAGGATATGGACCGATTGGGCACGCGGGTCGAGAATCTGGACCGGCATTTCGGTCAGGCCAGCCGCGATATCGCCGATATCAAGATCAGCGCCGAGAAGGCCGGGCGGCGGGCCAAGCGGCTGGATAATTTCGATTTCGAGGATGTGGTGCCGGAGGTTGATCCCGCCACCCGGCCGCTCGTTCTCGCCCCGACGATGCGTCAGGACGGCTGAGCGGCGGGCGACACGAAAACAGGCGGCCACACGGACCGCCTGCAAAACTGTCAGAGCGTTTGATTCAGATTCGGAAGAACGGCTGTGCAATGCGCGGGATCAGCTTGTTGAAACGCAGCCGCGCGTCGGTGGCCGCAAGGCAGATACAATCCGCACCGATATCGGCAATCGGCGTATGGTTGAGCGACTCGTCCGCAATCTCGATGTCACCGGGCCCGAAACGATCCGTCTCGTCCACGAACGCACCTTGCAGGACCAGCGTCAGCTCCATCCCGCGATGCCCGTGATCCGGTACGGCCGTACCTGCGGGGATATAGAGAAGCCGGGCCGATGCCTGTCTGGACGTCGGCAGGATCGCCTGTCTTACGCCCATCCCGATGGAGCGCCATTTCACCTTGTCCAGATCACCCCCCACATATTCCTGCAGCGGTGCAGGCAACACCGATTTGCCGCGTTCGGCGGTTGCGGGCTTTATCATGTCCGACACTGCGCCGGAGTTGATCAGCCGCATCGTTTCGGCAAAACTGCTTTCTGCCATTGGAACGGTTTGCGTGTCTTCCATCAGGGCGCCGCCAACGCTGTCGAAACTGGCCAGCCTTGCGCGGCATTCATCGCACATCGACACATGCGCTGCCACGATGAGGTTGAATGCCTCGGGCAGCGTACCGGCTGAATAGGCCATCAGCAGGGAGTCCGTCAGGTGGTGTTTCACATTGCTCATTTTTGTTATCACTTCATAGCATGGCGTAGTCTGTCCAACGCCAATCTGATGCGGGATTTGATCGTGCCAAGGGGCAGGCCGGTCTGTTCTGCGATTTCGCTATGCGACAGATCGCCGAAATAGGCCTTTTCGATCAATTCCCTTTGTTTCGCGGGCAGGGCGGCGATTGCGCGCCCCAGTTGTTCACTTTCCTGTTGCAGGCTCAGGACATCTTCCTGATCGGGCTCCTGTTCGGGGCCCCATTCCAGATCCTCCGGTTCGGGGCGGCGCTGCTTGCGGAGCGCGTCAATCTTCCGGTTCCGGGCGATCGTGAAGATCCATGTCGCGACAGAGGCGCGCGATGGATCGAACAGATGCGCCTTGTGCCACAAGGTAGCCATCACTTCCTGCGTGCACTCCTCCGCCAAGGTTGCATCCGCACCCGAGCGCATGAGGAAAGCCTTCACACGCGGTGCAAAATACTGAAACAGCTCGGCGAAGGCCGATTGGTCCTTGTGATCCCTGATCAGGGACATTTCGGTGATCCATGCACCCGGATCGTATTTTTTCTTCATGGCCACGGGCTGCGCCTTCACGGGCAATTCAGTCTTCACCTCTTTCCTAACATGCAGGGCAGGCAGGTACGAGGCGACATTTGGTTCCGAAGGATCAACCACATTGAACATGAAAGGATTACGCCGGATGGCAGATTTCGGATCACCTTCGCGTGCAATATTTCTGGAAAACATCCAAAAGCCAAGATGATGCGTATTCCACCCATGAACGTTATGACAAGCCGGAGTCAAAGCTAGATGCCATTTGAAGCGGGTCGTGTTGCCCCAAAAAAAATAGCCGTCATTGGTGCAGGTATTTCAGGTATGGGGGCAGCACATATGTTGGCTGATACCCATCATGTCACCCTGTTCGAAGCAGAACCCAGACTGGGCGGACATGCCCGCACCATCATCGCCGGAAAGCGTGGTGACCAGCCGGTCGATACGGGGTTTATCGTTTTCAACTATGCCAACTATCCGCATATGGCCGCCTTGTTCGAGCGGCTGGACGTGCCCGTTGTCAAATCGACGATGAGTTTCGGCGCCTCGCTCAGGGGCGGGCAGCTGGAATATGCGCTGACCAGCCTTTCCGCGCTGTTTGCGCAGAAACGCAATATCGCGAACCCCAAGTTTCTCGGCATGGTGCGTGACATCATGCGGTTCAACGCCCGCGCGCTGGACGTGGCACAGGACCGGACGCTGACGACAGGCCAGTTTTTGCAGAAGCTCGGCACGGGAGACTGGTTCCGCGATTACTATCTTCTGCCGCTGTCCGGTGCGATCTGGTCTACCCCGGTGGAGCAGATCATGGAATTTCCCGCCCATGCGATGATCCAGTTTTTCGAGAACCATGCGCTGCTGAATACGACCGGCCAGCATCAATGGTATACGGTGCAGGGCGGATCGGTCGAATATGTCCGTCGTCTCGGCGATGCCTTGCGCGCACAGGGCGTGACCTTCCGCCTTGGCACACCTGTGGATGCGGTGCGCCGCCCCGATCTGGGCGTCGAAATCAAGGTGCGGGGCGGGGAGTGGCAGCATTTCGACGAGGTGATCTTTGCCACACATTCCGATGATTCCCTGTCCCTGATGTCCGATGCGACGGCGCAGGAACGGGCCAATCTCGGCGCTATCGCTTATCAGCCCAATGATATCGTGCTGCATGCCGACCCCGCGGTTATGCCGCAGCGCAAGGTTGTGTGGTCTTCGTGGAACTACACTGAAATCATGGGCAAGCAGACCGACAAGATCGATCTGACCTACTGGATGAACTCGTTGCAGCCGATCCCGAAGGATGATCCGCATTTCGTGACGCTGAACAGCACGCGACCGATCCGGGAAGAGCTGATCTATGACCGCGTGACCCTGCGCCATCCTGTCTACGACCTCACGGCACTGGAAGCGCAAAAAAGGGTGCGCGCCACGAACGGGACCCACAACACATGGTTCTGCGGGGCTTGGATGCGCCACGGTTTCCACGAAGACGGTCTTGCGAGCGCGGTGGACGTAGTGGAAGCCCTGCAGCGCACCGACGTTGCCATGGTGGCCGCCCAGTGAACAGGATCGACCATATCGCGGGCTACACCTGGCACGGGCGCAAGGGCGCGGTCGAGAATGCCTTTCGCTACGGGGTCGATTACTTGCTTCTCGACGCCGAGAGGCCGCAGCCGATGCCTGCGCTTTTCAAGCGCAACAAGGGCGGGCTGACCTCTGTCTGGGACAGCGATCATGGCGGGCCACCCAAACAGGGTAGGGGTGCGCCTTGGGTGCGTGCGGTGCTGGCCGCGAACGGGATGGAACCGCCTGCGCGTATCGAGTTGCTGACACAGCCGCGTGTGCTGGGGCATGTGTTCAACCCCGTGTCGTTCTGGCTGTGCCGTGACGCGGACGAGATGTTACGCGTGGTCATCGCCGAGGTGACGAATACGTTCGGGGACCGCCATTCCTATCTGGTGCATCGGCAGGATCACGGCGTGATCACCACCGAGGACCGGCTTATGGCGACCAAGTTGATGCATGTGAGCCCGTTCCAGCCGGTCGAGGGTGGGTATGCGTTCCGCTTTGATATCCGGCCGGACCGGATCGGAATCTGGATCGATTATACCGCCGGCAATGGTGGCGTGATCGCCACTTTGGTCGGAGACCGCAAGCCGCTTAGCAATGCCGGTATTCTGGGCGCCGTGCTGCGCCGTCCCTTCGGATCGCGCCGCGTGCTGGCGCTGATCCACTGGCAGGCGCTCAGGTTATGGTGGAAAGGGGCCGCGTATCGCCCGCGTCCCGAACCGCCGGTAGAAGAGGTCAGCCGGTGAGCACACGCCGGACTTCCCTGCCAGCCTATGCAGTGTTCGCGGCGCTTCTCGCTGCGGCTGGACTGCCAATCTATATTCACGCGCCCAAAGCCTATGTCGATGAATACGGTGTATCGCTGGCCGCATTGGGGGCTGTGCTGTTCGGCCTGCGCCTGTTCGATGTGATCCAGGACCCGCTGCTTGGCAGGCTGGCCGGTCTTCTCAGGCATCAGCGCGCGGTGGCGGTGACCGGCGGGGTGACCCTTATGGTTCTAGCCATGCTGGGGCTGTTTGCCGTTGTCCCGCCGATCTCGCCTCTGGTCTGGTTCGCCATCATGCTCGCCGGCGTGTTCTCGGCCTTCAGCTTCCTGACGATCTGCTTTTACGCCCAAGGTGTTCAGACAGCCGGGGAGATGGCGGGTGCGGGACACCTGCGTTTGGCGCGCTGGCGCGAGACCGGCGCGCTTCTGGGCGTTTGCGTGGCGGCGGTGATGCCCGTGGCGCTGGGCGGCTTCGCGGGATTCGCGCTCGGTTTCGCCATTCTGGGCGTGACGGCTCTGTGGATGATGCGCGGCGAATGGGGCAGCAAAGGCGATATCCCCGAAGCCGGTTTCGCGCCGGTTCTGCGAGACAAGGTCGCGCGCCGCCTGCTGCTGATCGCCCTTGTTAACGCCGCCCCTGTCGCGGTGAGTTCCACATTGTTCTTGTTTTTCGTGGAAAGCCGCCTTGCAGCTCCCGGCTGGGAAGGGCCTTTCCTGTTGTTGTTTTTCCTGTCCGCGGCTGTCGCGGCTCCGTTCTGGGGGCGCGCGGCCGAGATTTACGGCCCCAAGCGGGTTTTGTTGGCCGCGATGGTGCTCGCCATCATCGCCTTCGGCTTTGCAATCGTGCTGGGGGCGGGCGATGTCTGGGCCTTCGCGGCGATCTGCATCGCATCGGGGGCGGCGCTGGGCGCTGATCTGACGATCCTGCCGGCTGTGTTTGCCTCCCGCATGGCCAAGATCGCGCCGGGTGCATCCGGTGCCTTCGGGCTTTGGTCCTTCGTCTCCAAACTCTCGCTCGCCTTCGCGGCCATCGCCTTGTTGCCCTCTCTGGAAATGGCGGGCTATCGCGCCGGGGCCGAGAACAGCGAAAGCGCGCTTTGGGCGCTGAGCCTCGCTTACGGTTTGGTGCCATGCATCCTTAAATTGCTTGCGATCGGCCTTTTGGCCACCACTCACTGGAAGGACGAGTAGATGACCGATCCAATCCTATTTTTTGCCCTTGGTGTGCTTTGCGTATTGGTACTTTTCTGGGCAAAAGCGCGCTTCTGGTCCTTCGCGGCGCAGAGGCCGCAGGATTATGCTCAAGCCGATACGCATTTCGATTTGCGTGAACATTTGCGCGGGCCGATCCTGTGCGAAGGGGTCATATACGGCCCGCTCGGGCGCGTCACTTCCCGGTTCGTCGGAAAGTTCGAGGCACATTGGGAGGGTAACCGCGGTGTGATGCGTGAGCATTTCATCTATGACAGCGGCGCAACGCAAGAACGCGAATGGCGTCTGGAATTGGGCAATGACGGCAACATCAAAGCAGATGCGGATGATCTTGTGCGGCCCGGTCACGGACAGATGCGCGGCTCGGCAGTGCAACTGAATTACACAATCCGGATGCCGGAAGATGCGGGTGGACACGTGTTGGACACCGTTGACTGGATGTACCTTGCTCCCAATGGTACGATTATAAACCGGAGCCAGTTCCGTAAGTTCGGAGTTCCTGTAGCAGAACTGGTGGCAACAATGCGAAGGGTAGACGCAGTATGATGAACTGGCAAGGCAAGCGGTACTGGCTGATCGGTGCAAGCGAGGGCCTCGGCGCGGCATTGGCCCGCAAGCTGAGCAGCGCGGGGGTCGAGGTGATCGTGTCCGCGCGCAGCGAGGACCGTCTCAAAGAACTGGTCGCGGAACTTCCCGGCGTCGCCTCCTATGTGACAGTCGATGTCAGTGACCGCGCCAGCGTCGAGGCGGCTGCGGAAAAAGTGGGTCAGATCGACGGTATGGTTTACCTCGCAGGTGTCTACTGGCCGATGAAGGCGCAAGAATGGAATGCCGAACAGGCCGAAGCGATGGCCGATGTGAATTTCACCGGCGCAATGCGTTCCGTGGGGGCCGTGGTACCAGCAATGGTGGCGCGTGATGCCGGCCATATCGTGATTACAGGCTCGCTCTCGGGCTTTCGCGGGCTACCCGGCGCGATCGGCTATTCGGCCTCCAAGGCGGGCACCATGGCACTGGCGGAAAGCCTGCATGCGGACCTGCGGAAAACGGGTGTGCGCGTTCAGATAGCCAATCCCGGCTTCATCCGGACCCGCCTGACCGACAAGAACGATTTCAAGATGCCCTTCCTGATGGAGCCGGAAGACGCGGCACAGGAAGTCTTTGAACTGATGAACGACGAGGGCACGTTCAAGCGCAGCTTTCCAAGGGCGTTCAGCCTGCTGTTCCGCGCTTCACAATTCATGCCGGACTGGATGTATTACCGTTTGTTTGCGTGAGGTCAAAGACGCTTCTGTTTGGAGGGGTCATCTCTGTCTGGCATAATGCCAACAGGAGGACCCCGCCATGCTGGAAATTTCCATTACCAAAATCGCCCATGTGATCCTGATGTCGCGCGAACTGGATCGCGCTGAAGGGGAATTGCGCGCCTTTCTCGAACGCCTGAACGAGGAAGAGCAGACCAGCCTCGTCGCGCTGATGTGGATTGGCCGTGGCGCATTCGAGCCCGAGGAACTGGCCGAGGCAATTCGCACCGCTGCCGAAGAGGCGACAACACCGACGGCTGACTACCTGTTGGGAACGCCGCATCTGTCCGATCATCTGGAAAACGGACTGGACGCGCTTGGGCTGTCCGCCGCCGACGAAGAAGATGATTTGATTCGAGGTGGTTAGCCTTTTGGACTCCATGAAACGGTGATTTGTGCATTTCCGCACTAATTTCGTGCATGCTTTGATAATACGGTCGAATCTGACGTGTCGTCAGGTCAGTGATCCCGGTAAATCTTTTGCAGAAAGACGCGGGTATTTGTGAAGAATATTTCAGTCCCGGATCCAGGTGTAAATCATAAGTATATGATTAAAATAATAAAAAAATAGATAAGCGTCGATTTTTCAATTAGTTTCAACCTTCAGGATCGCACGGCTACACATTCCCTTGAGCAGCCGTGTTTTGATTGTGCGCTGATGCATAGGCATATTGGTGTCAGATCAAAAACGATCGTAAACGTTAAAGGAGTTACACGATGAAACGCATTATCATGACCGCGATCGCCGCCGCCACATTCGGTTCGGCCGCTTATGCTACACCCGCTACGACAGATACGCTGATGACCCGTTCGGAGCCGGCAACCGTGACCGTATTCGAGCGTGACCGCGGCATCAACGGCAGCGACACGGCAACGGCCACCGCCGGTGCACCCTCGATGGTCAATGCCGGCCTGATCCTGGTGCCACGCGATCAGGCAATTGCCGAAAACGGTCAGGTGACCGTCTACAGCTTTGCCTCTACGTCCGACAACAGCGCCGTGACGTTCGGCCCCCGGTAATCGCACCAACCGGCGCGGTTCCTCCCCCGCGTCTATGGACAGCTTCCCGTTGTTCAAAAAACCCCGCTCCGGTTCGTCCGGGGCGGGGTTTTCTTCATCTTGAAGGTGGTTTCATAGGGCCGGACGCGATTGATCAGGCCGCCGTGCGGTCCACGATCTGCAGATGCTGGGCCAGTTTGCCGATTTCTGCCATCCAGCTCTCGATCAGCTTGGGATCATGCGGCGCGGCGGTCACGCCTGTCGGCACCTCGCCCGAAAGAACGGCCTCGACAGCCAGCGAGACCGGCACCGAGACAAGGCGCGCCATGGCCGTGCTGTGTGCATCGCCCCATGCATCCATCACATAGGATTTGTGCCACACGGTTTGGCCGTCTTTTTCAGCCTTCAGTTCGACGCACAACACCACACGGTCCGGTTCGCCCTCATCATAGGCATTCTCGGCCCAGAACTGATCGGACATCTCCTTGAGGCGCGCATCGCCTTCGGGGCCGGAAAGGCGCTCGATCTCGGCGAAAACATCGGCCCACGCCTCGGACCAGCCGTTCAGGCGCAAGGTGCCGCGGACGAAGTCGCGCACGGGCCATTCCGGGTCAAAGCGGTAGTCCTGCATGAACGGCACGGAATCGCGGTTCGGATAGACCTCGAATGTCTCGGGCGTGGGCAATGGCGCATCATAGCTGCTCAGCGCATTCCACGGACGATCCACCCGCAGTTCGGAGAAGTCGCGGACCGAGCGTGATGGCGAGCGCAAAGCCTTGAGCACGCCCAGCGGCGACCAGCTGAATTTGTACCGGAACGGGTTCGGGATCTTGGGCACACCGCCGCAGTAGGACAAGAACGAGAGTTCATTGCCCGCATCATAGGCATCCGAGGCGCGGTAGGCGGCCACGAGATGATGTGCCATCAGATGGTCGATGCCCGGGTCAAGCCCGACCTCGTTGACCGAGTGCAGGCCCTTCTCGCGGAATGCCTCGTCCAGCGCGCGCATTTCGGGCGCGATATAGGAGGAGGAGACGAAATGCGCGTCCTTCGTAAGGCAAAGCTGCGCCAGAGGCACATGCCAGTCGGCGGGCAGCATGGACACGACGACATCGCCCTTTTGCAGGTCTGCGCCCAGTGCCTCGATGTCGAAGGCCTTGATCCGGTCCGTCAGATCGCCCACGGCGTCCTGCGCCTTGTCCGTCGAACGGTTCCAGACGGTCACGTCATGCCCCGCCTCGATCAGGCGACGCAGGCCGGGGACGGCTGACAGGCCGGTTCCGCACCAATGGATTGTCATGGGCTTTCCTTTCCTTACTTGAATTTCAGTTTGGCCGTCACGATGGCGATCATCGCCGATACCGATACGATATTCGCCAGGATCAAAGGCCAATCCATGATCATGACCCCGTAGGCGAGCCATAGGGTGACCGTGGCCAGAAACAGCACCTGCGCGCTCAGCGAAAGGCTGCGCGTGTCGCGCGTACGCCAGACCTGTAACGCCTGCGGGATCCAGCAGATCGTGCCCAGCATGGCAGCGGCATAGCCGATGTAAAGGGGTGTCATGTCAGACCTTTGCCAGATGAGTCACATAGGTGTCCCGGGCCCGCCCCCAGACACCACTTTCCAGATCCGTGAGTGTCGTCAGGCTGGGCAAAAGCTGTGCCGCGTAATCCTGAGAGCTTTCCACCGGGAGCATCGACGGCAGATTGTCGATCGCGGTCACATCCAGTGGCGGCGCGTCATGCACGCGCAGGGCGGGCGCGGCCCATGTGGTTGTGCGGTCATAGAACTTGATGGGGGAAAAGTCGCTGGTCGGATCGCAGGCGATATCACCGATCACGGTCAGGCGGCGCGGCTCTTGCGCGGCAGTTGCTGGCACGAAAACGGGTGTGCCGGGCCGTGCGAGGATACAGTTGAGAAAGATCTCGTGGTCCATGATCTGCGGGAAGGGGCCACCGCCGGCCGTTTCGGCCATGTCCCAGCGTGTCACTTTCATGCCCATCGCCTCGCACAGATCGGAAGCGCCGGTGCCAACACGCCCCAGCGCACCGATCACGATGGCGCGGGGCGGGGCCTCCTCGATGCGGCGCATCTCCTCGGTCAGGTCCGCCACCAGCGCATCGCGTCCGGCATACACCCCGACAGGGCCGCAGATCTCGTGGCGCTGCTGGGCCAGCCAGCATTTGAGCGCGACCGCCGCTCCGGCAAACCCCGCCCAATAGCCGAACGCCGCAACACGGCGTCCGTATGTGTCGACCAGATATTCCAGATCATAGAGCGTGCCGCCGCCCGCCTTGAACCGGCGGAGCAGGTCCTGCCCCGCAGGCTGACCCTTGAACGCATGGCCGAACATGATGTGGCGATGTGGCAGGGGTGTGCCATCCTCGGGCAGTTCCTTGAGGCCAAAGATGATCGCATCCTGGGGTGCTTGCGGCCAAGAGTTCTGTGCTGCGATCTCGGCTCCGGCCTTGCGATAGCCTTCGATGGAAATGGCCCGCACATCGCTCTCCTCGACCGTGACGCGGATGCCTGCCGCGATCAGGGCGGCACAGCCATCCGGGGTCAGACCAACCCGTTCCTCGTTCTCCCGCTGCTCGGCGCGGACCCAGAGATGCGTCATGTGATGTGTCTTTCAGCAGGTGATGTTGCGCGCAGCATAGCCAAGGGTATGCGCGGCTTAAAGATGCGTTTGTGCATATTGCCGGTCAGGATGATCCAGATGCGGCACGGCGTTGAACTGCGTCAGCGCCATCTCGCTGCCCAGACGGTGCAGGCGATGCACAGAGGTGTTCATGATCGCGATACAGGCCTTTGCGAAGGCTGGCGTGCCAAGCCCCATCGTCTGGCGCAATACCATCCCGATCAGCCCGCCGGAGGTGACCACCAGCGCAGGCCCGCGCCCCGCTGCGATCTCGGCCATGGCATCGGCGACGCGGCTTTGGAACGCGGTGAAGGTCTCGGGCGGCGTGTCGATCTCGCCTGCTTCCCACGCGGCCAGCAGGCGCGGCATATAGGTCACGAACCCTTCGCGCGTGTCGGGCAGCGCCGCGCCGTGCTGCGTGCCGTAAAGCTGTGCGAGGGTGAAGAACTCCATCTCGTTGAGCCGGGCATCCTGCACGATCTCGGCATGCTGGCCCGCGCCCATCGCCGCTGCGGTCTCGATATGGCGGATCAGGGTGCCGCAATAGACCCGCTCGATCGTCTCGCGGGTGTCGGTCAGATGTTCACCCAGCCATGCGGCTTGCTGATGACCCAAAGGGCTGAGGCTGTCATAGGCGTGTTCATCCCGCGCCCCGGTTTGGGCCTGCCCGTGACGGACAAGTGTGATCTGTGACATCGGGGCCTCCGCCTTGCTGCGCGGCAGACCTAGGACAGAGCGCAGACCAAGACAACCGGCAAAGCGGCGGATGGACATCCCCTGCGGATCAAGGTTTTGTACGGGGCAAGGGGTCACGCGGACAGGAGATATGGCAATGCAGGTGAACAGCGAGCGGTTTCTACAGGATCTCCACGACCTGCGGCAATTCGGGGCCTCCGGCGTGGGCAAAGGCGTTGTGCGGCCAGCGTTCTCGCCCGCCGATATTGCGGCGCGGGAATGGCTGGCCGAACGGATGCGCGCGGCGGGGCTGGAGCCGCGTTTTGATGCGGTGGGCAATCTGTTCGGTCTGGCCGAGGGGCGCTCGCTGCTGATGGGGTCGCATAGCGACAGCCAGCCCGAAGGCGGCTGGCTTGACGGCGCGCTGGGTGTCGTCATGGCCTTGGAAGTGGCGCGGGCCTCGCAAGAGGCGGGCGGACCGGCTGTTTCCGTGGCCAATTTTCAGGACGAGGAGGGCCGTCTCGGCGTCACCACAGGCAGCGCGATCTGGGCGGGACACCTGCCGCTGGACCGCGCGGACGCCCTGACCGACAGCGCAGGTGTCAGCTTCGCGCAGGCGCGCGCCGGTATGGCGCATCTGGCAGGCGAGCGCATCGACCCCGCACGCTTCACCGGCTTTGTGGAGTGCCATATCGAGCAGGGGCCTTGGCTGCACGAGGCCGGCGAGGCTATCGGGGTGGTAACGGATATCGTCGGCATCCGCGACATGACCGTCACAATGGAGGGCGAGCAGAACCATGCGGGCACCACCCCGATGCACCGCCGTCGCGATGCGTTTCAGGCGCTGTCGGCGTTCAACACCGCGCTCAACGACCGGCTCCGCAACATCGTCACCCCGCAATCGGTCTGGACCATCGGCCATGTCAGCCTGCATCCCGGCGCCCATTCCATCGTGCCCGGGCGGGTCACCTTCTCGATGCAGTGGCGCGACGGTGACAGCACCCGCCTGAAACGGATGGAGGACGTCATACGCCAGACCGCCGCAGAAATCGCGGCTGAGCATGGCATGACGCTGTCCTTTTCCGGCATGCTGGGGCTGGAGCCTGTGGCGATGGACCCAGCGCTGCGCGCGGCTCTCAGCGCCGCTGCCACCGAACTGGTCCCCGGACGCTGGCGCGATATGCAATCCGGCGCCTTGCATGATGCCACCAATGTCGCCGCGCTGATGCCTGCGGCGATGATGTTCGTGCCCTCCATCGGCGGGATCAGCCATGCTTTCACCGAGGACACGGCGGAGGATGATCTGGTCGCTGGCCTCAACGTCATGGCCCGCGCCTTGCCCGCGCTTGCAAACGTGCGATGACCCTGCTTCTTCTTGCCTCAGATATCCGGCTTTATGGGGCGGATGCACCAAGCGCGGAGGATATATAGCATGACACCGCTATCCGATCTGATTGCACAGGGCCGCGGGCAAACCGCCGCCGATCTCGTGTTGCGGGGCGGCAAGGTGCTGGATCTGGTTACCGGCGCGCTGCTTGAGGGCGACGTCGCCATCTGCGGCGAGACCATCGTGGGTACCTGTGCCAGCTACGAGGGGCGGCAGGTCATCGACGTGACCGGGCTGATCCTTGTGCCGGGTTTTATCGACACCCATCTGCATATCGAAAGCTCGCTGGTCACGCCGTTCGAGTTCGACCGCTGCGTTGCGCCGCGCGGGGTCACCACGGCGATCTGCGACCCTCACGAAATTGCCAATGTTATCGGCTCTGACGGCATCCGCTATTTCCAGCAGGCCTCCGAACACACGCTGATGGATATTCGCGTGCAACTGTCCTCCTGCGTGCCCTCGACCGAGATGGAAACCGCAGGCGCGCGGATCGAGGCTGCGGAACTGGCGGCGCTGATGGACCACCTTTCGGGCATCGGATTGGCCGAGATGATGAACTACCCCGGCGTATTGGCCGCCGATCCGGGGCTGCTGGCCAAGCTCGACCTGTTCAGGGGCGGCCATATCGACGGCCATGCTCCGCAGCTGACGGGCCGTGATCTCAACGGCTATATTGCTGCGGGTATCCGCACCGAACACGAGGCGACAACCGCCGCAGAGGCCCGCGAGAAGCTGCAAAAGGGCATGCGGGTGTTGATCCGCGAAGGCTCTGTCAGCAAGGATATGGACGCTCTCGCGCCACTGCTCGACGATCTGACGGCGCCTTACATGTGCCTGTGTACCGATGACCGCAATCCGTTGGATATCGCGGAGCATGGTCATCTCGATTACATGATCCGTAGCCTGATCGCGCGTGGTGTGCCTGCGCTGGCTGCTTACCGCGCCGCCAGCCTGTCTGCGGCAGAGGCGTTCGGGTTGAAGGATCGCGGCCTTATCGCGCCGGGCAAACGCGCCGATATCGTGGCGCTGGACAGTCTTGAGGGATGCCACGCACGAATGGTCTTTTGCGGCGGCGTGCAGGTGAGCGATGCCGCCTTTGCTGCACGCCCCTCGGTCCCGCCCGTCGGGCGGTCCTCCGTCAAGGCCCCGCCTGTCACGGCGCGGGATTTCCGCACTGGCGGCAACCGCGAAACAACGGATGTGATCGGCATACGCGAAGGCAAGATCATCACCGAACATCTGCACGAGGTGATCCCGATCACCGATGGCGACAAACGCCCCGATCCGGCCCGCGACCTGATCAAGATCGCGGTGATCGAACGGCACGGCAAGAACGGCAATATCGCCACCGGATTTGTGCGCGGCTTCGGGCTACAGGCCGGTGCCATCGCCTCGACCGTGTGCCACGATCACCACAACATCGCCGTGGTCGGCGTGGACTATGACGATATGGCGCGCGCAGCCAATCATCTGGGGCAGATCGAGGGCGGGTTTGTCGTGGTCAGGAACGGCAAGGTTCTGGCCGAACTGGCGCTGCCTGTCGCTGGCTTGATGAGTCTCGAGCCGTTCGAGGTAGTGCGCGACCGTCTGGTCGATCTTCGCGCCGCCGCCCGCAGCCTTGGCGTGACATTGGAAGAGCCCTTCCTGCAACTGGCCTTTCTGGCGCTGCCGGTCATACCCGCGCTCAAAATCACGGATCGCGGGCTGGTCGATGTGATAAAATTCGAGATTATCGGCTGACCCGTTCTGCCATATGGCACCAAAAATCGTTGCGTCACTGCGCTTATTCCGCATGGCAAAATGGCATTCCACTGATTGACGGGTGTGGCCCGAGGCACTACCGTCCGGTGCAATTCGGGAGGATACCATGACTGATACCACAGCCATCAACGATTGCATTTCAATTGAGCGGACAGGTGACGTTGCCTTGATCTGCATCGATAACCCGCCGGTCAATGCGACAGGTCAGGCCGTGCGCCAAGGCTTGCAGGACGCGATCGAACGCCTGTCGGCGGAGGGCAGCGCCCGCGCGATTGCCATTTATGCCGCGGGCCGCACGTTCGTCGCCGGTGCCGATATCCGCGAATTCGGCAAACCCTTTGTCCCGCCTGCGCTGCCTGATGTGTTCAACATCATCGAAGCCTCCAAAATCCCCGTCATATCGGTCCTGCATGGCACCGCTTTGGGCGGCGGGCTGGAACTGGCTTTGTCCACCCATGCCCGTATCGGGATCGAGGGGTTGAAGGTCGGTCTGCCGGAAATCCTGCTGGGTCTGCTGCCGGGGGCAGGGGGCACGCAGCGCCTGCCGCGTCTGACGGGTATTCCCTTCGCGCTGGAGATGATCCTGTCGGGTCGTCAGGTCCGTGCGGACGAGGCGCTCAAGGCGGGCATCATCGACCGGCTGGAAGCGGGCGATCCCCGCGAGGTGGCGCTGAAAGCGGCGCAGGATGTGGTCGCCGGGTCGCTCAAGACACGGCGCACCGACCAGATCGCGACGGTTCCCGATGACGCCGCCCTGACCGAGACCGCGGACAAGCTCCGCAAGACCCACGCGCATCTGTTCTCGCCGCATAAATGCGTCGAGGCTGTCGCCGCGTCCACCAAACCCCTGTCGGAGGGGCTGGCCATCGAGCGCGCCGCCTTCATGGAATGTATGGACACGCCCCAGCGCAGCGGCCTGATCCACGCCTTTTTCGGCGAGCGTGCGGTGAGCAATATTCCCGAGGCCAAAGGCCCGGCCCGCGAGATCGCGCATGTCGGCGTCATCGGTGGCGGCACGATGGGGTCGGGCATCGCCACCGCCTGTCTACTGGCGGGCCTCAAGGTCACACTGATCGAGGTGAAGCAGGACGGTCTGGATCGCGGTATCGCCACGATCAGCGGCAATCTGGATGGTGCGGTCAAACGCGGCAAGCTCAAGGCTGAGAAGCGCGACGCCACGCAGGCGATGCTGACGCCCTCGCTGGATATGCAGGCGCTGGCCGATGTCGATCTGGTGATCGAGGCCGTGTTCGAGGACATGGCCGTCAAGAAGGACATTTTCGGCAAGCTCGACACGATCTGCAAGGCGGGGGCAATCCTCGCCTCCAACACCTCCTATCTGGATGTGGACGAGATCGCGGCCTCCACCTCGCGCCCGCAGGATGTGATCGGGCTGCACTTCTTCAGCCCCGCCCATGTGATGCGCCTGCTGGAAATCGTGGTTGCCGACAAGACCGCCCCCGATGTGATCGCCAGTGGCTTTGCGCTGGCCAAGAAGCTGGGCAAGGTCGGCGTGCGCGCGGGCGTTTGTGACGGCTTCATAGGCAACCGCATTCTGGCGCATTACAGCAAAACCGCCTCCTATCTCGTGCTGGACGGCGCGACACCGCAGCAGGTCGATCGCGCGCTTGAGGGGTTCGGCTTTGCCATGGGGCCGCACAAGGTGGGCGATCTGGCGGGGCTCGATATCGGCTGGATGACCCGCAAGCGCAAAGCGGCGAACCGCGACCCGAACGAGCGTTACGCCGGTGCCGTAGCTGACCGGATCTGCGAGGAAGGCTGGTTCGGGCGCAAGACCGGCAGGGGCTATTACGTCTATGAAGGCCGCGACATCTCGCCCAACCCGGCGGTCGAGACCTTCATCGCCGAGGAGCGCGAGAAGGCCGGCATCTCCCCGCGCAGCTTCACCGATCAGGAGATCGTGGACCGCTACATGACCGCGATGATCGTCGAAGCCGCCCGCGTCGTTGAGGATGGCACCGCCAAGCGGCCGCTGGATGTTGATATGGTATTCCTGTTCGGCTACGGGTTCCCGCGTCATCGCGGTGGTCCGCTGCATTACGCCGATACGATCGGTGCGGCAGCCCTCGTTGACCGGATCAAAGCCTATGCAGCCGAGGATGCGACCTATTGGCAGGTCCCCGCACTGCTTGAAAAGATGGCCGTGAACGGCACATCATTCGCTGATATGAACAAGGAGGCCTGACATGGACCTGAGTTTTTCCGCAGAAGACAACGCATTTCGTGAAGAAGTCCGCAGCTATCTGGCCGAGAATCTGCCCAAGCGGATTTCGGATGCCGTTCGCAACGGCGGCGAACAGACCAAGGAAATGGCCGAGGAATGGCACGCCATCCTGAACGCCAAGGGCTGGCTCGCCACGACATGGGGTGTCGAATTCGGCGGCCCCGGCTGGACTCCGGTGCAAAAGCATATCTTCGAGGAAGAATGCTGCCGTGCCTATGCGCCGCGCATCGTACCTTTCGGTCTGAACATGCTGGGGCCGGTGCTGCAGGCTTTCGGCTCCAAGGAACAGCAGGATTACTACCTGCCGCGCATTCTGGACGGCACCGACTGGTGGTGTCAGGGCTACTCCGAGCCGGGTGCAGGTTCCGACCTTGCCAGCCTCAAGACACGCGCCGTGCGCGAGGGCGACGAATATGTCATTAACGGCCAGAAGACATGGACCACGCTGGGCCAGCACGCAAACAAGATCTTCTGCCTGTGCCGCACCGATACGGAAGTGAAGCAGCAGGAGGGCATCAGCTTCATCCTCGTCGATCTGGACACACCCGGCATCGAGATGCGCCCGATCCGCCTGATCGAGGGCGGCCACGAGGTGAACGAGGTGTTCTTTACCGATGTCCGCGTGCCTGTCGCCAATCTTGTGGGCGAGGAGAACAAGGGCTGGACCATCGCCAAGTTCCTGCTGACGCATGAGCGCACGGGTATTGCTGGCGTCGGTTTCTCCATGCAATCGCTGGAAGAGGTCAAGGCGCTGGCCCGCAAGATCCGCCGCAATGGCCGTCCGCTGATCGAAGATCCGCTGTTCGCTGCGCGCATCGCACAGGCAGAGATTGACCTTGAGGCGATGAAAATCACCAACCTGCGGATGCTCTTCAAGGCGCAGCAGCAGGGCGCACCCGGACCCGAAACTTCGATCCTCAAGATCAAGGGCACGGTGATCCATCAGGAACTCAAGGATCTGGCGCGGCGCGCACTTGGCCCTGTTGCCGCCCCGTTCCCCGGCGCGATGACCGATGGCAACATCATGTTCGGGCCGGAGGGCACCGCCAACAATGCCGCGCGCTATTTCAACAACCGCAAGACCTCGATCTTCGGCGGATCGAACGAGATCCAGCGCAATATCCTGACCAAGACAATGCTGGAGCTCTGATCCATGGATTTCAATCTCACCGAAGACCGCCGGATGCTGCAAGACAGCCTGACACGCTATCTGGGCGATAAATATCCCGTCGATCACCGCAACAAGGTGGCATACGAACTGCCGTGCCACGATCCCGCCAAATGGGGCGAGATGGCCGAACTGGGTACGCTCTTTGCGCTCGCGCCCGAGGATGCGGGCGGTTTTGGCGGCACAGGTTTCGACCTGATGGTTGTTTTCGAGGCCTTGGGCCGTGCCTTGAACCCCGAGCCGATGCTGGGTGCCGCGATGGCCAGCCGCCTGCTGACAAAGGCAGGCGCGGATCAGGAGGCGCTGTTGTCAGGTGCCACGAAATACGCCGTGGCTGTAGGCGAGGTCGAGGCGCCCTACGAGCTGGACGAGATCGCCAGCACCGCCATGGCCAAGGGCGATGGTCATGTGCTGTCGGGGCGCAAATCGTCGGTCTACGGCGGGCAGGCGGCGGATGTGATTCTTGTCGCGGCGATGCTGGATGGCAAACCGGCGGTGTTCGAGGTGCAGGCAAGCGACGCGCAGATCGCGGGTTATCCGATGATGGATGGCGGCGGTGCCGCCGAGGTTCTGCTGGATGATACGCCCGCCAAGCTGTTGATCGCCGACGCGACCGAGGCTTTGAACGACGCGCTGAACGCAGGCGCGCTGGCCCTGTGCGCCGAGGCTGTGGGCGTGATGGAAGTCACCCACGCGATCACGCTCGACTACCTGCGGACGCGCAAGCAGTTCGGCGTGCCGATCGGCAAGTTTCAGGTGCTCCAGCACCGCGCTGTCGACATGCTGACCGAGATCGAGCAGTCCCGCTCGATCACGATCAAGGCCGCGTCCGAACTGGACGGCCCTGAGGCCGCGCGCTTTGTGTCGATGGCGAAAAACCTGATCGGCCGCGCCGCGCGTCTGGTGGCGGAAGAGGCGATCCAGATGCACGGCGGCATCGCGATGACATGGGAATATCCGGTCTCGCATTACGCGAAACGTCTGGTGATGCTGGACGCCCAACTGGGCGATACCGATTACCACCTGTCGCGTGTGATCGCAGGGCTGAAAGCGGCGTGAAGCATCCAAGGCGGGGGTGACGCATCAATCATGCGCTGCCTCCGCCTCAACCCCTGCGCGGAATGAAGCTGTGCCGCAGCGATCAGTGGGCTACACCTAACAACCAAAACGGCTGCAGCGATTTTGCAGCCGTGTGTATGATCCTGTGACCAAAGACACGGCAGGGATAAACTGCCACAAGCATCCGTCGTACCGCGCCGCGCGTGTTGGCGATCATGCAGCTGGGTGGCCTCCGAAACCACAGCGGAAATTGGGGAGGGAAAGCCTTGAAGCAGAAATTGATTACTGCTGCGAGGAGTCCCGGATGCCGCAATCACACCAAGTTCTCCCCCTAATATTTTCCTATTTTCGTGCAAGTTGTGTATCAATTGAGCTGATTAACCAAATGCACGAGTTAAAAAAATGACAGCACAGGCAAAAGACATTGGATTGATCGGAAACAAGCAGCAGGTTGAGATTGCTCCGGCGCTTGTTAAAGCGGCGCGAAAGACCGGTAAGAATCCGGTATCTATCTGGTTTGACTACATCAAATTGAAGCGTGGACAGGGCAAACTGCGCTTTTACGAATACATGCTCTATGAACTTTATGACAAAAGTCGCTGGAGCGACGAGCAGCGCAATCGGTTTGTTTCAGCACATATCCACTGGCCGATTTCCAATGCCTGTAACGACACCAACTGGTGGGCAGTGACTGAAGACAAATGGTTGTCGTCATGCTTTTTGCGTCAGCATGATCTGCCCGTTCCCACTACCGCCGCCGTTTTTGACCGCGGGCCGCGCAGTTTTCCCGATGTGCCGAAGTTGGAAACTGCGCAAGATCTCAGATCTTTCTTTGACACAGAACCGGCTTTTCCACTTTTCGCCAAGCCGATGACAGGCATGTGGAGCGCAGGTGCCTTCCGCATCAATGGCTGTAACGCGACGCATGTGTTGATTGAAGGTCAGGATCCCGTCACATTCGCGGAACTGGCGGAAAAGGTCTTTGGTGACCGGAGCTACATAATTCAGGAGTGCCTGACCCCGCATCGTTTTTTTGATGGGCTAACGGATGCGATCGGCACCGTCAGATCACTAAATCTTATTGGAAAAAACGGACTCAGCGTCCCATTCGCGGCGCTGAAGCTGCCATTGCAGAACAACGTGGCCGATAATTTCTGGCGTCCGGGCAATTTGCTTTGTCAACTTGACTGCGAGACCGGAACAGTTTTGACGATCGTGGACAAACAAGATGGTACGCGTGTCGCGTATGACAGCCTGCCGGATTCTGCGCGCAAGCTGGTCGGTGAGCAACTCCCCATGTGGTCTGATTTGCGCGCGCTCAATGAAAAGGTTGCGCTTTTGCACGGGGCGAACCGGTACGGCTCAACGGATATTGCGCTGACCAAGGATGGCCCGGTCGTTGTCGAGGTCAACACGGGCTGTGCTTTTGAAATCATGCAGATGGCCACAGGGAAAGGACTCTTGAGCGACGAGATGCTTGCCTTCTTCCGGGAGTGTGGCGCTCGGATATAAAGCGAAAACAGCTCAAAAAACATTGGATTCCAGTTTTTGAAATGGCTTCTACTTTAAGTCCGGCGCGCAGGTCCACCACGTGCGCAAAGCAGTCATTAAACACAGGCAAGCGCGATGTTGCCGCATCGCACAGCAGGCTTTGCAGAGGGCACACAAAGCGTACGATCCGTAGCTGGACTATTAAAATATCCCTGCCGTAACCCAATGAAAAAGAGCGCCGTGAAAAATCCCCATGCGGATCACTTCCGCGGCGCGTCAAGATCCAGTCGGATTACCGCTTGCGATCGCGCCGGGACGACATTGGCTGGAACGCCACGCCGACATGCGCCTCGCAATAGGGCTTGCCCGTCTGTGTGGGCAGACCACAGAACCAGAAGTTCTCGGTCGCGGGATCACCCACAGGCCATTTGCAGGTCCGCTCGGTCAGTTCCATCAGCGTCAGGCGGCGTGCCTTCTTCTCGATCTCGGACACCTTGGCCAGCGCTTCGGGGCTGATCTCGTTGGCAGAGGGCTGCGGTGGCAGCGGCTGGCCTGCGGGAATGATCGCCTTGCGGACATGCGGCACGGTCACCTGACGTGTTTCCACCTCGACCTCTTCCGCATCTTCGACAGCACTCTCTTCCGGCACAGCACGTGGCGCGGGCTTGGCAGGGGCCGGGCGGGCCTTTACCTCGGCGGGCTTTGCCGCAGGCTTGGGTTTCGCATCGGGCTTTGCCGCAGCAGCGGGAGAAGCAGGTGCCGCGGAAGCGTCCGCCGCAGGGGCAGGGGCGGCACCGGCGCGGTTCGACAGGCCCAGCCGATGTACCTTGCCGATCACGGCATTGCGTGTGACGCCGCCGAGTTCCTTGGCGATCTGGCTGGCCGACTGGCCTTCGCCCCACATTTTCTTAAGCAGCTCGACGCGCTCATCGGTCCAGGACATGGTGTTTCCTTACCCAAAAGGCGGCCCGCATTGATCGAGGCCGCCCTGTCATCTTTGAGCTTCCTATTCTAAACAACCGGTGCCGAGTTACAAGGGATCGAATCACAATCGGGTCCGGTGACGTCACGGGCAGGCCATGTGCGGGACGCTTCCGGGTCCGCATATATCAAGCAGAGCAGGAGAAGCCATCATGCGTCAGACACTTGGCATGGGAAGCCGCCGTTTCGGGCGCGTGAACTGGCTTGGCCTTTACACATTGGCCATGCGCGAGGTGATGCGGTTCGTGTCGGTCTGGACCCAGACTCTGCTGGCCCCGCTGGTGACGGCCGCGTTGTTTCTGGTCATCTTCAGCATCGCCATCGGTCCGGCTCGCGGCGATGTGATGGGCGTATCCTTCACCGCCTTCATCGCGCCGGGCATTCTGACCATGACGGTGATCCAGAACGCCTTTGCCAACACATCCTCGTCGATCGTCATTTCCAAGGTGCAGGGCAATATCGTGGACACGCTGATGCCGCCGCTGTCTGCCGGAGAACTGGTGCTGGGCTACCTCGCAGGCGGGATCGTGCGCGGGCTGGTTGTGGCCATGGCAATCGGGCTTGGCATCCTGCTGGTGCTGGGCATTCCGGTGGCGCATCCGCTCTGGGCGCTGGTTTTCGTGCTGCTTGGCTCGGCGATGATGGGCGCGGTTGGTATCGTGGCGGGCGTATTCGCCAACAAGTTCGACCAGATTGCCGCCATCACCAACTTCATTGTCACGCCGCTGGCATTCCTGTCCGGCACGTTCTACTCGGTCGCGGCCCTGCCGCCAGTACTGTTTGAAATCACCCACCTCAATCCGGTCTTCTACCTGATCGACGGTGTGCGTTTCAGCGTTCTGGGCGTCTCGGACAGCTCGCCCTGGCTGGGGTTGCTTGTATGCAGTTCCACAACGCTGGCTGTCTGCCTGCTGGCATGGTGGATGTTCCGCACCGGGTATCGCCTGAAGGTCTGACGGCCGCGTGGTTTCCGCAAGTCACAGTTCGAAGGGGCCATGCCGCAATTCCGGCTTGGCCTTTGCCGCGATTGGTCGTATGCAAACGGCATGAGCAAAAGCATTCGCCCCTTCGTAGTGATCCGACGCCGACGCATCCGCGCCTGACGTCCCGCCGCCTTTTGTCTCCCGCGCTTGAGCGGTTCCCCTCCAGAAAACCGCCCGTTACGGGCTTTCGCTTGCCAAATGTTGCGTTGCCGGGTGCCTTCGTGTCGAGATTATTGACTTGAGGCCCCGCGTGTTGCACTCACAGAGCCTTGCCAGATAAGGAAGATCGCCATGATCCCGTCCGTTTTGCCAACCTATAACCGCGCCGCCCTTCAATTCGTGAAAGGCGAAGGCAGCTGGCTGATCGAGGCGGATGGACGACGCTTTCTCGATCTGGGCGCAGGGATCGCGGTAAATGCACTGGGCCACGCCCATCCCGCGCTGGTGGCTGCCCTGACCGAACAGGCGGAAAAGCTGTGGCATGTCTCGAACCTTTACCAGATCCCGCAACAGCAGGATCTGGCGGACCGGCTGGTCGAGGCCACCTTTGCCGATACGGTCTTTTTTACCAATTCCGGCACGGAAAGCTGCGAACTGGCGGTCAAGATGGCCCGCAAGTACTGGTATGACAAAGGCCAGCCGGAGCGGACCGACATCATCGCGTTCAACGGTTCTTTCCATGGACGCTCCTCTGCCGGGATTGCGGCGGCAGGCTCCGAGAAGATGGTCAAGGGATTCGGGCCTCTGCTGCCGGGGTTCGTGCATCTGGACTGGGGTGATCACGACGCGCTGCATGCCGCCATCAACGCGCGCACCGCTGCCATCCTGATCGAACCCATCCAGGGCGAAGGCGGTATCCGCCCCTTGCCTGATCACTGCCTCAAGGGTTTGCGCGCGCTGTGCGACGAGACGGGTACGCTGCTGATCCTCGATGAGGTGCAATGCGGTATGGGGCGCACGGGCCGCCTTTTCGCCCATGAATGGGCCGGCGTGACACCCGATATCATGATGGTCGCCAAGGGCATCGGCGGAGGTTTCCCGCTGGGGGCGGTTCTCGCCACCGAAAACGCCGCCTCCGGTATGACAGCGGGCACGCATGGCTCGACCTATGGCGGCAATCCGCTCGCCTGCGCTGTTGGGTCTGCCGTGATGCAGATCATGACAGAGCCTGCCTTTCTCGACGGGGTCCGCAGCCGCGCCGCCGCCCTGCGCCAGAAACTTGAAGGACTGGTCGCCGCGCATCCCGATGTCTTCACCGGCGTGCGGGGCGCTGGGCTGATGCTGGGGCTGACCTGCAAGGTCTCCAACCTCGACGTGGTCTCGGCGGGCTATAACGCGCAGGTGATCACCGTGCCTGCGGGCGACAACGTGATCCGCCTGCTGCCGCCGCTGAACATCACGGACGCGGAAATCGCCGAGGCTATCGACCGCCTTGACCGTGCCGCCACCACTTTGGAGGCACAGCGCGCCTGAGCTTCTTCTTGCCATAAATATTCCGGGGGTGTTCAGCGAAGCTGAACTTCGGGGGCTGGCCCCCGGACCCCGGTTTCAGGATTTGTAAACCATGCCACATTTTCTCGACATCAACACAACCTCACCCGCTGATCTGCGCCAGATGATCGACCATGCGCGCGCCATCAAGGATGCCCGCAACGGCCTCCCGAAAGGTGCGTCCGACGCGACGCAGCCTCTGGCAGGGCAGATGGTCGCGCTTATTTTCGAGAAACCCTCGACCCGCACCCGCGTCTCCTTTGACGTGGGCGTGCGCCAGATGGGCGGGCAGACGATGGTACTGTCCGGCGCGGATATGCAGCTTGGGCACGGCGAGACCATCGCCGATACCGCGCGTGTGCTGTCGCGCTATGTCGACATGATCATGATCCGCACCTTCGAGGAGGCCACGCTGCTGGAAATGGCCGAACATGCCAGCGTGCCGGTGATCAACGGGCTGACAAACCGCACCCATCCCTGCCAGATCATGGCCGATATCATGACCTACGAGGAGCATCGCGGCCCGATCAAGGGGCGCAAGGTGGTCTGGTCCGGCGATGGCAACAATGTCTTTGCCAGTTTCGCGCAGGCGGCGGGGCAATTCGGCTTCGATCTTATGTTTACAGGCCCGCCGCCACTGGACCCGGAAAGCAGCTTCATGGAAGAAGCCCGCGCCAGGGGTGTCAGCGTCACCATCGAGCGCGATCCGCACAAGGCCGTCGCGGGCGCCGATCTGGTTGTGACGGATACGTGGGTCAGCATGCATGATCCCCAATCCGCCCGCGAGCGGCGTCACAACCAGCTGCGCGCCTATCAGGTCAACGAGGCCTTGATGGCCCGCGCCAAGCCCGACGCCCTGTTCATGCATTGCTTGCCCGCACATCGCGACGACGAGGCGACCAGCGCCGTCATGGATGGCCCGCAATCGGTCATCTTTGACGAGGCGGAAAACCGTCTGCACGCCCAGAAGGCGATCATGCGCTGGTGTCTCGGGGTCTGACTATCTTGGGCGGAGGGCGGGGGCCAGCCCCCCGCGTTCACCTGCGTTGAACGCGCCCCCCCCCGGGATATTTGCGGCAAGAAGAAGCGCTCAGGCGTCAAGTCTCGATCAGTGACAGGAGCAGGAAGATGCCGCCCGACAGCAGGGCTGCAGCGGGAACGGTAATGACCCAGGCCGCAATGATTGTCAGGAAATGCGAGCGGCGCACAAGTTTGCGGCGGCGGCGCTCTTCCGGGGCGATGCGTTTGGCCTCGGCAGGCACATAGGTGCCGTTTTTCAGGCGGCGTTCATGATCCCATTCGCGAAAGAAACCGACGCCGAAGACCGCGCCGACCGCGATATGGGTGGAACTGACCGGCAGGCCGAGCCAGCTTGCAAGGATCACGGTGATCGCTGCGGAGAGGGATACGCAATAGGCGCGCATCGGGTTGAGCTTGGTGATCTGGCTGCCCACCATGCGGATCAGTTTCGGTCCGAACAGGAACAGCCCGAAGGAGATGCCGAATGCGCCGATCACCATGACCCATGTCGGGATGGTGACGCGGTCCGACGCGCCGCCATCCTCGATCGCGTGGACAATGGCGGCGAGCGGGCCGACCGCGTTGGCCACGTCATTCGCGCCATGGGCAAAGGACAGCAGCGCCGCCGCGAAGACAAGCGGCAACCCGAATAGGGCTTTGAGCGACTTGTTGCGGTTCTCCATCCCGCGCGACTGTCGCCGAATCAGGGGCACGCAGAGCACATAGCAAGCGATGCCGACGCCCAGTCCGATCAGCAGGGCGAGGCCGATGTCGATCCGGATGACCTTGTTGAGCCCCTTCAGCGCCAGATAGGTTCCGAACGCCCCGGCCATGATGCCCAGCAGGATCGGCACCCAGACGCGGGCCGCGGCGATTTTGTCCTCGCGGTAGATGATCCGGCTTTTGATCAGCGCCAGAAAACCAGCGGCGATGGCCCCGCCCAACACTGGCGAGATGACCCAGCTTGCCGCGATGGCCCCCATGCTGGGCCAGTTGACGGCGGCCAAGCCCGCGGCGGCGATCCCCGCGCCCATGACGCCGCCCACCACGGAATGGGTGGTCGAGACCGGCGCGCCGACCCATGTTGCCAGATTGACCCAGAGCGCCGAGGAGATGAGCGCGGCCATCATCGCCCAGATGAAGATGCGTGGCTCTGCGATGCCCGCCGGATCGATGATCCCGCGCGAGATGGTTGAGACCACGTCCCCGCCTGCCAGCAAGGCGCCTGCGCTCTCAAAGATGACAGCGATCAGGATCGCACCGCCCATGGTCAGCGCATTGGCCCCGACGGCTGGCCCCATGTTGTTGGCCACATCGTTGGCCCCGATATTCAGCGCCATATAGGCCCCGAATACGGCGGCTGCGACCACAACGTAGTTCAGGTTGGCCGTGTCCATCAGAAGGGCGGCTGCCAGACCGGCGACAACGACAAAGGCCAGCGCGATCCCCGGACCGACAAGCGGGCGCGATACATAGGCCGTGGCGGATTCAACCCGCGAAATGCGGTTCAGGTCCTTG
The DNA here is from genome assembly GCA_024636555.1 of Paracoccaceae bacterium. Classification (GTDB taxonomy): domain Bacteria; phylum Pseudomonadota; class Alphaproteobacteria; order Rhodobacterales; family Rhodobacteraceae; genus Seohaeicola. The sequence continues at coordinate 8,769 of JAGXGW010000056.1, read as the reverse complement.
TCCAGCGTTGCCCAGCTTTTGCCGGTTTCTGACATCTAAAGGCACCTTCGACACTGGCCGAATCCACGTGGAAAGGCCGCCTCTACCGGAAAACGCACCTAAAGTGGATTACCTCGCGCCACAAGGCGGGTGTCATAAATTTGTGATGTTTCTGTTACAAACGCCGCAGCATCTCGCGCAGGCCCGGCTCGTCCACAAGTGAGGCCGCTTCGGCGGGAGGCATCCAGCGGCGATTGCGTTCATCGGCTTCGGGATAGGTGTCGGACATCTTCACATCCTCGACCGCATAGACCTTGACCTCCACGGCGACGGGTACGCCCCCCTCCATCCGCTTGTCATAGTCGTAGCTGCCCAGTGGTGTGTTGCTGACGGTGCCGGATTTCACCCCGGCTTCTTCCCACGCCTCCTGCAGCGCGGCATCCGGCGCGGTGAGCCCGTCGATGGGCCAGCCTTTGGGGAGAATCCAGCGGCCGGTATCGCGTGATGTGATCAGCAGAACCTCACGTTTCTGCCCGTGTCCGCGCAAGCACAAGGCAGCGACTTGCAATCGCTTGGGGCGCGTCAACATAGGTTGCACCATGCCTGACCAGGCAGCCTTAAGTTGAGTGAGCATATCATTGTCCTGCGCCTGACCGGCTTAAGCCGATTTTTTTCGTTAGTGTTCGTTTATACCCGATTTCCGCAAAAACGCAAAGAAAACCGGCCGCTCGACCTGTGCTATGAGCCGCGTGGCTTGGCGCGCAGCGTCGGATCTGCCTCGCGCGGGTTTTCGGGCCAAGGATGGCGTGGATAGCGGCCACGCATGTCGCGCCGCACATCTGCATAAGAGCTGTCCCAAAAGCCCGGAATGTCCATCGTGACCTGCACCGGGCGCTGTCCGGGTGACAGCAGCGTCACGCGCAGCGGTTGGCCCGCCACCGTAGGATGCGTGGTCTGGCCGAACATCTCTTGTAGACGCAGTTCGATAGAGGGGATGTCGCCGTCATAGTCGATGGGAATACGCCGCCCCAGCGGTGTGGTGAAATGCGCAGGCACCGCTGTGTCGAGCCGCTGCTGTGCGTCCCAGTCCAGCATGGCGCGCAGCGGCGGCAGCAGGTCGAAGGCTTTCCAGTCGGCGGCGGTTCTTACACCCGTCAGATGCGGCAGCAGCCAATCTTCCAGCCGCGCCATGAGCGCCGCATCCGTCATGTCGGGCAGGTCCAGCCCACCCTTGCGGGCAAGAGCAACCCGCGCACGGAAACGCTGCGCCGCAGCCGACGGCGCCAGTCCCAGATCGCGCACACCGTCGAGCATGGCGCGGGCAATCAGATCGACGGGGGCGTCGGACCAGATGCGGTCATCCAGCACCACCGCGCCGAAACGTTCCTGACGGCGCGCGATCACGCGGCGGTCGCGGCGGGACCAGTCGCAGATATCGACCCATGCGATCTGATCCGCAAATAACCCGCGCAAAGCGCTCTCCGCTATCGCGGCAGCCTGCCGGATTTTCGCCTCGCGCGGATTGCCGTCCAGATCGGTCGCCACGATCAGCCGTGCCCCCGCCAGCGGATCGTGGTCATCCAGCACCGCGCCCTTGCCACCGGAGAGCACAAAGCGTGCGGCATCGCCCTTGCGGCGCTGGCCGATCCGATCGGGATAGGCCAGCGCGGCCATCTCGGCGGCAGACAGCGGGCCGGCGCTGCCTTGGCCGAGACCTGAAGACAGGCGCTTTGACTCGGTCTTGATCCGTTCGACAGCGGCGCGATTGGCCGGGTTTGGGCGCGTCTCGGTATAGCGGCGAAGGTCCGCAATCGCCTCCAGCCTGAGGGTCAGATCGACGGGGGCGGCGCGCGGCAGGGGATCACGCTCTGCCAGCAAGGCGGCAAGCGGGGCCGCCTGTTTGCCCGCGACGGTCAGCATATGCGCCAGACGCGGATGCAGCGGCAGGGCTGCCAAGGCGCGACCATGCGCGGTGATCCGGTTTGCGGCATCAAGCGCGCCTAGCAGCTGCAACAGCGCCTGCGCCTCGGCATAGCTGCCGGGATTGGGCGGGGTCAGAAAGGCCAGTTGGTCCGGTGCCGCGCCCCACAGCGCCAGTTCCAGCGCAAGCGGGGACAGGTCCGCCGCCTCGATCTCGGCGGGCGGGTAGGGGGCAAGCGCGCCTTCCTCGCCCTTTGTCCAGAGGCGGTAGCACAGGCCCGGCGCAACGCGTCCTGCACGGCCTGCGCGCTGGGTCGCCTCGGCCCGTGTGACGCGTTCGGTGACCAGCCGCGACATGCCTGCGCCCGGATCAAACCTTGCGCGGCGCGACCGGCCCGCATCGACGACCACGCGGATATCCTCGATCGTGAGCGAGGTCTCCGCGATGGAGGTGGCCAGCACGATCTTGCGCTTCTCGCCCGGCGCAACCGGGGAGATGGCTGCGCGCTGGGCGGCGAAATCCATCGCGCCATAGAGGGGGCGGATGGCGCAATCTGCGGGCAATCGCTTCGCCAGTATCGTCTCGACGCGCCGGATCTCCCCCTCACCGGGCAGGAATACCAGAACGCCGCCTTCGGTTTCGGCCAAAGCCTGCAGCACCAGATCGGCGCAGGCCTCCTCCAGCCTTGCGGTTTTGGGCAGAGGAGCCTCCAGCCAGCGCAGATCAACGGGATAGCTGCGCCCTTCCGAGGTGATGACGGGGATAGTGTCGCCCATCAGGGCCGCAACGGGGGCGGCGTCCAGCGTGGCCGACATCGCCAGCAGGATCAGATCGTCGCGCAGCGCATCCGCGATTTCCAGACACAGGGCCAGTCCCAGATCGGCATTGAGCGACCGCTCGTGGAATTCGTCAAAGACCACGGCGCCTACGCCGGTCAGTTCCGGATCGGACTGGATCATTCTCGTCAGGATGCCTTCGGTCACCACCTCGATCCGTGTGGTCTTGCCAACCTTGCTATCACCCCTGATCCGGTAGCCGACGGTTTGGCCCACGCTCTCGCCCAAGGTACTGGCCATCCGCTCGGCAGCGGCGCGGGCGGCCAGGCGGCGCGGCTCCAGCATCAGGATGCGTCCCTTTGTCAGCCCCGCCTCCAGCATCGCCAGCGGCACCACCGTTGTCTTGCCCGCACCGGGGGGCGCTTGCAGTACGGCGCGGCCATGCGCCCGCAAAGCGGTGATCAGTGGCTCCAGCGCATCTTGAATGGGAAGGTTGCTTTGCATCGCCGTCTTATCGGGGATTTCGCCTGCCGCGTCCATCGCCCGACTGGACAGGCTCTGCCTGTCAAGGCATGAAGACCGGACCAGACGAAGGACAAACCATGGACATGACCGAGCTTGCCGCGCGTATCATGGCGCAGGATCGCCGCGCGCTGGCCCGTGCGATCACGCTGGTGGAAAGCCGCCGAGCCGATCACCGCGCCCAGACCACCGAACTGATCGAGATCCTGCGCGCGAAATCCGACAAGCAGGCGCTGCGGATCGGGCTGTCGGGCACGCCGGGCGTCGGCAAATCCACGTTTATCGAAAGCTTCGGCCTGATGCTGCTGCGCGAGGGCCTGCGCGTGGCGGTGCTGGCCGTTGATCCCTCTTCGGCGCGCTCAGGCGGCTCGATTCTGGGTGACAAGACGCGGATGGAATATCTGAGTCGCGAACCCGATGCGTTCATCCGCCCCTCTCCGGCAAGTTCGCATCTGGGCGGTGTGGCGCGGCGCACGCGCGAGGCGGTGGCTCTGTGCGAGGCGGCAGGCTTTGACGTGGTGCTGATCGAGACGGTCGGTGTGGGCCAGTCCGAAACCGTGGTGGCCGAGATGTCGGACCTGTTCCTGCTGCTGCTGGCCCCGGCAGGGGGGGACGAGTTGCAAGGCGTCAAGCGCGGCATCATGGAGATGGCCGATCTGATCCTTGTGAACAAGGCCGATGGTGATCTGAAACCGGCTGCGCAGCGCACCTGCGCGGATTATGCCGGAGCCTTGCGGCTGCTGCGCAAACGCCCGCAAGACCCCGAGGGTTACCCGAAGGCGATGACGGTCTCGGCCCTGCAGGTCGAAGGGTTGGAGGTTGCCTGGGCGGAAATGCAAAAGCTGGTCGCATGGCGGCGCGAGACCGGCCATTTCGATGCCCGTCGCGCGGGACAGGCGGAATACTGGTTCGGACAGGAGGTGCGGCAGGGACTGCTGGCACAACTGGACGCGCCAGAGGTGCGCGCCCGCATGCAGACCATCGGCAGAGAGGTGGCGCAGGGGCGGATCACACCGACCGCAGCATCTCTGGACATGCTCGCGGAATTGCGCGCCTCCCGCTGAGGCACACAACCCTGTTGCGTCAGGCGGGGCGAAGCCCGAGAATCTCACGCGCCTGCGCGGGTGTTGCGACGGGGCGTTCGTGTTTCTCGCAAAGGTCGGTGACGCGGCGGATCAGCGCGGCATTCGACGGGGCCAGCGTATCGCGGTCCAGCCGGATGTTGTCCTCCAGCCCCGCGCGCGCATGGCCGCCTGCGGCCACGACCCATTCGTTCAGCACGATCTGCCCCGGCCCGATTCCGGCGGCGCACCATTCGGCATCGGGCAGCAGACGCTCGACCGTCTTGATGTAGAAATCGAATGTCTCGCGGTCCACCGGCATGGCGTTTTTCACACCCATCACGAACTGAACATAGAGCGGGCCCGGAATGCGCCCGTCGCGTGCCATTTTCGCCGCTTGATGGATATGGCTGAGATCGAAGCACTCGATTTCAGGCTTCACCCCGTAAGTGACCATCTCGGCAGCCAGCCAATCCACCAGATCGGGCGGGTTCTCGTAGACGCGGGTGGGAAAGTTGTTGGACCCGACCGAGAGCGAGGCCATGTCGGGCCGCAGGCTCAGCATCCCGCCGCGTGTCTTGCCCGCACCAGAGCGCCCGCCCGTCGAGAACTGGATGATCATTCCGGGGCAGTGCTTTTCCAGACCTTCCTTGAGGCGGGCAAACTTCTCGGGATCCGCCGAGGGCGTGCCGTCATCGTTGCGGACATGGGCATGGCAGATCGTGGCACCTGCCTCGAATGCCTCCTGCGTGCTTTCGACCTGTTCCGCGACCGTGATCGGTACGGCAGGATTATCAGCCTTGGTCGGGACAGAGCCGGTGATGGCGACGCAGATGATGCAGGGTTTCGTCATGGTCAGGTCTTTCCCGTTGCACGTGATTTGGTTGACACTGCCACATAAGTGGCGCGCCGGGCAAGAGCGGGTGAAGATTGAGTATTTGAAGAACGATGAAGGACGATGTCAGCCTTTGGGGCGGCGGAGCAGCACCCAGGCGCGCAAGTCGGCGAGCGCTTTGATTGTGGCCGCGATGACGAGCGCGGCGAGGGCGATCTTCGAGACTTCTCCCATCGTGCCTTGGATCAGAAGGGCATGCAGGACTGTGCCGAACACGATGATCAGGGCCAGTACAGAATGACCCAGCCGCCAGAGGCGGGGCCGCACCGCGCGGCGTGATCGCAGGATGGCCAGTATGACGGTTGCGAAGATCGCCCACATGGCGATCACGCCCCAGAGGGAAAACGGCGTGGCCGAGCCGAAAAGAAGCGCGTCGATCACATCAGGCGGGCTGGTAATCCAGAGGCCTCCAACATGGATGATCACGCTCAGCACAAGGGCCGCGCCGATCCAGCGGTGCAGGCGGCGACCACGTTGCATCCCCAAGCCGGGAAGGTAGCCGCCTGCGAGCAAGGGTTGCAGCAGGATCAAGGCCATGCCGACAACACCCGCGAAGGCCGCGACGATATAGACAGGTTCGCGCCATTGCAGAAGCGGGCTTGTGGCCGCGACAAGGAGCGGCAGGGCTATGGCAAGCGCCAGCGCCGCCCAGATCAGGATGGAGCGGAGGCGCGGCACGAGGTCAGGCGGTTCCCAGCACGAAATCGGCGTTGAGCGTGGTGTCGTTCGGGCTGCGCATCACGGGGCGCAGGAATACCGTCTTGAACGGGCTGCTGTCGATCTCGCGGTCATAGGCCAGATGGCCATGTGCTTGTCCGAAGGCGGGCACGATCTGCGGCATCTCCAGCCGGAAGGTGCCATCGGCAGCGGTCAGAGTGGCCCCGTGGCTATGGGCGTCGCGTTCGTGGCCTTCGGTTGTATGGGCCCAGATCTGGATACGGATACCTTGCAAAGGCGTACCGTCCCCGGCGCGGCGGACTGTGCCGGTCATCCAGAATCCGCCGCCGCCGATCCGTTCCACGACAGGGGCGCCGGGGCGGTAGTTGTTAGCCCCGCCGCGCATGGTCGGGGTGGGGGCCAAGGTCTGCGCGCGCGCGGGCACCAGCAGGCCCGAGATGCCGGTTGTGAGGACTGCGCCGGTGATGGCGCAGCCTGTGAGAAGCAAATTGCGGCGCGTGGGCTGGTGGTCTTGGGTCATGCCGGACTCTCCTGTCGGGAATGTCGGAAGTACGCTTCATGAAGCGCGAGTCTAGAGTATGGCGTGAAGAGACAGCGTTGGAAGCGGTTCAACGGTTTTGTGATCGTATGTGGGATACGAAAAAGCCCCGCAGTTGGTGCTGCGGGGCTTTGAGGTTTGAAGTTGCAAAGGATCAGTCGAGCAGGCGGCGCGCGATGACCTGTGCCTGAATCTCGGCGGCCCCTTCGAAGATGTTGAGGATGCGGGCGTCACACAGGATACGGCTGATCTTGTATTCCAGCGCGAAGCCGTTGCCGCCGTGGATCTGCAATCCGTTGTCGGCTGCGGCCCAAGCGACGCGGGCCCCCAGCAGCTTGGCCATGCCTGCCTCAAGATCGCAGCGACGCTCGTTATCCTTCTCGAAAGCGGAGAAATAGGTGAGCTGCCGCGCCACCATGATCTCCACCGCCATCATCGCGAGCTTGCCGGAGACGCGGGGGAAGTTGATCAGCGCCTTACCGAACTGCTTGCGGTCGAGCGCATATTGCATCGACACGTCAAGTGCGGCCTGCGCCACGCCAACAGCTCGGGCGGCTGTCTGGATACGGGCGGACTCAAACGTCTGCATCAGCTGCTTGAAGCCTTTGCCTTCCTCCCCGCCCAGCAGGTTCTCGCCCTTCACGTGGAAATTGTCGAAGGCAAGTTCGTATTCCTTCATGCCGCGATAGCCCAGCACCTCGATCTCGCCGCCGGTCATGCCTTCGGTCGGGAAAGGGGCCTCGTCCGTGCCGGGGATCTTCTCGGCGAGGAACATGGACAGGCCGCGGTGATCGGTGCTGGCGGGGTCGGTGCGGGCCAGCATCGTCATGACGTGGGTGCGTGACGCATGGGTGATCCATGTTTTGTTGCCGGTGACGCGGTAATCATCGCCATCCTTGACCGCACGGGTCCGCAGGCTGCCAAGATCGGAGCCTGTATTCGGCTCGGTGAACACGGCGGTGGGCAGGATTTCCGCGCTGGCGATGCCCGGAAGCCACTTTTCCTTTTGCGCATCGGTCCCGCCGCACAGGATCAACTCTGCTGCAATCTCGGATCGCGTGGCAAGACTTCCCACGCCGATATACCCGCGCGACAGTTCCTCGGAGACCACCGCCATCGAGGCTTTGGACAGGCCGAAACCGCCGTATTCCTCCGGGATGGTGAGGCCGAACACGCCCATCTCGGCCAGTTCGGTGATGATTTCCATCGGGATCAGCTCGTCCTTGAGGTGCCACTCATGCGCGAAAGGCTCGACCTTTTCGAGCGCGAAGCGGCGGAATTGCTCTCGGATCATCTCAAGTTCTTCGTCAAGGCCCGAGGCGCCGACGGTGACATTCGCGGATTGCTCCTGCATGAGTTCGACCAGCCGCGAGCGGGCGGCTTGGGTGTTGCCACCCTGCGTCAGGCTCATCACCGCTGGGGACATCAGGCCGCGCATCTCGTCCTGCGACAGGCCCAGATCCTGCAGGCGCACGACTTCGCCCTGGTTCATCTGGATGCCACCGTAGATCTGCCAGAGGTATTCCCCGAAGGCGATCTGCTGGATCAGTTGCTCGACTTCACCGAACTTGCCCTGAGTCTCCAGCCCCTCGGCCCATTTCTGCATCTGGCGCAGGGATTCCACATAGGTGGCCAGCCAAGCCAGACCGTGGGCCGCTGTCTGTTCCGCCTCCAGCAGTGCGCCGGAGACTTTGCCGCCCTCGCTCACGCGGGCACGCACGGACGCCTTGGCCGTGTCGAAGAGTTTCTCGACAGGCTTGAGCGCCGCGCCGGTCAGGCGGAGCAGATCGGGCAGAATCACCACAGGGTTCATTGCAATATCTTGTCCGTCATGGGCCATGATTCACATCCTTTTTTTGCTGGACCCTGTCCTAGCCATTTTGCAGTTGCAGCGCAACAAAAATACCCATTCCGGTCAGCTGGATAACTGAAAGTTGCGCATTGAATTATTGCGCTGCGGCACTAGCGGCTGACGACCGGCGTGATATGAGATCGTCATGGATGCGCTGTTAACCCTGATGACCCCTGAAATACTTGGCTTTTCATTGTTGGTCGCTCTTTTGGCGGGGATCGTCAAGGGTATGGTCGGCTTTGCCATGCCGATGATCATGATCTCGCTGCTTGGCTCATTTGTCGCACCCGATGTGGCACTTGCGGGGCTGATCTTGCCGACACTGGTCACCAACGGGATGCAGGCTTTGCGGCAGGGCTGGCGGCAAGCCTGGCTGTCGATCAAGCAATTCCGGCTGTTCATGGCGATCGGACTCGTCGCGATGCTGGTGAGCGCGCAGCTTGTCCGCTTTCTGCCGCAGGAGACCCTTTTGCTGATGATCGGTGTGCCGGTCGTCGGGTTCTGTGGGGTGCAGCTTCTGGGGGTGCAGTTACGCCTGCCGGCACGC
>JAGXGW010000008.1 GCA_024636555.1 Paracoccaceae bacterium | reverse complement strand
GCGCGGGCGTATCGTCAATATACAGCGGCAGCTCGGCAAGGCGCTGGCTGGCAAAGCTGAGCTTCTGAAAATCCTCGCGCGTCAATTTCCCGCTGCGCAGGGCTTCGGACGAAATCTCTGCCTGTTCGGCCAGAATACGCGTGGCCAGCTGGTCGGCGCTCATTTCCAAGCTGAAGAAGGCGACCGGCGCACCGTAATTGAACTCGCCCCCATCGCGCTGCCATTCCAGATGCTGCTCCGCGCAGTTGAAGGCGATGTTGGTGGCCAGCGAGGTCTTGCCCATCGAGGGGCGACCCGCGAGGATCAGAAGGTCGGATTTGTGCAGCCCGCCCAGTTTCTTGTCCAGATCCACCAGTCCCGTCGAGACACCGGCCAGCCCGCCCTCGCGCTGGTAGGCGGCATTGGCCTGATTGACCGCATCGGTGACCGCGCGCAGGAAGGACTGGAAACCGCTGTCGGTCTTGCCCTGCTCGCTGAGTTTGTAGAGCGCCTGTTCCGCCTCGACGATCTGTTCGCGCGGCTCGGACGCGATATCGACCTTGGCCGCCTTGGCCGCGATATCGCGCCCCAGCCCCATCAATTCGCGCCGGATCGCCAGATCATAGATCATCTGCGCATAGTCGCGCACCGCATAGGCCGAGATCGCAGCCCCCGCCAGACGCGCCAGATAGGACGGCCCGCCCAGTTCCTCAAGCCCCGGATCGCCCTCGAAAAACGCCTTGAGCGTCACCGGCGAGGCAAGGTTGTTCTTGGCGATTCGGGCGGCGGCGATCTCGTAGATCCGCGCATGGACGGGATCGTAAAAATGCTGCGCGCCGATAATGGCCGCCACGCGGTCATAGACATCGTTATTGGTCAGGATCGCGCCCAGAAGCTGCTGTTCCGCCTCGATCGAATGGGGCATTGTCTCGGCTTCCTGAACGACAGTGCCCGTCGCGTTGAATATCGAAAGGTTGTTCATGATTGTCCCCATCATCCCAGACCAGTCTCATAGGAAGCGCCGGGCCGGAGCGCAAATTTATATCTCTGGGGATAGTTTGTGCATATCCCGCCGCCCGCCGTTCGCCCCACATTCTGCGGCAAGGCAGGGCGCGGCGTCAACATATTGATCCGTTGCCGCATTCCAAAACAGCACGTCGCACGGTTTTTCGCGCACCCACGCGTCGGCCGTCGCCGGGCTGCGTTGCAGCGGCGCCATGCCGGCGCGGGCTGCACTGTTACTTGCCGGCGCGGGCGGCGCGCCATGCGTCCGGGGCGGTCAGAAACGCCTCCACCTCGGCCATGGTCGCATCATCGAAGGCACCGGAGGCGCGCGCCTCTGCCAGCACATCCCACCATGTGCACAGGTAATGCAGCGCCACACCGTGATCGCCCAGCACCTTTTCGGTCTGCGGAAAGATCCCGTAATAGAAGATCACCGCGGTATGCGCGCAAGTGGCCCCTGTCTCGCGGATCGCATCGACAAAGCTGAGCTTGGAGCCGCCATCGGTGGTCAGATCCTCCACCAGCAACACGCGCTCGCCCTCGGCCATCGCGCCCTCGATGCGGGCATTGCGGCCATAGCCTTTGGGCTTCTTGCGCACATAGGTCATCGGCAGGGCCATGCGTTCGGCCACAAGTGCGGCAAAGGGAATGCCAGCCGTCTCGCCGCCCGCGATATTGTCAAATGCCTCGAAACCGGCATTGCGCATCACTGTCACGGTCAGGAAATCCATCAGGGTCGACCGGATGCGGGGATAGGAGATCAGCTTGCGGCAATCGATATAGACCGGCGAGGGCAGGCCGGAGGCGAAGATGAACGGCTCGTCCGCATTGAAATGCACCGCTTTGATTTCCAGCAGCATCCGCGCGGTCAGCCGCGCCATTTCTTCCTTGGGGGGGTAGCTTGAGGGGATCATCGCGGCATCCTTTGCAATTTCGGGTCGTCTTCACTGTTCCACAAATACTCGAATTCCGGCGCTGCCTCAGGCGGCACGGTGGCGATCGCGTATTTGCAGAGCCGTGACCATCAGGCGGTCACTTTCCAATACAGCGGGAAACCGGGATCGAACACCGTGACGGGGCCATCGCCGCCGTCGATCTTGGCGGGATAATCCACCGGATCGGTGCCGCGTGTCAGCGTGATGCGGCCTTCGTTCACCGGCAAGCGGTAATAGCCGGGGCCATGCAAGGATGTGAAACCCTCGAGCCGGTCCAGCGCGCCCTCTTCCTCGAAGACATGGGCGAGAATCGACATCGTGTTGGTCGCGGTGAAACAGCCCGCACAGCCGCAGGCATGTTCCTTGAGCGCATCGACATGCGGAGCCGAATCCGTGCCCAGAAAGAACCGCGCATCGCCCGAGGTGGCGGCGGCGCGCAGGGCCAGACGGTGGCTTTCGCGCTTGGCGACGGGCAGGCAGTAGTAATGCGGCTTGATCCCGCCCACAAGGATATGGTTGCGGTTGATGATCAGGTGGTGCGTGGTGATCGTGGCGGCCAGATCCTCGGGCGCGGATTTCACATAGTCCACGGCGTCCGAGGTCGTCACATGCTCCATCACCACGCGCAGCCCCGGCGTGGCGCGGCGGATCGGGTCCAGCACACGGTCGATGAACACGGCCTCACGGTCGAAGATATCGACGCTGTGATCCGTCACTTCGCCGTGCATGCAGAGCGGCAGGCCGATCTCGGCCATCCGCTCCAGCACCGGGCGCACCTTGTCGAAATTCTTCACGCCGGAGGCGGAGTTGGTCGTGGCCCCTGCAGGGTATAGCTTGACCGCGCGGATCAGCCCGCTGGCTTGGGCGGCGGCCACGTCATCCGGGTCCGTCTCCTCGGTCAGGTAAAGCGTCATCAGCGGCTCGAACGCCATCCCCTCGGGCAGCGCGTCCATGATCCGGTCACGGTAGGCGTCGGCCTGTGTACCGGTGACCACGGGGGGCACCAGATTGGGCATGATGATGGCCCGCGCGAAATGGCGGGCGGTTTCGGGCAGGACCGCGCGCAGCATCGCGCCATCGCGCAGATGCAGGTGCCAGTCGTCGGGGCGGCGGATCGTGATCGTTTTGCTCATGCGTTCCGCTTACACAAACTGCCGCCACAGGGCCAGAGGGCACGGTCACGATTCCTGCGGCGCGGCCGCCGTTTCTAGAAGCTGTTTAAGGCACCATTTCCATTGCGGGAGGGCGGCGGAGTGAACTCGCCCTCTGCGGCGGCTTTCTCCAGCCCATGCAAGCGTCGCCGGATTCGCGGGGCGTTCATCCGCGCGACCACGTTGCGGCACAGCAGGGTGGCCAGATAGGGGCGGTTGTTCGCGTCCAGATGCCCCAGCAGGTTGCGCAGGTAGGAGCGGTGCTCGCGCCGCGCCCGTGCCAGCATGGCAAACCGCAAAGCTGTCAGCGTGTCGTCGGCCACGTCATCCAGCAGGGATTCGAGAATATCCATCTCGATCAGCACGCCCTGCAGCGCATCGCCCATATGGCGCAGCCGCAGTTTAGTGACATTGGGCCGCGTGAACAGTGCGGCATGCATCGCGTCCAGATCCTCGGCAGGGTCATAGACCACAAAGGCCCTGTCTGCCGCATCGAGCATGTCCGGCGCATAGCCGTAACGATCGGTAAACGAGGTCCGGCGCATGTGGGTGAAGCGGTGGTCCCACTCGGTGACCCGCGGATCAAGCGTGGCCTGCGGCTGTACCGCCAGGACGGCAGAGCCGGGAGCGGCGACACTGAAGGCCGCCGCCGCGTAGCCGCAGGGGCCGGCACCGTAGAACACGATCCGGTCGAAGCTCTCGAAATAGCCCTCATCGGTCAATCGGTCGAACAGGGCATAGACCTGCGGATCGCGGAACCATGTATCGCCATCGCTGATCAGGCACAGATGCGCCCAGCCGCGCAGGCGCACCATGTCCCAGCCCAGCGGCTGGCCGATATCGGAATGCAGCTGGATGCCCTGAACCGTCTCGAAGGTGACCAGCAACAGTGTCTCTTCGTCAGCCTCCGCCGCAGGCACGTCGATTCGTGTGGCGCAATGGGAGCGTCCCAGCGTCTGGAATTTGCCGGAAGTTTCAGCAATTTCCGCAAGTTGCGCCAACCATTCACCTTTTTTCAGTCCGGAGAGCGACCGGTCAGACAAAGGAATCGTATTGAGCATGGCGGCGCGTCCTTACTGGATCCGACCGGAAGGTCGTGTCATTCATTGCTGTGAGATAGACCTCGTTTAGGGCAAAAATTGGGTGAATTTGTCTCAGTTCAAGGCGAATGAAGGGCAGTTTTCTTCACGCTTTCGCGGATGAGGCCATCGCGGCATGCGCGGCAATGGCATGGGCGATCAGCGGGGCTGCCTCGGCACGGTCCAGCGCCTGCGAGGACGGCGTCATCAGGAGCCGTCCCATCAGCGCGCGCGTCTCGTCGTCACGCATCAATGCGGTGAAGCGCGCGTGCCGCCATGCCACGGCCTGCTGGTGCAGCCGCTCAAGCACCGGATCGGCGCGCAGGGCGGCATATTCCGCCTGCATCAAAGGCGAGATGGCCCTGATCGTCACATCCTCGTCGCTGTTGAAATTCCGTTCCACCCAGTAATCCATCCCGAGGCGATGATCGGCATGGACGGCGCGGCCGCGATCCGCCTTGAGAATATAGCTTTCCATTGCGCCCAACGGGTAATGGTTCAACTGCACAAGCGCATGGTTGGAACGGCCATATTGCGAGAACAGGCCCGCGCGGCGGTAGCGCGCGGGCAGGGCGCGGCCCTCGCCGTCATACCATTGCGCGCTGTCCAGACGGGCGGGATCGGGCGCGCGCGGGCGGTGGATGCCAGGTTTGCCGTAGGTGCCGTCATTGCGGTAAAGCGTCTTGAACATCGCCGCGCGCCACGGCCAGTGGATGATCGCGGGGGCTGCGCGGGTGAACTGTGCGGTAACAGGCGCGTCGGTGTAGTTGACCACGCCGGCATTGCCGAAAATCCGCCATGTGAGCGTGATCGCCGTGGCCTCGGGCAGGGCCGCCAGCAGCGCGGAGAGGCTGTGATCGCCGGTGTGGATATTGACGAACTCGTCAATATCCAGCGGCAAAATCCAGTCTGCCGCCTGCACCAGCGGATGCTGCGCCGCCGTCTTCAAAGCGGAAAACTGGATGCCCGCCTTGTCATAGGGGGGCAGGTTGGGCAGATGCGTCAGCCAGCCTTTTGTCGCCAGATGATCCAGCATCAGGTCCGATCCGTCCTGACAGTCGTTCGAGAACACAAGAAAATCCGTGAAACCGATCGCCCTGTGATGGGCCAGCCATTCCAACAGAAACGCGCCTTCGTTGCGTTGTGTCAGTATGGTCAGCGCACGCATCAGCTTTCCATATCCAGCGCCAGCGCATAGGCCACACGCTCTGCCGCGGTCAGTTTCAGCGTCAGCGCCTGATCATAAAGATCGCGGAATTCCGGCATGGCATGCAGTTCGGCCGCCTTGGCGCGGTGCCAGTCCAGCCCTTTGTCATGCAGCGCCCGCAAGGTGGCATCTTCCATCATGCGGTCGTATTCGGCCCGCAGGCGGGGCGTGTTGCGCTTGATGGTGATGTCGCGCGCATCGCCCCAGTCCATCCTGATCCAGTAGTTGATGCCGATGGCGCGGTCGACATGCAGCGCGCGACCACGCTGGCGCTTGATCAGGAAACTCTCGGCGGAGCGCAGCGCGTAATGGTTGAGCTGCAACAGGTCGTAGCCGATGGATTTGACCGAGTTGCGCCAGCCGTTATCGGCGGCCTCGCGCGTCATGTCCTGCCCCGATCCGTTCACCCAGCGCACCTGATCGCGCAGCGAGTCGTTCAGCTTGTTGGGCCGGTGACAGCTCATCTTGGCATAGGCACCCGTGTTGCGGAACATGGTCTTGAACCCCCAGACCGTATGCGGCTTGGGGCAGAAGCGCGGCGCACAATGCTCGAACTGGTCGATCACGAAACGGTCCGACAGGTCGGTGACACCGCCATGCCCGAACAACCGCCATGTCATCGCAACGTTGGAGGCATCCGGCACGCGGGCAAAGAAATCGTCCAGCGTGCCGTTGTCGCAGCGGATGTTGATGAACTCGTCCACGTCGATATGGATGATCCACTCGGCATCGCGGATCAGCGGTTCCCTGAGCGCCTTGTTCAGCGCCGATTGCTGCGGGGAATTGCCCTTCCAGCCGTCATTGTTGCGATGCTGGACCAGCCCCAGCGCCTGCATCCTGTCCAGTATCTCGGCGGTGCCGTCGGTGCAGTCATTGGTGTAGATCAGGAAATTGTCGACCCCGATGGCGCGGTGATAGGCGACCCATTCCGCAATATAGGGCGCTTCGTTCTTCATGCAGCCGACGATCACGCGTCCACTGTTGCCCGCAGGCAAGCGGCGGGCCGGATGCGGCGTGTAGGCGGCGGCCAGTTCTTCCTCGTTGACCATGCCAAGCCGGTTATGCGGACGGAAGGGCGAGGTTTGAAGCTTGTGGAAATTCTCGACCGCGCGCGCGGGCATCAGTTGCGCCGCGACCGTGCTGAGCGGCGCTGTCCCCTGAGGGCTGTGTTCTGCGGGCGCGATATGGTCGAGGTCCGCCTCTGGCGCGGCCTTGGCCTGTTCCTCCTTGATCGCACGGGTGATCCGGGCGCGGAAGGCGAGTAGATACTGGCTGGCCCGAAACCCCATGCCTGGGTCGGCCTCGGTACCGGGCGGTGAGCGACGGGGCTGCCGCGCGATCGCCGGGTCAAGCGCGGGCTGGGAGGGCAGAAGCTTTTTCAGGCCTGTGTTCAGCGGTTTGACGATCAGACAAAGGTCATCTGGCTCAAGGGCTTCGCCGTCGATTCTGATCTCGGTGATCAACTTGCGCCAGAGCGGGCGCGGCACGGGCTGGCCTGTCGCATCGCCCAGACGGAACAGCAGATCGTTCAACTGCCGCGCGCGGGTGATCCATGGGGCAGAGGGTTCCGCCGGCAGCGCGGCAGGCGCGGCGCGGCCCAAAGTGTCCGTAATGTCAAAGCTGGCGCGGATCTCCTCGGTCGCGGCCTCGTCGAAAAAGCGCGGTATGTCATAGGGGCGCAGCGTCACGGTGCCTGCGCCGAAAACCCCTTCCCAATGGGCGACGAGCCTGACGTAGTCCAGCCAGAACGGCGCAGACTGTATCTCGGTAAAGCGGCCGGTCGCGGGGGAGCATACGGCCGCCTGCGCCAGTGCCCCGTCCCACCAGTCCTGCCCTTGCAAACCGCGTTCGAGGTCCAGCGAAGCTGTGCGCCCGATCATGACCTGCGCCGCGTAATGCCGCGCGAGCATGTGCGATGGTGCATCGACATGCGCGACGATACGGATGTCCGTGCAAAGCGGTGCCAGCATGGCGCGGAGCCGCTCCAGCTCGGACGGGCGCGCAAGGCCGGTGCCGAACTGGTGGGCGGAAAGGATTACGGTGTGCGGCTGGTGGGTGGCGATGTCGCGCGCCAGATCGCCGGAGAGTTCGGCCCGCAGCGCTGCCTGACGCGCCGGATCGGCATAGCCGCGCGAGACACGCAGCGCATCGACATTGTCGGGATCGGTCACCGCCATGAACAGCCGCGTGTGGTTGCGCGACCCCGCGGCGCGGGGAAACAGGACACCCTTGGCCAGCATCTGCTCGCGCTTGTCGGCCATCACCTGTTGCAGCCGTGCGGTGCCCGCAGCATCCAGCCCGATATGCAGATATATCCGGGTCATGCCGCATCCTCCCACAGACCAAGCTCCCGCAGCAGGGCTTCCTCCTGCGGCGGCAGGGTCGGGGCGGCCTTGAGATCGCTGCGCATCTGCTGATACTCCGGCATTTGCAGCAAAGCATCGCGCCGCGCGCGGTGCAGCGCCACCGAGTCCAGATGCAGCGCGTCGATTTCGGGCTCGGCGCGCAGACGGGCGATTTCAGCCTCGAGCGCGGGCAACATCCGCTGGATCGAGCGGTCCTCATAGGCGGGATCGTTGCGTTCGCGCCAGTAGGTATCATCAAAGGCGCGATGCTCGCGGTTCACATCGCCACGGTCGTTCTTGACCAGATAGCTGTCCAGACTGCGCAGTGCATAATGGTTCAGCGTGGCATGGATGCGCGCGCCGGCGGCGGGAAACTTGCGGATCCGACGCTTGTTGGCGGCCAGCTTGAACTTGGTCTGCACCTCGCGGCCCGCGCCATCCGTCCAGCGCGGCTGCCTGCCCGCCGGCAGCCCGTCACGAAAAAACGGACGATGCGCCCCGTAGAACTTCAGCGGGAAATCCTTACGGATCAGCGTTTTCACCTCGATCGCCGTCTCGCCGCACCAGATATCGGGATTGTGGCTGCGGTGGAACTGCGCGATGACGGGCCGGTCCTCGAAAGCCTCCACCCCGTCATTGGCAAAAAACTGGAAGGTCGGGCTGATCGCCTGCGGATCGCCGCAAGTCGCGATCAGGGCAGGGATGGTGTGATCGCCCGTATGGATGTTCAGAAACTCGTCGACATCGGCGATCCAGACCCAGTCCGCCTGCCTGACAACCTCCTGATGGGCGGCATGTTTGAGCGCCTCCATCTGGTAGTTGCGCCCCTCGGCGGGGTTGGGCAGGTGCTGCACGATACCGCGCGCTTGCAAGGCATCCAGCATCCGGTCGGTGCCATCGGTGCAATCGTTGGAATAGAACAGAAAATCCGTCACCCCGATCAGCCGGTTATAGGCGATCCATTCCAGCAGGAACGGCCCCTCGTTCTTGACGCAGGTGATCGCCGTAATCCGCAGCCCCGCCTGCTGCTCTTGGGTATGTTCACTCATGTCACTCGTGCCCGCTCTGTGCCCCGGTCCGCAACAAGAGCAGCCCGCAATCCCGCCATTGTGCAGGTTATTCTTGGGCAAAACCATTGCAGCTTGAACAGAATCCGTCAATCTTTCGCAAAACTTTCGCCGACCCCCTATGCAATCGGGACACGCTGTCTTGCCTTGACGCAGGCCAGAGCCAGTTGCAAGGTTTCGCGGATCAAGGGAGGATCACATATGGCATTGCCGCAATCCATCGACGAGGTGCAAAACCTGCTGGCCGGACAGGATTATGTCTGCGGGCGGGCCCTGGCCACGGTCACGTTCCTGTCGCTCAAGCTGGGCCGTCCGCTGTTTCTGGAAGGCGAGGCGGGCACCGGCAAGACCGAGATCGCCAAGGCCATCGCCGCAGCCCTCGGCCGCCGTCTGATCCGGTTGCAGTGCTACGAGGGGCTGGATGCGTCCTCGGCGGTCTATGAATGGAATTTCGCCGCGCAAATGATCGCCATCCGGACCGCCGAAGCCTCGGGCGGGGCCGAACGCGACGCGCTGAAATCGGAACTTTTCACGCAGGACTACCTGATCGAGCGGCCCCTGTTGCAGGCCATGCGCCCGCAGGCGGGTGGCGCGCCGGTGCTGCTGATCGACGAGCTGGACCGCACGGACGAGCCGTTCGAGGCGTTCCTGCTAGAAGCGCTCAGCGATTTTCAGGTCACGATCCCCGAGCTTGGCACGATTGTCGCGCCCGAGCCGCCCATCGTGATCCTGACCTCCAACCGCACGCGCGAGGTGCATGACGCGCTGAAACGGCGTTGCCTCTATCACTGGGTGCATTATCCCACGTTTGACCGCGAGATCGAGATTTTGCAGGCCCGCGCGCCCGAAGCCTCCGCCGCACTCAGCCGCGAGGTGGTGGCTTTCGTGCAGCGCCTGCGGACCGAGGATCTGTTCAAGAAACCCGGCGTGGCCGAAACCATCGACTGGGCGAAATGCCTGCTGGCGCTGGATGTCATCAGCCTGTCGCCCGAAGTCATTGCAGATACGCTGGGTGCGATCCTGAAATATCAGGATGATATTGCGAAATTGCAGGGCTCCGAGGCAAAACGCCTGCTGGACGAGGCGCGCGCCTCATTGGAGCCTGCGTGATGGTTTTGCGTGGCGAGGCGGGGGCTTTCCGCCCCCTACGTCGAACTTTGTTCGACGATCCCCCCGAGGATATTTGCCGCAAGAAGAAACGGGGGTAAAGCGTGGCCGAATACATCCCCCTCGAGTTGCCGGATGATCCGAAGCTGGCGCAGAATATCACGCATTTTGCGCGGGCTTTGCGCAAGGCGGGGCTGCCCATCGGGACAGGCCGCGTGATCGACGCGGTGCGCGTGGTGCAGGCGGCGGGATTCACTGACAAGCGCGATTTCTTCTGGGTGCTGCATGCCTGTTTCGTGAACCGGCCCGAACATCGCGCGGTGTTCTCGCAAATCTTCCGGCTCTATTGGCGCGATCCGCGCTATCTGGAGCATATGATGTCGATGATGCTGCCCGCCATCCGCGGTGTGCAGGAGGAACGCCAGACACAGGCCGCCGAGAAGCGCGCGGCGGAGGCCTTGCTGGACGGGGCGAACCGTCCGGTCGAACAGGAGCCACCGCGCGAGGAGGAGACGATGATCGAGGTCGATGCCTCGATGACGATCTCCACCGAGGAGCGGCTCAAGACGCTGGATTTCGAGCAGATGAGCACCGCCGAGATTGCGCAGGCCAAGCGGATGCTGGCACGGATGCGCCTGCCGGTGAAGCCGATTCCGTCACGGCGCGGCCAGCCCAGCCTGACCGGCAACCGGATCGACTGGCGGCGCACCATGCGCGCGACGATGCGGCGGGGCGGTGAGATGCAGGGGCTGTCTTTGAAAAAGCCGCGTCCGCGCTGGCCCAATCTGGTGGTGCTTTGCGATATTTCCGGCTCAATGAGCCAATACAGCCGGATGGTTTTGCATTTTCTCCACGCTGTCGCCAATGAGAAGGGCGCGGGATGGGCGCGGGTGCATGCGTTCACATTTGGCACAAGGCTGACCAATATCACCCGCCACCTTGCGACCCGCGACGTGGATCAGGCGCTGAAGGCGGCTGGCGCCGAGGCGCAGGACTGGGAAGGCGGCACGCGGATCGGCACGTGCCTGCATGCGTTCAACCGCGACTGGTCGCGCCGTGTCATGGGGCAGGGGGCGGTGGTGCTGCTGATCACCGACGGGCTGGACCGTGACAAGGCCGCCGATCTGGGCCGCGAGATGGAACGCCTGCACCTGTCGTCGCGCCGTCTGATCTGGCTCAATCCGCTGCTGCGCTGGGACGGATTCGCGCCGAAAGCGCGCGGGATCGCCGCGATGCTGCCGCATGTCGAAAGCTTTCGCGCGGGCCATTCCATCGACAGTCTGGAGGCGCTTGCGGCGGCCATCTCGAAACAGGATGATACCGGAGAGAAGACACGGCTGATGGCGGCATTGCGCGGCCACTAGCGAGTGACCGACGCGGCCCGTCAGGGCCAAGGGAGGGTTTGTGATGACCGACAGATACGACCGCATTCCGGAGATCGCGCTGGACTGGCACCGTGACGGGCGCGGCGCCGTGCTGGCCACGGTGGTGGAGACATGGGGCTCTGCCCCGCGCCGTGTGGGCAGCCAGCTGGTGATCTCCGGCAAGGGCGAGATGGAGGGCTCGGTCTCGGGTGGCTGCGTCGAGGGCGCGGTGGTGACCGAGGCGATGGAAGCGCTGGAGCAGGGTACGCAACGCCTGCTGGAATACGGGGTCAGTGACGGTGATGCCTTTGCAGTCGGGCTGGCCTGTGGCGGCACGATCCGCGTCCTGGTCGAGCCTGTCGGGGCGGTCCTGCCGGAGACCACGCTGGACGCGCTGGTCAAGGCGCGCGCGGCGCGGCGCGCGGTGGCCTATGTGGTCGATCTGGACAGCGGCGCGCGGCATCTGACGACGGATGATCACGCGGAACGTTTCCGCATGGATCGCTCGGGGTTCGAGGCGGAGGGCAGGGTGTTCGTGGCAATTCACAACCCGCCGCTCAGGATGATCGTGGTTGGGGCCGTGCATATCGCGCAGGCTTTGGTGCCGATGGCGCGGATCGTGGGCTATGATCCGGTGCTGATCGATCCGCGTGATGCGTTCGGATCGCAGGCGCGCTTTCCCGGTGAGACGGTTCTGAACGACTGGCCCGATGATGCCATCGCCACGCTGGGGCTGGATGCGCGCACAGCGCTTGTGCTGCTGACGCATGATCCCAAGCTGGATGATCCCGCGATCGAGGCGGCGCTGGCCTCGGATGTGTTCTATATCGGCGCGCTCGGCTCGAAACGCACCCATGCCTCAAGGGTGGACCGGCTGGTTGCCAAGGGCCATTCCCCCGACCGGATCGGGCGCATCCACGGACCTGTGGGGCTGGACATCGGTGCGGCGGGACCGGCGGAGATCGCGCTGTCCATTCTGGCGCAGTGTACGCAGGTGCTGAGGCAGGGATGAAGTTCGGCCCGGTGCCCTTGTCGCAGGCGGAGGGGGCGATCCTTGCCCATTCCGTCGCGCTGGACGGCAAGCGGCTGCGCAAGGGCGTGACGCTGGAGCCCGCGCATCTGGCCGCATTGGCTGCAGCGGGCTTGGAGACAGTGATCGTGGCGCGGCCGGGCGCGACCGATGTGCACGAGAATGACGCCGCCGCCCGGCTTGCGGCGGCCTTGGTGCCCGATCCGGCGGCGGCGGGTTTGCGGCTGACCGCGCCGTTCACCGGCCGCGTCAACCTGATCGCGACGGGGCCGGGTGTTGTGGTGATGGATGCGCCTGCGCTGGTGGCGGTGAACGGGGTCGATCCGATGATCACGCTGGCGACGGTGCCGCCGTTCCAGCAGATGGCGGCGGGCGGAATGGTCGCGACGGTCAAGATCATTTCCTACGCGGTGGCGCAGGCCCATCTGGAGCGTGCTTGCGCCTTTGGGGCAGGCGATGGCGCAGGCAACAGCACTGGCACGATCCGGCTGGCGCGGCCTGTGCTGCGCTCTGCCACGCTGATCGTGACAGAGATCGGCGGCGGGTTGCAGAGCAGCGAGGCGACCGCCGACAAGGGCCAGAACGCGATAAAGGCGCGGCTGGATGCCTTGGACATGGTGTTGGACGACGTTGTCGCCGTGCCGCACCGCACGGCGGAACTGGCGCAGGCCATCGCTGCGGCGGGCGGCGATCTGGTGCTGATCCTGACAGGGTCGGCCACCTCGGATATCGACGATGTCGGCCCCGCGGCCCTGCGGCAGGCAGGCGGGCAGGTGGAACGATTCGGGATGCCCGTCGATCCGGGCAACCTGCTGTTTCTGGGGCAGTTGGGCGCGCGGGTGGTGATCGGCCTGCCGGGATGCGCGCGCTCGCCTGCGCTCAACGGGGCGGATTGGGTGCTTAGCCGGATTGCCTGCGGCCTGCCGGTCAGCGGGCCGGATATCGCGGCGATGGGGATCGGTGGCCTGCTCAAGGAAATCCCCACACGCCCGATGCCGCGTGCCGGCCGCAAGCGCGACAAATCCGCCCGTTAGCCTGATCGATCCTTTGCGTGAAGCCTAAGCGTTTGCGGGTGAAACACCCCGCGAAACGGGCCTGCAAGTCACTTCGTTGCGAGGATGGTGAAAATTCTTGCTTCTCATAACGTCGGGGGCATGTTTAGACTAATATCGTGAACGACATAAATAGTCTCTGGGAGGAGCGTCATGGTACAGGTCAAGATGACCGTGAATGGCAAGGCCGCGTCGGGCGACGTGGAAGGCCGGACATTGCTGGTTCAATTTCTGCGCGAAAATCTGCATCTGACCGGCACGCATGTCGGCTGCGACACGTCGCAATGCGGGGCCTGCGTTGTGCATGTGAACGGCAATGCGATCAAAGCCTGCACCATGCTGGCGGCCGAGGCCGAGGGGGCCGAGGTTCTCACCATCGAAGGTGTGGCGAATGACGACGGCTCGCTCAACACGGTGCAGCAGGCGTTTCAGGATCACCACGGGCTTCAGTGCGGTTTCTGCACCCCCGGCATGGTGATGACGGCGACAGCGTTGCTGAAGGAAAACCCCAATCCGACCGAGGCGGAGATCCGCGACTATCTCGAAGGCAATATCTGCCGCTGCACGGGCTATCATAACATCGTCAAGGCGATCATGGC
Source organism: Paracoccaceae bacterium (assembly GCA_024636555.1). Taxonomy (GTDB): domain Bacteria; phylum Pseudomonadota; class Alphaproteobacteria; order Rhodobacterales; family Rhodobacteraceae; genus Seohaeicola. The sequence goes on along the minus strand of JAGXGW010000008.1, from coordinate 18,413 downwards.
CGCAGCCGGGCAGGACGTGAGCCGCATCGCGGCCGAATAAGATCGAGGGATGCGCCGCGTGGCGCTGTCTTCGCATTACCTAGGTTAACGGGGAATGCTGCATCCGAGGAGGGAAGCCATTCTCCACTCAGGGAGAGAGAGATCATGCCCAAGGATCATGGAATTGGCGCCAGCCCCAAGCGGCGCGAAGACCTGCGGTTTCTGACAGGAAACGGCAATTACACAGACGACATCAACCTTTACGGACAGACCTATGTGCATTTCCTGCGCTCGGACGTGGCGCATGGGCGGCTGACCTCCGTCGACACGTCCGAGGCCGCGAAAATGCCCGGTGTGGTGCGGATTTTCACCGGCGACGATTTTGCGGGCATCGGCGGTCTGCCCTGCGGCTGGCAGGTGACGGACAAGCACGGCCAGCCGATGCAGGAACCCGGCCATCCGGTTCTGGCACAGGGCAAGGTGCGCCATGTCGGTGATCCCATCGCCGCGATCGTTGCGGAGACCTACGAGCAGGCCCGCGACGCCGCCGAGGCCATCGTGGTGGATATCGAGGAACTGCCCGCTGTCATCAACATGAAGGACGCCGTCAAGGAAGGCGCGCCGCTGGTGCATGACGATCTGACATCGAACCTGTGCTATGACTGGGGCTTTGTCGAGGAGAACAAGGCGGCCACGGATGAGGCGTTCAAGAATGCCGCGCATGTCACCACGCTGGAACTGGTCAACAACCGCCTTGTGGCCAACCCGATGGAGCCGCGTGTCGCCGTGGGCGATTACAACCGCTCGACCGATGATTCCACGCTCTACACCACCAGCCAGAACCCGCATGTGATCCGGCTGCTGATGGGCGCCTTCGTGCTGGGCATTCCAGAGCATAAGCTGCGTGTTGTCGCCCCCGATGTGGGTGGCGGTTTCGGCACCAAGATTTTCCATTACGCCGAGGAGGCGTTCTGCACCTTTGCCGCGCGCCAGATCAAGCGCCCCGTCAAATGGACCTCCAGCCGCTCCGAGGCGTTCATGTCCGACGCGCATGGCCGCGACCACGTGACCAAGATCGAACTGGCGCTGGATGCGGACAACAACTTCATGGCGGTGCGGACCGACACTTACGCGAATATGGGGGCGTATCTCTCCACCTTCGCGCCATCGGTGCCGACATGGCTGCATGGCACGCTGATGGCGGGCAACTACCGCACCCCGCTGGTCTATGTGAACGTCAAGGCTGTGTTCACCAACACGGTGCCGGTCGACGCCTATCGTGGCGCGGGCCGCCCCGAGGCGACATACCAGTTGGAGCGCGTGATCGACAAAGCCGCGCGCGAACTGGGCGTGGACCCGATCAAGCTGCGCCGGCAGAACTTCATCAGCGAGTTTCCTTATCAGACGCCGGTGGCCGTGGTCTATGACATCGGCGACTACACCGCCACGATGGACAAGCTCGAAGAGATCGCGGACCTGTCCGGTTTCGAGGCGCGCCGCAAGGCGTCCGAGGCCAAGGGCAAGCTGCGCGGTCTGGGCGTGAACTGCTATATCGAGGCTTGCGGCATCGCGCCGTCGAACCTTGTGGGCCAGTTGGGCGCGCGTGCGGGGCTTTATGAAAGCGCCACGGTGCGGGTCAACGCGACCGGCTCGATTTCTGTGATGACGGGCAGCCACAGCCACGGGCAGGGGCACGAGACCGCCTTTCCGCAGGTGATCGCGGAGATGCTCGGCATCGACGAGAGCATGATCGAGATCGTGCATGGCGACACCGCCAAAGGACCGATGGGCATGGGCACCTATGGCTCGCGCTCTCTGGCCGTGGGCGGCAGCGCCATGGTGCGCGCGACCGAGAAGATCATCAACAAGGCCAAAAAGATCGCGGCCCATCTGATGGAAGCCTCTGACGCGGATATCGAGGTGAAGGACGGCAAGTTCCATGTCGCCGGCACCGACAAATCCGTGGCTTGGGGCGATGTGACCCTTGCCGCCTACGTGCCGCATAACTATCCGCTCGACGATATCGAGCCGGGGCTGGAGGAAACGGCGCTCTACGATCCGTCGAACTTCACCTATCCGTCGGGCGCCTATGCCTGCGAGGTCGAGCTTGATCCCGATACCGGCCGCGTCACGATCGAACGGTTCAGCGCTGCGGATGATTTCGGCAATATCATCAACCCGATGATCGTGTCGGGGCAGGTGCATGGCGGGATCGGGCAGGGCATCGGGCAAGCGCTGCTGGAAGGCGCTGTCTATGACGAGAACGGCCAGCTTCTGACAGGCTCCTACATGGATTACGCCATGCCGCGCGCCAATGATGTGCCGTTCTATGCGGTGGATCACTCCTGCGTCACGCCCTGCACGCACAACCCGCTTGGCGTGAAAGGTTGCGGCGAGGCCGGAGCCATCGGATCGCCCCCCGCTGTGGTGAATGCCGTGATCGATGCGCTGCATTCGGCGGGCAAGACCCATATCACCCATATCGACATGCCGCTCTCGCCCAATCGGGTGTGGACCGCAATGAACGCGTAAGGAGGCATAATATGTACAACTTTGATCTGGTCCGCCCCACGACAATCGCCGATGCGGTAGCCGCGATGGGGCAGGAGGGCGCGCAAGCGCTGGGCGGCGGTCAAACGCTGCTGCCCACGATGAAACAGCGCCTTGCCAGCCCCGAGACGGTGGTCAGCCTGACGGCCATCGGCGAGATGCAGGGCGTCTGCATCTCCGATGATGGCAAGCTCTGCATCGGCGGGGCGACCCCCCATGCTGTGGTGGCGCGCGAGGCGGGCAGCAAATATCCCGGTCTGGCAGGTCTTGCCAGCCATATCGGCGATCCGGCGGTGCGTGCCCGTGGCACGATCGGCGGCAGCCTGGCCAATAACGATCCTTCGGCCTGCTATCCGTCGGCCGCGCTGGCCTCCGGTGCGACGATCATCACCAACACGCGCGAGATCGCGGCGGATGACTACTTTCAGGGCATGTTCACCACCGCCCTGGAAGAAGGCGAGATCATCACCGAAGTCCGCTTCCCGATCCCCGAAGTCTCCAACTACCAGAAGTTCGAGCAACCCGCGTCACGCTTCGCGCTGGTCGGCGTGTTTGTGGCGAAATACGCGGACGGCGTGCGCGTGGCTGTGACAGGTGCGTCGGAGGAGGGTGTTTTCCGCTGGTCCGAGGCCGAAGCGGCGCTGGGCAAGGATTTCTCCGCATCCGCATTGGAGGGCCTGACCGTCCCCGCCGACGGCATGATCGGCGATCTGCACGGCTCCAAAGCCTACCGCGCCCATCTGGTCGGCGTGATGACGAAGCGGGCTGTTACTGCGGCAGCGTGATCCCTTGATTGAATAAGAAACGCCCCCGCGGGAAACTGCGGGGGCGTTTTTGTTTGGTCATTCAACAGAACCTAGCATCCGTAAGCAAAGCAGCCCCTTTGTCACGGCAGGGTAGGGCCTGTCCGCGGGTGGGCGCTCAAACACTCCAGTCTGGCAGTTTATCGTGCAGCGTCCTCCAACCTTTGTTCGTGCCCAAAGGCTGTCAAAGCGCCCGCCCATGGGGCGGACGGGCGCTGCCCGTGGGGCGGCTGCGCCGCTGTTCCCACGGACCGGGCTTAGTCAGCGGGGGTGATGGAATCTGCATAAAAAAACCGCCCCGGCGTCTTTCCAGACGGGGGCGGTTCAGGCAATCCAAACGCGGCGAAGTTACTTCGCCAGCGGTCCGATCAGCATGATCATCTGGCGACCTTCCATCTTGGGGAAGTTCTCGACCTTGCCGACCTCTTTAGTATCCTCGGCCACACGTTCCAGCAATTCGCGGCCCAGATTCTGGTGCGCCATCTCGCGGCCACGGAAGCGCAGGGTGATCTTGACCTTGTCGCCTTCCTCCAGAAACTTGAAGACCGAGCGCATCTTGACTTCGTAGTCATGCGTATCGGTGTTCGGGCGGAACTTGATTTCCTTGATCTCGATGATCTTCTGCTTCTTGCGCGCCTCGGATTCGCGCTTCTGCGTCTCGTATTTGTATTTGCCGTAATCCATGATCTTGCACACCGGAGGGGTGGCATTCGGGGAAATCTCCACCAGATCAAGGCCCGCTTCCTCGGCCATCACAAGCGCCCGCTCGGGCGTGACGACGCCGGCATTCTCGCCATCGGCACCGATCAGACGGATTTCGGGGGCGCGGATGCGTTCGTTAATGCGGGGGCCAGTATCGCGCTGCGGGGGCGCGTTATGCGGTCTGCGGGCTATGGTGATAATCCTTCGATTGTTGGCATAATTTGAGGCCGTAACGTAGCCTTGAGCGGGCCTTACTTCAAGCGGCAAATCGGCTGATCGCTGCCGGTATCGGCGATTGCATCTTGATGAGACCGGGCCAGATCGCCATTTTCTTAGCATCTGAACGGGCGCACGGCGCGTGCGGCCCGCCGAACGGGATGGAGGAGACGTTGCGATGAACAAGATCTTACTGGCCGGTGCCGTGGTTTTGGTTGGCGCGGCAATCTTCGCGCTTTGGTCCAATCGGGATCACGAGGTGCCCGTGGAAGGGACCGTCGTGCCGCAGGCGGCACCAGAGACGCCGGTCGCGCCTGCACCCGGCCCGATGGGCGTGCCGGATCCCGTCGAGTAGCCAGCGGCCGCGCCTGTGGACGGGAGATGCGCGAAACCTGCGCGGCCTTCGCTGTCATACAGGATGGGCCAGATCAGCCGACAAACGCCTTTTCCACCACGTATTCGGCAGGATCGGAATTGGCGCCCTCGCGCAGGCCAAAGCCCTCGAGCACGGTTTTCATGTCATTGTTGAATGCAAGCGAGCCGCAGACCATCGCACGGTCCTGCGCGGGAGAGATCGGCGCAATACCGAGATCGGCAAACACCTTGCCGGAGGTCAGGTTATCCGTGATGCGGCCCATCCGGTCGCTGTGCTCTTGCGTGGTGGTCGGGTAATAGCGCAGCTTGCCGGCGACGAATTCCCCGATCAGCGGATCATCCGGCAGGCTTTCCACAAGCTGGCGACCGTATTCCAGCTCTGCCACATCGCGGCAGGTATGCATCATGATGACCTCGTCATAGCGCTCGTAGGTTTCGGGATCGCGCATCAGGCTGGCGAAAGGGGCAAGCCCCGTGCCGGTGGCGAAGAACCACAGCCGGTTACCGGGCAGCAGCGCGTCCAGCACCAGCGTGCCCACAGGTTTGGGCCGCAGGATGATCTGCTCGCCGGGCTGGATATGTTGCAGCCGCGAGGTAAGTGGGCCGTCCTGCACCTTGATCGAGTAGAACTCCAGCTCCTCGTCCCAACTGGGCGAAGCGATGGAATAGGCGCGCAGCAAGGGTTTGCCATTGTCGCCCAGCAGCCCGATCATCACAAACTCGCCCGAGCGGAACCGCAGCGATTGCGGCCGCGCCACACGGAACGAGAACAGGTTGTCTGTCCAGTGGGTCACGGAGGTCACGGTCTGCGCGTCGGGCAGGGTGGGCACTTTGGGGATGGAAATCTCGGTCACTGTCTGGCTTTCGGTCATATATCACTGTGCCGGGATAAACCGGCATCCCTTTTCTAGCTTTGATCCAGGTCAGATGAAAGCGCGCGATTGGCCGCGCCGTTCTGATGCGGTCAGGCCGTGCCGCGCAGGCGCGCCTGATAGTCGTGGGCCTGCCAGTTCGCGCGGGCGAGCCACTGGTCCTCGGGTTGGCGGGCGGCAAGCTCTGCCGAGATTTCCACCTCGTCAAAGCCCGCGCGCCGCGCCATCGCATATTGATCCGCGATCACGTGTCCGCTGGCCCGCAGGCGGGCTGTGTAGCCGCGCAAGCGCAGGCTGCGGGCAAGGGTGAAGCCGCGCCCGTCGGCAAAGCTGGCAAAGGGGATGCGTATGATCCGCAGGCCCGCAAGCGCCACGGTGTCGGGATCGGCATTGGCGGGCATGTCAAGCGCGTCCGTTTGCGCCGTGGCCTCCTCCAGCGGGGTGAACGCGCCTTGCCAGTCCTCGGATGAAAACCCCTGATCGCGCACGATTACAGTGCTGTTGAGTGTCATTGTCCGGCTCCTGTCCTGACCATTTTTCCGTTTACGAAATGAATGCCGCATTCTTCCTTCTGGGCCCCGCGCCAGCGCCCCGCGCGCGCATCTTCTCCGGCGGCCACGGGCGAGGTGCAGGGCGCGCAGCCGATGGAGGGATAGCCCTGTGCCACCAGCGGATGGCGCGGGAGGCGGTTGTTGATCAGGTAATCCTGCACATCCGCCTTGTCCCAATGGGCCAGCGGATTGACCTTGAGCCGCCCGTCGGTATCGGCCTCGAAAAACTCCAGCGTCGCGCGCGTGCTGGCCTGAAACCGTTTGCGCCCCGTAATCCATGCGTCAAACCCCTGCAAGGCGCGGTCCAGCGGTTCGGTCTTGCGCAGCGCGCAGCAGGCATCCGGATCGGTGCGGTGCAAGGTGCTGTCGGGATCGACCTCGGCCACCACGGAGGGCCGCGCCCGGATGATCCGCAGATCGGCCAGTTCCAGCCTTGCCGCCACCTTTTGCTGATAGTCCAGCGTTTCGGCGAACAGCATCGCGGTGTCGATGAACAACACCGGCACATTGCGGTCGATCACCGCCAGCATATGCAGCAGCACCACGCTTTCCGCCCCGAAGGAACTGACCAGCGCGATCCGTCCCACCTGTGGATCGGACAGCGCATGGCGCAGCACGGCGCCTGCCGCGTGGTGGCGGTAGCGCGCGTTCAGATCGGCGGCGCGGTCCGCCACCGGGGCAAGCGGTGCCTCAAGCGGCATGACGGTCACGCGCCTCGGGATAGAGGGCGGCCTTGAACGGCGCGACACCCAGCCGGCGGTAAGCGTCCAGAAACGTCTCGTCGCGCCCTTCGCGCAGCTCCAGATAGGCGCGGACCAGCCGCTCGATCGCGGGCAGCAGGTCTTCGGCGGCAAAGCCGGGGCCTGCGCGTTCGCCGATCACCGCATCTTCGGTCCCGTCCCCGCCCAACGTGATCTGGTAGTTTTCCACCCCCGCACGATCCAGCCCGAGAATCCCGATATGGCCGACATGGTGGTGGCCGCAGGCATTGATGCAGCCCGAAATCTTGATCTTGAGCGGGCCGATGTCATGCTCGAGCTTCAGCGCATCGAAATGCGTGGCGATCTCTTGTGCAATCGGGATCGAGCGGGCCGTCGCCAGCGCGCAGTAATCCATACCGGGGCAGGCGATGATATCGCTGATCAGCCCGATATTGGCCGTGGCCAGCCCCGCTGTTTTCAGCGCGGCATGGACAGCAGGCAGATCGGCGCGCGCCACATGGGGCAGGATCACGTTCTGCTCGTGGCTGATGCGTAGCTCGTCATAGGCATATTTTGCCGCCAGATCGGCCATCAGCCGCATCTGGTCTGCCGTGGCATCGCCCGGCGTCGCGCCATGCGCCTTGAGGCTGATCGACACGATGGCATGATCGGCTTGGCGGTGTGCGGTCAGGTTCGTATCGGCCCAGGCGCGGAAGACGGGATCGGTGGCATAGGCCCGATCATAGGGGGCGGTATCCTTGGCGACAAAGTCGGGGGCTGCAAACTGCGGCTCGATCTGCGCCAGAAGCGCCTGATCCGCGCCGTTGAACGCTGTTTTCAGGGTCTCGAACCGCGTCTCGACCAGATCGCGGATCGTCTCGATCCCGTTCTCGTGCACGGTGATCTTGATGCGCGCTTTGTATTTGTTGTCGCGCCGTCCCAGCAGGTTGTAGACGCTGACGATGGCTTCCAGATAGGGCAGCAGATCGCCGCGTGGCAGGAACTCGCGGATCACCTGCCCGATCATCGGGGTGCGGCCAAGGCCACCGCCCACGATCACCTCATAGCCCGTCTCGCCATCCCGCTCCACCATCCGCAGCCCGATATCATGGGCGCGGGTCACGGCGCGGTCATTCGGGCTGCCGGTGACGGCGATCTTGAACTTGCGCGGCAGGAACTGGAACTCGGGGTGATCGGTGGACCATTGCCGGATCAGCTCGGCCACGGGGCGCGGATCGGCCAGCTCGTCTGCCGCCGCACCTGCGAAATGGTCTGCGGTCACGTTGCGGATCGTGTTGCCGCTGGTCTGGATCGCATGCAGGCCGACCTCGGCCAGCGCATCCAGCATATCGGGCACATCCCGCAGCAGCGGCCAGTTGTACTGGATGTTCTGGCGCGTGGTGAAATGGCCGTAGCCCTTGTCCCACTTTACCGCCAGCAGCGCCAACTGCCGCATCTGGGCGCTGTTGAGCGTGCCATAAGGAATGGCGACCCGCAGCATATAGGCATGCAGTTGCAGATAGAGCCCGTTCATCAGGCGCAGCGGCTTGAACTCGTCCTCGGTCAGCGAGCCGTCGATCCGACGCTCGACCTGCGCGCGGAACTGGGCATTGCGCTCGGCCAGAAAGGCGGTGTCGAATTCGGTATATTTATACATTTGCAGCGCCTTCCTGCTTGCCATGCGCATAGTTGGACGGCCCCTTGCGGCGGAAATCCTCCCGGAAATGCACAGGCTGCGGCCCGTCCGCCGAGGCGGTCACATCGGCCAGATAGGCCCCGACGACACGATCGACCTGCCGCTGTGCATCCAGCAGCCGCAACTGGCCGATGGCCTCGTCCTCGATCACCTCGGCCTCCTCAAGGCGGCGCGACCAGCGGTCGTCGGCGGTGAGATAGATCACATCGCCTTCCAATAGCGCGTTGGCGGTAACCACTTTCGGTGTGAAGCGGCGCATGGAACCTCTCTTTCTGACGTGGTCAGATCCGGCGTGTTTCGGTTTGACCTTTGCGCCAATATAGGAAATATTTCCCCCCAAGCGCCAGTATCTGCGCCAGATAAGGAATATCGTTTCGCGCTGGCGCCGGTTCAGCAAAGGTTTTCCAGCAATAAGGGATAAAGAAAAATGTCGATCCGACTGGACGCCACAGACCGGAAAATTCTGGCCGAACTGCAACGCGACGCCGGACAGTCGCTGGACGAGATCGCCAAGCAGGTGGGCTCGTCCAAGACACCTGTGTGGAACCGTATCCGCAAGATGCGCGAGGCGGGAATCATGGGGCCGCAGACGGTCATTCTGGATGCCGAGGCGCTGGGGTTCGAGGCCTGCTTTTTCGTGCTGATCCGCACATCGGAGCATGAGGCGGACTGGCAGGCGGCCTTTCTCAAGGCGCTACGGAACCGTCCCGAAGTGCAGGAGGCGCACCGTCTGGCAGGCGATATCGACTATATCCTGAAGGTGAGGGTCAAAAATGCGCGGGCCTATGATGCCTTCTACCAAGCGCTGATCTCGGAGGTGAAGGTGCATAACGTCACAGCATTGCTGTCGATGGAAGAGATCAAATCGACCACCGCCCTGCCGCTCTGAGGCGCGTCCCCGCGGCGCAAAGGGCGGGCGGCGCGGGCGGTTCCCTGGATATTTGAGACAAGCAGAAGCCCCGGCGGTTATCTACCCGGGGTGTGGCCCTGTGTGGTCAGCTTGCCGCCAGCGCTGTCACGATGGGGCAGAAATCATCCGCCGTCAGGCTTGCCCCGCCCACCAGCGCGCCGTCCACATCCTTGATGGCGAAGATCTCCGCGGCATTGTCGGGCTTGACCGACCCGCCATAGAGCAGCCGTATCCCATCCGCATCCTGTGCACCGAAGCGCGCGATCAGGCGCGCGCGCAGGAATTCGTGCACTTCTCCGATTTGCGTGGCGGTTGCCACACGTCCCGAACCGATGGCCCAGACCGGCTCGTATGCGATGACCAGAGACGCGGCATCGGCGCTGTCAGGCACAGAGGCGTTAAGCTGCTTGCCGATCACGTCCAGCGTGGTGCCGGCGTCACGCTCCGTGAGGGTTTCGCCCACGCAGATGATCAAGCTCAGCCCAGCGGCCTGTGCGGCCTCGGCCTTGGCGCGCACCGTGGCGCTGGTTTCGTTGTGATCGGCGCGGCGTTCGGAATGGCCAAGGATCACGGCGCTGGCACCGGCATCGGCCAGTTGGGCGGCGGCGATATCGCCGGTATGCGCGCCCTCACGCGCGGTGTGGCAATCCTGCGCTCCGATCCGCAGGGCGGTGCTTTCACACAGGCCGGCGGCGGGCTGGATCAGCGTGGCAGGCAGGCAGACAAGCATGTCGCACCCGGGATCGGGCAGGGTGGCACCGATACGCTCCAGCACCGCCAGATCAGCCAGCTTGCCGTTCATTTTCCAGTTGCCCGCTGCGAGTTTGCGCCGCATCTCATACCTCCGTGCTGTTCAGGTCTGCCTTACACAGGGGGAGTGATTTGTGCCAGACGGAAGCGCGAGCCCGTCGGGATCACTGGTCCTCACGCTCGGCCGCCAGTTCGTCAACATCCTTGAACTTGATCGATTCGCCACATCCGCAGGCATCCGCGACATTGGGGTTGTTGAACTTGAACCCCGATTCCAGCAGTGAGGTCTGGTAGTCGATCTGGGTGCCGAACAGGAACATCTGCGCCATCGGCGCGATCATCACGCGCGCGCCGTCCTGTTCCACGACCTCGTCCAGCGGGTCGATATCGGCGGCATATTCCATCGTATATTCCATGCCCGCGCAGCCGCCTTTCTTGACGCCGATGCGCAGGCCCTTGTGGCCGTCCTTCTGCATCAGACGCGCGATCTGGCGCGCGGCGGTGTCGGTGATGGATACGGCCTGTTTACCGGGTATGGCGAACATTGTTCCTGCCTTTCGGTGTTGTCGTGATGCGGGGCGAGCGTATCACCGCCGCCCGTTCACATGAAAATCACATGAAGCCCAGTTCGAGACGAGCCTCGTCGCTCATCATGTCCATGCCCCATTGCGGCTCCCATGTCAGTTCGACATCGACATGTTTGATGCCGGGCAGGGGTTCGATCGCATCCGCCACCCAGCCGGGCATCTCGCCGGCAACGGGGCAGCCGGGCGCTGTCAGGGACATGATCACCTTGACCTCGTTCTCCGGATTGATGTTGATCGTATAGACCAGCCCCAGATCATAGATATTGACGGGAATTTCGGGGTCATAGACCGATTTGCACGCGGCAACCACGTCCTCGTACATCGGATGGTCCGTGCTGGACGGCGCGATCAGCGGCGTTCCCTCAAGCGGTTCGGCATTCTGGTTCATGGTCTGTCCTGCGATCTGTGTGCGGATTTCCTGACTGAACATATAAGGATAGCGACCGGATTCGTCCAGTGCCGCGTCGGCAGAGTTGTCTTGCGCTGTCAGCCCACCCGAGTATCTGTCGCCAGAGGCAGGCTTGCGCGCTTGTAACGCTTTGTGCGCGCGCCTATCTTGGACGGATGGACCGCATCAGCCGGACGGCGGCGGCCATGTTTTCGTCAGATAGTATCTTCCCGCCTGTGCAAGATGCGCCCCGGACTCCTGCGGGAGTGACGGCGCAGGCGAGGCGCAGACGCCCAAGCCTATCCGCGCGGCAACCGCCGCCCGGACCTTTAGCCGGAAGGAACCGGTCATGTCCAAAAAAGGCAACAAGACGAACGGTAACAAGGAAAGCAAGAAACCCAAGCAGGAAAAGCCGAAAGTGCTGGCCACGGCCAATTCCGGCGCGGGCAAGCCCGGCATCAGCGTGGGCGGAAAATCCGTGAAGTAAGCACCGCGCCGCCCTGCCTGCTGACTTGGCTTTTGGTGCAAAACGCCTCATAGGAGGCCGATGCGGCAAAGGGCAGACAGATGACACAGACGGCAGGGCGGTTCCACTTCACTCTGAAAACCACGGATGACAAGGCGCGGCTGGGCGAGATTTCGACCCCGCGCGGCACAATCCGCACGCCCGCCTTCATGCCGGTGGGCACGGCCGCCACGGTCAAGGGCATGCTGCCCGAGAGCGTCGCGGCCACCGGGGCCGATATCCTGCTGGGCAACACCTACCATCTGATGCTGCGCCCCACGGCGGAACGGATCGACCGTCTTGGCGGGCTGCACCGCTTCATGAACTGGGACAAGCCGATCCTCACCGACAGCGGCGGCTTTCAGGTCATGAGCCTGTCCGGCCTGCGCAAGCTGAACGAAGAGGGCGTGACCTTCAAATCCCATATCGACGGCTCCAAACACCACCTGACACCGGAACGCAGCATGGAAATCCAGCGCCTGCTGGGCAGCGATATCGTGATGTGTTTCGACGAATGTCCGGCCCTTCCCGCGACGGATGCGGAGGTGGCCAGATCCATGCGCCTGTCGATGCGCTGGGCGCAGCGCTCGCGCGAGGCCTTTGGCGACCGTCCGGGACATGCGCTGTTCGGCTTCCAGCAGGGCGGTGTCACCGAACATCTGCGCGGCGAAAGCGCCGAGGCGCTCAAGGCTATCGGCTTTGACGGCTATGCGGTGGGCGGTCTGGCCGTGGGCGAAGGGCAGGCGGCGATGTTCGGTGTGCTCGACTACGCGCCCGATATGCTGCCTGCGGACAAGCCGCGCTACCTGATGGGGGTGGGCAAGCCAGACGATATCGTGGGTGCCGTCAAGCGCGGGATCGACATGATGGATTGCGTGCTGCCCTCGCGCTCGGGGCGCACCGGGCAGGCATTTACGCGCCACGGCGTGGTGAATATCAAGAACGCCCGCCACCAGGACGACCCGCGCCCGCTGGACGAGAGCTGTACCTGCCCGGCGTGCCGGAGCTACAGCCGTGCCTATCTGCACCATGTGTTCCGCGCGGGCGAGATGATCTCGGGCATGCTGCTGACATGGCACAACCTGCATTACTATCAGGATCTGATGCAGGGCATGCGCGATGCCATCGCCGCCGGCGGTTTTGCCGCGTTCGAGGCCGATTTCCACATGCAGCGGGCCGCAGGGGATATCGAACCGCTCTGACCTCGTCTCAACCCGCAGAATGGATATTTGGTGCAAGAAGAAGCAGCAGTTCAGGCGTCCCTTCCGCACGGGGCCGGTCGGCAGAGGGGCCGGCGGCGGGTGCGGAAGGGGCTTCTGCTTGCACGGTCATCGGCGTCCCCGCCTGTACCGTGGACCGAGCCTCGCCGATTAACCTTAACATTCGGTTTCTTCTTGCCTTAAATATCCATCTAAGTTGGCGGCAGGCACGAAGGGGCAGGGGATGGACTATGGCTATGATCTGGGCGGGTATTCCCGTGCGGTCACGACACGCGCGCCCGAGGCGCAACGCTGGTTCGACCGTGGTCTGAACTGGACCTTCGGGTTCAACCATGCCGAGGCGGTCGCCTGTTTCCAAAACGCGCTGGCCGCCGATCCCGGTTGCGCCATGGCGCATTGGGGCATCGCCTATGCCTTGGGGCCCAATTACAACATGCCCTGGGCGCGGTATGATGCGGCGGGCAGGGCAGAGGCTTTGCGCCTTGCTCATGCGGCGGCACAGGCCGCAGTGGCGCTGGCGGGTAACGTGACCGCGCCGGAGCGCGCCCTGATCGCGGCCTTGGCGGCGCGCTATCCGCAGGCAGAGCCGCTGGACGATATGCATGTCTGGGATCAGGCCTTTGCCGATGCGATGCGCGCGGCCCATCGGGCGTATCCGCGCGATCCCGATATCCTTGCCTTCACAGCAGAGGCGATCATGGATCTGACGCCATGGCAGATGTGGGACCTGCACAGCGGCCAACCGGCCAAGGGGGCGGGCACAAGCGAAGTGCGTGCCATGCTGGAAGGCGCGATGCGTGATCTGCCGGGGGCGATGGTGCATCCCGGTATCCTGCATCTCTATGTCCATCTTATGGAAATGTCGCCCTTCCCTGAAAAGGCGTTCAAGGCGGCGGATGTCTTGCGCACCCTCGTGCCGGATGCCGGCCACCTGGTCCATATGCCGACTCATATCGACATTCTGTGCGGCAATTACCACGACGCCTTGCACTGGAACCGCGCCGCGATCGTGGCGGATCGCAAATATCTCGACCGTGAAGGGGTGATGAATTTCTACACCGGCTACCGGGTGCATGATTACCATTTCGCCGTCTACGGTGCGATGTTTCTCGGCCAGTATGGCCCTGCGCTGGCTGCGGCGGAGGAACTGGTCGCCACCATGCCGGAGGCGTTCTTGCGGATCGCCTCGCCCCCCATGGCGGATTTCTTTGAAAGCTATCTGGCGGTCAAGCAGCATGTCTATGTCCGCTTCGGCAAATGGGAGGAGATCATCGCGCAGGATCTGCCCGACGATCCGGTGCTTTATGCCAATCTCGCCGCGATGATCCACTACGCCAAGGGTGTGGCCCATGCGGCTCTTGGGCAGGTCGACGCGGCGCTGGCCGCGCAGGTCCTGTTCCGCCAAGCCCGCGTCCGCGTGCCCGACACACGGCTGTTGCACAATAACCGCTGTCAGGATCTCTTTGCCATCGCCGAGGAGATGTTGTCCGGCGAGATCGAATACCGGCGGGGCAATTACGATGCCGCCTTCGCGCATCTGCGCGCCTCAGTCGCGGCGGATGACAACCTGCCTTATGACGAGCCCTGGGGCTGGATGCAGCCGACGCGCCATGCGCTGGGCGCGTTGCTGCTGGAACAGGGCCGCGTGGAGGAGGCCGAGGTGGTCTACCGCGAGGATCTGGGCCTGGGCGACCAACTGACGCGGGCGCAGATCCATCCCGACAATATCTGGGCCTTGCGCGGGTTGATGGATTGCCTGAGCGCGCGCGGGGCCGCGGATACTGCAGAGGGGCGTATCTTGCGGCAAAGGCTGGATATTGCGGTGGCACGGGCCGATCTGCCGGTCGATGTGTCGTGTTTTTGCGCGCGCGGGGGCGGCGCGTTGATCTGGCGCGCGCGCGGTGCGGCGGCATTTACCGCCTTGCCCCGCGCGCGCGCCAGGGGCATTCTGACCCGATCAAGAAGGCGGCGGTGCTTGAAACCACCGGCATGACGCCCCAGATTAACGATTGATAATGGAGATGCCGCAGTTGCCGACTGGCGGGGCTGGGTCATCTGCCGAACAAAGGAACGAGCATGCAAGATCCCCTGAATTCGTCTTATCCCGTTCTGCCGTTGCGCGACATTGTGGTTTTCCCGCATATGATCGTGCCGCTCTTTGTGGGCCGCGAAAAATCCGTGCGCGCGCTGGAGGAGGTGATGGCCGACGACAAGCAGATCCTGCTGTCCAGCCAGACCGATCCGGCCATCGACGATCCGGCCTCGGACGGGATTTACCAGACCGGCGTATTGGCCAATGTGCTTCAACTGCTGAAGCTTCCCGATGGCACCGTCAAGGTGCTGGTCGAAGGGCAGGCGCGGGTCAAGATCACCGAATATCTGCCCAATGACCGCTTTTTCGAGGCGCGGGCCGAATATCTGACAGAGACTGTCGGCGAGGAGGCCACGATCGAGGCCCTGCTGCGGACGGTGACGACGGAGTTCGAACGTTACGCCAAGATCAAGAAGAACATCCCCGAGGAGGCGCTTGTCGCCGTGTCGGAGACCACCGATCCGGCGAAGCTGGCCGATCTGGTCTCGGGCCATCTGGGTGTCGATGTGGCACGAAAGCAGGAACTGCTTGAGACGCTCAGCGTCAGCGAGCGGCTGGAGAAGGTCTACGGCCTGATGCAGGGCGAGATGTCTGTGCTGCAGGTCGAGAAAAAGATCAAGACCCGCGTCAAAAGCCAGATGGAGCGCACCCAGCGCGAATATTATCTGAACGAGCAGATGAAGGCCATCCAGAAGGAGCTTGGTGACGGCGAGGAGGGCGGCAACGAGGTTGCCGAGCTTGAAGAGCGGATCAAAGCGACCAAGCTGAGCAAGGAAGCCCGCGACAAGGCCGATGCCGAGCTGAAAAAGCTCAAGAACATGTCGCCCATGTCGGCAGAGGCCACCGTGGTGCGGAACTATCTCGACTGGATGCTCGGCCTGCCGTGGGGCATCAAGAGCCGCGTCAAGAAAGACCTCTACAAGGCACAGGATGTGCTGGATGCCGATCACTACGGGCTGGAGAAGGTCAAGGAACGCATCGTCGAATATCTGGCCGTGCAGCAGCGCAGCCAGAAGCTGAAAGGCCCGATCATGTGCCTTGTCGGCCCTCCCGGTGTGGGCAAGACCAGCCTTGGCAAATCCGTGGCCCGCGCCACGGGGCGCGAGTTCATCCGCATTTCGCTGGGTGGCGTGCGTGACGAATCCGAGATCCGTGGCCACCGCCGGACCTATATCGGCTCGATGCCCGGCAAGATCATCCAGGCGCTGAAGAAGGCGAAAACCACGAATCCGCTGATCCTGCTCGACGAGATCGACAAGATGGGGCAGGACTTCCGCGGTGATCCCGCCTCGGCGATGCTGGAGGTGCTTGATCCGGAACAGAACGCGACTTTCGTGGACCACTATCTTGAGGTGGAATACGACCTGTCCAACGTAATGTTCCTGACCACGGCGAACTCCTACAACATGCCGGGGCCGCTTCTGGACCGGATGGAGATCATCACCCTTGCGGGCTATACCGAGGATGAGAAACGCGAGATTGCGCGCCACCACCTGATCGCGAAGAAGATCAAGGATCACGGTCTGCGCAAGGGCGAATTCGAGATCACGGACGGTGCGCTGAACGAAATGATCCGTCGTTACACCCGTGAAGCGGGCGTACGGAACCTCGAGCGCGAGATCGCCAAGCTGGCCCGCAAGGCCGTCACCATGATCGTCAAGAAAGAGGTGACCAAGGTCGTGATCGACGAGGACAATCTTGACAAGTTCCTTGGCGTCAAGAAGTTCCGCTATGGTCTGGCCGAGGCCGAGGACCAGATCGGTGTTGTCACCGGGCTGGCGTGGACGTCTGTGGGCGGTGACCTGCTCCAGATCGAGGCGCTGCGCCTGCCCGGCAAGGGCCGGATGAAGACCACCGGCAAGCTGGGCGATGTGATGAAAGAAAGCATCGATGCGGCAAGCTCCTATGTGCGCTCGATCAGCCCCAAGATCGGGGTGAAGCCGACGCGGTTCGACCGGACCGATATCCACGTCCACGTGCCGGACGGGGCCACACCGAAGGACGGGCCAAGCGCCGGTCTGGCAATGGTGACCTCTATCGTATCGGTGCTGACGCAGATTCCGGTCCGCAAGGATATCGCCATGACAGGCGAGGTCTCCTTGCGCGGCAATGCGATGCCCATCGGCGGCCTGAAGGAAAAGCTGCTGGCGGCGCTGCGCGGCGGTATCACCACCGTGCTGATCCCGGCCGAGAACGAAAAGGATCTGGCCGAGATCCCGGACAATGTGAAGCAGGGGCTGACCATCATCCCTGTGAGCCACGTGTCCGAAGTGCTTGAAAGGGCGTTGGTGCGGATGCCCGAGCCGATCGAATGGGATGAAGAGGCCGAGGATGCGGCGGCAGCGGCGGCTGCGGCGGCACGGCCCGAGGCGTCCTCTACAGTGACGCATTGATGCGTCCATGTTGTCCGGCCCGGAAACGCGGGCGGCGGCAGTGACTGAACAGAACGGCGGCACCTGACGGGTGTCGCCGTTTTTTTTGGCGCATGCGGCGAACTTGCAGAGATTTTCCATGCGTGCGCCGTGAATCCGCGTTAAACCTTTTAGAGATAAAACAGGTACAGGACGAACAAGATGACCAAAGTAAGCGGTTCGCAGGGTAAACCAAAACGGACAAAAACGGCAGCGGCCGCCTCTTCCGCCGCAAAAACCAAAGTCGCAACGACGTCGGAAAAACCCGTCTCTACGGTCATTCCGCTGGCCTCTTCTTCTGCGAATGCCGCGCCAGCAAGGGTAGACTCAGCCGAGACCAAAGCCGATGCCACAGCAGCTAGCAAAACAGATGCTGTAGACAGCGCCGCTTCGGTGGAAGCGGTCTCGACGTCGCCGGTGCTTGTGACCTCCACCATTCCGGTCGTTACCGGACCCGAGCTGAAAAAGCGCGAATTGCTCGAACGCGTCGTGACACGGTCCGGCGTCAAGAAGCGCGATGCGAAACTTGTGGTCGAGGCCATGCTGGCCGTCATGGGCGAGGCGCTTGCCGAGGGACAGGAACTGAACCTGCAACCGTTCGGCAAACTCAAGATCAACCGGGTCAAGGAATCGGCAAACGGGCGCATTCTGAACTGCAGATTGAGGCAGGGTGTCGGCGATCCGCAGGAGGATAAAGAGGTACTTGCAGAGGCGGACGACTGAGTCTAAAAGCTGCCGGACCGGGTGATTAGCTCAGTGGTAGAGCGCTTCGTTCACATCGAAGATGTCAGGGGTTCAAATCCCTTATCACCCACCATTCCCCCCATTTAAGGGTGTTTCGCCAACTGGATTGGCCTTAGTCAGGCCGGTCCTGCTCCACCCTATGCCGTCTTGATACGTTGCAGGCTATCTGTGCCGATCCGGACTTGCGCGCGGCGAAACCTTTGGCTAATGGTTCGGCAGGGGTGATTAGCTCAGTTGGTAGAGCGCTTCGTTTACACCGAAGATGTCGGGAGTTCGAGTCTCTCATCACCCACCAATTCATACCGTTGATTT
This sequence comes from Paracoccaceae bacterium, assembly GCA_024636555.1. Classification (GTDB taxonomy): domain Bacteria; phylum Pseudomonadota; class Alphaproteobacteria; order Rhodobacterales; family Rhodobacteraceae; genus Seohaeicola. Next base: position 49 of record JAGXGW010000008.1, on the reverse strand, counting down.
CTCAGACTTCCTTGGTACACAAGGGGTTCCGCCGCCTCAACTTGTACAT
>JAGXGW010000055.1 GCA_024636555.1 Paracoccaceae bacterium | reverse complement strand
CCGAAGCCGAGCGGCTTCGCGTGTCCTTCCTTGGTGCCGTGCCGCTGACGATGGCCTTGCGGGCCGCCTCTGATGCGGGGCAACCGATTGTTGCGCGCGATCCTGATGGACAGTTGGGCCGCATCTACAAGGACATCGCCCACACCATGCTCGACGGGCTTGATATGCAAAAACCGAGACTTTCCCCGAGCAAGCGGTGATATAATAAATATAACAGGAGAATTGATATGAAACCCTTCCTATTCGCCGTAATCTTTGCGGTTGTCGTCGCCATTGGCGCTTCAGTCGTGTTGGAAGGCACATTCCAGCAACCAAGCTATTCTGTTTATTCGACTGAAGGTGCGCGGGTCGGCGACCCTGGAACAAACCTGATCGAGTATTGATTGCTGCGGTCATCATACGTCCGACGCTGCTGCGACTGGTTCTGACTGTCGGCCTTGCCGCGCCTGCGGGCGCGCAGGATTTGGTTGGACATGGCGGGCCTGTCGGCGCGCTTGATGCGGGGCAGGGGCTGCTGGTTTCGGGTGGCTTTGACACCCGTGCCATCCTTTGGGATCTCGACACGGCAACGGCGCGCAATGTCACCCGTTTTCATACGGGCAACGTGACTGCGGTCCGGCTGTTGCCCACCGGCGGATTCGTTACGGCCGGACAGGATGGACGTCTGGCGATCTGGCAGTCGGATGGACGAACGCCGATCTTTGCGACACCACAGGCAGCCTCTGCCGTGGCCTCGCTTGGTGTCAGCGATGACGGGGGGCAGATAGCTGCTGGTTATTGGAACGGGCGTGTCGTGCGTCTCGATCTTGCGACACGAGATATTACCGAGATAGAGGCCCACAGCGACCGCGTGACCGGCCTCGATTTTCTGACGGACGGTGACCTAGTGACAGTGGGCGGGGATCTTATCCTGGCGCGCTGGACACCGCAAATCGAGCCGAAATTCAGACTGGGCCTGCCGGCCCTTCCAAATGGCCTTGCGCGCGTCGAAAGCAGCGTTGCAGTAATATTTGCCGATGGCGCGTTGCGCCTTTACGACGACGACGGGGAATTTGTTGCGGATCAGTTTCTGACAGACACCCCCTTGGTCTCGGTTGCGGCGGGGGAGCAGACCATTGCCGCGGGGTCGATTGACGGCCGGGTCTGGCTGCTGGACAGTGTTGACCTTGTTTCGCGCCAGTCTTTCACGGCTGCCGCTGGCCCCGTCTGGGGTCTGGCGATCACGCAATCGCAAGTGTTGACTTCTGGCGCTGACGGGACGATCCGCGCCTGGTCGCTCGAGGGTGATGCAATGGGTGGCGTCGTGACAGAGGCCGCACCTGCCATTCACGATGGTAGCCGCGGGGCCGAAATATGGAAGAACTGCGCAGTCTGCCATTCGTTGAAGCCTGATGATCACGGCAGGGCGGGTCCCAGCCTTTACAAAATTTTCGGTCGTCAGATTGCCTCGCAAACGGGGTATGATTATTCGGATGCGTTGCAGGAACTCGCTATCATCTGGACGCCCGAAACCCTGTCTGACCTTTTCACCTTCGGTCCGGAAGAATACACCCCCGGTTCTCGTATGCCCGAACAACGTATCGCTGCCCCAGAGGATCGGAAAGCCTTGGTCGAATATCTGGAAAGTGTTGTTGATTCACAAGACTAAAGCGTTTCAGGTTTAACTTGAGAAATACCCGGTAGCGTGAAGGTAGTTTCAGTACTCTTGTGGGCTGAACATGGCACAGACATCGCCGAAAGCTTTGAACAGTTCGCTGAAGCTGCGGGTGCCGATTTTGCGCAGATGGGCTTTCAGCTTTGCGAATGCCTGCTCATCCGGGTTCAGGTCGGGTGAGTATGGCGGCAGGTAGAGGAACCAGCACTGGGCTGCTCGGATCGACTTGGCGGCTTCGAGATTTCGGCGGGTAGCGAGGTGGTCCAGAATGAACACCGTTCCGGGTTTCAGCTCTGGCACCAGCACATTGCGGATATAAGCTGCGAAGGTATCTCCATCCATCGCCCCTTTGATGACCCAAGGTGCTATCAAGCCTTGGGACGTCAGCCCGGCAATGAAAGTCTGCGTGCCCCATCTTCCAAACGGCTCATCCATACGCAGCCGACGGCGGCGCAACGAACAGTTCCGACGCTGGGTCAGGTTCGTTTCGACACTCGTCTAATCGATCAACATAAGCCTTTCAGGCTGCCGTAGCATGGCACGCATCCGCCGTTCCTGCCGGTTCCGCCGCGCGAGCCTTACGCTGATGCAGCGCTGTTCAGAGGCCTCCAACGATTTTTAGTCTAATAGCTGAAGCTAAGCCGCTGCTGCAGCGCCGCAATCGATGAGTGATGCAGCCGCACCCCTCGGCCATGGCCAGCGCATCGCGCAACTCATCAAGCGTTATGTCGGCATCCTGCGCAACAAGCTCCTGTATGAATGCCTAATAGGGCGCATACTTACCACGCTCAGCGGGGCGCCCTGCTTCAAGGGCATGGACCCGCCGCGCTGCCGGATCGCCGCGCTCAGCGTGATCCAGTGGCGTCTGAAAACCTTAGCCGCGCCGCGGCAGTACGACCGCTCGAACCCTCGTCAATGTAATGATGGAAACGCTCGCGTAGCGCGCTCGGTAGTGGTGCTGACATGATCCATCCTCCCAAACAGGATGGATTACATGTCCAAAGACTTGGGAGCCCCACGGTTCAGGGTTTCACCGAAACGCTTTCCGCGGCGTGCACGGTTTTGCTTTTCTAGATTCCGTGCAGGGAACGAAGGTGGTGCATGGGGCGTTCTATATCCGAGGGTTGCCGCATTATGACAAGCGGGGAGGATTGCACAAAGCAGCCCAACTTAACCCTCGCCGCATTTTCACAGGAGAAAATAATGTCGTGTATAAAGTATTCCGCGATTGGCGCGATCGGGTTTTGTATATCCGTCCTGCCCCACGTGACGCATGCACAATCCACCGAAGTCAGCAGCGGCGATACGGCTTTGTTCGTCCCGATGGTCCATGAGTGCGTCGAGATGCCGAACGCTGAAACCTGCGGAAAAGTGCGCGCAGTCGTGACTGAATGCGCTGAGGAATTCGAACGCGCGTTGTGTGATGTTCTGTTCACAGAACCCGATGAGGTATTTGACAGGCCTGAGATGAGCGCGAGCGCGCAGGAATCACTGACTGAGACGAGCGAAGCCATCGCCGAGATGACGTTTGAAGATGTAAATGAAGACGAGATTGAAGGTATCATCGAAGTGAGCCGCGCAGACGCCGAGCGTACAATGCTGCGCGGCGACGCTAATCCGATGTCGCACTCCGGCCCGCCATCGGTCGAGGAAGACTGAAGAAAAGGCCAAATCGGTCATGGCCCGTATGCCTATACTCCACGCAGCCGCACACCGGATCAGCGCGTGCCCAGCGGGGAAGATTGCCGCGTCCTGATGACGAATGCGACCCGTTCGGCCTCGGCCCCCAGATTAGGAGAGATGACCCATGAGTGAAGATTTTAACATGTCGATGCGCAAGTTCCTCAAGCAGGTGGGCGTGACCTCGCAGCAAGCTATCGAGGACGCGCTGCGCGACGCAGGCCCCGACAAGGTAGCGGGCAAAAACTTCAAGGCGACGATGGTGCTGCGGATCGAGGGGCTCGATCTGGAGCACCGGATCGAAGGGACGATCAGCGGCCGTTCCGAATAGCCCATCGGTTCAACCCCTGTCCCGGCGCGGCTGTCCGTCTTGGACTAGGTGGCAGGGACCACATGACAAAAGCGCGGCTCTGCGGGTCGCGCTTTTTCTGATCGGTCAAGGGATCTGCGGTCAGGTGGGCGCTGATCAGTTCGACGCCTTTGCGTTGGGGTAGAATAGCTGTTGGCCATTGATCTTGTAGTCCGCGATGGTCGCCTGCCCTTCGGCAGAGATCACCCAGTCTACGAACTGCTGACCAAGATCGGCCTTTATATGCGGATGCTTGACCGGGTTCACTAGGGTGATGCCGTACTGGTTGAACATGCGCGCGTCGCCTTCGACACCGATGACATGGTTGCCTTTGTTGCCGAAATTGATCCATGTGGCTCGGTCAGTCAGGACATAGGCCCCCATGGCGGTGCCCATGTTCAACGTCGCACCCATGCCCGAGCCGGTTTCGCGATACCATTTGCCCGATGCTGCGGTTGCATCGATCCCGGCCGCAAACCACAGGGCCATTTCTACCTTGTGGGTGCCGCTGTCATCGCCTCGGCTTGCAAAGGGGGCCTCGGCCTTGGCGATCTTGGTAAGGGCCTCGACCGAATCGGTGCTGCCCTTGACGTCGGCGGGATCATTTTCAGGGCCGACGATTATGAAATCATTGTACATGACATCGAACCGCTTCACCCCGTGGCCTGCGGCCACGAATTTTTCCTCGGCGGTTTTTGCATGCACCAACAATACGTCGCCATCGCCATTGGCGGCGTTATTGATGGTCTGGCCCGTGCCAACGGCGACCACGCGTACCTGGATCCCGGTCTTGTCCTGAAAGACTGGCAGGATGTGATCGAAAAGGCCCGAGTTTTCGGTCGAGGTGGTCGACCGCAGAATGATGAACTTGTCCTGCGCCCACGCATCCGCCGCGATGCCCTGGAACCGCGGCACAGGTCGATATATCCCTTGGGCACGATAACTGCCTGTTCCGGCGCCGCGATCTCCTGCGACAGGATCTGGCGAACGGCGGGATATTCATCGCGCATGTAGATGAAACAGTTCTCGGCCTCGACACCCCATGCGGCGATCAGCATGCCTTCGAGGAATAGATGCGGGGTGCGCTCGAGGTAATGGCGGTCCTTGAAAGTGCCGGGCTCGCCCTCGTCACCGTTCACGGCCAGATAGCGCGATCCAGGATTGGCCCGAACGAAAGACCATTTGCGACCCGAGGGAAAGCCCGCGCCGCCAAGTCTGCGCAAGCTTGACTCCGGCAGGCGCGATCCTGCACCTGTTCGACATCGCCGCCATCGCGCAGGGTTTGCAGCGTCTGGTAGCCGCCCGCGTTCCGGTAGGACGCCAGCGTTTCATAGGCCGGGATCACGGCATAGAAATCGCCTGCATCGATCACCGTCTGCGCGGCCTCGACTGTGGCATGATCCACATGAAGGTGGCCGATTTCCAGCCCGGGTGCCGTATCACAGCGTCCCATGCAGGGCGCGCGCAATACGCGGATGCGGGCCGGATTGTGACCGGTTTGCAGTGCGGTGAACAGGGCCTCGGATTTGGCCAGTTCGCAGGACAGCGATTCGCAGACGCGGATGGTCAGGTCGGGCGGCGCTGCCTCATCCTTGCGGATCGCATCGAAATGAAAGTAGAAGGTCGCGACCTCCCAGACTTCGGCCATGCTGATGTAGCTCTTCCGCCAAGGCGCACAGATGCAACACGCTCAGATGGCCATAGCTGTCCTGCACAAGATGCAGGAATTCGATCAGCAGATCACGGCGCCGCGGCCTGTTGCCTAAAATGTCCCGCACCTCGGCCAGGGCCAGTTCGTCCAGTTGCCGCCCTTTAGGGTGTGGCGTCCCTTGCCTTTGCCGGATTTCCAGATGCCCTGGTTGTCATCAAGTGCCATTGCGCTGCCTTGTCGGTTGAATGGCTAATGACTTTGCGGTGCAGGGCGAGGCCGACCAATGGCAGTTCCTTGGAGCGATAGATAATGCCTATCAAAGGTCGTGAATGTCGTGCGAATGGTGGCGGTATGGACAGGGCGATTTGCCCGCTCTATATCGCGTTTATGGATTGGCAGGATGATATTGATGCGCGTGGCCTTTTGTGCCCGCTTCCGGTGCTAAAACTACGCAAGCGGCTTGCCGCGCGCGCGGGCGGCGAGGTTGTACGCATCACAACCACGGACCCCGCCGCCGTGATCGATATTCCGCATTTCTGCGCCGAGGGCGGGCATCGTCTGGTCTCGTCATCGGAAGAAGAAAGCGTCATTACCTGGCTTGTCGCCAAGGGCTGATTGATCCTGGAAAGAGCGTCCGACGGGAAAAGAGCTGCTACAGCCCGAAGCTGGCGTATGGGATATAGCGCACCAATCCGCCTGGCCTGATCTGCACAGCATCATCAGGCAGTTCCACCAGACCACGGGCCCAGGACAGGCCGCTGATGCGCCCTGATCCTTCTGATGCGAAAACCTCGGCATGCCCCTGTGCGTTTAACCTTGCGCGCAGATACTCGCGCCGCCCGGCTTTCTTGTCCTTCGAAAAGGCCGCAGGCACGACAAAGGCATCGGGTTCGTTCCAACCCGACCCCGCCATCAGGGACAGGGCTGGGCGCGCGAAGATCAGGGCGCAGACAAGTGCCGCAACGGGGTTACCGGGCAATCCGAAGACCGGCACCTCATGCCACATGGCCAGCGCCAGCGGGCGGCCGGGCTTGACCGCGATCCGCCAACTGCTCAGGTTGCCTTCGGTGCGCAGCAACCGCGAGACGTAATCCTCGTCCCCGGCAGAGGCCCCGCCCGAGGTCAGCACGACATCGGCCTGTTCCGCGCCCCGCGTCAGGGCCTGGCGGATTGCGTCAGGATCGTCAGGTAGATGGCCCAGGTCCACCGGGGCATGGCCCCATCGCGCGGCCAGCGACAACAGCATCGGACGGTTCGCATCATAGATCTGATGCGGCGCCGCAGGGGCGGCAGGATCTGTCAGCAACTCGTCCCCGGTGGACAGTACGCCCACGCGCAATGGCTTGCGTACCTCGACGCTGCCAATGCCGAGCGCTGTCAGAAGCGCCAGATCGGGCGCGCGCAACACATGGCCTGCGGGCAGGGCAAGCTGGCCTGCGGCCATGTCCTCGCCCGCGCGGCGGGTATTGGCCTCCGGCTTGACGGGGCCGTCAAAGGCAAGGTGCAGACCGTCGCTGGCGCAGTCTTCCTCAAGTACGACAGTATCGACGCCGGCGGGCAGGATCGCCCCGGTCAGGATGCGGATCGCATGACCCTGTGGCACCGTGCCCACAAAGGGCTGCCCTGCGGCCGAGCGGCCCTTGACCAGCGGCAGTTGCTGCGGGCCGCTGCCTGTGGCTACATGGGCAAAGCCATATCCGTCCACCGCCGCATTGGGGCTGGGCGGGTTCGCGCGCCGCGCTACTGCCGGACTGGCCAGCACCCGGCCTGCAGCCTCATGTGTCCTGACAACATCCTGTCCCGTGACCGGATGCAGGGCATCCCGCAGCTTTACCAAAGCGGCGTCGACCGGGACCCATGCCACGCCTTGCGGCATCGCAAAGCAGTCGTTGCGCAGACGTGGCGGGGTCAGATGCGCCGAAAGCGCGGCCCGCAGTAGTGCCTGCTCTAGCGCACCCAGGATCCAGCCTTCCACAAGGGCGGCCCCGGGCAGAGGCTGTCGATCTAGGAGGCGCGCGCGCATATCCTTGTCCAGCCGGGCCAAGGCTTGCGCCAGAAGTCGTACCTGATGCGCGTCCGGCGGCAAGTCACTGTTGGCGGCGGCAAGACGGACGGCATCCGCCAGCATGGAGGGATAGACCTCGGCCAGCGTGATCTGCGCAGGAGGCTCGAAGGGCCAGACCGACAGGGTGCCCGCGAACCTGCGGCGCAGACGGGCCAGCATCGGCAGCCCAGTCAGTGTCTGCGCGCCGACCGCGCCCGCCCCGGCCAGTTGCCAAACTGACTTCGGCGCCGCACCGGGACTGGCGGCGGCGGCTTCGGTCAGCCTGTGCTGCGCAAGGCCGACGGGCAAGTCGGGCTTGAGGCGCGGCAAGCCAGAGATCTGCACCTTCCGGCCATTGCCCCAGAACGGTCCCTCACCGGGAAACTGCGCGTTAAGGCTGGCGGCGACATCGCGGTAATTGCTTTCGTTGCGGTCTGTATCGGCGTGTTTGTCGGCCAGCCAGTCCCACAGATGCAATGGTCCGCCCGCCACGGTCGCGGCAAACCCCTGCGGATAGCCAAAGGCGAAATCCGCCCCCAGCAAAAGCCTGTCGCCTGCGGCAAGTGCTTCTTCGATCAACCCGATCAGCCGCGCCTCGGCCTGTGCGCGGGTGGGCAGGTTCTCGGGTGCCTCGCCATCCAGCGCCAGCCAGATCGAATCTTTGCCGCGCGCGGGTTTTCCGGCAGCCGACCAATCCAGGATGGCGACGCGGGTATAGGTCAAAGCCCCACCTCGGACAGGATGAAATCGGCGACGGCGGGAATGTCATCCAGGTCGAAAGACGGCACACGCAGGTTCTGCGGCACGGTGTTCGATGCGACTGCGCGGATCGTGGGGTTGCTGTCCACCAGAAGTGGGCGGCCGGTTTCCCAACGATGCGCTTCGATTTTGGGGTGCGGTTCGCGCTTGTAGCCCTCGACCAGGATCAGATCGACGGGTGTCATCAACGGCAAAAGATCGGCCAGCGACGGTTCCGGCTGGTCGCGCAACTCGGTCATCAGCGCCCAGCGGTTGGGCGAAGAGAGCATCACCTGTTGCGCGCCCGCCGCCCGGTGGCGATAGCTGTCACGCCCCGGCTGATCGACATCGGTGTCGTGATGGGCGTGTTTCAGGGTGGAAATGGTAAACCCGCGCTGGCTAATGTCTGCGACGAGCCGCTCCATCAGCCCGGTCTTGCCCGCGTTCTTCCAGCCAGTGACGCCGTAGATCCTCATCCCGCCGCCCCGATCAGGGCTTCGGACCGCGCCAGATCTTCCGGTGTGTTGACATTGAAGAAGGGATCAAAAGGCTCCGATGAAAAGGTGGCGATGCCCGCGCCGTGACGGTCCGTCCAAATCACGATCTTGCGCAGCCCGCTTGCCAGCGCATCACGCAGATCGTGACGCAGGGCCACGGGCCAGAGACCGAAGGTCGGTTGCTGCCAGATCTTGCCGGTCTCGTCCGGTGACGCAGCCAGTGCCAGACCTGACTGGCCAGCCGCCTGCCGGAGCCGCGTCACAAGGTCGGTCGGAAAGAAAGGCGTGTCGGCCGCTACACTGATCACGGCATCCGCTCCAAGGGACGCGGCCCAGTCCATGCCTGCCAGTACGCCAGCCAACGGGCCTGCATATCCGGCGATACTGTCAGGCAGCACCGGCAGCCCAAGATCGAAGCGGTTAGGATCGCCATTCGCGTTCAGCGCGATGGCCGATACCTGCGGGGCCAGGCGCGCCATCACATGATCGACCAGGCGCTTGCCGCCAAGGATGCGCCACCCCTTGTCGCCACCACCCATGCGCGTGGCCCGACCGCCTGCCAGAATGACGGCCGGGACTTTGGCTGCCGCCTCAGTCATGATCGGCCCCCTTGCGGCGGCTGGACTTGCTGTCGTCGGGCACCGCAGATGGATCTGCATCGCGGATCAGACGGTCTTCGCCGCTCAGGCAAACGAATCGCTGACCGCGCAGGCGCCCGATCAGGGTCAAGCCCACCGCGCGGGCGATCTCGACCCCCCATCCGGTAAAGCCCGACCGAGAGGCCAGGATCGGTATCCCCATGTTCGCGGTCTTGATCACCATTTCTGAGGTCAGACGCCCCGTCGTGTAAAGCAGCTTGTCGGTTGGTGAAATTCCGTTCAGAAACATCCAGCCCGCGATCTTGTCCACTGCGTTGTGGCGGCCCACATCCTCGAAGTAGACCAGCGGCTGGTCACCCTGGCACAGCACCGTGCCATGGATCGCGCCGGCACTCAGGTAAAGCGAAGGGGTGGTGTTGATCTGTTTGGCCAGGCCGTAAAGCCAGCTTGTTCGCAGTTCCGTCTGCGGCAGCGTCAGCCCCTCAAGCCCTTCCATCATGTCACCAAAGACGGTGCCGACGGCGCAACCACTGGTGCGGGTCTTCTTCTTGACCTTCTCCTCGTAGGAGGTCTGGCGCGCTGTACGCACCACGATGGTCTCCAATTCCTCGTCAAAGTCGATGGCAGTGACCTTATCGTCAGAATGCAACATGCCCTGGTTGCGCAGGAACCCGATGGCCAGGTAATCTGGGTGATCCCCTATCGTCATCGCCGTCACGATCTCTTGCGCGTTCAGGTAGATGGTCAGCGGGCGTTCCTCGACCACCGCGATCTGGACATCCGCGCCCATGTGATCGGTGCCGCTGACCGTTCGGGTCAGGCGCGGGTCATGCGGGTTCGGAAAGATGGGACGGTCTGGGGGCATTGCGCTGCTTTTCTTTGGATGGCTTATATAGTAGCACGACCTGCAAGGGCGCAAGATGCGGAGAAGGCCAGAACATGCTGGGAGCCATTACCTTCGAGGGGCGCGGCGCATCCGACAGGCTGCTGTTCGACATCGCGGCACGCTTGCAGACCGACGGGTTTCGCTTGGCTGGCGCCGTTCAGGAGAATGTTGAACGCAAAGGGCGCCGCCGCGCCGATATGGTGCTGCATCTTCTGGCCGAAGGGGCATTGCGTCAGATCAGCCAGGATCTGGGCGCGCAATCGCGAGGCTGTTGCCTTGACCACGCCGCGCTGGAAGAGGTTGTGGCGCGGGTCGAAACGGCCCTGCAAGGCCCGGTAGACTTGCTGATCATCAACAAGTTCGGCAAGGCTGAAATCGACGGGCGCGGATTTCGCCCCCTGATCGGTCAGGCCCTGGTCGAGGGGATTCCGGTCCTGGTTGCGGTGGGGCGTGTCAGTCGAGAAGGTTTTGACGCCTTTGCGGACGGCATGGCAGAATGGATCACCCCGACCCCAGATGCCGCAGTGGGGTGGTGCAAGGCCGCGATCGGGCAGCCCACAGGCCGGTATCAAGCGCAATCCGGCTAACAACGGGCGCAGGGCTGGGCGCGTCGCCATGTTCGATTTTGCGAAGGTCGACGTTGCCGATATTTTTGACATCATTGTTACGATTATCGGTCCGCGATGAGGAGCCCGTCATGGTGGCCCGATCTTGCTCAAATTATTTCGAGACCTTAACCGCACGCGTTGGGCACGAGCACTTCCTAACGTAACAGGCTCGAAGGATGTGGACTGCCCCCATTGAGTGGTCCAGTTTGATTGTTAGTGCATCGTGGGTCTCTGGTCTATTGGCACGAAGGTTTCCGGTGCGGGCGGGCGATACCCGAGCGAACTGTGTGGCCTGACGGTATTGTAATGTCGGCGCCATCGTTCGATTAGGATCTGTGCCTCCCTGAGTGAGTAGAAGACTTCGCCATTCAGCAGTTCATCCCGGAACCGGGCATTGAAACTCTCGCAATAGCCGTTCTCCCAGGGCGATCCTGGTTCAATGAAAGCCGTTTTGGCCCCGACCGCTCCGATCCAGGCACGCACCTTTTTGGCGATAAATTCGGCGCCATTGTCGGATCTTATGTATTCCGGCGGCCCTCGCAGGATGAACAGATCAGTCAAGGCATCGACGACATCCGTTGAATTGAGCTTTCGTTTGACGCGGATCACCAGCGCCTCCTTCGTGAACTCATCGATAATGTTAAGAGCGCGAAACAGCCGCCCGTCATGCGTCCGGTCCTGCACGAAATCATAGGACCAGACATGGTTGGGGCGTTCTGGCCGGAGACGGACGCAGGAGCCATCGTTCTGCCAAAGACGTCCCTTCTTGGCCTGTTTTGGGGGTACTTTCAGCCCTTCACGCGAGAGTGTCCGATCTTCTGTGTAACTGCGTTTTGGTCCATGCTTCCTAAGAGGAGCAAGGACGATGACAATTTCCAAGGAATTACTGGACGAACTGCTGAAGGGCTGTGAGCGGCCTGAAGATCTGCTT
>JAGXGW010000054.1 GCA_024636555.1 Paracoccaceae bacterium | reverse complement strand
GTCGGCAGCGTCAGATGTGTATAAGAGACAGCGCGCGCGGTGATCGATGATCGCCTGCCGTGTCTCGGGGGTCAGTGCCATCTGCTCCAACGGAGCGGCAGCTTTGGCACGTAGCTGGTCGAGAACCGCTTCACGTGCCGCATTCCAATCCCGTGCGATGGCCGATGTGTCGATGTCGATCTGCGGCAGCTCCGCAAAGTCTTTCCAGAATTCATGCGCCTGTACAGCCGTACGGATATCACGCTCAAAGGCGGACGGAATATCCCCGCCGTGAGCGTCGCGAACTGAAATCCCAATTTGACGGATTGCCGCCTTAAGATATTCGTATGCCTGCGAAAAATAGGCACGATAACGCTCGATCAGGTCCGATCCGGCTAGGTCTTGTGCACAGAATGGGCAGACTTCCCCATCAGCTTCAGCCGAGACTGATTCGATGCGGGGCATTCCTTCGGATATCCACGCCTCGCCGCCACGTCCCAACCTCGCTAGGTGTGTTCGAACGCGCTCGGCCGCTTCGGCTTCAAGCTCAGGCAACCCGCGACCAAGCACTTCATCGATGGCATCAATATCGAAGTCAGGAACCGAGAAGTCTTGAAAGCCTGGTCTTTGACGGATCGCATCAGCAGATCGAGCGGCCGCGAGGCGACGCTCGGCATCCTGAATCTTGGCATCGATATCGCCGTCAGCTTCGAGGGCACAAAACGCATCCACCCGATATGGCCCACGGGCATTGGCTGGAATCGCCTCTGCAAGATCGCGAAGCGCCGCGTTGTGTTCTTCAATGCGCTGCACATGGCCTTGCAACGCAGAATTCAGTGCAACGCCTTGCGCACCAAGAATAAGTTCATGCAACCCCTGCCGATGGGCAGACTGGACTTCTATTCCAGAGCATACATTCGCAGAAACAAAGGCATCGTCGAAAATCGCGATGTTTGATAGCGGCTGCGCCCAAGCGCCATTTTGGAAGACCGACTGACCGCCCGCATGGCCGATCACAACGTGCGGCGGATGCTGTGAGCCAAGCCGCTGGCGTTCCTCAATAAGGACGGGATCATTGACTGCCAAGGAGCGTAGTATCACTGCGATGGTCGTTTTCCCCCGCCCATTTTCGCCGTAGATCAACGAAAAGGGCGTGAATGTAGTTTGCTGCGATGGACTTACATTGTCGAACTGCCCGACGTTTCGAAGTAGGTGAATACGATCAAGCATTTTCTAGTCCTACCTTGCCGCCACCGCTGCTATGTGGCCTGCGAATTCTGTCACGAAGGACTTGAGCGAGGTCAACTCGCTCAAGTGACGATAGCGCCCGTCGCCTGAAGCATCGCGCGGCGATGCGAGGAAGGTCGCGCTGGAATAGAGCCCTTCCTGAACGAGCCGCTTGCACAAGACGTCGTAACGCTGCGCGTACGATGCGCGCTTGAAGGCAGGATCCACAGGGAAATGCGGCTCCTTGTCAGTGACGGGAGAGTTCGACTTGTCGCAGTCTTCCAAGAGCATAACCCATCCGAGGAACGGGCGCGGCGCGTCTTCGCCGAACGCGCCCTCACGGTATGCCGTCCAGAGATCGTGCGCCGTGCCAATGGCCTCTTCGGAACGGTTGTTGAAGTTGTTGCCGAAGGACGGACCGACCTGCGACTTGAATTCCAAGGCGGCGACCAGTTCGCCGCGATACATCACGAGCATATCCCATAGCTTCGTGGGACGGAAAAAGCCCGGAAGCGTCAGGACCCGCTGCTTGACGCAGATATCGGCCAGACCGAGACCGTTGGCCTCGATGAGGGTTTGAGCGATGGCGAGAAAGCCGTCCATGTTCTTGCCAGCCGTGACCGCACCGCGCGCGCCCGCATCTTGGTTGCCGGATTCGATCTGCTTGGCGAGCGCGGCTTCGCGGTTGCCCCAGAATAGTTTCACGGCTTCGCGCGCCTGGTCTTCGTAGTTGGCAAGGTCGAGGCTCATTCTTTGGTCTTTCCTTCAAACAATTTCAGCTCGGCGGGTGTAAGCCCGTAGAGCTTTGATACAATTTCGTTAAGAGTATGGGGGTCATTGGTCTCGGCGTAGTCCGCTAGCCGCTCCCGTAAATTGGCGCTCACGTCCTGCCAACTCGGAATCCTGATCTTGCGGAGATACTGCGCCTGAAAGCGCAAGTACCCGCCCCTCATGCGTGTGCAGTAGAGCGAGACAAACAGGCGCGCGATACCCGAGCGCATGACGGCTTGGAGCGCGTGCACGTCCCATTCATCGGACGTAATGAAATAGAGATTGTGGTGCGGGTAGAGCTTGCCTTCCTCGTACACGATGCAGGCATCCCCTTTGATATCGGGGATCAAGAGCTTTTCGCGGCAGGTTAGCGCGGGATAGATGCGGTCGATGGTGCGATACCAGCCGCGCGGGTTCTTCTCGGCGACGTGACGGCCCGCGATTTGTTCCTTGCGCTCTTCAAGATAGGCGCGGAGTTTCGGGAAATCTTCGAGATCCACGAGCTTCCCGTCATCCCCGAACGGATTGACGATGCCCTTGCCGCGCCAAGCGACGTGGCCTTCGAGAATATCGCGTGTCATGACAAGCGGGAGCTTGCGTGATGGCTCGATATCGAGGCTTCCAAAATCGCCAATGAAAGCCTTGTCCGCGCCGGTTGCCACGCCGATCCCGACCTTGCAGCCTGCATCTTCGAGAGCTGGAAACTGAGCCTCCAAGCGCCGCACCAAGGCAAGCTCGTCAAAGGAATCGAGAACCCAAGGCTCACCGCCTGTGGTGACGTTCTCTATTTCACGCGCCTTGCTTTTCTTCGGCAGCTTGGAGGCCTTCAGTTCGACGGCCAAGGATTTTAGGAATTTCGCATCGACTGCAGGGCGGGCAAAGACTCGGGTCTTATCGCCCTGTGCTTTCTCGATGACGGTTATCGCGGGATAGGCACTGACTTCCGTATGGAAGGCATCGACGCCGTACATATCCACGTATGTCGTGAGTGCATAATTCTTGCTAACAAGCTCGCGGAGCTTCTTGCCATATTTGTTCTTCATCCAGCGGTCGGCGCAAATGAAGCTCAGCTTTCCGTCCTGCCCCAATAGCGCCAGTGAGCGTTCGATAAACGGAACATAGATATCGGCGCGGTCGTAGATTGTTCTGTATCGCGCGCGGTATTCGGCCATCAGAATATCGGGAATGGCTTCCTGCCGCAGGTAGGGCGGATTGCCGACGACATGGGTAAAGACGAGCTCAAATTCCGCCAAAAGGAAGTCGCCTTGAGAGAGCCAAGCATTGCATAGCCGCTCCACATCTTCGTGCGACAATCCTGCCTTTCGAAGCCGCTCGGCAACAAGCTTGCGCGTCCCTTCGAAAGTCGCGCGATGCAGTTCAATGGCGCGGATCGCAGGGGCTAGCCCGTCATAGGTCAACGCACTATCGCGCGAGGCGGATTCCAGAAGGCGGTCGATAGCTGGCAGAAGGAAATCACCGTCGCCGAAAGACGGCTCAAGAAGGCGGTAGTCTGCGAGCCGCGCATCGGCGGTGTAGCCCGTCAGATCAAGGATAAAATCGACGACTTCGCGCTTAGTGTAGATCGCGCCGCGCTCTTCGATCCCGCCTTCGGTTGCAAGCTTCTCGACGGCTTCGGTCACGGGACAGAATCCAATAAAAGCGGGCTGTAGGGCGAGCGGTGCGGTCACGGGCGATTCCTCATCGAACATTCTAAGAACACAGTGCCCTTGATAGCACAGATCGTGCAAGCCCTGCTGGGGCTCGCTGATTATGACAACCATTTAACCGCCCGCAACTCGTCGAATGCTCAATGCCTTGCCTCCATGGATGGACATGTACCGCGGTTAATTTAGTGGCGTGGTTCGAGTCGACGTGAGCCTTGGCGGTGGTTCAACTTCGATCAGTTCGCGGAACCCGAGGCGCATAGCTGCTGTTCGTGTCTGGTGCAGCGAAAGTCTAGATCCCATGCAAACTGAAGTTGCTCACCTCGGCTCCCACGGCTTCACTTTCGGCATCACTCCCATCACCTCGACCTCCCGCAGCATCCCACCCGCGATCACCCCGTCGCGCACCCAGCCCAGCGCCTGCCACCAGTCGTCATACGCATTTCGGGCGGAGTCGATCTGCTCGGGATGCGGGGAAAAGGTCACCGGGCAGGCAAGGATCTCGACGGTCTTCCATTTGCCGCGGGGCGTTGGGCCCCGGACACGTATGCGCTCGGTCCCCACAACGACAGTTTTCGCCCGGTCGCCATGCTTGTTGCGCTTCAACTCCACCGGCACGCAGCGCGGCTTGGCGCCGGGCATCCAGTCCGGGGTGAGCCCGGCGCGGGCCAGCTCGGTCACTCGGATCGCCATGCGCTTGCCGCCGAGGCTGTCGGGCAGGCCCGCGACCGTGGCGGCGATCACCTCGGCATCCGGGTGTGTGTAGTCGCCCATCTTGTGCTGCCCGCCATCGACGTTGCAGCCCAGCGCGGCGCGCTGCATCAGCACGTATTCCAGGCCAAAGCCAGAGCGATGCGCGCGCTCGGGGTCGGACGGCTCCGGCAGTTCCAGCTGCGCCTTCTCGACCCCGAAGGCCCATTCCAGCGCCTTCTGCACGCTCATGGCCCCCTTCGCCTTGCCGCGCGCGCCGCGCTGTGCCGGCGTTCCAGACAGCCTGCGGTCGAACCTGCTCATAGCACACCCCGCGCTCGCAGCCGGTCCGCCGTGACCAACCCGCGGGCCAGCATGGCGTCGCGCATGGCGTTGCTGATCATGTTGGCCGGCAGGAACTGGTCGGAGTTCACCATCTCGGCGTAGAACGCCGCCACCTCGTCCGCGCTGGGCGGTGGTCCTGACGGGACCTTGCGGCGCTTCCCGCGCCCTCCTGTGCGCCCTCCACCCTTTTGAGAACCTGACCCTCGCTGCGCCTGGCGCCCTGCTGCGCGCTGCATGGCACGATCGAGCGCCTTGGGCCCGTCCGGTGGGTCAGGGTGGTCGTGGCGCGTTCCCGCGGCCACGGCGAGGATCGCCTCTGCGCCGAGCCCGAGATCGTCGCGCCAGCGCCGGACGTGCTCCCGGGCTGGCCAGCCCTGCCACCAGGCGGGCAGCGCGACGTTGGCAGCAAAGCCCAGCGCGCTGAGCAGCTCTGCAAAGAACCGATCAAAATCGAAATCGCGCGCTCGCGCGTCCTCCTCCTCCTTTACTGGTTCCCTTAAAGGTTCCCTTACAAGGTTAGTGTCCCAAAATGAGACACGGGAATCGCCATTTTTGAGACACGGGCTTGTCCCAAAATGAGACACGGACCCGTGTCCCGTTTCGAGACACGCGCGCGGGGGCGATTCAGGCGGCAAGTTATTGCAAGAATGCGCTTTTTCCGGTGGTGTCCCGTGTCTCAAATTGGGACACGGGGTTTCGAGCGCGCTCGGATCAAACGGCGCACCCGGAGCGGGGTCCGGCCCCCCGGATCCGGGCGGTGTGAAGTCCGGCTCGAAGCCGAGAAGGTAGCGCGTCGGGCGCTGCCGCCCGGTCCTGGCATCGACATTGCGGATGCGCCGAATGAGGCCGCGGGTTTCGAGATCGTCGAGATGACGATTCAGCGTTGCGCGGCCGATCTCGCAATCATGGGCCAACCGGTCCTGCGAGGGGAAACACCCGTAATCCGGGTTGAAGCGATCGCAGAGATGCCAGAGCACGATCTTGGTGGTGGGCTTCAAGCCCCGCTGCTGGATGGCCCAGTTGGTGGCGGCATGGCTCATGGGGCTGCCCTCCGCGCTGGACGGGCTGTCGCGCGCTGGGCATCAGTCTGTGGCACGACGCGGGTCGTGAACCCGTGATCGGCGAGCGCGCCCAGCGCGTCATCAAGCGAGCGCACCAGCGTCCTGCCAAAGCCCTGCGCCTTTACGTCATCGCGAAACGCCTCCTGCGCGGGGCGGAGCCTGCCCTTGGGCGCCTTCAGCTCGAGAAACAGTAGCCGCCCTTCTGACAGCACCATCAGATCGGCAAAGCCGGGATGCACGCCCATGCCGACCAGGATCGCTTGCCGCTTCGCCCCGCGCGGACCCGGCTCGGTCACCTCGTTGGCGCAGTGATGGATGATGGCGGATTTCGGCAGCGCAAAGCGCAGGGCGGTGACGACAGCGCGCTGCAAGTCCGCCTCGGGTGTGCCGCGCCGCGTCATTGCCCGCCCTCCCGATCGGGCCGGGCGCGATCAACGCGCCCTGGCGATTTGCCATCGAGCACGACAAGCAGGATCCGGGCATCCTCGCGCTCAGAGGGTGTCTCGCCGTGCCGAACCAGCACGTTGCAGGCCAGGCGCACCAGGTGATCGGAATGATGGACCACGTCGGCGACCACGATGCGGGCTTCGCGCAGCCGCTCGTCAATCCAGTCCTGACGGGCCTCGTCGCGGCGGCTATTCTTGCGGAAGGGCAGGGGGATATTCATCGGCGTGCCCCCTGGCGCCGGGGAGCGGGCGCTTCCTGTTGCATGAGCCAGTCCTGCACCGCATCGCGGCGGTAATAGATCTTCCGCCCGGCCCGCACGCAGGGCGGCCCGAACCGCAGCTTTTCCCAGCGATGCAGTGTTTCGACTGTGACCCCGAGCTCCAGAGCAAGATCGAGGCGGCTGATCCAGCCGCTCAGCAAGCGGGGTTTGCCGGTTCTGGGGGACGTTGCTGTTTCTGTCATTTGGTCTCTCCTGTTCATCGCCCGGCATGGGCGGAGGTCAGGGCTTCAGAAACGCAGAGCCGCAGGGGTGGCGGGAAGGCAGTGACCGGCGGTGATGCGCCCGGACCTTGCCGGTCATTGATATCGTTGGACTTTCCGGGGAATTGGGGCCGCGATGCAAATCGCGCGCAGCAGCGGACGCGCCTCGCAGGTGGCGCCGCGGACCACCACAGGCGGCGTCGCGTGGCTGATTTACAGGATTTCGCCGTGTTTTGCGGACATTGGCAGGTATCCGCGCGCATTGAGCCAACCGGCAAGGGGTCCGGACCCTTGCCGGTCATTGATTTCAAACGAAATTTACAGATTCGGCAGCGAGTCCGTCTGCATAATTCGCCCTGACACCGGCTCCGCGGCGATCCAGTGCACCGATTCCGCCCCGGCTTCACGCCGCGCGATCCACGCTTACCTTCGATTTCTCCCATGAAATCAATGACCGGCAGCCTTTTGGCGCATCACCGCCGGTCACCGCCTAGGTGCCGGTCCGGCTCGCATGCTTCGCTTGATAAGCCTGCGCATCTACGCCTGTGTCAGGCGCAGCTGGAGGCGTGACGATGGTCAAACGATTGCGATTGAACGACAAAACGGTGCGCGAGCAGATCCCGGAAGAGGATCGGGACTACCAGGTCTTCGACACCGAGATCCGGGGGCTGTCCATACGCATCCTGCGCTCGGGCGCGCGATCCTTCGTGCTGGATTACCGTTTTGCAGGGCGTCAGCGCCGCATGGCCATCGGGCGCTGGCCGGAATGGAGCGTGACGGCGGCGCGCGAGCGGGCGCGCGAGCTGCGCCGCCAGATCGACGAGGGCTGCGATCCGCTGGGCGAACGCGGCGAGTTGCGGGACGCCCCGAGATTCAAGGACATGATCGACCGCTATCTGGCCGAGCATGTCCCGCATCTGTCCCCGGTCAACGCTTCCGACCAGCGCGCGATGCTGACCAAGCTGGTGGCGCCGCATTGGGCCAACGAGCTGGTGACAGAGATCACCCCGCATGACGTGGCCAAGCTGCTCAACATGATCGCGCAGGGGCGGGCGCGCCCCTCGAAGGCAAAGCCCAACAACCGCGCGCGCAAGCTGCAGGGCGCAAAGCCCACGCCGGTGCGTGCCAATCGCGTGGGAGAGGTGCTGCGCAAGATGTTCAACCTCGCCATTCAGTGGGGCTGGCGCACGGACAATCCGGCTGCAGGCTTCAAGAAACGTGTCGAGACCGCGCGCGAACGCTTCCTGTCGCACGAGGAGATCGGCAGGCTGGCCGAGGTGCTGGACGCGGCCGAGGACCAGCGCGCTGCAGGCATCATCCGGATCTGCATGCTGACCGGCGCCCGCGTGGGTGAGGTGCGTCAGGCGCGGTTCGAGCAGTTCAACCTCGAACTCGGCATCTGGTCAAAACCGGCGGCGACCACCAAGCAGCGCAAGATCCACCGGGTTCCGATCTCCGCCGATGTTGCGGCCATCGTGCGCCAGCGCGCGCTCGTGGTGCCCAAAGGGACCCCATGGATTTTCCCGGGCGATGTGCCGGGCCAGCCCGTCAAGGAAATCCGCCGGTTCTGGAAAATGGCCCAGCGCGAGGCAGACCTGCCCGATGTGCGCATCCATGACCTGCGCCACACATTCGCGTCGCTGCTGGTCAGCGGTGGGGCGTCGCTCGAGATGATCGGCAAGCTTCTCGGTCACAGCCAGATGCAGACGACCCTGCGCTATGCGCATCTGATGGACTCGCCCCTGCGCGCCGGAGTGGATGCCGTGGCCGGTATGCTCCGGCCACGACCGAAGATCGTGCACAATGCCGATACTGATGTGGATGCGGATGCAAAACGCGCCTGAGATGGTTGGCCTGTTCAGGTTGCGCCGCGCAGCGCACGCCAGAACGGGCGCAACCGCCGGCGGATGGTGCTCTCGTCCGGAACCTCGCCGTTCTCGGCCACATCGGCAAACCACTCCTGCAGCTCCCCGATCAGCTCCGCCTGTGTCGCGGGCAGGCCCTGTTCGTGAATGCGCTTGATCATGGTCACGTACATACCCTCCCAATCATAAGGGGAGAGCGACCCGGTGCCACCACCGATGCGGCGCAGCAGGTCGTAGTCGTCCTCGAACCGCAGCACATCCTGGCCGCTGATCAAGAGATCCGCGATCGAGATTTCGACGCCCTCCGCCGGGTCGGTGATATAGGCCCAGTCGCGCTCATGCTCGGGTTTCACCCGCAAGAGCTTGATGGCGGTGGGGCCGGTCCCGCTGCGGCGGAAGAGGGGCAGCATATCCATGGGCGAGAGGATGATCTTGCCAGACACCTTCTCCGAGTCGCACACGGCGAGGGGGATGCCGGTGACGATGTCAAACTTGCTCTCGCTGGCCCATCCCGCGATATCGGCAATTGTGCAGCCCCACCGGGACGCGGTTTCGTGCAGGGTGAAAAATGCTCTCGGTGGTAGTGCCATTCTGACTCCAATTTTCATTCTGAGTGTATGCGGCATGCCACCTCAAGCAGGTGGAACGACGCTAGCGGCTGATGCGAGGAAAAAGCCGTCTGCAGGCAGGAGATTGACCGGGGGTATGCCATTGCGACGACGCGGTTCGCGGCGCCCACAAAATCCCTGATCAGTTAACAACCCAAAGACGAATCATTCCGCTATAAGGCATACTTAAGGAGTAGTGACAAAAATATGGAGAATAGAAGGAGACCGCCAGTTCATTGCAGAAGGCGCAGGATCTGCTGAAGCTCGCGCGCATGTCAGCGTCGCGCCATCAGGGTGTCACGGTGAAGGAAACGGGAAAAGCGTTCGACGTGAACGAGCGCACGGCCCAGCGCATGGTCTATGCCCTGAAGGAGGTGTTCCCGAGCAATGACCATGATGTCGACAGCGACCGGCGGCGATGGTGGAAGCTGCGCGATACGTCCATGATCGGCATGCAGGGAATATACGACCGCGAGCTGGTCGCGCTCGAGATGGGCATCAGGCGGGCGGAGCGGGAAGGCGCGAATTCGGAAGCAGAGGCGTTGCAAGCCTTGCGCGACCGTCTGCTAGCGACGCTGCCCTCGTCTCACGCGCGACGGGCGGAGGCGGATGCCGAGGCGATCCTTGAGGCAAAGGGCTATGCCTGCCGTCCCGGCCCCAAGGTGAAAACCTCGCCCGCCGTCATGAGCATCATCGCCGCGGCGCTGAAAGGGCCGTATCGGATGATCATCTGGTATCAGGGCGCCCAGGATGCCGCGCCGCGCCAGCGTCTCATCGAACCCTATGGGATGCCGCTCGGCACTCGGCATTACCTGATCGGGCGCGATCCCGCCAAAGAGACGGGCCTGCGCCGCTTCCGTCTGGACCGCATTGCGAGAGCGGAGATCACCCTGGAGTGGTTCGAGAAGGACAAGGATTTCGACTTGGAGGCCTACGCCGCGCAATCCTTCGGGTCGTTCCACTCGGACGCAGACGTTTCCCGGGTTGTGTGGCGATTCAGCCCGGCCGCTGCGGCCACCGCGCGCGAGTTCGCATTCCACCCGAACCAGGAGATGGTCGAGCAGGAGGATGGCGGGCTGATCGTCTCCTTCGAGGCAAGCGGGCTGGTCGAGATGGCCTGGCATCTCTACAAGTGGGGCGACACGGTCGAGGTGATCGAGCCTGCGGCACTGCGCGAGCTCGTTGCGGGATGGCAGAATGACCGCATCAGCGTGCTGCCTTGAGGGGAAGCGTCGTGATTTCGGGCAAGGCTGGATGGCGATGTCGGCGGTCAGAGCTTCGTGCCGGAGGGGAGGTCCTCAGGCGGTGCGGTGGGGATGCGGGTGCAGGATCCCCCACACACAGCAGGGGCGCGCCATCGCTTACTCGAGCGGCGGCTTTGCGCAGGAAACGGATGGTGCAAACCTTAGTCTCAAGTTTCAAGTGCAACACTCGGAGCCCAGGGGGCATAGGATGTTGCGATGGACAGACGAAGCAAGCACCTCAGCAGCGAGGAACGTGGCGTGATATTCGCCGAGCATAATCGAGGCAGCACCCAACGGGTGATCGGAGAGCTTCTGTGCCGTCCGGCGAGCACGATCTGCCGCGAGCTGGCGCGGGGTCGGCAGGAAGACGGCAGCTATTGCCCGCAAGCGGCGCGGCTTGTCTATGATGTCCGCCGCACGCGATGCCGCCGCCAGCGAAAGCTGATCGAGGGCGGCGAGATGCATCGGTTCGTTCGCGATCAGCTCATTCATCGCCGCTGGTCACCCGAGCAGATTGCGCACAGACTGCGGCTCATGAAGCCTGTTGATCCTTCGGCCCGTGTGAGCCATGAAACCATCTATGCTGCGATCTACGCCCAGCCACGCGGCGGGCTGAAGGCGGCGATGATCGAGGCGTTGCGGCAAGCGAAGCCCGCGCGTGGGCTCAAACGCACCACGCAGGCAGGTAGCGCCATGGTCCCGGAAACATTGCGTATTATCAATCGTCCCGAGGACATCGAGGCGCGACTGGTGCCAGGCCACTGGGAGGGCGACCTCATCAAGGGCGCTTTCAACCGCTCATCGGTGGGAACACTGGTCGAGCGTAAGACCCGCTTCGTCGTTCTCTGCAAAATGAACGGAAACGGGGCAGAGGCGGTTCTCGACAGCTTCACCCGCCAGATGAAGCGCCTGCCCGCCGCGCTGCGAAAAAGCATGACCTATGACCGCGGTTCCGAGATGGCCTGCCACCCGGAACTGGCGCGCCGCCTGAAGATCGACATCTGGTTTTGCGACCCGCATGCGCCCTGGCAACGCGGCAGCAACGAGAACACCAACGGCCTGCTGCGTCAGTTCATGCCAAAGGGAACTGACCTGAGAGATGCCAGCCAGACATGGCTCAACGATGTCGCAGCACTGATGAACAACCGCCCGAGAAAAACGGTCCCTTCTTGATCTGTGTGGGTTGCCGGGCTCACCGAGGCTTGAGCGGGCCCTACATTTTGTGCGTCCGTTAGGCGCGTCCGGCGCGTAGACCTCAACCATCGCAGCGGCGGACGCGCCGGGCGATGTTGGCCTGCACGTGGTTCTTGAGTAGCCTTCGGCCGTTCTGAAAGATGGAGGGCGGAATGGAGCCGGAGACGAGCCTTTTCACGATGGCGCTTGGACTGGAGGCGCCGTGGTATGTCGATGATGTGGCGTTTGACGCGGCCATGAAGCAGATCGATTTCGAGGTCGCGTTCAAGGCCGGTAGCCGCTTCGCGTGCCCCTCATGCGGCGCTGCGAACCAGCCGGTCCACGACACGCGGCGGCGCAGCTGGGAACACCTGCGGTTCTTCGAGCACAAGGCCATCATCTATGCCGCCGTCCCGCGGGTCGCCTGCGGCCAGTGCGGCAAGACCCGGCAGGTGACGGTGCCATGGGCGCGCAGCGGCTCGGGCTTCACGCAGCTTTTCGATGCCTTCGTGATCGCGCTGGTGCGCGCGATGCCGGTGAAGGCCGTGGCCGAGCTGTTGGACGTGGGCGACGACCGCATCTGGCGCGTCGTGACGCATTACGTCGAGGCCGCACGGGCCGAGGAGGATTTCAATGCTGTCACCGCCGTCGGGATCGACGAGACCGCGGCGCGGCGCGGGCACGCCTACATCACCCTTGTTCATGATCTCGAGGCCCGGCGTTTGCTCTTTGCCTGCGAGGGGCGCGACCAGGGCACCGTGGCCAGCTTCGTCGAGGATCTCGAGGCGCATGGCGGTGAGGCTGGTCACATCACTGCCGCCTGCATCGACATGAGCCGGTCCTACATCGCGGGGGTGGCCAGGCATCTGCCCGAGGCGGCGATCACCTTCGATCGCTTCCACGTCGTGAAGCTCGCCAATGAGGCGCTGGAAGAGGTCCGGCGCGCCGAAGTGCGCACGGAACCTGCCCTCAAGCGGTCGCGCTGGATGTGGCTGAAGGACAAGCATCACTGGACGAAGACGCAGATAGCGCAGCACCACGACCTGTCGCGCCGCAAGCTCAAGACCGCGCGGGCGTTCCGGATGAAGGAAGAGTTGCGCGATATCTTCGCCCAGGCCGACAGCAAGGTCGAGGCGGCGGAACTGCTGACCGCGTGGCTCGCATGGGCGAAGCGATCCCGCCTGGCACCGTTCCGCAAGCTCGCCAGAACACTTGGGGCGCATTGGGACGGAATCCTGAACGGGTTTGACAGCCAGCTGACCAATGGCGGTGTCGAAGCCATCAACGGCCTGATCCAGGCGGCCAAGGCCCGCGCCCGCGGCTATCGCACGACACAAAATTTCATCAACATGGCCTACCTCGTCGCCGGCCGGCTCAAGCACCTCCCCGCATCACCCTACGACACAACATCTCGTGTGGTCGCGACCTGAACCGCGACCCGCCAACCCACACAATCCGCGAAGAAGCCAGAAAAACCCTCGGATGGAGAACACCCGCAGAAGCCATGGCCGAAGAACTCGCGGCCTTCAAATCAGCCGTTGCACTTGATGTTTGAAACCGCCAACTTGCAAACCGTAATCATCCTTCGTGACGTGCCCGGCCCTGAGCCGACCTTCGTCCAAATCACCTCAAATGGCCGCTTTGCAGCACTTACCTTTCAATACCTACCTCTTTCGCGGGACCAGCGCGCCTACAGAAAGATGGGTTCACTCTTCTCTTCCACGGCTCAACAGCTTATAAAACTTCATTCGCTCCCTTTTGTGATTTGCTTATTATAGAGGAAATTCGCTTTGACTGATTTAGTATCAACTCCGGAAGACGCTTGGGAAAACGATAGACTGGGTTACGGAGCGATAGGCCATGCCTTCACGAACCTCGTTCAGTCGATTGACACGGAAAAAGTCATCTCTATCGAGGCCGGGTTCGGTCGCGGCAAGACTTTTTTTCGCAGGGCCTGGGCGAAGCAGCTAAAGGGCACCTCTAAAAATTGCCTGGAACGAGGTGCTGGGGTATCGTTGAGATTATGATCCGGCACAGGGGATGCAGCGATGGCGCAGATGGGTTTCTTCGATCTTTCCGACCGTTACGCGAGCCTGGACGCCAAGAAGGAC
>JAGXGW010000007.1 GCA_024636555.1 Paracoccaceae bacterium | reverse complement strand
TTAATGCGTGCCGACGGTAGAGGCGGCGAAGGCTTTGAGGGAAATGCGCAGTCGTTCCGTGTAATAACGAAGCTCAGTGTGAGGTTCGCACAGGCCAACGGGTTGGATCTGACACGCGCAACCCTCGCAGCGTGCCTTAAGTATCCTTGGGTGCGAGACCGGAGCATCGACAAGAAAAGCAAAAAATGGTCTGTCTATGCGAGTGAAAAGAAAGAGTTTGAGTTTGCGCGGGAATTTCATACGCATGAACATCAGACAACAGAAGCGCATCTGATGGATTGGGCGGATGACATAGCTTATTCCGTTCACGACTTGGAAGATTTTCACAGATGCCGAGCCATACCTTGGAATGAAATACTTAACGACAGGGACCGACAAAAACTGATCCTACAAGAAGCTGAAAAGGGGTGGTATGATTCACCTCGCGATGCTGGCGAGAAGTTGGAGGCGGCATTAGAGCGCATCTTGACGCTGTTAGCGCCCTTGGCCCCTCTTTTCACCGCGCCGTATAACGGAGAGCGTGAGCAACGGCAGATGCTGAGAAGCTTCACCTCTCAGCTTATCGGGCGCTACGTCAAAGCTGCAAAACTCGCTGAAAGTGACACAGGGCTTCAAATCGAACAATCGATGCTTGAAGAGGTAAAGCTTCTCAAGCAGATAACTCGAGACTATGTTATAGGCAGTCCCGCGCTCGCTGCGCAACAGCACGGATATGGTAAAGTAATCGAGTTTTTGTACTCAACGATCATCGCGGCATGCAATGCAGACAAAGTCCCTGAGTTTATCCCACATCGCTTCCGATACATGTGGGAACTGGCGGAAGGTGACAACGTACGGTTCGCTGCCGATTGCATATCTTCATTGACGGAAAAAGAGGCACTTGGCCTGTACGCCCGCCTATCCGGTTCTTCCAGCGGTTCAGTTCTTGACCCAATAGTTAGGTAAGTTGGGTCAATCCGCTCCATCACTATCAAATGTAGACCGACAATTTGCTGCCGCCTTTGAGGCGGCTCACGCTTGGCCCTCCATCATCCGAAGGTGGATTCTGAGGGGGATTGAAAGCCTCTCAGATCATCTACTCGTTTGTTTTTAAATCGAATATTGGTTTTTGATGGTGCTGTGAGAGAGGATTGAACTCTCGACCTCTCCCTTACCAAGGGAGTGCTCTGCCACTGAGCTACCACAGCATCCGGTGGTGCGCGGTTTGGGGCCGCGGACCGTCGGCGGGTGATTAGCGGCAAATCCCAAAGGGTGCAAGCGCAATCTGGACGCATTTTGCGGCGTGCTGTAGGGAGAGAGGATGGACCAGAAAAACCCCGGCAAGACCCCGCCCCGCAAGGCGCAGACCCGCGAAGAGCGGTTGAAAGCCGCGCTCAAGGCCAATATGGCAAAGCGCAAGGCGCAGACCCGCGCGCGGATGGATCAGCCGTTATCGACGGATGACGATGACCGCTCTGCGCGGGACACCGAAGAGACATGAATTAATCCGAAGAAACGAAGCAAAGGGCAGGCAATGGATTCGATCATCGTAACGGGCAATGGCCCGCTGAAAGGGCAGATTCCGATTGCCGGGGCCAAGAATGCCTGTCTCACACTGATGCCGGCCACGTTGCTGTCAGAGGAGCCGCTGACACTCACCAACGCGCCTCGCCTGTCCGATATCCGCACGATGACCGAACTGCTCCGCTCGCTCGGGGCCGAAGTGACCTCGATGCAGGATGGCAAGGTGCTGTCGATGTCGAGCCACAACATCCACAACCACACCGCCGATTATGACATCGTGCGCAAGATGCGCGCCTCGATCCTTGTGCTGGGGCCGATGCTGGCGCGGGACGGGCATGCGGTTGTGTCCTTGCCGGGCGGTTGCGCGATCGGCGCGCGGCCCGTGGATCTGCACCTCAAGGCACTGGAGGCGATGGGGGCGGAGCTTGACCTGCGCGAGGGTTATGTCCATGCGAAAGCGCCCGGCGGGCTGAAGGGCGGGATCGTGGATTTCCCCTTCGTCTCGGTTGGGGCAACAGAGAACGCGCTGATGGCGGCAACGTTGGCCAAAGGCACAACGGTGCTGAAAAACGCCGCGCGCGAGCCGGAGATCGTCGATCTGGCGCGTTGCCTGCGCAAGATGGGCGCGCAGATCGAGGGCGAGGGCACGTCCACGATCACCATCCAGGGCGTGGACCGATTGAACGGGGCCACCCATCCTGTGGTCACCGACCGGATCGAACTGGGCACCTATATGCTGGCCCCCGCGATCTGCGGCGGCGAGGTGGAACTGCTGGGCGGCCGGATCGAGCTGCTGGCTGCGTTCTGCGAAAAACTGGATGCCGCCGGGATCAATGTGGAGCAGACGGCGTTGGGGCTGAAGGTGACGCGCGGAAATGGCCGCGTCCGCGCCGTGGATGTCATGACCGAGCCGTTCCCCGGCTTTCCTACCGATTTGCAGGCGCAGATGATGGCACTGCTTTGCACGGCCGAGGGTGTGTCGGTGCTGGAAGAGAAGATTTTCGAAAACCGGTTCATGCATGCGCCTGAGCTGATGCGGATGGGGGCGAAGATCGACGTGCACGGCGGCACAGCCACTGTCACCGGCGTCGAGCGGCTGAAAGGCGCGCCCGTCATGGCGACGGACCTGCGCGCGAGCGTCTCGCTGATCCTTGCGGGGCTGGCTGCGGAGGGCGAGACGATCGTGAACCGCGTCTACCATCTGGATCGCGGCTATGAGCGGGTCGAGGAAAAACTGCGCGCAGTCGGTGCGAAGATCGAAAGGATTTCGGGCCAATGACCGACGCCCGCTTTGAGGATGGACGCGAGACACCGCTGAACCTCGGCGCGTGGGAGGCCGATGATCTCAAGATCATCTCGGCCCTGACGCAGGACGCGGTTTTTCCTGCCGATGCGATGACATGGCGGCCCGAACAGCGCCGTTTCGGCCTGCTGCTCAACCGCTTCCGCTGGGAGGATGTGGAAGCGGCCCGCAAGCGAAACCGTCCGGTCGAGCGGGTGCAAAGCCTGCTGGTGGTCGATCAGGTGCTGGGCGTCGCCTCCAACGGGATCGACCGGCGCGACCCCGATCTGGTGCTGTCCTTATTGTCGCTGGACTGGCATCCCGGTGAGGACGCATCAGGCGCGTTGCATCTGGTGCTGGCCGGCGACGGCGCGATCCGTCTGACGGTCGAGGCGCTGGAAGTCACGCTCAAGGATGTCACGCGGCCCTATCTGGCCCCGTCGCGCAAGGTGCCTGAGCACGATATCTGAGACCGGGGAGTGGTGCCGTACCCTGCGCCTCGGCGGGGATATTTCGGGCAAGAAGAAGCGGCGCCACGGAATTGCGCTGACAGGGCTTGAGCCACGCGGCGCGCAAAGCTATGTCCCGCTCCAGACCCGGAGGGACCATGCCCGTATTCCTGAATGCCACAGACCCCGATTTCGAAACCGCCTTTGCCACCCTGATGGGGGCCAAGCGCGAGGATAGCGTGGATGTGGATGATGTGGTGGCAGGCATCATCGCGGATGTGCGCGCGCGCGGCGACAGAGCCGTGATCGAACTGACAGCGCGGTTCGACCGGCTGGAACTGACGCCGGAGAAGCTGCGGTTCTCGCAAAACGAGATCGACGCGCTGGTGGCGCAGGTGCCGGAACACGAGCGCGCGGCGCTTGAACTGGCGGCGGAGCGTATCCGCGATTACCACGCGCGCCAGATGCCGCAGGATCATAGCTGGACCGATGAAGACGGCGCGATGCTGGGCTGGCGCTGGACGCCGGTGTCGGCGGCGGGGCTTTATGTGCCGGGAGGGCTGGCCTCCTATCCGTCCTCGGTGCTGATGAATGCGATCCCCGCCAAGGTGGCCGGGGTGGAGCGGCTAGCGATCGTGGTGCCGACACCGGATGGTATTGCCAACCCGCTGGTGCTGCTGGCCGCACGGATTGCGGGGGTGGACGAGATCTACCGGATCGGCGGCGCGCAGGCGGTGGCAGCTTTGGCTTATGGCACCGAGACGATCGCGCCCGTGGACAAGATCACGGGACCGGGCAACGCGTATGTCGCGGCGGCCAAGCGGCGGGTGTTCGGCAAGGTGGGCATCGACATGATCGCGGGACCGTCGGAGATACTGGTGATCGCGGACGCCGATAACGATCCCGACTGGATCGCGCTGGACCTGCTGTCTCAGGCCGAGCACGACGAGAGCGCGCAAAGCATCCTCATCACCGACAGTCCTGTCATGGCAAAGGCTGTGGCGGCGGCGGTGGAGCGTCATCTGCAAACGCTGGAGCGGCGCGCGATTGCGGGGCCAAGCTGGCGCGATTACGGCGCGATCATCACGGTGCCCGATCTCGACATGGCGGCGGCCTTGTCGAACCGGATGGCACCGGAGCATCTGGAGCTTTGCGTGGCCGACCCTGATGCCTTGTCCGCGAAGATCACTCATGCCGGGGCGATTTTCCTCGGCGCATGGACGCCGGAGGCGATTGGCGATTACGTGGGCGGGCCGAACCATGTGCTGCCCACGGCCCGTTCGGCGCGATTCTCGAGCGGTTTGTCGGTAATGGATTTCGTCAAGCGCACCACACTGGCGAAGATGACGCCTGCATCGCTGCGCGCCATTGGCCCTGCGGCGGAAACGCTGGCGATTTCGGAAAGCCTTCAGGCGCACGGGCTGAGCGTGCGGGCACGACTGAACCGGCTCAACGACTAGGCGCGGGCCGTCCGAGCGGATATCTGCCTGACTGTCGCCTCAATGCTGCGGCGCAGCATTTTTCGCAAAAGACGGATTGTGCGACGCCAAAGCCTGCGTTAGGCAGAAGCAGCGCCGCGAGGACCCTGCCTATGACACGCATCTGCAACATCGTACTGGATGATTCCAACCTGCCCCCGCCCACGCCGGAGATCGAGCAGGAACGCAAGGTCGCCATGTTCGACCTGCTGGAAGAGAACTCCTTTGAACTGCCCGCTCGCGATGACCGTATCGCGCCACCCGGCCCCTACCGCGTGGGGCTGGCGATCCGCGAAAAGCGGCTGGTGTTCGATATCCAGACCGAAAAGGGCGAGAAAGCGGCGGAATTCCATCTGTCGCTCAGCCCGTTCCGTCAGGTGGTCAAGGATTACTGGGCGATCTGCGAGAGCTATTTCGACGCCGTCAAGAACATGCCGCCCAGCCAGATCGAGACTATCGACATGGCGCGGCGTGGCATCCACAACGAGGGCGCGCGGATTTTGCAGGAACGGCTTGAAGGTAAAGCCAAGATTGACGGCGATACTGCGCGACGTTTGTTTACGCTGGTTTGTGTCCTGCATTTCGGAGGCTGACCGCCGTGCCAGTCTCTTTGCCCCAGTCGGTGCTGTTCTGCTGTGATCATAACGCGGTCAGATCACCCATGGCCGAGGGGATCATGAAGAAATTCTATGGTGCCGAGACCTATGTCCAGTCGGTCGGTGTCTTCAACGACATGGAGATCGACGGTTTCGCGATCGCCGTCTGTCAGGAGATCGGGGTGGAACTGTCGCGCCATCGCAGCCGCTCTTTCGACGAGCTGGAGGAATGGGGCGAGCATCTGTCCTCCTTCGATCTGGTGGTGGCCCTGTCACCCGCCAGCCAGCGCCGCGCGCTGGATCTGACGCGGATCTATCATCTGACCGTGGAATATTGGCCGATCATGGACCCGACAGGGCTGGGCGAAAGCCGCGAGGTCAAGCTGAACGCCTATCGGCAGACCCGCGACCAGATCATGGGGCATCTGATCGATCTTTGGGGGCCGCCAACCCAGACAGACTGAGCC
Source organism: Paracoccaceae bacterium (assembly GCA_024636555.1). GTDB lineage: Bacteria > Pseudomonadota > Alphaproteobacteria > Rhodobacterales > Rhodobacteraceae > Seohaeicola. Next base: position 4,933 of record JAGXGW010000007.1, on the reverse strand, counting down.
GCCCTGTCAGGCGGCACAACAGGTCGCGGGCGGTGCAAAAAGCGCCGCCCCGCTACTTGGAGAGGCCGCAGCGCCCTGCTAATCCTGTGCGCGGACAGGAAAGGGACGCCCATGACACAGACCGCGCAGGAGACGATCCGGAGCTATTTCACAGCCTTCAATGCAGGTGATACCGACGCAATGCTGGACTGTCTGGCCGAGGATGTGGCCCATCATGTGAATGAGGGCAATGTGCGGACCGGCAAGCAGGCTTTTGCCACGTTTTGCGACCATATGAGCCGCTGCTACAAAGAGAACCTGACCGATATGGTGATTTTCACCAACACGGACGGCACGCGCGCCGCGGCGGAATTCATCGTCAACGGCACCTATCTGGAAACCGATGCAGGCCTGCCCGATGCGAATGGCCAGACCTACCGCCTGCCGGCGGGGTCGTTCTTCAGCCTGCGTGACGGCAAAATTACCCGCGTTGTCACCTATTACAATCTGGCCGACTGGGTGGCGCAGGTTTCCCGATGATCCGTGTCGCCGCATTGACAGGGGCGGCGTTGGACGCCGTGCTCGACGATGTGGCGCGGCTTCGCATCGCGGTGTTCCGGGACTGGCCCTATCTCTACGACGGGGATCTGGACTACGAGCGCGGCTACCTTGCTGCCTATCAGGCCAATGAGCGCGCCGTGCTGGTTGGGGCTTTTGACGGCACACGGCTGGTGGGGGCCGCGACGGGCATGCCGATGCAGGATCATGCGGATGATTTCGCTGCCGCCTTCGATGGCACCGGCGAGGATCTGGCGCGCATTTTCTATTGTGCCGAATCGGTGCTGCTGCCGGACTGGCGCGGCCATGGCATCGGGCACCGTTTTTTCGATCTGCGCGAGGATCATGCGCGCGGGCTTCAACTGGACAAATCCGCCTTCTGTGCCGTCATCCGCCCCGAGGATCACCCTTTGCGCCCCGCTGGTTATACGCCGCTGGATCCGTTCTGGCGCAAACGCGGCTACCACCCGCTGACAGGCGTTTTGGCGCGCTTCGGCTGGAAGGATCTGGACCAGCCGCAAGAGACGGACAAGCCCCTGCAATTCTGGATGAAAACCCTCTGACCGGCGGGAACGAGCCTCAGCAGGGAGCTATCGGTTTGAACCCGCTTGGCAGATGCGTCATCATGGACGCCTTATTCCGGAACGAGGTCATGTCATGAAGATCGCAACCGCTGCCTATCCGCTCGACTGGTTCGACGACTGGTCGGATTATGAGGCGAAACTGACCGCTTGGGTCGGAGAAGCCGCGCAGGAAGGGGCGGATCTGCTGGTGTTCCCCGAATACGGCGCGATGGAACTGGCCTCGCTGGACGGAAAGAAGGTTGCGGGCGATCTGGAAGGCTCGATTCGGGCGGTGGCGGGGCGGGTCGGGTCCAGCTACAACCTGCACGCGTCCCTTGCGGCGCGGTTCGGCGTGCATATCCTGTCAGCCTCCGCGCCGGTGCAGGAGGCAGGTGCGGTCCTGAACCGCGCCGCCCTCTTCGGCCCTGCGGGCCTGATCGGTGTGCAGGACAAACAAATCATGACGCGGTTCGAGCGCGACGACTGGGGCATCGCAGGGGCCACTGGCGGGGCGGGGCCACTCAAAGTGTTCGATACCGAACTGGGCCGGATGGGCATCCTGATCTGCTACGATTGCGAATTTCCCCTGCTGGCGCGTGAAATGGCCGAGAAGGGCGTCGAGATCCTGCTAATTCCCAGTTGTACCGAAGCGCTGGAAGGCTACTGGCGCGTACGGATCGGCGCGATGGCGCGGGCGCTGGAAAACCAGTGCGTCACCGTCATGTCCTCTCTCGTCGGCAAGGAGCCGCGCCTGTTCGCGGTTGAGGAGAACACCGGGATGGGCGGAATCTTCGGGCCACCGGATCGTGGATTCCCGCCCACGGGTGTGATTGCCGAAGGCGTGATGGACCGGCCGGGCTGGACCTATGCCACTGTCGATCTGGCGAATGTGCGCACGGTGCGCGACGATGGCCACGTCCTGAACAAGGCGCACTGGCCCGAGCAGGAGGTTTCACTGGCCCGCAAGACGCAAAAGCCCGCAGCCTAGAGATTCCCCTTGAAAATCACCGCAGATGGGACCATTTAAGCGCCTGTCCCGCAGCATGGCGGGGCGATTGACGAAGGAGAGACCATGGCCAAGGAAGATACGCTCGAATTTCCCGGTGTCGTGAAAGAACTCCTGCCGAATGCGACGTTCCGGGTCGAGCTTGAAAATGGCCATGAGATCATCGCACATACGGCAGGCAAGATGCGCAAGAACCGCATCCGTGTTCTGGCAGGCGACAAGGTTCAGGTGGAAATGACACCTTACGATCTGACCAAGGGTCGGATCAATTACCGCTTCAAGTAACTGTTTTCATTGTGAAACTCATACTCGGATCAGGCAGTCCGCGCCGCAGGGAACTGTTGGCGCAGATTGGCATTTTGCCCGACGATATCCGCGCCCCCGATATTGACGAGACTCCGCTCAAGACGGAACTGCCGCGCCCCTATTGCGCGCGCATGGCCGTTGAAAAGGCCCGTGCCGTGCAGGCGGACAGCGACGATATCGTGCTGTGCGCCGACACTACCGTGGCGCTGGGTCGCCGGATTCTGGGTAAACCAGATGATGCGGGGCAGGCGACACAGTTCCTGCTGGCCCTCTCGGGGCGTCGCCACCGCGTGATCACCGCTGTGGCGGTGCGTCGCGGGGACAGGGTGTGGCAACGCGATGTCGTGACAACGGTGCAGATGAAGCGCCTCTCGGACGAAGAGTTGAACGCCTATCTGGCCAGTGCCGACTGGCAGGGCAAGGCAGGCGGCTACGGCATCCAAGGGCTGGCAGGGGCCTTCATTCCGTGGATCAACGGCTCCTTCACCGGCGTCGTCGGTCTGCCGCTTGCTGAAACCGCGGGCCTGTTGCAGGCTGCGGGTTACCCTTTGTGGAAGGACCGGACATGAAAGGTCGCCAGATCATTCTTGACCATGTGAACGGGCGCGAGGCTGCGGCGCTGATCGTCGATGGCCGCCTTGAGGATTTGCTGATCGACAATGACGGCCCGCGCCCCGGCGCGATCTACCGCGCGGTCGCGGACAGGCCCGTCAAGGGGCAGGGCGGTCTGTTCCTGCGCACACCCGACGGCACCGCCTTTCTGCGGCAGGTCAAGGGCATCGCGCCCGGCGACACGATGCTGGTGCAGGTCACCGGCCATGCCGAAGAGGGCAAGGCCCTGCCGGTCACCCAGAAAGTGCTGTTCAAAAGCCGCTATGCGATCGTCACGCCTGATGCGCCGGGGCTGAATGTCAGCCGGTCGATCAAGGATGACGATCTGCGCGACACGCTGCTGGGTGTCGCCCACGAGGTGATGGGTGACAGCCCGATGGGCCTGATCCTGCGCTCAAGCTGCGAGACAACCGCCCCCGAAGAGATTGCCGAGGATATCGCCGCCATGGCTGATCTGGCCACAGCCGTGCTGGCCGATGCCGAAGGCGCGGCAGAATGCCTGACCGAAGGCGACGGGCCGCATGTGCTGGCTTGGCGCGATTGGGTGGAGCCTGCGGAGATCATCACGGCGGAGGGCAGCTTTGCCTCCCACGGCGTGCTCGAGATGATAGAGGCGCTGCGGACCCCGCGCGTCATCCTGCCCGGCGGCGGCTTCGCCTATATCGAGCCTACCCGCGCGCTGGTGGCCGTGGATGTGAACACCGGCGCGGATACCAGCCCGGCGGCGGCCCTCAAGGTCAATATTGCACTAGCCCGCGACCTGCCGCGCCAGTTGCGCTTGCGGGGTTTGGGCGGGCAGATCACGCTGGATCTGGCCCCGATGCCGAAAAAGGACCGCCGCGCTTTCGAGATGGCGATCAAGGCCGCCTTCCGCGCCGATAGTATCGAGACGGTGATGGCGGGCTGGACGCTGCTGGGCCATTACGAGTTGCAACGCCAGCGCGCGCGGATGGCGTTACCTGTGTTGCTGGAGGAAGCGGGAGACACCGCATGACCTGCCCGATCTGCAAACGCAAACCCGATCCCGCCTATCGCCCGTTCTGCTCCAAACGCTGCGCCGATGTCGATCTGGCGCGCTGGTTCAGCGGCAGTTATGCGGTCCCCTCGCAAGACCCCGACGATATCGAGGCCGCTATCGACGCGATTGAAGAGGCCCTGCAGGATAGCCCTCCCAAACCGCATTGAATTCCGGCAAAGATTTTTACGCAAACCCTCTGGACAGCCCTCCAAGCCTCGCCTAGAACGCACGAACCCGAACGCCTCGCGTTCTCCCGTGCCCGGGTAGCTCAGGGGTAGAGCAGTGGATTGAAAATCCTCGTGTCGGTGGTTCGATTCCGCCCCCGGGCACCACTATTACAAAACAATATCAATGTATTAGGTAGATTATGCACGCTCTTAAGTTACCCGTGCTGCCGCGTGGGTATCTTTTGGGTATCATTTCGAAGCAATATTCCCCGATGCCGCTTGATACGCAATTTACCGTTAGGACGTGTGTGCCGCGAACCCAACACGGCAAGTAGGACACACCCATTAAGGTGCCGCAGTTAGAGCTGCGCAGAACGAGCTACACAGATTTGCTATGGGGCGAAGGGAGCGGAACTTAGCCTCCCCGACCCAAGAACAATATCGGTGCAATGATTCTTCGCGCGAGTCATGGCGTTGTATAGCAAACGCCGCTTGTGTTCATCACTTCCAGTCGCTGATTGCGGCCATAGGAGGATAACCCGGTCAAACTCCCTGTTTTTTGCTCCATGGATGGACATGGCCTTGATCTTCGCACACTTCTTGAAGCCAAGGCGTGTGTTGGTTCTGACAGCATCGGAGATAAAGGAAACCAGTTGAACCTTCTCGAATTCGCTTTGGCCTGTCACCCTGTTAAGCCTGCGCACACGCAGGTCAACTGTTTTGA
>JAGXGW010000053.1 GCA_024636555.1 Paracoccaceae bacterium | reverse complement strand
GCGCATGGCTCTGCCGAGGATTTCGCGGCGGGCAACTATGGCTCCGGCTTCCCCGATTATGACGGCACCGTCCCACGTTCGGCCACGGTGGTCATTACCAAGAACGACGGCGGCCTTATCGGCAGATGATGCTGACCACCTTACATCGTCGAAGGGACCGGCAGCGGCAATGCCGGTCTTTTCATCCCAAGCCTGCGAAGAACCCCTTTACAAAACTAGTTTTATGGGTATATTAATCACATGACAACAACCAGCCCCCCTGCCCGCGCCCTTGCCGCCCTTGGCCACGATGCGCGCCTGTCGATATTTCGAACACTCGTGAAGGCCGGGGCTGAAGGCCTGCGTGTCGGCGAAATCGGTCTGCATCTGGGCCTCGCGCCTTCGACACTGGCCCATCACCTGTCCACGCTCGTCGATGCGGGCCTTGTGGTGCAGGAAAAACAGGGCCGCGAGGTCATAAACCGCGCCGATTATCCAGCGATACACCGGGTTCTGGGTTTCCTGACCTCGGAATGCTGCGCCGGAGTGTCCATCCGAGCCGCGGAGGATGCAGCATGACGCAGACCGCCTTTCGCTTTGCCTTGAAACAACTATAAATCCGGAGCTTTAGACGTGACTGACACGACCCTTTCTTCATCAGGCCTTCGGTCATCGCTGAGCCTGTTGTGGCGCGACCAGCGGGTCTGGATCGCCTCGGCACTGATCCTTGCCATATTGGCGGTGTTCGACAGCAATCAAGCCGTTGAAAGCGCAGGCTTCGCCGCGGGGGCGTTACTGCGAACGGCTCCGTTTCTGATCCTGTCCATTGCCATCGCCGCCTGGGCGAATGCCACCGGTGCGGACAACCTGATCGCGAAGGCTTTCACAGGTGCGCCCTTGCTGATGATCGGACTGGGCGCTTTGGCGGGCGGCATCTCGCCGTTCTGCTCCTGCGGGGTGATCCCGCTGATCGCGGCACTTCTGGCGATGGGCGTGCCCTTGTCGGCGGTCATGGCCTTCTGGCTGGCCTCCCCGATCATGGACCCGTCGATGTTCGTGCTGACGGCGGGCATGCTGGATCTGGAATTTGCGGTGGCCAAGACCTTTGCGGCGATCGGCTTGGGCATTTTTGGCGGTTCTGTTGTGCACCTGCTGATGCGCGGCGGGGCTTTCGCCGATCCGCTGCGCGAGGGCATCGGCAACGGTGGCTGCGGCGGCTCCAAGATCCGCGCGCCCAAGCCCGTCGTCTGGCGCTTTTGGCAAGACGCCGAGCGTCGCGCAAAGTTCGGCAAGACGGCGCTGAACACAACGCTGTTCCTTGCCAAGTGGCTGACGCTTGCCTTCATCCTCGAAAGCCTGATGCTGGCGTGGATCCCCGCAGAGACCGTGACAGCGGCGCTGGGTGGCGAGGGGCTAATGCCGATTGCAACAGCAACGCTGGTGGGTGTACCGGCCTATCTGAACGGTTACGCGGCGCTGCCTCTGGTGGGCGGACTTATCGAACAGGGCATGGCACCCGGTGCCGGCATGGCGTTCCTTGTCGCAGGCGGCGTCACCTCGATCCCGGCGGCGATGGCGGTCTGGGCACTGGCAAAACCGCAGGTCTTTGCGCTCTATATCGGCCTTTCGCTGAGCGGTGCCTTTGCTTCGGGGCTGCTGTTCCAACTCTGGACTCTGGCATGAGCGGATTCGGCGAGGCTTCCTTTTTGGCCGGACCGCTTCAGCACAAGACAAATCTATGATCCCGAAACTTGTACCGGGGCGGCGCGGTTTGATCGTGGCCGCCCTTGGCTCTTCCCTGACCGTGAGCTGGGCGTCGAGCTATTACATCCCTGCCGTTCTGGCCGTGCCGATGGCACAAAGTTTCGGGCTGTCCCCTGTCTGGGTCTTCGGTGCCTTTTCCATGGCGATGGTGGTCTCGGCGCTTGTCGGCCCATGGGCCGGGGCGCGGATCGACGGCTTTGGCGGGCGGGGCATTCTGATGCTGTCCAACGTCGTCTTTGCGGCAGGCCTTGTCCTGCTGGCCATCGCGCCCACGCCCGCCATCCTGTTCGCAGGCTGGGCGATCATCGGGCTGGGCATGGGCATCGGCCTCTATGAAGCCGGGTTTGCCACGCTGGCAGGTATCTACGGCAAGGACGCGCGCGGCCCGATCACCGGCATCACGCTGATCGCGGGCTTTGCAAGCACAGTCGGCTGGCCACTGTCCGGTGTGATGCTGGCAACATGGGGCTGGCGCGAAGCCTGCCTTGGCTGGGCCTTGATCCATCTGTGTGTCGCATTGCCCCTAAACGCCAGCCTGCCGAAAGGCACCAAAACCATTGCCAAGCCAGTTGCACCGGTCCAAGACGGCCCCCCGCCCTCGCGCCGGGCGCTCGTCCTGCTTGCGTTCGTCTTCGCAGCAACGTGGTTCAACTCGACCGCCATGGCCGCGCATCTTCCAGGCTTGTTGCAAGAGGCCGGAGCCAGCACCGCCATGGCCATCGCGGCGGGTGCCCTGATCGGACCGGCGCAAGTCGCCGCGCGGGTGCTGGAATTCGGCCTGCTGCGTCGCTTTCACCCGCTGGTCTCCAGCCGCGTGGCCGCCGCCGCGCATCCGGTCGCCGCCGTGGCGCTGGTGACGTTCGGCGGGCCTGCCGCTTACGTCTTTGCGGTTCTGCACGGGGCGGGCAACGGCATCCTGACCATCGCGAAAGGCACCTTGCCGCTCGCCCTGTTCGGCGCGGCGGGCTACGGGCAGCGTATCGGCTGGCTTAACGCCCCGGCCCGTATTCTCCAGGCAGCAGCCCCGCTGATCTTTGGTGCCGCCCTCACCGCATGGGGCGTGTCAGCGATCTGGCTGACAGCCGGGATCGGCCTTGCGGCCATGGTAGCGCTTCTGATGCTCAAGCGGGAATAGGCGACGCTCGGTCTGACCGATGCCTTCTTCGCTGCTCACCCCATGACGTGCCTTTCCATTGTTTCATATTTGTTACAAAAGGGGTGACTGAAAACGGCCGCAGGGAAAGGAAGCGCGCATGCACATCTATCTTATGCCGCGCTCCCGCGAGGCGCGGGCCGCGTGACAATTCTTTGGTTCATCGTGCATCTCGCCGGGGCGATCATGCTGCTGCTCTATGCGGTGCGCATGGTCCGCACCGGGATCGAGCGCACATTCGGCGCGTCTTTCAGGCGGGTGATGACGCGCAGCGCGGATGTGGTGCGCGCCTCTGCGACAGGACTTGTGCTGGCGGTGATCCTGCAAAGCTCGGCAGCCGTCGGGCTGCTGGTGGCGGGGTTCACCGGGGCGGGCGCGCTGGCCTTTGCGCCCGGGCTGGCGATGACACTGGGGGCTGATCTGGGATCTGCGCTGCTGATCCAGGTGCTGTCGTTTCCGTTGGATTGGCTGGTGCCGCTGCTGCTTGCGGTCGGTGGACTGACCTTCATCCGATCCACCGGGCGCAACGCCAAACAGGCGGGACGGATCATTCTGGGCGTTGCCTTTATCCTGATCAGCCTGCGGTTCCTGAGGGACACGATGGATCCGATCCGCGATAGCGCCTTTCTGCCGGCCATCGCAGGCTATCTGGCACAGGACTATTTGACCGCGTTTATCGTCGGTGCCGCATTGGCGCTGGTGATGCATTCGTCTCTGGCGGTGGTTCTGATGTGCGTGACGCTGGTCGGGTTGCAGGCATTTCCCGTCGAGGCGGGCGTGTCGCTGGTACTGGGGGCCAATCTGGGATCGTCGGTCATTCCCGTCTGGCTGAGCCGTGGCATGTCGCCGATGGCGCGACGAGTACCGATGGCCAACCTGACCCTGCGGGGAAGCTGGGCCATCTTCGCCGTCGTGCTGGTCAATAGCATCGATATCCTGCCGTATCTGTCCAGTGCGCGGCCGGGGCAGACGCTTGTGAACGTGCATATCGCGTTCAACGCGCTGCAACTGCTGGCGCTGCCGCTCTGCCGGTTCCTCGAAAGACCCATGGCAGGGTTGCTGCCCGATGTGGCACAGGCGGGAACCGAGCCGCCGCTCATTCATCGCAGCGTACTGGACGATGCGGCGTTGGAAACACCTGCGCTGGCGCTGGCATCGCTGCGCCGCGAGGTACTGCGGATGAGCCAGATCGTCGAAGGCATGATGCGTCCGGTGATGGACCTGTACGCCAGGTATGACAGCGCCCGTGCCGCGAGGTTGCGGGCGGAGGACGGCGCGCTCAATGATGCGCTGGACGGCATCCGCCGCTATGTTGCGTCTATGCCGGGCGAAGCGATGCGCAAGAGCGACTACAAAGAGGCGCGCGAACTGACCGAATACGCCATCGCGCTCGAATCGGCGGGCGATATCATCGTGCGGACCCTGATGCCTCTGGCGCAGGAAAAGAACGACGGCAACATCAGGCTTTCGACCGCTGGACAGTCGGAGCTGGTGACGATGCACGAGCGCATCCTGCACAATCTGAGCCTCGCGTCGAACGTGCTGATCTCGGACGATCTGGCCAGCGCCCGTCTGTTGCTCGAGGAAAAAGTCGAGATGACCAAGATGGAGCGCAGCAGCCGCAAGAAACACCTGCGCCGCCTCAGCGAAGGCAAGGCAATCAGCTTCGAGTCAAGCGATATCCATCTGGAAACCACCAGATCCTTCAAGGAATTCAACAGCCTGGTGGCCGCTGTGGGTTATCCGATCCTGTATCGCGGCGGCCAGTTGCTGGAAACCCGTCTGATCGAGACGATGCCGAAGGAAGAGTGACCGGCTGTCATGTAGCCGTCACTTACCTGTGCCATCACGCGAGATGGATGGCCTAATGACCCTTGCGCCTGAGGGGTGACAGACACTAGGCTGACAGAAAACCGCAAAACAGGGAGTGAATTCACATGATGATGAGAAAACTGATGGCCAGCGTCGCGGCGATTGTCACGGCAGCACCGGTCATGGCGCAAACAGAAGTGGAATTCTGGCACGCCTTCACGGGCCGTTTGGGCGAACTGGTCGCCGAACAGGTCGAGACGTTCAACGCGTCGCAGTCCGATTATGTCGTGAACGCCACGCACAAGGGCAACTATTCCGAAACGCTGAACGCCGGCATCGCCGCCTTCCGCGCGGGTGAACAGCCCGACATCCTGATGGTGTTCGAAGTCGGTACCGCCACGATGATGGCCGCCGAAGGCGCGATCAAGCCGGTCTACGAGGTGATGGCCGATGCCGGCGCAGATTTCGATGCGGATGCGTTCATCGGCTCTGTCAAAGGGTATTACACCACCAATGACGGCCAGATGCTGTCGCTGCCTTTCAATTCCTCGACGCCGGTGCTGTGGGTCAACCGTGACGCGCTGTCGGGTGCCGGGATCGATCCGGACGTCGAACTGACCACATGGGAACAGGTCGGCGATGTGCTGGACACGCTCAAGCAATCGGGCCACGAATGTCCTCTGGTCACGGCATGGCAAAGCTGGATCCATCTGGAAAACCTCAGCGCCTATCATAACGTGCCATTCGCGTCGCAAGCCAACGGTTTCGGCGGGCTGGACACGGAGCTGATGCTCAACGGTGATGTGCAGACCAAACACATCCAGACGATGGGCGATTGGGCGAAGGACGGTAAATTCATCTATACCGGCCGTCGCAACGAAGGCGGCGCGAATTTCCGGGGCGGCGAATGTGCGCTCTTCACCGAAAGCTCGGCGGGGTATGCCGGGATCAAGGCCGAGGCCGAATTTGAATTCGACGTGCGCCCGCTGCCTTACTGGTCAGATGTGAACGGTGCGCCGCAGAACACCATCATCGGCGGTGCCTCGCTGTGGGTCATGGCCGGTCAACCCGCCGAGGAATACGAGGGCGTCGCCACGTTCCTGAACTTCCTCAGCAG